>JAZNNR010000015.1:0-22200 GCA_045580325.1 Eubacteriales bacterium
AAGGAACCGCCGCACGAAAGTGCGGCGGCTTGTGTGTTTATTTGGTTATTGTTCCGTCGGAGCAGTGGATAGTATAGTTTCCTGTTTCACCATCCCAATTAAAACCTGTTACAATTTCATTCCAATCTGCTTTTGTTCCCGCGTATATTATTTTCATTAAGTTGCTGCAGTTATAGAAGGCTCTATGATCAATTTTCGTAATGCTATTAGGTATTGATATGCTCATAAGGTTAGTGCATTCGAAGAATGCAGATTCTTCAATAGCAGGAACGCCATCAAGTATTACGATACTAGTAAGACTTGTACAGTACGAAAACGTATAGGCTCTTATATTGTAACTATCAGGTATCGTAATACTCGTAAGGCTTGTACATTCACGAAACGCCCCTTCTCCAATATTAGTAACACTATCTGGTATTGTTACGTTGTTAAGTCGCGTACATACAGAGAACGCATAATCTCCAATCTCCGTAACACTATTAGGAATAATTACATCAGTAAGATTTCTACATCCATAGAACGTACCTTCGCATATGCTCGTAATGGTGTTTGGTATAGTAATATTTGTAAGATTAGTACAGCCATGAAATGCATCCATACCTATATGCCTAACACTATCGGGTATGATAATACTCGTAAGGCTTGTGCATCCATAGAATGCATAATTGGATATTTTCGTAACACTGTCAGGAAGAATCAATTCACTCACTAAAATGTTGTTATCATAAAGATTTTTTGCATAACGAAGCGGGTTAGAGTTATCATAACCATCAAAAGTAATATGACACCACGATGTAATATCGTTTATGTAAACGCCTGTAAGATTTCTACATTCTTCGAAAGCACATTCTCCTATATTAGTAACACTACTAGGTATCGTAATACTTACAAGACTCGTACAATTATAGAATGCATAATCATTTATACTCGTTACACCGTCTTCTATAATAACTTCTTTAACGTATGTATTGTTATAAAATATATTACTAGGTAGATATGAACCAGCAAATACAATTTTAGAAATACTATTTTCATTAAGAAACGTATTATCATTTGAATTGTAAGGAGAATTATAATAAACCGTGTGCAAATTACTTGCTTTATAGAAAATTTGAGTTCCTATGCTTGTTACAGACTTGGGAATAGTAATTTCTGTGATTCCTGTACATCCGTAAAATGCACGTGCGTTTATGCTCGTAATACTGTCGGGTATAGTTATACTTGTAACATGTGTACAGTCTTTAAACGCCTCGTATGCAATTTCTGATACGGGTAGTTCATTGTATGTACTTGGGATAATTATAACCGTATCTGTACAGTTTCCTATACCTGTTACCATATAACTTTTTCCGTCTTCTGATAATTCGTAAGCCAAGCCTTCAGATTCAGAAAGATTGGCAGTTCCGCACGAACAAAAACCATTAACAAATGTATGGGTATGTTTATCGTTGTTGCCGTTATCGTTTACATCGTTATCATCTGTGATGTCGTCATTTGTATCATTTGGCTTCTCTTCCTCGTCGCAGCCGGTCAATACCAGTACACAAGCGAGTAAAACAAGACAAACGAGCCAAAATAGTTTCATTGTCTTTTTCATTTTGTTTTCTCCTTGAAAATAAATATTTTCGGTGAAAATAAAAAGTGCGCCAACTGAAGTCAGCGCACCGAAAAACGCAACTCCAATTGTCGCCAAACAAAACCAACTACACAGATAAACACCTTATGCAAGTCAGAGGAGCAAACGTTTTTACCTGATTTAGTCTGACCTGCAAAAGGCAAAAGGATACACTACCCCTTATAAAAATAAGGCGTTCATCCTAAAAATATTTGGTTTTGTTTGGCACTTTTAATATATCACGTTTTCTATGATTTGTCAATCCCAAAATAATAAAAAAACAAACGGTAACATTCTTTCGAACGTTACCGTTTATTTCACGCGCCCGGCAGGATTCGAACCTGCGACCTACCGGTTCGTAGCCGGGCACTCTATCCACTGAGCTACGGGCGCGTATTTGTACTAAGCAAGGTCTTGCGTTTCGTACCTCACAATAATACCACAACATTTTCGATTTGTCAATAGCAAAATCGAAAAAAGTTTGTTTTTTCTGAAAAATCTTAGTGTGCGTATATCACTTCTGCCGAGATAAAGGCTTCGTTTCCGCTGTCTATCTCGATTTTTTTGAATTCCTCTTCATTTCCCGAGTAATACACCGACGTCAGAGCATCACATTCGTAAAATGCGTTTTTGCCGATTTCATTCAGCGTTGCGGGAATTTTTACGCTCTTAACGCTACTGCAGGCAGAGAATGCAAACGCACCGAGTGTCCTTATATTTTGGGGTAATACCACCTCTTTAAATGAAGCACAGCCCATAAATGCAGAGCTGTCTATTTTGGTTATCGAGTCAGGGAGCGTGGGAAATTCAAGCGATCTACAGCCCGAGAAAACGAATGCGTTTATCGCGGTAAGGCTACTCGGAATATTTATAGTCTTAAGCGAAGAGCAGTCCTTAAAGGCATACGGAGAAATCGAAGTAACGCTTTCGGGAATGTTTATGCTTTCGAGATTTTTACAGCCGTAAAAAGCATAGGTTCCTATCGAAGAAAGCTCTGACGGCAAGGTTACACTTTTAAGCATCGTATAATTTTTAAACATGTTAGGAGCCACTGTTTTTACCGTAACTTCGTCGAAAACATCGGGAATGGTAATATTACCCTCGCCCGAGTATTTGCTTCTTATAAATGAAATTACGCCGTTTTCGTTTATACTGAACCAAGGCTCGAGCGCCGAGCAGGAAATGATTTTTCCTTCCTTTTCAGAAAACGCAGAATAAATATCTAAAAGAATATCCTTGCTGTTTTTATAATCGGGTATCTCGGAAAAAAGCTCTGCCGCTTTTTCAAAATTACCGTTCTCATAATGATTTTCGGCGATAGAATATTTTATAGGTGTTACAAGCAAAAGCGATGCGGTGATAATCACGGCAAGAGAAATGAGGAGCGAAACAGAAATCAGAGCAATACGTTTTACGCGCTTGGGAGTAATTGGAGATGCCATCTCTTCCCTTTCGCGCGCCTCTTGACGCGATGCAAGATATTCACAGGACTCCACCTGATCGGCGGCATCTCGGTAGTTCCCAAGCCACTCAAAAATAGCTTTCGCCTCGCGAAGATCTCTTGCGTAAAGAGCAATTCTTTTCTTGTGAAGAGCCTCAAGATATATTTCGTCTTTTTTAGCTCTGAGCTCGTCTTCGCTCGGAATATCGATGAGATTTTTACATTTCGGGCAAACTGTATTTCCCTGTGCAGAGTTTTCCTCGGAAATAAAAAGGTTTTTACATTCACTACAATAAATAACAGACATTTAAGGTTCCGTTTCTCCGACGAATTATTTTTCGACGGTAACAAGTATTATGTGTATATTATAACGATATTTTTCGTGTATGTCAAGTACACTACTATACTTGACATTTTTCTAATGGTGGTGTAAAATATTACAGTAAAATATTACTTAGAATGTGATGAATATTATGAACCCGAAAGTAAATTATCAAAAAGAGCTTGAAAAGCTTATAAAAGATATCCCCTCCGACACCAAGCTGCTTTTACACAGCTGCTGTGCGCCCTGTTCTTCCTACGTTATATCCTATCTTTCAAATTATATGGATATAACGGTATTTTACTACAACCCAAACATAACTGAGCGCGAAGAATATATGAAGCGTGCAAAAGAACAACAGCGTTTGATAAGCGAAATGCCTACCCTTCACAAAGTCAGCTTTATGGAAGGAGATTATGACGATACGTGCTTTTTTGAGGTCGTAAAGGGATATGAAGATTGCCGCGAGGGCGGAGAGCGCTGCAAAATATGTTACCGTCTACGTCTTGACGAAACAGCGAGAGTTGCAAAGCTCGGCGGATTTGATTATTTTTCTACAACTCTTACGATAAGTCCGCTGAAAAATGCTACCGCTATAAACGAGATCGGATATGAGCTTGCCGAAAAATATGAGATAAAGTGGCTGCCGTCCGATTTTAAGAAGAATGAGGGATACAAAAGGAGTATTGAGCTCTCAAAAGAATATTCGCTTTACCGTCAGAATTATTGCGGCTGCGTATTCTCACTCCGCGACTCAAAAGAACAATAAAACAGTAAAAGGATTATAAAATGGAAACTAAAGAAAAGACATTAAGCTCAAACACCATATTTGAAGGAAAAGTAATAACGGTTAAAACGCTTTCTGTTCTTCTTCCCAACGGAAACGAAGGATACCGCGAGATCGTCGAGCACAACGGCGGTGTTTGCGTTCTGCCGCTTACAAGCGATAATAAGATTATATTCGTACGTCAGTTCAGATGTCCTTATCAGGAAGAGATACTCGAAATTCCTGCGGGAAAGCTCGAAAAGGGTGAAGACCATACTGAAGCCTGGAAACGCGAGCTGAAGGAAGAAACAGGCTGCACGGCGGGCAGTTATGAGTATCTCGGTATAATCTACCCTACCCCCGGATATTGCGGAGAAAAGCTCTATCTTTATTTTGCGAGAGATCTTGTAAGAAGCTCACAAAATCTTGACGAGGACGAATTTCTTAACGTTGAAGAAATCGAAATCGAAAAAGCGCTTGATATGGTAATGAGAGGCGAAATAAAAGATTCCAAAACACAAATTTCGATTCTCAAAGTAGCTAGAATACTCGGAATATAAAATTACAGTGTCCGAAAATGTTTTTACTCGTATTTATGTAAACTAAACAAAATTATTTAAAAAAAACTATAAAAATTACTTAAATAACTGTTGACAAACCGAGAATATTGTGCTATAATCTCTATTGTTCCGCGTAAGCGGGCTGTATCTGGGTGTGGCGCAGTTGGTAGCGCGCTACCTTGGGGTGGTAGAGGCCGCTGGTTCAAGTCCAGTCACTCAGACCAAAAATCCGTAGGAATTGTACAAATTCTTGCGGATTTTTCTTTTGCTTTTTGTGAAAAACGAACAATTTTCGCCTTTTTACAGATCATGAATCTTTTTCGGTACATACAAAGTACTTACATTTGGTAGGTACATGGTAGGTACAAGCTTTAAATTCAAATATAGCAGAAAGCCTTGCAAATAAAGACTTTTTCATTATTCCCCCTCTACTTTTCGGAATGGTAGAGGGCTATTTTATTAGGGAATTTTCGCGGATATATGTTAAAATTTATTATACCCTCGGGTAAATAAATTTTAAGGAGAAACTTCATGGCAACTATTGCAAAAAGAAAAAATGGAAAGTATCTCGTACGTATATCTTGTGGAAGAGATATTAAGACTGGAAAACAGATCGTTCGCGGAAAGACATTCGCCCCATCTAAACCTAATCTGTCAAAAAGATTATTTGAAAAAGAACTAAACGAATTTATTGAGGAGTTTACCGAAGAATTACAATTTGAACGCAATCGAAAAAAGCCGGAGAACAAAATTGTTTCCGACTTCGCTAAAGAATACTTGGCAATTCAAAAAAGCACTCTCTCCCCTGCCACTTACGTATTTTATGAAAGCATAATAAATCAGCATATACTTCCTATGTTTGGAAGAATGCGCTTGCAGAATATCAAAACATATCACGTCCAGGACTTCATATTATATCTCTATTCCATGCCGCGTAGCGATGGAAAAGAAGGACACATATCTCCGTCTACCGTCAAACGATATACCACCGTACTACGCTCCATGTTGACATTAGCGTACAAGATGTACTATATGGATGATGATGTCGGATTATCACGCCGTCTGACATTTCCCAAAGAGTATTATCAAGAGGTTGACGTATTCACCATCGAAGAAACAAAAACTATCCTTGATGCTGCAAAAAACGAGCCAATCAATATACGATTATTGATTGAACTTGCGATTTTCACGGGCATGCGACGAGGCGAAATCGTAGGACTTAAATGGTCTGATATAAATTTTGACAAACAATATCTATCCGTTAAACGAAGCATTTATAAACCCAAGGGCGAAAAGTCTATTGAGAAAGAGCCAAAGTCACATTCAAGCTTTCGCACGATTGCTATTCCAAACTGCCTATGCGAAACGCTAAAGGAATATAAGAAAAGGCAAGAGGAGTATTCCCTCTCGCTTAATACTTGGCAAAATCTTAATTATATTTTTACCGATGAAAACGGCAACGTAATGAATCCACAAACACCAACAAAACAATTTTCACACTTTCTCTCAAGACACAACATCCGACATCTAAAGTTCCACTGTCTGCGTCACACATCTGCTACTATACTTCTTGCTAATGGATGCGATATTAAAACTGTATCAGCGCGTCTCGGACATTCAAGCATTGAAACAACAAACATATATGTACACATGCTTGAAAGTGTTGATAAACAGGCAGCTTTAAACTTTGATAACTTCTACAATAAAACAGTATGAACAATATCACCATTGATATGAAAAGCATATAATCTTTTAATAAATCAATCAAAAGATGAAGGATTTATTGTCGGACATAACTGAATGATTCTCATCAAAGCGTTGTATGAATATATTGACAGAAATACTACTAACAGATAACAAAAATTGCCCGGAATCCAACAAATAGGGTTCCGGGTAATTAAATCTTGAAAATATCAACGCATTCGACAACGGGCGGCTACCTCTAATCCCTTTTCGCGCCGAGCTTCATTTTCCATTATATCTTTTTTTATTCTACGATTAAGTTCATCCACATCCCTTTGTGTAATCTTAATAGGAACTGATTTCGTAGCACTACTCGAAATACGAGTATCTCGGGTAGGAATTCTTTTTACTTGTAAAAGCATAACTAAACCTCTTTCTAATTGCTGAACCTAAGAGTTCTATAATTATATCATAATAAAAAAAATTTGTCAACCCCATAATACTTAATTGTTGAAAAAATAATGTTCTTCTTTGTTATTTGTATATTTTAAAAGAGTTGATTAACTTTTAGGATCTTTGAAATGCATGTATGGTGTAATTTTGTCCCAAGTACATAAGTGTTCTGACTTTATGTATCTATCCATAAAAATTTCAAAAGATTCATGTGGCATTCTATATGAGAAACGGCTAGGATAATTTATAATAATAGCACCAGAAATACCCGATATATCATTCGAAGTTGCATCTATTACAACTTCGCCTATAGCTTTATTTTCTTTTAATGATGAGATGCTATATATTTCACAGATCCAAACAAACTTGGGAAGCGGGATACTACTATAAATTTTCCACATCAATGAGCCGACAGAAAATTCAACAGAACGTTTTCTTCTAAAACTTCCTGCTCTAGCCAAAAGCAATCTGTATATTACTGGATTTTCTTTGCTTCCAAATGTAGTATAATCATTATTTTCAAAACTTTGTAACGCTTTTATTATTCCAAATGTTTTGTGCGATATAATATTCAAAGCAATCGGAGTAATGCCATAATCATCCAAAAACATTCTTTTTTCTAGAGGAGCAATAAGCGATTCAATTTCAAAGTCCTGAGAATCCTCACCAATATTAAATATATGTGGTTTTGAATTTTGGGTTCTTTTCACAGACATTTCTGCATAAGGAGAGGCAGAATCATTCATTACTATATAGCTACTGTGGAGGTCTGCTATATCTAAAAAATAATTCTTCCCTCGTTTAATGGGGGAAATATTCAAATTGTTTGAGATACTAAAATCATTCGGAATACATAAATTTTTAGATATACCTATAGCCACAATCGAATGACGCACATCTTCTTGCCCTAAATTTAAGCTTACAGCAACAGGAATGGCAGAATCTATATAATGATGCATCGTTCTTTTCCCTAGGATTTTATCCTTGCTCTCAAAAAAACCATATAATACAGGATAAAAATTCAGTTTCATAAGAATATGCGATACAGATGGATAAGTTAATCCTTTACTAGGCATAGCTCGTTCAAAAGATAATTCCTTCTCAAATTCAATCAAATCACTAGGAACTATGCGCCGATAAGAACTGTAACGATTGCTAAAATATTCCAGAAGGTGAATGAGCGTTGTTTCTGAACAAGTTATAACCTCCCCATCCTGCATCATGTAAGGAAACGCAGACAATTCCATTCTTTTACCAAACATAGTTACCTTATATGAAGCAGTGCATATATAATCGTTGCGCCATTTTTCAAATGCATCAGGTTTTAGAAGCATTTGACCTATAATATTTTCTGATTCAGGTGCCGGTCTTATAACGCATGTACCAATTAATGCTCGACTTAGTTCCTCTTCACTTTTTTCAAAAAGCTCTTCGCAAAAATCGGGAATGTCTAGAAAAAACAATCTTTGACAATATCGGCTGAGCGAAAAATGTTTTGATGAGAAATATGAGCTATAACTATCTTGATATATACGATTAATGTGAAATTTCTCTGTTACTATCACAAAAGGGGTTCCATGATCCGGATCTTTTCTAAAAAACATCTCGAAAAGAATGTCGCGAAAAATACTTGTCGCCTTGGTCTTTACGGATCTGTCGATTTCTTTTTTTGCTTCTTTTACAGATGTATAATTTTTTTCCAAAATATCAGCCGTTGCAGCATATATATCATTTTCTGTTTTGATTTCTTTTATCTCTGGCTCGAAAATTTCTGTGGAAAAAATTTCATTATTGAGCATATCACCATCGTACATATCTGTATTCATTTGCCTCGTTCCTTTCAAGAATGTGTTTGCTTTCCAAACTATTCAAAGATTTTAATATATCTGCTTTTTTTATCCTGCACATATCTTTGCGACGATATTTACATTCCACATCCAAATTATCACAATAGCGGTCTACTAAAAACTTGGGTTCAAAATCCTCTTCAACATGATATTTGTTGTGATCTCTAATGTAAAGTTCAACAGCAATTGTATACACACACCATTCTTTGTCGGTTATTAGGTGTATACTAACAGCTATATGAGGTAACAAAACTTTTGCAATAGCAGTGACAATTGAAGAATCTTCCGAACTAGTCGAAATAAGTTTTATAATTGTGGCGAATAAATTTCCCTTTATATTTTCTACAATTTGGGCTACAGAAACATAAATAGGGGTATTAAACACTCTAAACCTATTAGGTTTGTCGTCTGTTTTTGCGTTTGAATGTGCTACTAACTCTTCGTTGACAATTGTACACTCTCCATTTCCATCCATTTTTTCTAATTCTTCGATAAATTGCACCTTATCTAATCCTAAAAAATCAATATTTTCCAAAGCATTTAATATATCCGTGCTGTTAAATGTAGTAGCATTCATAAATTCGTTCCTCCATCAGTTGTTTGGTCAAATTGATTTTTTCATTTAATTATACCACATTCGACAAAATTTGTCAATCACATTATAACAGAGTTACAGAATCGCAATTTATGCATCATACCCATGAAGCCCCTTGTCTCTGACAAAATGCTACGCAATTGAAATTCGAGATATCCTACACTTCAGTTAAATATTTTATGGGGCTAAGTCAAAAGCTTTTAATTAAGCTGATGGCTTAGCCCCACGTGTTAATGCTAACAACTAGTTACAAAAAATACCTATACCAAGATTTAAATTATTTAATCATTTTACTTCCTTCTGTATCTATAGGACGTTTTCCTTTTAACAAGTAGCAATACGAACGATCGGCGGGAATTGCAATATATTTTGAAGAACAATTAAACAACAAGTTCTCTTCTTTTATCAATCTATATTGCCAATTTTCCATATTGTTTGGTTTCTCGAAATTCTCGATAATTTCATCGTAAGTCTGAGATATAAGTTTAATAACAAGTTCTTTAAAATACTGCTTGTACTCTACTTTGCCAATAAAATATTCGATTTCTCTGTATGTAGGAAAGAGTTTTCTTTTATCCGATTCTCCTGCGTACCAATATGACCACCAATAATCGTAGTATTGATATTTGCCGGCTACAGATATTGTGAGCATAGAACGTCTTAATTTGTCAAACTCCAAATTTGTATTATCAAGCTCTTTATTAAAGTATGTGTTAAATACAGCTTGAACTTTTGATAGTAATTCGAAGTCAATTTCATCCGCATTCTGTACAAAATTCGAACATTCTAAAGCAAAAGTTATTCTTCCCCTTAAGAGCTCATTGTCTTCAGTTTTGAAAATCAATTCCTTCCGTTCTGGCTTTTCAGAAATTATTTGTGCCTTGAGTATCTCTTCTTTTACTTGATCTCTTGCAAATGACGAAGAAATCGTTTTCTCTTTCAAAAAGCTATAAATGTCACTGCAACCGTTTGCCAACTCGGAAATTAAATTTATAGCTCCATAGAAAGCTTCAGGACTTCTAACAATATCAGTTCTTTTTCCGTCTGGTGTAAGGTCTGCTCGGGAAATTATATTTCGAATTACTCTCATCCACTCCGAATATTTTTGTTGATCAATATCCTTATTTCTTAGTAAATATTCAGTTTGCGCGTAAAACAATACTTTATGTGTATATGAGGTGTTATTTCCCATCAAAACTTGATATAGCAAATTACCTTCTGGTGTGTGTCTCCACATATCTATGGTCAATATGGGCAAGCTTTCCGAATTACAAAGATGACAATACAAAGAATAAGCAGAATAAAGATAGTCAAATGTATCTCTATTGATATATTTAATCAAATCTCTATCCGAGTTATTATCATTTAATCTTCGGATAACATCTATACGTTCCGAACCTTTTAATATCTGTCCCGTTGCCATTTTTATCATAACTACAGTTGTGATAAAATTCATATGTGCATTATCAACAGAATTATTTTTCTTAAATTTATTCCATAAAAAATCGGTCCATTCCCCATCGATCTTATACGAAAATTTGTCAGCTTCTGTACGGCTTTCTTCCCAGGTTTCTTTTGTCGACTTGTCTTGGATTTCTGCCTTTAAATTTTCAAACGATGTGAGCAGTCTTCCTCGAGCATTCATTTTTATGTACAGATCGTCAGACAATCCAAAATTCTCTAGTATCAAAAGATGAAATACAACGTTTTTTCTATCTGTTAATGCAACCCAGAGCTCGTCCACATCCGAAAAGAGACTATGTATTATGTCTATTGTTTTCAGCATTGCTCGAATTGTGGAATCATATTTCCAAGATATGAAAAACCACTTTGAATCAAGAATTTGGTTACTTATCAAATTATACGCATCATCTAATACCGTACAGTTTTCAACAAGAGCCTCACAAAAACGTCTTGATGACAGCCTTGTTTCATAAGAAAACCTTTTAAGAATTTCCTTGCATTCTTGGTGGCTTCCCTCTTTTACAAAGGCATACCAATGAAGAAGAAAAAGGGTGGTAAGTCTTTGCTGTCCATCTAGCGGTAAAAACACATCGTCTTCAACGTTACCATAGATAAAATCCAAATTAATAGTTGAGTTGCCGACAATATTGTCTTTTAATGCCTTTAAAAAGTTCTCACAAATACTGGTATTTCTTTCCCTTCCCTGAGCATAGTCTCTTTGAATAATGGGTATTTTTACTTTGTATTTTTCTACCAACTTATAAAATGAATATATATCATTATTCATTACTTAGTCACCTCCAAATAATTCTTAAGGACACGAACAAGATCTAATTCATATTTTTCTCGATCATCCTGTGTCCAAAACGATATCTTAGGTGGGTAATCACTGAAATATTTCAGAAAAACATTTTTTGTACAAATAGGAACAAATCCGCCCTCTTTATCAAGATCAATTATACATTTTCGTTTCAAAGGGAATACTGCATTTTTATAACCCTTATTTGTTTTCTCATCCAATAATGCTAAATTTGAAACACCATCAACATCATCATTGTCATTCATATATTTATTAAAGTGTTCTGTCACTTCATCGAAAAGGACAACAAATAAATCTTCGTTGGTATATGATTCTTTTTCAAGCATTTCATCAAGTTTTTCGATCAACAAAGGCCCCTCGGACTGCTCTTGATCAATATAACATTTTACATCTGAAATCCATTCTTTTCTATTAATCAGTGGAATTGAACTAGAATCCTTTCGTGAAGCTATATGTTCAATATTCCACTTTTTCAACTTAAAATCATCAAAAGGAAAATACGAGGAGTCATGTTCATTCTGTAACATTGTCAAAATATTGTATAATAACAGAACTCCCTTAGTATGTTTATTCTCATAATCCAAATCAAATAAGTTTTGATGCCTATAATAATTTTTAATTTTGGAATCAATATACGCAATAAACTCGCTTTTTTTCAAAATGGAAGATTGCTGATACAACTCCTTAACCGTAGATATCTTGACCGTTAGAATAAAACCGATTTTATGATATAATTCCCTTTCACTAAACCACTCATTGAATCTTTGATAATAAGCTTGAATCTCTTCCCAATACTTATTCATTTCATTTTCAGACTTTCCGGCTAGTTTAGCATAGAAAAATCTAAATGTAGAATACTGATCGGTATCCCCTGTATCATTCATCAAATGAAATATGTATTCAATTCTATTATCATCTTTTTGCTCATCGCTCAAGAAATACCACAATTTATTATTTTGAAGAGCAGTCTCAATACCATCCCATTCATTTGCAATTTCTATTTGACGCAATCTCAACAATTTCATACCATTTTCATCTATGGACCTGAAATTGGAACTGTTTAAGAAAAGTGCCTTAATAAGTTCGGCATTCGTCAAACTGATCTTGCCAATATTCAATCTTGTGAAAACAGTAATCGGATTATCTTCAGAAGTTTCATACCATATAACTTTTGTATGAAATTTCATCTTTGAACGATAATCATTTTTATCAAATGTGGGATTTTGTTCTTTTTCTTCGAACCAATGTTCAATCGTTTTGTAAGCCTGATGTATATAAAAATAATCAATATATTCGTTATTCTCTTCTTCAGGATTCAATAAAAATTCTTTTGATCCTTTTCTGGTTTGATAATCCATAGAGAACAACTTATCCTGCTTTTTTACAACATAATCTTGATTCAGAAGGTGTAAAATCAAATATACCGTAGTCAAACGCTGCTGACCGTCGATCACCTCGTATTCATTCTCACCTTTTTGCTTGACAACAATTGGTTGTAAACAATACCATGTCTTCTCTGTATCATTTACTTCGCGAGGAGTAAATTCATTGATATCATTCAACAAATCTATTACTTCCTGCTCCGTCCATCTATAGCCTCTTTGATAGGCAGGAATATAAAATGAATACTGTGATAATTCATTTAATGTTTTTAATTCTATGCTATTCATTTCACATCTCTCTTTCCTGTATCTGTAATGGATATCAATTCATATCTTTTCACAACCAAATCAACAACAACTTGTGTCTTGACTTTCATTTTAAGTTTATCAACCACATTGCGCACAATTTCTTCGGTAACTTCAGGGATATAGGCGCGGTAGGTTGGATACTTCTCCACGAGTTCATTAAATATTGAAATCAGCATATCCTTTGTTCCAGGCTTGGATGGATATCCACGTGAGATCAGCGCCATGTTATTATCGTAGTTTGGTGCGAATCCAACAAGTTCTCCTGTTTGAGTATCACGCAAAAGTCCGAAGTTGTTGGTATGTCTATCAGGGTTTGCACAGATAGTATCCATAAAGATCATTCTGATATAATCCGGAATAGCCTTGGGGCAAATCTTTTCGAGCGCCTTAACTACATCAGCATAGTTTTCGTTGTCCCCCATAAAGGTAGATGCAGGTTCAAAGTTAACGCTTGCAGCATCTGTAAAGTCAAGAGACTTTATGCACCCGTCTCCGCGTTCATAGACTGCCATATTCATACCGAGGGCTTTTCCTAATTCATATACAAACAATTCGGAAAACATCTCATCGTGTGTTGCCTTCTTATACATCCACCACTTGCCCTCGCGGAGCTTCCAACACTTCTCAAAGCTTCCCACGTTAGTAAGCTCGGGGGTCTTGGAACGCTTACTGTTGGCAGCCTTGTTAAAGCTATCGTAGTTTCCTTTCAAAGCGAGATTGGAGAAGTAGTCGTCCGAGAATTTAACATCGTTATATGTCAAATTTGAGCCAATCGTGCGTATCCAATAATTGTCCGTTATGGTTGCTCCATTGACGTGAATAACGGTAGAAATATCATCCTTTTCTACCAAGCGCAATGCTTTTTTCAAAAGGCGAGAATTAGCTCTATGGCTATCAATCGCACGGGTTTCCAACCAAAGATCTGCGTTCTGAATTTTCTTCAAATATAGAGGAAGCAAAGCTTCATTAACAACGGACAGTTTGTTGTCCTGCCAAATAGCAACAAGAGTATTTCCACTTAATATCTCATAATTTCTATTAGCCATTTGTCTCGCCCTCCTTCTCATCATTTTCGGGTATAAATTCCATTATATCGTCAAGTGTACAGTTAAGTGCTTTGCATATCTTGCCAAGCACCTCAACCGTTACGTTGTTCCCTGCACTCATCTTGCTGATCGTAAAATTACTGATACCGGCAAGTTGCGCAAGTTCCTTCTTTTTCATGTCTCTATCGATTAGTAATTTCCAAAGTTTCTTATAGCTAACAGCCATTTTGCACCTCAAAATAGTATATGCATTTTATATCTACATTATATCACATACCATTATTGTTGTCAATAAATAATTTAGCGATTGCAAAAATAATTGTCTTTTCAATAACTGCAAAAACATTTTTTCGACGATTATCTACATTAACTTACATTAACTTGTGTCTTTAGTTCAAAGTAAGGTGCAAATCACCTTACTTTGAACTGAAAATTTACACTTGACAATATAATAAAAATAGGATATACTATATACAGTCAGAATCCTCACAACACTCAAAGTACATATTTTTTGATGCATAGGTTTGGTGCATATCATTTCAAGTTATGCACAGGAGGTACCATTCGAAGACCGACGATATTTGCTAAAAAGTATACGATATTCCCTTTTAGCAAACGATATTTGCTTTTAAGCTACGATATTCGCTTTTAAATCCCCAAAAAGTCATATTGGGGTGGTAGAGGCCGCTGGTTCAAGTCCAGTCACTCAGATAAAAAATCGGGAGTCCGTAAGACTCCCGATTTTTCTTTATTTATTTCGCAAATCCTCGCGAAATCTCGCGTTTTCGCAATAAACATAATGGGCTTGTTCTTCCCTACTTCGAGGGTTGAACAAGCCCATTTTTCGCCTTTGACCACATGTTTGACCACTTGGGGAGATTTTTGGCTAATTTTCGCTTGATTTTTGATTGTTTTTAGGCGGTTATTGCGAGTTGCGATTGTCGCTTTTGGTTTCGTACCAATGTTGTGTAAATATTATTTTCTGTCACGACGAGAGCATTTATAGCATACACCAAGATTAACGTGATTTGTGCCACTGTATGATCCAAACTCAGACTCTAATTTTATCTCGCCACACAGCTCACACTGAATCCATCTTCTACCTGAGGAATCACGAATCTGGAATTCTTGTTGAGTAAACTTATCCTTGACCTCGTTGTAACTGTTAGCATAATGCATTTCAGCAATTTGTTTTTGCCTCACTCGTTCAAGTTCAAGAGCTCTTTCGTTTTCTTTTCTTAATTCTTCCTGTCTGAGAAGATACTGTTCTTGTAATACACGTTCCTGTTCAGCACGTCTACGCATATTCTCTATACGCTTTTTTTCTTGCTCTTCAAGTGCGTGCCTGCGTTTTTCTTCGTCCTCTTTTTCTCGAATCATTTTTTGCTCCGGGAAAAGTTGATCTATAAAGGTACTTTCGCTTCCCTTTATGGCAAATAGACTCAATTTGTTTTTAGCTCGCGTGATTCCAACATAGAACAGTCGGCGTTCTTCTTGTTCACCATCGGCGTTATCTTTAGATCGACTAAAGATATTTGGCCTTGATGACGGGAAACGTCCATCGTACACATCGACCATATAAACGCTGTCATATTCTAAACCTTTACTCGAATGAATAGTGGAAAGAATTACTGCATTGTTTGCTTTGGAACAAAACCCATTTTGAATCAGTCTTTCCAACTCCACAAGTCTATCCAAAAATTTTTGAATGTCAGGTTCTTGCTTGGCGAGTATTGACAGAATTTCTATCTTGCCGCTGTCAAGATGATTCTTTCTCAAATAATCCTCATAGCCGCTATTCAATAAAACAGAAATAGCATCCGAGGCTTTAGATTTGCCCACTCTGGACATGACACTTCTGAAATCGTCAGCTCTATCTCTTTGTCTTTCCTTGAGATATTGCATCTGCCCTTCAACAGCATCGTAAACAGATATGCGTTTATATTTGCAATTCTTAATAGCATAATCCTTCTGTTGGTTCTTCAAATATATGATGCCCTTATTACATATTTGAGAAAATGAATTTGTGTCATTCTCATTCAATGCAAGAGAAAGATATGCTACAATATCCTTTACTACACGATTACCGAAAAAATTCATTTCGGGCTTTCTCAATCTGAAAGGAACACGATTCCTCAAGAATAGGTCAATAAGAACGACTGAGCTTTCATTATCACGATATAGAAATGCGGTTTCCCTGTCCGCTGTCTTTGCTACATCAAGCAGACGCATATATTGCATTTCTCGGGAATCTACTTGCTCTAAAGAAACCGCTTCGCCATCACCGCGCTCGGCAGTCATGTTCTTCTCATATCGTCCCTTATTTTGAGAAATAAATGATTGCGCCTTATCAACGATTTGCGTTGTAGACCTATAGTTGCGTTCCATGCGCAAGATGTACGGATTCAGATAATCATATCTAAAATTCAATAATGCTTTAGGATAAGCTGCTCTGAAGCCATAAATGCTTTGATCTTCATCCCCCACCATAAAAAGATTGTTGCCTTGGGCGATAATCTTAATGATTTCATGCTGAATCTTGGACGTGTCCTGAGCTTCATCTACACAAATGTACTTATATCGCATTCTTAGTGCAGATGTGATTTCCTCATCTTTTTGCAATATCCAAAGAGCAAATACCATTTGATCGTCAAAATCCATTTGATATTTTTCTTTTAATGCATTTTGATATGATTGATACATCGCACTCAAATGCGGATATTCCGACTCAATCTCGCTTATCTGATCATCCGTGAGCATCATGTTCTTGATGTATGTGATAGCAGATGAAAGTTCAAGAATATCATTTTCCGCTGCATACTCACCATTATGCTGTTTGAATACCTCCCCAAGCAAACGGCGTCTTTCATCATCTTGAATCAATTTCCTTTGAGGTCTATTGATTCTATGGCAATAATCCGAATACACCTTAAGGGCCAAACTATTTATTGTGCGGAAATCAATTCGCTTTCCATATTGCTCGCCGAATTGAGCTGAAAACCTGCTCTCCATCTCCTCTGTCGCGGCGGTATTATATGTAATTGCAAGAATGTTTTCGGGCGAAATATTTTTATTTAGAACCATATGTCCCAGACGTTCCACAAGTACGGTGGTTTTTCCCGAACCTGGAACTGCCAACAACAGATTCGAACCCTCAACCGCAAGTAATGCACGCTCTTGTTGCTTATTCAGACAGATATTATACTTGTCCTTGAATGAACAATATTGCTCGTTATTCTCGATGTCTTCCCTGCACGGAGGCAAGCAATGTCCGTCTTTTAAGCCAACATAGGTCAGAAAATCGTCTTTGTCAATGAACTTAGATGTGTAAAAACATTCAAAACCATTTGCGGACACATCGGTAACTCTCACAATGCCTACATTGGGTTCTGATTTTAACTGAAAGAATAGATCTATACAGCCACTTTGAATATCGTAATTATTAAAAGCCTTTTTAGGATTGCGCCAATGGAACTCTAAACCGTCGCCTGCTTCTTTGTAAAACAGTTGATCTTCTAATAGATCCGACAAATCAAAAAGCCATATGACCTTATTCCCCAAGTTAAAATAGAAATTATTTCTATCATCAAAAGCCTTCACAGGCATAATGCTGTGCTGAAATTCAATAACCGTACGGTCAATCATCACATCAGCGCGATGTTTAGTATCGCCCAATGACAATTTCACTTCCTGATTCTCTTTAGGAAACAATGATTGCCATTCATTGTGCCACGGCGATATATCGTAGCTATGACTACGTTCCCAAGTATCAGAACACAGGTGGTTTTGCTTATGAGCAAAGTGATGCTGTCTAATCTCTCCTTTTTTAGTAGTCAGAGGTGCGCCGCAATAGGGACAATAATATTCTTGATTGCTATGTGTTTCGTCAATATGTACTCGATTGTCATTATAATCCACTGCAAATAGCATCTATTCACACCTCCGTTTCAAAACTTATAGTTAATTATACCACATTATCTGTCCAATTAAAAGAACTTTCAACACTCCACCGCGACCTTAATAACTCCGTCGCGTTTATTTTCAAACAACTCATACGCCTCATCAGTCCTTGCAAGCGGATAGGTATGCGTGATCAGCGGCTCGGTGTCGAGCTTGCCCTCGGTAATGAGTTTCAGCGTTTCCTCACAATCGCAACCGTCAACACCGCCGGTCTTAAAGGTCAAGTTCTTGCCGTACATATCCGGCAGAGGCAGAGTCTGCGCCTTGTCGTAAAGCGCCACCACCGTAACGATCGCATTCGGACGAGCACACAGCCACGCAAGCTCAAAAGTGTTCTCTGCTCCGGCAACCTCAAGCACCACATCTGCACCGCCATGTTCGCTGTTCTCGCGAACAAAATCAAGGCATTCTTCGGGCGTAACCGTCAACACATCGGGATAGTGCTCATTCACAAACTCGATGCGGTTCTCGTCCTTCTCGCACATGATAATGCGCTTGGGATGTTTCAGCATCACACAAAGGAGCGTGCAGATTCCGGTGGGGCCTACTCCGATGATGAGAACGGTATCGTCCTCGGTAATTTCAGAAATCTTCGCCGCCCAATATCCCGTAGCAAGAACGTCGCCCACGAGCAGTGCTTGTCTGTCGGTCACGGTTTCGGGAATCTTGTTCAGCCCCTGATCCGCAAACGGCACGCGAACGTACTCTGCCTGACCGCCGTCAATGCGGCAACCAAGCGCCCACCCGCCGTTTTTGTCGGTGCAGTTGTTGACGAATCCTTTCTTGCAGAAGAAGCACTCGCCGCAGAAGGTTTCCACATTGACCGTGACTCTATCGCCCGGCTTTACATGCGTAACCGCCGAGCCGACCTCTTCCACAATGCCGACCATCTCGTGACCGACCGTAATTCCCTCCACCGCTCTCGGCACGTTGCCGTGTTTAATATGTAAATCGCTCGAGCAAATGCTTGCAAGCGTGACCTTGACTATAGCATCCCTCTCGTGCTGTATCGTCGGCTTGGGCTTCTCAACCAAGCCGAATTTTCCTTTTGATATGTATGTGTAGGTTAGCATAATTCTCTCCGTAATTGTTTATTACCTAATTATACCACAAAACTCGTCCTCTTTCAACCGCATTATGTGAACACGCGAGATCCGTATTGAAATTTTCACATTTTTGTGGTATAATGTATCTACAAGCCTCGGCTTGAATATTTTTATCGGAGTGTGCTGTTTGAAAAACACCAATCTTTTGGAGATTGTATTGTAAACGAGAGGTTTGCAAATACATTCTCAGCATTCCTCTCGTGCCTGAGCGTCAACAGATATGAAAGGATTAAAAAATGAATAATTTGACGATACGTTTAGAAACAGAAAAAGACTACAGAGCAGTAGAAGAACTCACACGCGAGGCGTTTTGGAACGTCTACAAGCCGGGCGCGGACGAGCATTATTTCGTTCACATGATGCGTAATCATCCCGATTTTATCCCCGAGCTGGCATTCGTGCTTGAACTTGACGGCACGAGTCCGGCAGAGCCGGCTCAGATTGTCGGCAACATTATGTACACGAAGGCTTGGCTTGAGGACGAGAACGGTGACAGGAAGGAGATTCTTTCCTTCGGACCGCTTTGCGTTGCACCCGAATATCAAAGGCAAAAGCTCGGCAAGATGCTGATCGAGCATTCCTTTGAGGTTGCACGAAAGATGGGCTATGATGTAAACATCAATTTCGGCAATCCGGGAAACTACGTCAGCCGTGGTTTCATGAGCTGCAAAAAGAAGAACGTCAGCTTTATCGTGGACGGCAACTTTCCGACGGCTCTGCTAGTCTGTGAGCTTGTACCGAACGCGCTTGACGGCAAGAAGTGGATATATATTCCCTCCACCGCCGCCGACTGCTGTGAGGACACCGCTGCTGTCGAAGCATTTGATGCGACATTCCCTCCCAAAGAAAAGAAGTGGATGCCGAGTCAAGAGGAATTCTATATCTATAGCCATTCTTCGATAGTTCGCTGAACGTAAAAGTAGCCTCTGAGAAGTCGAGAGATTTCTCAGAGGCTTCTTCTTATCTTTTCTTATAGATCACAAGCTCGGGGTTCTCGCCGTTTTCCTCATAAGTGCAGACGAGAAGGAAATCCATATTTCCGGCAATGCCAAAACAACGGTTCCCGCCGAATTCGCATTCAAGCTGATTAGCAAGATAGGTAGTATTATCATCAAGGAATTTCACCTTTTGTCCATTCGGAAGCGAGTATTCCATATTGATATAACCACCCACAAGGAAATTGAGTGTTTTGACCTCGGGCATTCCTTCGATATGCAGATCGTTGAATTCACGGATAAGCTTATCTTTGAATTCCTTAAATTTTTCGTCCCCGCCAAGTTCCGCATAGCGTTTCCAATAGTTGAGCTTCGGAAGATGCTCATCAAAATACGCTCTCGCCTGATCGGCAGGAAAGTTTTCGTTTGACATATGACCGACCAAAAAATCGGTCAGTTCTTCAATGCTTGTATAGCAGAAGTTGCCGTCGGCATAACACCACTTACAGTATTCCTCGTTAAAAAAGCCGTCGGGTTCTTTGCTGATATTGCTATCCTCAAGAGGCATTCCGCAGCATTGGCAGATCAGATTTTGGGGTGAGCCGAGAAGCGTATTGATCGAAACGTCAAACTCTTTTGAAATAAGCTTCAGCGTTTCGGTGTTTGGTATCGTTT
Organism: Eubacteriales bacterium; assembly: GCA_045580325.1. Classification (GTDB taxonomy): domain Bacteria; phylum Bacillota; class Clostridia; order Oscillospirales; family CAG-272; genus SIG672. The sequence continues at coordinate 20,980 of JAZNNR010000015.1, forward strand.
CACCGTTCTCCCAGCGGGAAACCGCCTGCCTTGTAACAAATATCTTTTCCGCAAGTTCTTCCTGCGAAAGACCTTTTTTTGTTCTGAGTTCTAAAATAATATCCTCTGTTTCCATAATTTCACCGCCCTATAATTTTGTGGTTATATTTTACCACAGATTGCCTGAGTTGACAAGCAACTGTCTGTTGCTGTCTGCTCGACAAATTGGAATTTGAAAGACATCATTTTTACCGATGTTAATGTTTTCACATAGAACACGGTAAAACGCTCTAAAACCGCTGTAAATAAAGGATTTTCGGCAAACAACTCATTTCATCCCATCAGACAGTGTTAAGCCGTTTTACCCTCGCCCAAATAGATTATAAGGGCAAAATTAAGGGCAAGAATCATTCAAATTTAATGTTTTGGTTTTGGGAAACGAACTGTTGCAAGTGTGAATTTACAAATGAATTGAGGAATCATCGTGAAGAGATCCAAATTATTTGCAATCACCTTGCAGTCAAAAATCCGTTATATTTTCTTAGCTATCGCAGTTATATACAATCTGCTGTTGGGGTTGTATCTGAAAGACTTTCTTGTTTTGTCGCCCATACTGCTGACATTTTATTTACTCTCGGCATTGCCGACATTGTTCCTGCTTGTAGATATTCGCTCCAAAGGTATGAGAGCCGTTATTTTTGTCCTGTTGTCTCTCATAATCGTTATGGATGTTATCTACTTGTTTCGTTGCCGCAGGCTGATCCTTTTTCCCACGATGGCATCGCTCTTAATTGAGGTAATTTACTTCGGCGCATTCGTGGAACAGACACGGAAAGACGGTTTTCTGACGAGAATCTATGTTATTGCGGTAACGGGAATCGTTATTCTTAATCTGAACTCCGCATACAACTTCATCTACAAACCGGAAGCCCCATATCTTGACAATGGCAGAGATACCTTGTGGGATACGCAGACGGTTGAGCTTGCTGACGAAATTTGTACCGATTGTGAGACCGATGCGGAAAAGGCACGGGCGTTCCAAAATTGGATCGTATCGAACTTTGAATATGACTTTGAGGCTGATCCCTTCATCCAATATTTCGATGTGAGCAAAACGATCCGCACGAGGAAAGGGCTTTGCTTTGACTTCGCCCATTTGTTCGCTGCATTCTGTCGTAGTCAGAACATTCCCTGCTATGTCATTGACGGAACATCCTACACCGACCCAACCGATGCTCATAC
>JAZNNR010000016.1:0-23957 GCA_045580325.1 Eubacteriales bacterium
CCTATTTCCTCTGTACGCCTCGTCAACAAACATAAAACCAATATAAGGTGTATATGGAACATTGGGAATACAATCTGTTTTTGCAACAGTACAATACCCACATATTTTCTCGTTATCTATGGCAACAACAACTCTTTCCCACTCTTGAAATGCATTGTTATCCATAGTATTTGCCAATACCTTTCCTGCTCTCCATGAACAACTTTCTGCATAATTGCGTACTTTGCACCACAATTCGTCTGATGATGTAATCGCTTTATAGTTCATACTTACCTCGTCAAATTTGAATTTATCGTCCTGTTTTATAGCGCTGGTTTCGCCGTTGTATTACAAAGACCTCGGGTCCATACCTCTATTCTTCGGTGTATAATTCGTCATAACACCACCGCATAGGGTTTTCATAAATGTACCGCAAATGCTCCTCATAATCCTGACGGTTGCGTATGATATGATCATTGGAGCGATATTGCCAGATATTCATTCCGTATTCCTTGTTGCAAAATCTTTTAAACGTAGACACGAACCTCGACGGAATCGAATTTTGTACTGTAGGGACCGGCGTCCTCGACGGTCCGTTTTCCGTGCCTTTTACCCACAGCATAATATGAATATGGTTTGGCATGATCACATAACTCTCGACCGATAGATAATCGTAAAAGCTGTTTAATTGATGAATGTATTTATCCGCGATTTGTCCGTATCTTGTTAGTTCGATTTGCGGACCGTCGGGGACGCCGGTCCCTACAATATGTGAAAGGATACATTTTCTTTCCTTCGTGCATATCGTTAGAAAAACGGCTTGATTTTGATTATAGTCCGCGCCCTTCAAGCGAGTGGTCTTACGATTTTTCAGCTCGTCCATATTCATCACCGCTTCCATTATAACACAAATCGGCAGAGAACACAATATCTCTGCCGAAATTTGTTATTACAATCAAATATAACCCTTTTCGCAAAGGAGCTCTGCGATAAGAACCGCGCCGCCTGCCGCACCGCGAAGTGTGTTATGCGAAAGTCCTACGAACTTATAGTCGAACACGCTGTCCTCGCGAAGACGTCCGACTGTTACGCCCATTCCGCCGTAAATATCTCTGTCGAGTCTTGCCTGAGGGCGATCGGGCTCTTCAAAGTAGGTTACGAACTGCTCGGGCGCGCTCGGAAGTCCCTTTACGGGAGAGCCGAAATCTACCCACGCCTGCTTGATGTCCTCAAGCGTAGGCTTTGCTTCAAAGTTTACGAAAACTGCGGCGGTATGACCGTCGGTTACGGGAACTCTTATGCACTGTGTTGTGATCTTGGGAGAAGCCGCGCAAACGACCTCGCCGTTTTCGACCTCGCCCCAGATACGAAGAGGCTCTTTTTCGCTCTTCTCTTCTTCGCCGCCGATATAGGGGATAACGTTATCGATCATTTCGGGCCATTCGTTGAAGGTCTTTCCTGCGCCCGAGATAGCCTGATAAGTGGTAGCAACTACAAGAGTAGGCTTAAACTTGAGAAGGGGTGTGAGCGCGGGAACGTAGCTCTGGATCGAGCAGTTGGGTTTGACCGCGATAAAGCCCTTCTTTGTGCCAAGACGCGCTCTCTGCGCCTCGATAACCTCAAGGTGAGATGCGTTGATTTCGGGAATAACCATAGGAACGTCAGGTGTCCAGCGGTTAGCAGAGTTGTTGGAAACGACGGGAATTTCAGCCTTTGCGTAAGCTTCTTCAAGAGCCTTGATCTCGTCCTTTTTCATATTTACTGCGCAGAATACGAAGTCAACGAGTGCCTTTACGCTCTCGATGTCCTCTGCATCCATAACTACCATATCCTTGTATTTTTCGGGCATCGGAGCAGCGAGCTTCCAGCGTGAGCCGACAGCCTCCGAGTACTTCTGTCCTGCCGAGCGTGCGCTTGCGACAAGGGCAGTAACCTCAAACCAAGGGTGATTTTCAAGAAGTGTAAGGAATCTCTGTCCTACCATACCGGTAGCGCCGATAACACCGACCTTATATTTTTTATGCTGATTTTGCATAACAGTAACCTCTCTTTTTGTTTATAATAAAAATTACTATATATTATATATTCTTTTCGGGAATTTGTCAAGGGAAATCGTAAATTTTATTTTGACATCCACTTTGAGCGTTTGCCGTTATACAGATGAATTTTACGCAAATTTCAAATTTTCTAATTAAAATTTCCTCTTTTTTTCTCGTTTCTGTTGACGAAATCGAATTTATTGTATATAATAGTTAAATAGTTGTTTTTTAGCGAATATTTGAAAAGAGGTTAGATACAAGGTGGCAAATCTCAACTCACTCTTCGGGAGCAAGGTCTTTAACGACTCGGTAATGAAGGAAAGGCTTCCCAAGGAAACGTACATTTCTCTGCGCGACACGATCTCGGCAGGCAAGGAGCTTGACATCTCTGTTGCAAACATCGTAGCAAACGCTATGAAGGACTGGGCAATTGACAACGGCGCGACACACTACACTCACTGGTTTCAGCCTATGACAGGGATCACCGCCGAAAAGCACGATTCCTTCCTTACAATACAGAGCGACGGCACGGTACTTACGAAATTCTCGGGTAAAAATCTCATAAAAGGCGAATCGGACGCTTCTTCATTCCCGTCGGGCGGTCTTCGCGCGACCTTCGAGGCAAGAGGCTACACCGCGTGGGACCCGACCTCTTACGCTTTTATAAAGGACGATACTCTTTGTATCCCGACTGTATTCTGCTCTCACGGCGGAGAGGTTCTTGACAAGAAAACTCCCCTTCTTCGCTCTATGGAGGCTCTCTCCCATCAGGCGCTCCGTGTTCTGCGCCTTCTCGGAGATAACGAGTCTATAAGAGTAACCCCCATGGTCGGCGCAGAGCAGGAATATTTCCTTATCGACAAGGAAATGTACGAAAAGCGAAGCGACCTTATCTTCACAGGCAAGACTCTTTTCGGTGCTAAACCGCCTAAAACGCAGGAGCTTAACGACCAGTATTACGGCACGATAAGCCCGAAGGTCAAAAAATATATGGCAGACATTGACCGCGAGCTTTGGGCGCTCGGTGTATATGCCAAAACAGAGCACAACGAAGCGGCTCCCGCGCAGCACGAGTTTGCACCTACATATTCTAACGCAAACACAGCGACCGACCACAATCAGCTCATGATGGAAACGATGAAGACTGTCGCGCTCCGCCACGGATTTGTTTGTCTGCTCGGTGAAAAACCCTTCGACGGCATAAACGGAAGCGGTAAGCACAACAACTGGTCTGCATCGACAAATACGGGCGTAGGTCTGTTTAACCCCGGCAAAGAGCCTTACGAAAACACACGTTTTCTTCTCTTCCTTGCCGCTATGATAAAAGCGGTCGACGAATATCAGGATCTTCTCAGAATATCTGTCGCATCCGCATCTAACGACCGCCGTCTTGGCGGACACGAGGCTCCGCCCGCTATTCTTTCTATCTTCCTGGGCGAAGAGCTTACCGACATTATCGACTCTATCATTACGGGAAAAAGATACAGCGGCATCAAAAAGACGAAGATGGAAACGGGCGTAAACACACTTCCCGAATTTGCCCGCGACAATACCGACAGAAACCGCACCTCGCCCTTCGCGTTTACGGGAAACAAGTTCGAATTCCGTATGCCGGGCGCTTCTCAGTCGATTGCCGACCCCAACATCGTTCTCAACACGATAATGGCAGAGTCGCTCTCGCAGTTTGCCGACAAGCTTGAAAAGAAGAGCGAGGACATCGAATCTGCATCTCGCCGTCTTATAAAAGAAACCTTTAAAAAGCATCGCCGTATTCTTTTCAACGGCAACGGATATGCTCCCGAATGGGTAGCTGAAGCCGAGGTGCGCGGACTTTGCAACTACCGCACAACAGCCGACGCTGTTCCCCATCTCACAGATTCAAAGAACGTATCTCTCTTTGCAAGACACCACGTTTACACCGAGGCAGAGCTTATTTCAAGACGTGAGATCATGTTCAGCGACTACGTTAAGATCACTCATATTGAAGCGTCAACTATGCTCGATATGGCAAGAAAAGAGATCATTCCCGCGTCGCTCTCCTATATGAAGGAAATTTCGGAAACTGTCGTGAATTTCCAAAATATCGGAATAGACTCGACCTTTAAAAAGTCGCTTCTTGGCAAAATTTCCGAGAACACAGACTCTCTTTCAAAAGAGCTTGACAACCTTGCAGAAAGCGTAGAAAAGCTCGACAGCATCAAAGAGGTATCCGCACAGGCAAGTTTTGTGCGCGACAGCGTGATACCCACGATGAACAAGGTCCGCCTTTACGCAGACAACCTCGAAACACTCGTAGCAAAGAAATATTGGCCTTTCCCCACCTATGGAGAAATGCTGTTTGTATAAGTAAAGTAAAACACTCGTGTCGCTCGGCGACACGAGTGTTTTTTCATCTTCTGATCATACTTTTAAAAAGCTCTCTTATCTGTATATCCTCGCCGCGCTTTGCTTTTCCGCGGTTTTCGTAGTGCTTATAGATAATAAGTCCGCCGATAAAGGCAGATACCATAAAAGCCGCCGCACTTCCCGTTTTTACTGCATACATCACGGGAAAAAGCGCGCCTGCAGAAAAGGGCATAACGTAGCTGTAATTCACTATAAACATAAGAGCAAGTCCGAGTATAAGCAGAGTTAAAAAGATATACGGATCGAGTGCTAAAACAAGTCCGCCGAAGGATGCAAGTCCCTTTCCGCCTCTAAATTTAAGATAGAAAGGAAACATATGTCCAAGCACCGCACAGGTTCCTGCTAAAAGGCCGATAAGCTGAAGTGCAGGACAGATAGCCCTTGCAACTTTAACCGCAATTACAGCTTTGAAAATATCAAATGCCATAACAAGCGCGCCGAGTCCCTTGCCGAAATTCAGCATAGTATTGGTCGCGCCAAGATTTCCCGTTCCGCTTTCCCTTATATTTTTCTTTTTGATCTTCGATATTATCAGCGCGGGATTTACGCACCCGAAGAGATAACTCATAATTAAACAACTTACAGCTTTCATATTACTCCAAAATAAAACAAATTTATATATATTATATTCACACAAGTACCTGATATATACTCAAAGCCACGCTGATTTTTAGCTAATACCATAATTATACATTTTATTATTTAAATTTTAATTGTTTTTTGTTAAGAAAATGTTAAAGTAAAAACAGATCCGAAATAAAGTCAGATAATGACTCCTCCTCGGATCTGTTTGGCTTATTTTGCAAGCTCCCTCAGCGCCGCGTACAGCCTTTCGGCGTCGTCCTTTTGCGAAAACGCGCCAAAGCTCGCTCTGACTGCACCGCTGTTATAGCTTCCGACACGTCTGTGTGCAAGTGGCGCGCAGTGCATTCCGCTACGCACGCATATCTTCTGTCTGTCGAGATATTCTCCGACCTCCTTACAGGACATTCCCTCGACGTTAAAAAGCAGTATAGAGCCTCTGTTATCGTTTGGCATATAGATCTTCACACGCCTCAGCGACAGCAGCTTTTCTTTCGCGGACAGCATCAGCGTGTTCTCGTGCCTGCCGATATTTTCCGCGCCGCGCTCTATAGTATATTTCATACCCTCGCAAAGACCTGCTATCGCGGGAGTCGGGAGTGTTCCCGCTTCCATACGGTGCGGAAGAATGGTGGGCATTTCGTTTTCGGACGTGCTTGTTCCGCTTCCGCCGTAGTAAAATGGAAAGACGTCCGATGCGCTCACCTTATCTCCGAGTACTATAAGACCGCTTCCCTGCGGACCGCAAAGTCCCTTATGTCCGGGAGCGCAGATCGCCCACGCCTGACATCTTTTTATATTTATACTGCTGTTTCCCGCCGACTGTGAAGCATCTACTATAAATTTGATATTTTTAGAGGCGCACAGCCGACCTATCTCGTCTATCGGAAGCTCTATCGGGCAAATATTGGACTTGTGGCAGGCAATTACAAGTTTGGTGTCGCCCTTTATCCGCTTCTCTATGCCGCCCACTATCTCTTCGGGAGTCCCAACGCTCGGGTAAATATCGAAAGTCGCCCTTCCCTGCGACGCAAGGGCGTACACGGGGCGGTAAACAGAATTATGCTCAATATCGGATAAAAGTATGTGTCCGCCGTTTTTCATAGCCGAAAATATCGCCATATTGAGCGCCTCGGTGGCGTTATGCGTGAAGATCACGTTTTCAGCTTTACTGCCGCCGAACACCTGCAAGGCAAGCTCTCTTGCCTCGTTTATTTTAGAGGATGCCTGCCTTGAAAGTATATGCGATCCTCTGCCCGGATTCCCCCCGTATTCATTTACCGCACGTACCATCTCCTGTGCCACTGCGGGCGGTTTCGGAAATGATGTCGCCGCGTTATCAAGATAGACCAGCCTGTCGGGAACGTACAGGTTCTCCGAAATATTCTGTGCATAACTCCTGTCATTTCCCGAATAATTTTGACCCCCGTATCTGTAATTTTGATTTGCACGGTAATAATTTAAACTTCTTTTCATAATATGCTTTTACACCTTTCGGTAATAATCTTCTTTTACATATTATGCCAAAATATGCTCTATGACACAGGTGTGCGCCTTGCGGTGGCTTGACTTGCGGTGAAAAGTTTGTTATAATAATATTTAATATTTCTTTTACTAGGATAGATATTAAATGAAAACTTTAATAATTATTTTATTGTGCATATTAGATATTGTGTTTTATACTGTATTTACCGAGATAATCCCACGTAAAATTCAAAAGCCCATAAAGTCAATATTAGTTACTATTATTGGTATATGTTTATCGACTGTCTTGCTTTTCATTGTGGTGATTTTAGGGAAAATCTTTGGTATGTTCGAGAACGCCGCAATCTTTGCGTTAATTACATTTGCAGTAAATGAATCTGTGCACGGAACATATCTTTTTTTAGATAGAAATCACTAGATTTAATATTGACTTTACATGCTAACAAAGAGAAAGGACTGTAAACCTTGAAAAGTAGTTTTTTACAAAATGATGCTATGCGCCTGCTTGACCTTGAAAAAACAAGACAGCGGAATTTCAGAATACTTGATCTTTACAGTAATTTTTTAAATCTCGAGCCCGATTTTATAAAAAAAGAGCTCATAGACGAGCTCGTGCGCGACTGCGGGGTTACAACTCTCGAGGCATATACCGCGATCCTTGCCGCCGCCTTCGATATTGACAGCGACGCGCGCAAAGAGGACAAAATATTTGAAAAAGAGTACCTTATCCCCTCGGTCGAGTGCCTTGATAGCGAAGAGTATAAAAACAGCTCCTACATTCAAAAAATCAGCTTTCCGACAATAAAACGCGAAAACTGGGAGATGCGTACAGGCTTTTACGCTCCGTACGAGGCTTTCGTTTGCCGCAGTATTACAGTCGAAAAAAATCTGAAAGAGCTTCCGCACATCGGATTTTTCGAGGAAAAATTTGAATTTCCCGCCGTTTACGAAAACGGCCGCGAATGGATGACAGTTACGCCCAACGAAATCGAAACGATGAAAGAGCCGATTGCCGAGGCGCACGGGCGAGTCATAACCCTCGGGCTCGGACTCGGATATTTCACGCATCAGGTGTCCGAAAAGGAGAACGTCAGCTCTGTTACCGTAATCGAGCGCGATAAAAACATAATATCACTATTTAAGGAGTTCATTCTTCCGCAGTTTGAGAATCGCGGCAAGATAACTATAATCGAAGCCGATGCCTTTGAATACCTCGAAAAAAGCGATCCCGAAAAGAATTTTGATTTTATGTTCGCTGACCTTTGGCACGACTCGTCTGACGGACTTAGGCTTTATATAAGGCTCAAAAAGCTCGAAAAAATGCAAAAAAGAGAGGAAAGATCCTCTCTTATACGCAGATATTGGATAGAATCGTCTATTCTCTCGCGCCTTCGTTGGCTTATCTACTCGGAGATCACCTCGGGTAAGACCAGCGAAAAATTAAACATAAAGACCTTCGACGAGCTGCTTTCGCTGCTAAGCGACCGCTCACTTGCCGACATCGCCTCCGATATGAGGCTCAATATTGCTGAAAACTGATTACTCAGCCTCGTCGGCCTTGGCTTCAACGCTCGGATACGCCACCGAAAAAAGATATTTTGCCCTCTCGTGCTCGCCGACAAGCCAAAGATAGCCGAAAAGTGCTTCAAAACCTGTCGCTCTTCTGTACTGCGCGGCAGATGCGCTTTTGGGTATGCTTGCGCTGTGCTGATTACGCCCGCGCTTGAATATTTCTGTTTCCTTTTCGGTAAGGGCGGGCAAAAGTGTTTCAAGCGCCGCCGACTGCGCCACCGCAGTAACGTAGCCGAGCGCGGCTTTATTCAGGTTTCCCGCTCCGTGTATTCCCTCTTCAACGAGCCGCTGTCTTGTGAGAAGCTCTATTACCGCATCTCCGAGATAGGCAAGCTCGCAGGAGCTGATAGTGCTGTTTATATCGATCATTGTTTAATCACTTTCTAGGCTTAAATATATTAAGATTATACCGCCAAAAGCTGATTTTGTCAACCGAAAACAAGACTTTTTGCGACTATTTTTACCTTTATTATTGAAAAACGCGAAAATATGTGTTATACTGAAATAAACTAATCTAAAAATCGAGGATTTACAAATATGAAAGTAGAACTTCTTGCATACACACCCGATGCCGACAAGCTCGTTTCTGCGGCGGCAAAGCTTTGCTACGCTAAGAGCGACATCAGCGGACTTATGGAAAATCTGACTCCCGACAAAGTCGCGTCCTTTCTCGAAACGCTCACAAAGCTCGGACACGAAAGCCCTGTTGAGCACGCGTCCTTCACCTTCGGTATCGAGGGAGTATCGCGCGCACTGCTTGCACAGATAACACGCCACCGCATCGCGTCCTTCTCTGTTCAGAGTCAGAGATACGTTGAAAAGAGCGGCTTTGACTACATAACACCTCCCGAGATCGCTTCAATCCCCGAAGCCAAGGAGCTTTTCGAGGAAGAAATGAAGCACGATGCTAAGGTATATGACCGTCTGCGCGAAATGCTCGTTGAAAAGCATAAGGCGGCATTTATCGCACAGGGTATGGACGAAAAGGAGGCTGCCCGCGCCGCAGGTAAAAAGGCTAACGAGGACGCGCGTTTCGTTCTTCCCAACGCATGCGACACACGCATTATAATGACGATGAACACACGCTCGCTTTACAACTTTTTTGAGCTTCGCTGCTGCACACGCGCTCAGTGGGAGATCCGTGCGCTCGCTATCGAAATGCTCAGACTCGTAAAGGGCGTCGCACCTCTTCTCTTCTCTAATGCAGGTCCTGCCTGCGTTAAGGGCAAATGCTCCGAGGGTCCTATGTCCTGCGGACGCGCCATCGAAATGCGCGAGTATTTTAAGGGAATTTAAGCTGTCTTCGACGACTTAAAACCTTTTTTGAAAAAAAGGTTTTAAGAATTCCAAAAAACTTTACTGAAAAGAAAATCACTTGCACAAACGTGCAAGTGATTTTTTATTATCTATCAACAATCTCCTTATACATCTCATACGCCTGCCGGGCAACAGATTTCGAGCCGAAGCGGTCTGCGACCGAGCGGAGATAGTCCTCATCAAAGGTTCCCTTGCGATCATACATTCTCTTGATCGCGCGGGCGAGGTCTTCTGGGTTTTCGATCTCGCAGAATTCGGCGCATTTCTCGTCAAGGAAGCCCTCGGGACCCTTACATCTCGTTGTAACCACGGGAACGCCTGCGGCAAGAGCCTCTATTGCGGGAATACCGAAGGTTTCGATATTCGACGCAATAACGAGAGCATCAGCGCGTGAGAGATATTCGGACGCTTCTTCGGGAGTTTTTCTGCCCACGAAGTTTACGCAGTCGTTCATATCAAGATCGTCCATCGCCTGACGGTAGATGCCCTCTGCCTCGCCGTTTCCGACAACTGTGAATTCAAATTCACCGATCTCTCCGCTATCACGAAGCATTCTGAGCGCTTTTATCGTGTCGTCAACGCACTTTCCGGGACGAAGCGCAGAAACTGTAACGAGTCTGAAAACTTCGTCATTACAGGGCTTTTTCGGCTTACTGAACACCGAGGTATCGACCACGTTGGCAAGAACCTCTGCCGAAATGTTATGCTTTTCTCTGAGCATCGTGCGCAGATACTCGCTCACGCAGGTAAAGCGCGTGTTTTCCATAACGAAATCGACAAACTCTTTTGCGTCGGGATTTGAAAAATGTCTGAATGCATGCTCGGTAACGATAACGGGAATGCCGTATTTCTTACCGATATACGCCGCCGCATATCCCGCAGGAACAGCAACGTGAGCGTGTATAACGTCGGGCTTACCCTTTATTTTAACGTATTCCTTAAACAGCTTCTCCACAGTTTTGGTATAAGCTCTTACCTGCACCTTATATCCGAGCTTTGAAAGACTCATCATTCTGCGGATATATACGGTATATTCCTCGTAAACATCGTCATATCTCTTTTTCATAAAGGGATATTTCGGGAGCTGCTTTATTCCCTGACGGTCGATATAAAGCATATTGACGTCGACCTCGACGTTTTCGACAAGAGCCTTACAAAAGGTCTTATGGTATATTCCTATAAGCTTGTCTTTCCCGTTTGGATACCAGGTAGGAATAACAAGCACGTGTAATCTCTCACTCATTTCGCTATACCTTTCTTTTTAAATACTTCAAGCAGTAGTATTTTACCACACAAGAAAAAATATGTCAACTAAAAAAGGAAAATCGGCAGGGGAATATCCTCTGCCGATGATTTATATCTTAGGCTATTAAAAATCGTACTTTTCGCCGTTAACGGTAACGCTCACATCTTTGCTTTTATCGATCTTGGGAGCGGAGAAAGGTGAGTCATAGCTGTTTACGTTGATATTTCCGCCCTTAAGCTCTATGACCTGCTCGGCCTTGATAGCGGCATCAACGCTGTCGATCGTGATATTTCCGCCCTTGATTATAACGTTTGTCTGAGCCTGAATACCCTCGTCGCCTGCGGTGATCTTGACGTTTGCGCCGTCCTTGATCTCAACAAAGCCGAGTGTCGCGTCCTGATCCTGCGTAGATTTGAGTCCGTCGCCGTTTGCGGTAATTTCGATATTTCCGCCCTTAATTTCAAGAGAATCCTTGCCCTTGATACCGTGATTTACCGCGTTTACAACGATATTTCCGCTTTCGATATTTACGTCGTCCTTGCCTGTGATACCGTCGTTATAGTTGGCGCTCACGATCAGCTTACCCTCGCCCATAATAAAGAGGTCATCGTGCGAGAAAATAGCCGCATCGGGCTCGTCTGCACCCTCTGCAAGACTATAACTGCTTCCGTCGGTGATCTTATTGGTCGTATCCTTGTCAAGACAGATATAGAGGTTCTTTACCTGCTTACAGTAGATAGGAGCATAGTCGGTGCAGGTAATGTCAACTCCTGCGAGAACGAGGAAAACGTCGCCCTTTTCGACAAGGTCAACAATAATATTTCCGTCGCTGAGATTTCCTTTGAACTTATACGTACCGGGTGCGTTTATCGTTACTGTCGTTCCCTCAATTTTTACAGCCGATGCTTTATCGGCAGATATACTGTTCCCCGAAAGAGTAATATTTATCGGATTTTTTGACGGCTCGGGAAGCTGCTCTGCAGGGTTTGTTCCCGTGCAAGAGATCACAGAAAACGCCAAAATGAGCACTGCGAGCGCAAGAGATGTAATTTTAATTATTTTTTTCATAACATTCTCCGTTTTGTTACTTATTTTAGGTGTATTTTACCATTACTTTAAATATTTGTCAAGCAAGTAATATATCTATTTTATAAACGTTTTTTTAATATTTATTATGTGTAAAAAGCGCGATATTATGTATTTTTACACTACTTTCGAGAAGACTTCCTCGGTGAGTACTATTTTAAGCTCTATTATCTCACCGTTTCTCTCTACCGTAAAGGTAACCTCATCGCCTTCCGAAAGGGACAAAATGAAGTCTATCGGGGTAAAGAGTCTTCTTACCTCGCGCCTAAGCTCGCCGCTCGAGATAGATATAAGTCTGTCGCCGACCTCGAAAACACCCTCTGCAAGCGAGCCTTCGGTGAGCTCGGAAACGAAAATTTCCTCACGGATGAGCACCTGCATTTTTTCCTCATCAAAGACAGCCGCAGAGCTTTCCATCTTTATTCCCATACCGATAGTCGCTTTATACACTCCGCTTCTGCCCTCTTTTTCATAGTTGTTTATAATGTTTTCAGCCGCGGCATAGACAACGTTTGACGGTATAGCATATCCGAAGTCATCAACGCCTTCTATATCGGTCTTCGCGTTTACTATGCCTATCAGACATCCGTTTGAATCGAAAAGACCGCCGCCGCTGTTGCCGTGATTTACAGGTGTGTCCATTCTCATAACTCTCATTTCAATAGAGCCGACACCCTTCGGAGAGGAAATATCAACATACTCGGAATCGACGCTGATTATTCCCGCCGTAACCGAAATTCCGCCGCTTTCGGGGTTGCCCACCGCTATCGCAAGAGAGCCCGCCGCAAGTGTGTCCGAATCGGCAAGGGTTACGGGGATAAGGTCGGTGTTTTTAAGTATTTCGCTGTTTTCCACCTTGAGTACGGCAATATCGTAGTTCATACTGCCGCCGACGTACTCGGCACTGATAGCCATTTCCTCGTAATGCTTGCCGTACAGATAGAGCTTTATGTCGTCGCTTATCTTGTCCTTGGTACTACTTGATTTGTCGTAAACCACGTGATAATTTGTAATTACGTATGCGCTTCCCGTGTCCTTGTCGAGCTTATATATTACACCCGCGCCCGCGCTTGAATATGGTGTAGTGGTAGGCTCTTTGCCGTATCCCGCATACTCTTTTTTCTCAAAGAAGGAAAACACACTTACAGCCGAGCGCAGAGCGATAGCAGAGGCGTACGAGGAGTCGCTTCCGAGCGAAAGACCGTCCTTGCCATTCTCGCCGTCCTTACCGTTCTCGCCGTCTTTGCCGTTTTCACCGTCTTTTCCGTCCTTACCGTCTTTGCCCACAAGACTTTCGAGCCATTCTTCCTCGTCGCCCTCAAATCCGTTGCGCACGGCAATATCGTACGCCGACTCACCCGCGCAGGAAGCGAGTGTACCTATAAGACAAAGAGCTACAAGTAGCACGGACAGCGTTTTCAAAAAAGATTTTTTAAATATATTCATATTGCACCACCAAAATATTTTATTATAATCATACTCACAGATGTGTAGTTTAAATGAATTACTGATGAAAATTACTGCTTTACGTAGATTATAACACAAAAAAGGAGAAAACGCAAGGTTTTCTCCTTAAAATATAGACAAATTAGCTTTTCAAAAAGTTTTAATAAAAGTTTTTGAAGGTTTTTAGGAAACTTTTTTCAAAAAGTTTCCTAAATGGGGTTTGGGGCAAAGCCCCAACATCCTGAGCATCTTAATACTGTCTTCCCCAGACTACCATATGCTTTGCCTTCTTGCCGCAGCATACGCAGGTATCCGAAATATGCTCTTCCTCAAAAGGAATACATCTCGACTTAACTCCGCCTGTAACGTCCTTGAGCTTGTCCTCGCACTCGGAGTCGCCGCACCACATAGCGCGGATAAATCCGGGTCTGTTTTCGGCAATATCAAGAAATTCCTCGTAGCTGTGCGCGGTATTTAACTTGCCCTGAAGGTTTTCAAGCGCTCTGTTATAAAGCTCGCTGTGTACCTTTTCAAGCATAGCGCCGACTTCCTCGACGATATTGTCAAGAGAAACGAAGGTCTTTTCGCCTGTAACACGGGAAACGAGCACGCAGGAGTTGTTTTCAATATCTCTCGGGCCGATCTCAAGACGTACGGGAACACCCTTCATTTCGTATTCGCTGAACTTCCAGCCTGCAGAGTTGTCCGAATCGTCGAGCTTCACTCTGAAGTTCTTTGCAAGAAGACGCTTAATTTCATCTGCCTTTTCAAGAACGCCCGGCTTGTGCTGTGCAACGGGGATCATAACGACCTGAACGGGAGCAACCTTCGGGGGAAGGATAAGTCCGTTATCGTCGCCGTGAGTCATAATGATAGCGCCGATCATTCTCGTGGAAACACCCCAAGAGGTCTGATGCGGATATCTGATCTTGTTTTCGCGGTCGGTATAGGTTATATCGAACGCCTTTGCAAATCCGTCGCCGAAATAGTGGGATGTTCCGCCCTGAAGAGCGACGCCGTTGTGCATCATAGGCTCGATGGTGTATGTTTCAACCGCACCAGCGAACTTCTCTTTTTCTGTCTTTTTACCGCAGATAGCGGGAATAGCGAGAGTTTCTCTGTAAAAGTCCTCGTAGCACTTGAGCATTTTGAGTGTTTCCTCTCTTGCATCTGCCTCGCTCTCGTGCATCGTATGACCTTCCTGCCAGAGAAATTCAGAGGTACGAAGGAAGGGACGGGTCGTCTTTTCCCATCTTACAACGCTGCACCACTGATTATACAGCTTAGGCAGGTCGCGGTAAGAGTGAATTATATTCTTATAGTGGTCGCAGAAAAGAGTTTCAGAGGTCGGGCGCACGATAAGTCTTTCGGAAAGAGTATTCTGTCCGCCGATTGTAACGATCGCACACTCGGGCGCAAATCCGTTTACGTGATCCTTTTCCTTTTGGAGCAGACTTTCGGGAATGAACATCGGCATATAAACGTTCTCGTGTCCAAGCTCCTTGAAGCGTCTGTCAAGATCGCTCTGAATGTTTTCCCATATCGCATATCCGTAGGGGCGGATTATCATACAGCCCTTAACTCCCGAATAATCGACAAGCTCTGCCTTTTTTACAACGTCAGTGTACCACTGCGCAAAATCAACATCCATCGCGGTAATTTCTGATACCGCCTTTTTATTATCCTTTGCCATTTCAAATGCCTTTCTTAAATCAAGTCTTTAATAACTTTATAATTATACAGTTTTTTTAGTCTTTTGTCAATAATTTCAGCGTAGATATTATGATTTTATCAGAGTATTTCCCACTCCTGCCCTTCAAAAGATACGTCTTTGATATCCGTGAGAAAGGAGTCGCCGTACTCTTCCTTGAACTTACCGACAACGCTGTAATCTCCCCACATATGCATAGGGAAAACAGTCTTTATCTTACATTCTTCAAGCAGCGCCTTCATACCTCGGTAAAAATCCCCGTCCTGTCTTCCGTCTAGAACGGCAAACGCAATATCAATATTACACGCGGACATCTTTGATATTTCCTTAATATAGGTCTTTTCCATTTCTCTGTTTTGGTATTCAGACGCGCCCTGCCATACCCACATATGAAGATCGCCCGAATGATAGATGACCTTTCCGCAGTAGTCGATAAGATATGCAACTCCGCAGTCTGTCGACCTTAGCGTTTTTATTTTGAGAAGCTCTCCGCCCGCGACCGTCGTATAATCTTTATCGGGAAGAACAGTAAGCACGTCGTTTGACACAAGCGTGCCTATATCGTACGAGAGAACGTACGAGGTTTCCTTGTGAAATTCTTTAATTTGAAATATTTTTTGACTGTAATGGTCGCTATGCCTATGACTTACAAACACCATAAGCTCTTTCCCTTCGGGAATTTCGGGAAGAACCCCCTCCGAATAGTCAAAAAGCATACAGAGCCTGTCAAATTCTATCATAAAGCTACTGTGAGAAATATAAGTTATTTTCATTTCGTTTTATTAGTTTTTATCTGTATTATCCGTCTATCTTCACGTTCCAGCCTGCAAGATATCTGCTGAAAAGTATCTCGTCCCAGTCGTTGACCTTGCCGTTTCCATCGAAATCAAGTGCCTCAAGGTAAACGTCAACGTCCCAGCCCGCGAGATGTCTTCCGAGAAGTATGCAGTCCCAGTCGGTCGTAAGTCCGTTTCCGTCTGCATCTCCGTTTATTATAAAGGTGTAGGTGAGCAGACGTTTACTGCCCTCGTACAAAATAAGCTGCATTCCCGAGCCTACGTACTTGTCGCCCGAAACACCCTTTGAGTTTTTATCTATTATCTTAACACCCTGTGTGTTCTCTATCTGTGCAAGTATATCAGAAACCTTCGTTCCCGGAGCTATACCTTCTACTCTCTTAGTCTTGGAATTAAGCTTCAGAGTATCACTTACTATCTCGCTTTTAAGCTTGGCGATGCTCTTTGTTTCATACGACTGACATATCGAGCAGTCTCTTCTTTCTATACCTGTTTTCAGATAGGTCGGTTTCTTGCTTACGTACCAATCGCCATAGCTATGTCCGTGCGGCTCTATAACCTTGTTTTTGATATGAATTTTGCAAATATCGCAAAGCACCGCGCTTGCACCCGCCTCAGTACAGGTAGGCTCAACAACGGTTACCCATTTATTCGCATCATAAACGTGGTACGAGGGAGTGATCTTTGTTTCGATAATTTCTGCGCAGTGTGTGCATTTTTTAACGCTGACACCGTCAGATGTGCAGGATGCCTTCGACACAATTTCCCAATCTCCTGCGCTGTGTCCTGTTGCCTTTTCTATAACACGGGTATCCTTGGCATGTCCGCAGTTTCTGCAAACTATACCTTCGACGTGGTCGGTCGTACAGGAAAGCGTGCTGACAGTTTTCATCACGCCCTCTTCGTAGTCGTGTCCGTACGCTGTGCCTATAAGCTTCGTTTCGCTTATGTATCCGCAAACGTCGCAGCATTTTCCTTCAAGTCCGTCCTCAGTACAAGATGCCTGTACAAGCACCTTCCACGAGGATGCGCTGTAAGTATGACCGTCGCGGCATTCGTACTCCATAGAAGTATATCCTTTTGAAGAAGCGTAGCTCTGTGCATATGAATCGGTAGTACAGTAAACTGTTGTAAGTCCCGAATTCGTGAAGGAATTTTTGCCTATCTTTTCCACACTCAGCGGAATATATATCGTTTTCAGCTTGGTGTTTCCGTAAAACGCCTTGTCCGCTATCTGTGTAAGGCAGTAAACGTAATCACCGACTCTTATATATCGGTTCAGATAAACGTTTCCGTCGCCAAGACCGCCGTAGAGCGCGTTGCCGTTTGCTCCGCCCGGAACACCCGCTATAATCGTTTTATAGTCTGTGCCGAGCGTGTATTTTATGCCGTACGCATCGCGCATATTTTCATCGAGAGTCAAGACCTCATCAAGAGGCTCTATATAATCTGTGCTCACCCAACCGAAATAAGCTCCGTATGGGGTATATCCCCACTTTCCATCCTCACTAAACTCGGTTATCGGAATTATTATCGTATTTTTTATCGATCCGACGGACGAAGAATTACTTGTCGGCTTAGAACGGATATTGAGCTGATCGTTTTTGACCGTAACATAATAATATTTTACAGAAGGGTCTTGTATATTTATATCACTGTTAAAGAGTGCCGCCTCTCTTGTTCTGCGGCGAACGAGTCCCTGAAGAACAGAGCCTCCCGCTTTTACCCACATAAGAAAAGCGTTTGTGATGTCCTTTTCGTTCCAGTTACCCTCTATCAACAGCTTTTTGAGAGTAAAGCTGTTCTCATTCATGTTCCAAACGTATTTTCCGCAGTTGTACGAGAAGCTTACAAGTGCGTCAAACTGGTTCTGATTAAGCCTCACATCATATGTATCCATAAATTTATTTACCGCATTCACGTACGCAGGCATAGCTTTTTTCATCAGCTCTGTCGCTTCGTATTCGGTAATACCGTTTGGATATTCGTTCTCCTCGCACTTACAGCCGTAGCCTATCGACCACTGATTATAGTCCCACTCGGCTTTACTGCTAAAACCTTCAAAGGACTTTATAAGCTCAAGTCCGAACGGGCTGAGCTCCATCGGAACGAACACGTCTTCAATTATTTCATCTTCTGTTTCGTCTTCGCTGCCGTTGCCTGTACCGTCTTCGGCATCGCCGCCTTCATTGCCGTTGCCTGTGCCGTTTTCGGCATCGCCGCCTTCATTGCCGTTGCCTGTGCCGCCTTCGACATCTCCGCCCTCGGCGCCATCGCCCGTGCCGTCTTCCGTACTTCCCTGCGCACCTCCTTCCATACCGCCTTCGACGCTGTCGCCGATACCGCTTTCGGTGGTGCTTTCAGGGTCGGACGAAGAAGCCTCTACGTTCTCCGCCAGAACTGCAAGGTGAAACGGAGCGAAGGTCTGCATCGTAAGAAACAGAACTAAAATTATGGAAAGTAATCTTTTCATAAAATCTCCGAAAATATTTTAATAATCATTCTTACTGCAAGACAGAGGTGAGCTCTCTGAAAAAGTACTCCCCCCTCGCTTACGGTTAAGTATAACACGAAGCGTTCCTTTTGTCAAACAGTTTTTACTGTGGTTTTTCCGTTTTTTTCGCTTTTATATGATATTTTTATAAAAACACTCTATTTTTACTATCTAAAAGGACATAGATTGTCCTGTATTCGCGACATTATAGCTTCTAAACCGATAAAAAATTTTACGGTACAAAGCTATCAAATATGACGCACGCGCCCGCATTTTCGGCTTTCTTCATCGCCTCGGCGTTTTTGATAGTCCAGGAAACCTCTGTCGGCTTAAAGAGCTTTCTGCAAATCGAGAAGGAAAAAGAATCCCTGTCGTTATATGCATACGCTATAAAATCGGGCTTTGTGAGGAAATTAGTTACAAGATTTTTGAGAATAAATCCGCCTATAACAGAGAACTTCTTATTCCCCTTACGTATGTCGCAGGCAAGCTGTCCGCGCATTATTTCGGGAGCTTCCTTTTTAAGAGCGTACACTATATCGGGTGCAAAAGACTCTGTGCAGTATATTCCGCTGTAAGCTCTGAGTGCTTTTACAACCTCTGCGACAAGCTCCTTTGTGTTATTATCCGCCTTAAGTTCTACTATCATAGGCACTTTTCCGCCGTTGAGAGATAGAACCTCGTCGAAAAGGGGCACCTTTTCGTCCGTACCCTCGAGTCTGTACGCGGAGATCTCTTCATAGGTGGATTTTGACACGTCTATATCGACGCCTGCCGTTCGTTTAAGGCTCGAATCGTGAATAACGACAAGCTTTCCGTCTGCAGTAAGGTGCACGTCAAGCTCAAAGCCAAAGCCCTTTTCTATTGCCTTTTCAAAGGCTAAAAGAGAGTTTTCGGGCACTTTATTTTCACGGGAGAAAAGTCCCCTGTGAGCGTATCTGTATTTCTTTATTTCGTGCGTCCACGGGTGCTTTTTCATTTTCGGCATAATGGCAAGGAAAAAAAGCAGCGCAAGCGCGGCAAAAACAACAATCAGAGCTACAAAAAGATTAAGCCAAAACATCAGTCATCGCCTCCTGCGAGTGCGTCAAGTGCCGCCTGCTTCGCTTCGGGACGGCTATCGCCGTGCTTTACAAAGAGCATAGTAACAAATGACATCATAACGCACACGGTCGCGTACGGGAAGAGGAGCTTATAGCTGATATTGAGAAATACGCCCGAAAGTACGGGAGTTATAACCTGCGCCGCCATAGAGAAAGCGTAGTAATATCCTGTATATTTACCTATATCGCTTCCGCGGCTCATTTCAACAACCATCGGGAAGGAGTTTACGTTTATTGCCGCCCACGCGATGCCTACAAGACCGAAGAGAATGTTTATGTACCATTCGTATCTGCAGAATCCTGCAACAAGGAATGCAGATGCGAGAAGAAGAACTCCCGCGAGAATAGTCTTTTTACGGCCTATTTTACTCGATATTATTCCTATCGGAACGAAAGCAACGAGCGCAACGCCCATAGCTACCATAAGACACTTTGACGTGCCCGAGTCGGTCAGCTTCCAGACCTCTACCGAGTATCTTGAGAACGCCGATGTAACGGCATTATATCCCATATACCAGAAAGCAACCGAAAGAAGCATACAAACAAGGCTCTTAAGAACGTCTTTCGGCATCTTTTTACCCGCGTTTTCGTCAGGCTCTTCCTCGTCGGATATGCCGTTCGCTCGCTCGATTTCCTCTCTTTCGGCAACGAACTTGTTTTCACGCACGAAGACGAGAAGTACGATTACCGAAAGCACCATAATAGCTCCCAGAATCGCAAAAACGGCGGTATAATCGGGATTTACTCGCGAGAGTGATTCGTTTATTCCCGTATAGGTTTTTTCGCAAGAGCTACACACAACCTCCTGTACTCCGCTTCCGAGATTGTCTGTAAGATGTCCCTCGGGGCAGGTATAGGTATATTTCGACGTATCAAGTACCATCAGAAGAACGAGAACGATAAGTCCGCCGACCGAGCCGAGAAGGTTTATTATCGCATTACCCTTTGAGCGCAGAGGCTTCGGGGTAACGTCCGGCATAAGGGATACCGCAGGCGAACGGAAGGTACTCATAGCAAGGAGCGCAAGGAAGAGCGCGGCTATGAAAAGAATGAGATTCTTATGGTTTGCGGCAAAGGGCATAAACATCATAACGACTACTGCCGAGAATGTTCCGAAAACTATGTATGGCATACGCTTGCCTATTTTCGTATGCGTTCTGTCAGAGAGCGCACCGAATACGGGAAGCATAAAGAGCGCGAAGATGTTGTCAAGCGCCATAATTCCACCCGAAATAACCTCGTTATCTATTTTGAAGGTATATTTCAGCAGCAGCGGTACGACGTTGTCGTAAAGCTGCCAGAATGCGCATATTGCCATAAAAGCAATACCTATTATCAGTGTTCTTTTGGTGTTGAGTTTCATTTTGAAGCCTACCTTTCCTTGTCGGTTTCTTTGTCGGTATCTTTTTATTTTTGTGAAAATTCCCTGTAAATTTCTTTTATATTTTCGCATATTCTACTCGGGATAATATCGCTTTTTGCAGCCTGCTCGGCAGTCGTTTCACCCGACAGAACGAGCACGGTATCTATTCCCGCGTTTACTCCGCAGGCTATGTCGGTATAGATCCGGTCGCCTATCATAAGCGCTTCCTCGGCGGAAAATCCGCTCACCTCGAGCGCAGCGTACACCATTTCGGGTCTTGGCTTGCCTATAACGAGCGGCTTTTTGCCGCTCACGGTAGTCAGCATCTGACAGACCGAGCCGCAGTCGGGAACACAGCCGTACTCGGTCGGGCAGACCCAGTCGGGATGGGTTGCGATAAACTCTGCGCCGTCAAAAAGCAGTCTTGAAGCGTCTTCAAGCTTTTCAAAGGTCAGCTCGGTATCAAATCCGCACAGGAGAACGTCGATGTTCTTTGAATACTTATCAGTTATACCAAGTCCTGCGTCGGCGAGCTGCTTTCTGAATGATCTTGTTCCGAAAGCGTATATTTTTTTGTCCTTATACCCGTTTTTGATTAAATATCTTATGGTCGCTTCGGTCGAGGTGAAAAAGTCGGTCGGCTCGGCTTTTATCCCGAGTCTATCGAGCTTTTTCACGTATGCGTCCGCGCTTTTGGACGAATTATTGGTAAGGAACATATATCTTCCGCCCTTTTCTTTTATAAGAGCGAGAAGATCGGTAACGCCCTCGAAAAGCCTATCTCCGAGATAGAGCGTTCCGTCCATATCAAGCAAAAAAAGTTTTTTGTTTTTTATATCCATTTTATATCCTTTACCCTTTTTATATGTCGGACGTGTATCATAATACAAATAGTCATAACTTGTCATTTTAATTATAACAGAAAGTATGAAAAATGTCAATACAGGACGAAATTTGGAGAGGAAACGGCTTAAGAAACTTTTTGAAAAAAGTTTCTTAAGAATCTTCAAAAACTTTTATTAAAATGAAAATCTCCCACGAAGGTGGGAGATTTTTGATTGTTAATCGTTTTTGCTGAATTTATAACCGACCCAGTCCAAGTAATACCCATCTCGTGTGAATGTCAGTTTGTCATCAATTTCTTTTAATTTACCATCGGGGCTATCTCTGCCAGTTATAAAAGAAGCTACTAGTTCTTTATTCTCTATTTTCCATGTACCATAAAGCTCATTGTATCCATAAATATCAATTGACAAATATGATGCTGCTCCGTCTGCAGACAGAAATAAATACCGTTTATTTGTTACATTCTCTCCGTGATAAAGTGTAGATTCTATGCATTCCCATTCTCCTATTACAAAATCTTCTGTAAGTTTATATCTAGTACACGCCGCAAACGAACAAAGCAAAATACTAGCCAAAACTAAAATACTTAAAATTCTTTTCATTTTTTAATTTCCTTTCATTTCTTATAATTTTCAACTTCTTCAACAGGAATTCTCCAAGGACTTCCCTTTGCATCCTGTTCTGCACCATTAAATTTACCTTCTCTGCAGAGCTTGGAAACATATGCTTGAGTACAACCTAAAATTTCTGCCGCTTCTTTTGTGCCAACAAATTCCATATTTCAACCTCCTTTTTTATTTATTATACTCAATCTTTGAGTATTTGTCAATACTCAAACGTTGAGTATATTAAAATATTATCAGGAAATTTAATTATAGGAGGCGTTTATGAACTACAGAACAAGAATAAGAAACGTAAGAGAAGACAGAGATCTTACACAATCGCAGATAGGTCAAATTCTGAACAAATCACAACAAGGATACAATCACATCGAAGCAGGCAGAGCCGAGCTGAAAATAGAAGACCTTGCAAAGCTTTGCGAGTTCTACAACCTCTCCGCCGATTATCTTATAGGCATTACCGACGAAGAAAAAAGTTTAAGGTGATTTTCAAAACAAAAACAGAGCCGATGTGAACGTTGGCTCTGTTTTATTTCATATTTTCATTTCACAAGTGTCAAGACACACCGCATAATAAAACATCAGTGGCAGATAAACTGCCACTGATATTTTTAATTTTTAATTAGTCTTCAACACGTCTTTTTTTCTGTGTGTAGAGAGATTTTCCCATAACAGCGATAGCGCCGAGAAGAACTACTGCAAGGCTAATCCAAAGTGTGATGTCGCCTGTTTGAGGAGGTGTGTCAGTAGGTTCGTAAACGTTTGTGAAGCCCATATCGTTTACTGTGCCGGAAGCACCCTTCTTTGTAATAACGGTGCTTACTACTGCAAGATCGCCTTCTTCGTTTTCTTCAACTGTAACAGTTACTTGATATTCGCTTTCATCGAATGTTATGCCTTCTGTTCCTTCAGCAACATTTGCTGTAATTACGAAGTAGTATATGCCTGCTTCTGTGAAGGTGATATTTTCAAATGCGAACTTACCGTCCTTGTTTGTTACAGTTACAGGTGTTCCGCTTGTTGCGAAGTTTGCATCTGCTGAGTAGAGTTCAAATGTAAACATACCGTCTACAAGGTCTTTACCTTCAAGCGTTACGTTACCGCCGAGATCTACTGTTGTGCTCGGAATTTCCGGTACATCAGGATTCATGTCGTAGTCACAAACGTCGCACTTGCCGTCGTTATTTGCGTCAGCGTGAGTAGGAGCTGCGATTACGAGAGCTTCCTTGGTTGTTTCTACCTTTTCTGCTGTGAAGTATTTGTCGCACTTATCGCAGTGGTAGTGAGCCTTCATACCTGCCTTGAGCTCGTCTTTTGTATGTACTGCGGGTACTTCTTCAACGAGTGTTCCGTAGTTATGACCAGCCTTGATCACTACGCTGTTCTTATCGGTGATCTCGGTTGTTGCGGTATTGTCAGTGAACCACTTGCCGCATTCACATTCGTAGTAAGCTATGTTACCGTTTTCTGTGCAGGTTGCATCCTTAGCCTTAACTTCGGTGAGATTGTCTGCATGAACGTGTCCAAGCTTGTTAGCAATTATGTATCCACAATCGCTACATACCTGATCCTTATCTTCGGTAGGTGCTGCGATGTTAGGTGTATGTGCAAGAACTGTATCCTTTGCTCCGCACTCACAAACATGTGCGTGTCCGTCTGCACCCTTATATCCCCATTCGGTTCCGTATGCATGAGCGTTCTTGATAACGAGTGCTTCCTTAGTTGTAGCTTCCTTGTCTGCTGTGAAGTATTTGTCGCACTTATCGCAGTGGTAGTGAGCCTTCATACCGTTTACGAGTTCAGTAGCGGTATGCTTTCCGGGATCTTCATTAACGAGTGTTCCGTAGTTATGACCTGCCTTGATC
>JAZNNR010000017.1:0-89438 GCA_045580325.1 Eubacteriales bacterium
TACGAGTTCAGTAGCGGTATGCTTTCCGGGATCTTCATTAACGAGTGTTCCGTAGTTATGACCTGCCTTGATCACTACGCTGTTCTTATCGGTGATCTCGGTTGTTGCGGTATTGTCGGTGAACCACTTGCCGCAAGAGCACTTGTAGTAAGCCTCGTTACCATCGGTTGTGCAGTCTGCGTCCTTAGCCTTAACTTCTGTGAGGTGATCCTTGTGGATATGACCTGTAGCAGGGGCAATTACATCTCCGCAATCTTCACATACCTGATCTTCTGTTTCGGTAGGTTTATCGATATTAGGAGTATGAGGAACAACGGTATCATGAGCGTCACATACGCCGCAAACATGTGCGTGTCCGTTTTCATCCTTGTATTCCCATTCGGTTCCGTAGGTGTGAACGTTCTTTATAACGAGTGCGTCCTTAGTTGTAGCTTCCTTGTCTGCTGTGAAGTATGTGTTACACTTATCGCAGTGGTAGTGAGCCTTCATACCGTCTACAAGTTCAGTAGCAGTATGCTTTCCGGGATCTTCATTAACAAGTTCGCCGTAGTTATGACCTGCCTTGATTACTACGCTGTTCTTATCGGTGATTTCCTTAGTTGCATCAGCATCTTCGAAATACTTGCCGCATTCGCATTCGTAGTAAGCTGTATTACCGTTTTCTGTGCAGGTTGCATCCTTAGCCTTAACTTCGGTAAGGTGATTCTTATGGATGTGTCCTGTCATGAAAGCAATTATGTGTCCGCAATCTTCACATACCTGATTTTCTGTTTCGGTAGGTGCGGGTTTGTCAGGATTATGACCAACAACAGTATCGTGAGCGCCACAGGAGCAAGTATTTGCGTGTCCTTCTGCGGTCTGGTAACCGTACTGAGTGCTGTAGTTATGAACGTTCTCTATAACGAGAGCGTCCTTAGTTGTAGCTTCTTTGTCTGCTGTGAAGTATGTGTCACACTTATCGCAGAAGTAGTGTGCCTCCATACCGTCTACAAGTTCAGTAGCAGTATGCTTTCCGGGATCTTTTTCTACGAGTGTTCCGTAGTCATGACCTGCTGCGATCTTACCTTCGCCCTTCTTCCAAGCGTCGAGATCGGTTATTTCAGCTGTCGCATTAGCATCTTTGAAATACTTACCGCAAGAGCACTCGTAGTAATCATTCCAACCGTCAACGGTGCATGTTGCGCCCTGTCCGGGAACCTTAGTGCCTGTGCATGTGTGTACGTTTTCCTTTTCAAACTTTGCTGTAAGTGTAATGTCTGCTTCTGCTGTGAATGTGTAGGTTGCTTCTTCGGAAACCTTTGTATTTCCGTTAAACCAGCCAACAAACTTATATCCATCGTTAGCTGTTGCTGTAAGAGTTACCTGCTGGCCGAGGTAGTAGTCGCCCGCGCCTGTAGCTGTTCCTGCTACGGAATCAGCAGTAATTTCTACGTTTACGTCCTTTGTTGCGAATGCTCCGCCTGCTATGAAAGATGTAACGGGAGCGTCGTAAGTGTTAGGAGTCTGAGTGTTGCCCCACTTGTTTACAAGAAGTCCATAGAGATTACCTGTAAGAGGTGTGGGGTCTACAACGTCAAATACAAGATAGTCGTTTGCGAATACCAAGATGTGGCCGTTGTTATCCCATTCAGCTGCAATGGTAACGCCCTTTGTAATATCAATGCCAAGTGCGCTGAGATCTACATCTGCACCAGCGGAGAATGATTCTCCCCAGCTGCCGTTAGCACCCATTTCCCAGAGTGACAAGCAGCCCCAGTCATTAACGAATGCCCAGTAGTAGCTTACGTCAGTACCGGCATAAGCGAATTCACGGTCGTCGCCGATATCTGTAAGAGCAAATACGATACCGTTTCTGTGGTTTCCATCAGCATTAAGGTTATCGTTTATAACGATTGTTGCTTCTACTCTCTTGTTCATAATAGGAGTATCGAAGAGAAGGAAGCTGTTTTCAGGACCTGCGGGCATCTTGAGCTTGCCGTCTTCTTCAACCCATGTTACTCCGTTTACGAATACAGGATTGAGATTATTGCCCTGTGCGCCTACAGGAATAGTGTATTCTACCTTTTCAAACTTTGCTGTAAGATCAACGTTTTCTGTTACTGCGAATGTGTAGGTTGCAGATGTGGAAACCTGTGTTTCTCCATCATACCAACCAGCAAACTTGTAACCTACGTTAGGTATTGCTGTTACTGTTGCGTTTGCGTTTTCGCCGTAGCTGCCCGCGCCTGTAGCTGTTCCGTTTGCTCCGGGTGTTACAGTAACTGTGTATGTGATGTTAGTAAACTTAGCAGTAAGATTACAAGCTTCTGTTGCTTTGAATTCATATGTTGCATCTGTACTTACAGGTTCAGTTGCATCGTCTTTGAACCAACCAACGAATGTATATCCCGGGTTAGCTGTTGCTGTAAGAGTTACCTGCTGGCCGAGGTAGTAGTCGCCTGCGCCTGTAGCTGTTCCTGCTACGGAATCAGCAGTAATTCCTACGGTTACATCCTTTTCAGCGAGTGCGCCGCCTGCCACGAAAGATGTAACGGTGTGTGTGTGTGCGAAACCGCCGCCCTCAGTATTAGACCAGCTTCTCATAAGCACACCGTAAAGCTTACCGGTGAGCATATCATCGACTTTCTTTTCAATACGGAGTTCTCCGTTTGCAAATACTATGATATTACCCTCTGCATCCCATTCGACTGCAAGTGTAACGTCACTAGCGACATCAACAGAACCGCCTGTTGTATAATTTGTCCAGCTCTTGCCTGCGCCCATCTGTATAAGCTGTACCTCACCGAAGCCACTGACACATACGAAGTAGTAGCTTACGTCAGCGGCATCCATACCAAAAGCGTGGTCGCCGTCGATATCAGTAAGAGCAAATACGATACCGTTTCTGGTGTCGCCGTCGTTATTGAGCGGAAGATCTCTGAATGTAGCTTCTACTCTATTGATTGCGAGAGCATTATCAAAGAGAATGAAGTTTTCCATCGCACCCGGTGCAGGCTTAATTGCGCCGTCTGCCTCAGTCCAAGTATTGCCGTTTATAAAGTAGGGGTTAAGAACAGTTCCTTCGCCGTCCACAGCAATAGAGTATGTTACCTTTTCAAACTTTGCTGTAAGATCAACGTTTTCTGTTACTGCGAATGTGTAGGTTGCGTCTGTACTTACAGGTTCAGATGCACCGTCAATAAACCAACCAGCAAACTTGTAACCTGTGTTAGGTGTTGCGGTTACTGTTGCGTTTGCGTTTTCGCCGTAGCTGCCCGCGCCTGTAGCTGTTCCGTTTGCTTCGGGTGTTACAGTAACTGTGTATGTGATGTTAGTAAACTTAGCAGTAAGATTACGATCTGCTGTTGCCTTGAATGTGATCGTTGCTTCAGAAGAAACGAGTGCGCCGTTTTCATACCAACCAGCGAACGTATAGCCTTCGTTAGCTGTTGCTGTAAGAGTTACGTTCTGGCCGAGGTAATAGTTGCCGTTGCCTGTAAATGTTCCGCCTTCTGTAGGATCAACAGTAACGTTTACTTCGTTGTCAGGAGTTGCGAGTGCGCCGCCTGCTATGAAGGAGGTAACGGGAGCATCATATATATTAGGAGTCTGAGTGTTGCCCCACTTACGTACAAGTAAACCGTAGAGCTTGCCTGTAAGGGGCGTTTCATCTTTAACTTCCTGTACGAGAATACCGTTAGCGAACACTCTGATGTTGCCTTCTGCATCCCATTCAACTGCAAGTGTAACGCCCTGCTTAACATCAATGCCAAGTGCTTCGAGGTTAACAGCATCTTCCGGCTTTATGGAAGACAGCCATTTCCAGTTCTCATACTTGCCCATTTCGATAACTTCTACACTACCCCAGTCATTGATAAATGCCCAGTAGTAGCTTACGTCATTGCCGTCATAATTAAATGTACCGTCTCCACCGTTTTCACCGTGGTCGGTAAGAGCAAATACGATACCGTTTCTGTCGCTGCCGTCTTTAGCAAGAAGATCGTTTGCAGTGATTGTTGCTTCTACTCTGTTGTTTGCGAGTGTGTTGTCAAACAGAAGGAAGCTATATTCATTTCCTGCGGGCATCTTGAGCTTGCCGTCTTCTTCAACCCATGTTACTCCGTTTACGAAGTAAGGATTAAGATCATTTCCTTCGCCGTCAACGGGAACAGTATATACTACTTTTTCAAACTTAGCTGTAAGAGTGATAGCTGCTTCTACTGTGAATGTATATGCTGCATCTGCAGAAACCTTTGTTGTGCCGTTATACCAGCCGACAAACTTGTAACCTGTGTTAGGTGTTGCTGTTACTGTTGCACTTGCGCCTTCAGCGTAAATTTTGCCTCCTTCAGTTGTTCCGTTTTCTCCGGGTGTTACAGTAACTTCATATGTATTCTGAGAGAACTTAGCAACAAGATTGCAAGCTGCTGTTACCTTGAACGTATATGTTGCATCCGAAGACTTAAGCTCGTCGCCATCATACCAACCAACGAAGCTGTATCCTGCGTTAGCTGTTGCTGTAAGAGTTGCCGTAGAGTTGATATGGTATTTGCCTGTACCTGTAACTGTTCCTGCATCTGTAGGATCAACAGTAACCTTTACTTCCGTATCGGGAGTTGCGAGTGCGCCGCCTGCTACAAAGGATGTAACGGTGTGTTGGTGTGCGAAACCGCCGCCCTCAGTATTAGACCAGCTTCTCATAAGCACACCGTAAAGCTTACCGGTGAGCATATCATCGACTTTCTTTTCAATACGGAGTTCTCCGTTTGCAAATACTCTGATATTACCCTCTGCATCCCATTCGACTGCAAGTGTAACGTCACTAGCGACATCAACAGAACCGCCTGTTGTATAATTTGTCCAGCTCTTGCCTGCGCCCATCTGTATAAGCTGTACCTCACCGTAGCCACTGACACATACGAAGTAGTAGCTTACGTCAGCGGCATCCATACCAAAAGCGTGGTCGCCGTCGATATCAGTAAGAGCAAATACGATACCGTTTCTGGTGTCGCCGTCGTAGTTATGAGGAAGGTCTTTGAAGGTAGCTTCTACTCTATTGATTGCGAGAGCATTATCAAAGAGAATGAAGTTTTCCATCGCACCTGGTGCAGGCTTAATTGCGCCGTCTGCCTCGCTCCAAATGTTGCCACTTACGAAGTAGGGTTTAAGAAGATTTCCGTCGCCGTCCACAGCGATAGAATAAGACGTTATCTTTTCAAATATTGCTGTAAGTGTACGGTCTGCCGTTACTGTAAATGTATAGTTTGTACTTGTACTTACAGGTGTAGATGAACCGTTTTCGAACCAACCGACAAGCTTGTAGCCTGCAGCGGGCTTTGCTGTTAATGTTACGCTTGCGCCTTCACCGTATTCTCCTGCGCCTTCAGCTGTTCCGTTTTCTCCGGGTGTTACAGTAACTGTATATGTTTTCGTGGTAAACTTAACAGTAAGATCACGAGCTTGTGTTACTTTGAATGTATAGGTTGCGCCGGCATCAGAAATGAGCACGCCGTTTTCATACCAACCGCCAAAGTTATATCCGTCCGCAGGTGTTGCGGTAAGAGTTACCTGCTGGCCGAGGTAGTAGTCGCCTGCGCCTGTAACTGTTCCACCTTCTACAGGATCAACAGTAACTTCTACTTTTTCAGGAGTTGCAAGTGCGCCGCCTGCTACGAAAGACGTAACGGTATGTGCGTGTGCGAAACCGCCGCCCTCAGTATTAGACCAGCTTCTCATAAGTATACCGTAGAGGTTGCCTGTGAGAGGTCCCTGATTGGTTTCAATAGCGAGAGCTCCGTTTGCAAATACCTTAATATTACCATCTGCATTCCATTCAACTGCAAGTGTAACACCACTAAAAACGTCAATACCAAGGTCTGCAGGGTTAGCAGTTAGATAAGGATTCCACTCGCCCATTTTTATAAGCTGTATTTCACCGTAACCACTGATACATGCGAACCAGTAGCTTACGTCAGCGGAGTCCATACCAAACTCGTGGTCGCCGTCAATATCAGAAAGAGCAAATACGATACCGTTTCTGGTGTTGCCGTCGTAGTTATGTGGAAGGTCTTTGAAGGTAGCTTCTACTCTGTTTACTGTGAGAGCATTATCAAAGAGAAGGAAGTTTTCCATCGCACCTACTGCCGGCTTAATTGCGCCGTCTGTTTCGGTCCAGATGTTGCCGTTCACAAAATACGGATTGAGAGGATTGCCGTTTGCGTCTACGCAGTTGCTGTAAGAATCGCCCTTAACGGTGATTGTACCAGGTACTGTGGCAACCTCAACATCTTCTTCAGCAAGGTTGTTAACGCACAATACTACAATCTCAATCTTATAGTCGCCGGGTGCTGCATTTTCTGCAACAGTGAAAGCAAATGATCCCAAAGGACCGCCTTCTGTAATATCTTCTTCCTCACCCAGCCACAGGGGGGAGATGCCGTTTGTAAAGTCAGTGAAGAGCTCAGAGAGGTTTTTCTGACCTACAGGATCTTTGGAAGTTGCCTTTCTTGTGGCAAGCGTCAAAGCGGTCTTGTCATACTTGATGTTGACATTTATAGCGTATATGCCGATTTCATCAGGGTTCTCTAATGACAACTCCAAGTATACCGTTTCGCCTTTTTCTGCCTCTACGCTATCAAATTTAAGAGTCGGTTCGCCGGCAGCAAAAATCGGTACTGTCACGAAAATCGATGCTATCATTGATAACACGAGCAGAAATGAAAGTAGTTTTTTCATTATTTTTCCTCCATCTAATGAATTTAATGAATTTTACGTGCAGATACGTGTCGGCACGTTATAAGTGTACAGTATATTTTAATACATAAACGCTTTTTTTTCAATAAGATTTCGTGAATTTCTTTCAATTATAAATTATTTTGGCGATTTGCTTAAATTGTGAGTATTACTTTTGTACATACTGCCTATCAAAAAAACAATAAAAATTAACCCACATTCCGCATTTTTCCAAAAGACAGAATATGAGGTATAAAAATCATTTTACGAGTGTTAAAATAAACTCAAAATTACCGTCAAGGGCTACTCTATCGCTCCATATCGGTAAAAGGACGCTGCTGCCCGCGTGCACGTTGAGTGCACCCACTTTACCCTTACCCGAAATAACAAGCAAGTGGCGGAATTTATCACATTTTCCTTCAATTTCCTTACAAATTGCACTGCTTTTCTTTTCAACTCTGAAAATATCACAGTCAGCAAGAAGCTCATCGCTGATTTTATCCGCACACGAATATCTTATCTTGTCAATTTCGCTCTGTGTACGAAGCTCTATAACGTCAAGCGCCTTTTTTATATGGAGCTCTCTGCCTCTGTCATAGTCATACACGCGGTAGGTAACGTTAGAAGACTGTTGTATCTCGGCAATAAGTATTCCTGCGCCTATTGCGTGAACACAGCCTGCGGGGATAAAGAAAACGTCGCCGCTGTGAACGTCAACGTAGTTCAGGCACTCATCTATTTTGTTTTCTTTGACTGCTTTTCTAAAATCATCTTTGCTCACGCCCTCGCGCAGTCCGTAAACGAGCTGTGCGCCCGGTCTTGCATCTACGACGTACCACATTTCAGTTTTGCCGAGGTCGCCCTCGTTTTCGCGTGCATACTCATCGGCGGGGTGAACCTGCACCGAAAGATCCTTTTCGGCGTCAATAAACTTTATAAGTACGGGAAAATCCTCCGTACCGTAAAGCTCGGAGAGAGGCGCTCCCGAAAGCTCGCCGCTGGCGATCATATTCGTAGCGTCAGCTCTGACGGTAAGCTCCCACGTTTCAGCAATTCGCTCGTCCGCGCCGTTTCCTTTTCCGAATTCGCGTGCGAGTCTGTTTCCGCCCCAAATTATGTCTTTACAAATCGGGGAAAGAAGGATCGGCTCGTTAACATTCTTTTTCATATCTTATTTTCCTTTCGGTAATACAGATTAACGCTCGTAAAAAATAAAGTCGGGAAGAAATATCCCGACCTTATATTTTGAATGTTTTATTTTGCAAGCGACGTGCAGTTATCAAATGCACCCTCGCCAACCGTCGTTACACTCGCGGGAATATCAGCCTTTGTAA
This sequence comes from Eubacteriales bacterium, assembly GCA_045580325.1. GTDB lineage: Bacteria > Bacillota > Clostridia > Oscillospirales > CAG-272 > SIG672. The sequence continues at coordinate 8,046 of JAZNNR010000017.1, forward strand.
GAGATACACACCACTTGAACGCGCCTGCGCCGATTGTTGTAAGCGAGGTGCCAAATTCAACCTCGGTAAGTGCTGTGCAGTATGCAAATGCGTTTTCGCCGATAGATGCAACCTTTGCGCCAAGCGTGAGGTCTGCAAGAGCGCTGCACTCTGTGCAAAGCCCTGCGGGAATTTCTGTAACGCTTACAGGGATCTCAAGTGCTGTAAGAGCGGAGCAGTATGCGAATGCTCTTTCGCCGAGTGTTGAGAGCGTAGAAGGAAGCTGAACACTTTCAAGAGAGTAGCTGTACCAGAATGCCTCTGCCGCAATCTCTGTAACTCCCTCGGGAACTACGACCGAAGCAAGAAGTGTGTTTCTTTCAAAAGCGCCTCTTGCGATCTTCTTGACCTGTACTCCGTCTATTTTGTCGGGAATTACGAGGTCTATCGTCTTTACCTCTTCTTCATCCTCAGAAGCTTCAGCAGCATCGTCCTCTGCCTCGTTTACAGTGAAATCATACTTAGTTATTTCGATATAGTTATCGTCTACGTAAAGATTGTATGTATAGTTCTCATATACACAGCCGTACTTTATATTGTCCTTTGGTTTGTTTTCGTCGTCTTTTCCGTCATCCTCTTTTCCGAGAAGGTCCTCAAGCTTGATATCGTCCTCGTCGGTAGTCTTATCGGAGCCACACGATACAAGCGTCATAATAGCAAGCGCAAAAACAAGTATCAAAGCGATTTTTTTCATATTTATTTTTCCTTTCTTTAGCAAACAAAGCTTTCGCATATGTATTTTGATTATAACATCTATTATTATTTTTGTCAACAAGATTTTAATTATTTTTGAGGTATTTATTTTTATTTCAAAGTTATTTACCGTAAATTAACGCAAAAACGTACACAAATTTACAAAAAATTTATCTACAAGCCAATTTATATATGGTATAATGGATTATTATGATACTTAAGGAGAGCTACGCTTATGTTCGGATATGTAAAAGCACTTACGCCTGAGCTGAGAGTAAAAGAATTTGAGCTGTATAGAAGCGTTTACTGCGGGCTCTGCCACCATATAAAAAAGAGAAGTCCTTTTATGACCTTCTCTCTCAGCTACGATTTCGTTTTACCCGCGCTTTTTTCGCTCGCTTTTACCGACATTGAAAATATATCCTTTAAGAAAAAGCGCTGTCTTGCCCACCCGCTGAGAAAGCGCAGAGTCATCGACGGCGGCGAAAATATGCAGGCTGTCGCAGATGCCGCAATTTTGCTCGTATATTACAAGCTTCTTGACGACAAGACCGACAAGGACGAAAAATTTAGCAAAAAAATATCGTCTGCGTTCGCCCTTCCCTTTGCCGCACGCGCGCGAAAAAGGGTACTGCGCGCAGGATATTCGGCGATAGACGATATAATAAAAGAAAAAATTGCATCTCTTTCACTTTGCGAAAAGGAAAGACGCGAAAGCGTTTACGAGTGTGCGAGTATCTTTGGTGAGCTTCTTGCCGAGGTCTTCTCCGCATCGGTGAAAAAAGAGTCCGATCGACGCTGTATGTATGAGCTTGGCTACCGAGTCGGACGCTGGATATATATTGCCGACGCGCTTGATGACATCGAAAAGGACAGAAAAAACGGCAGCTACAATCCTTTTATTCTTTCAGGGGAGGACACCTCCTCGCAGTCCTTTAAAGAAAACATCGAAATGGCACTTAAGCTCGAGCTTTCCGAAAGCGAAAAAGCATTTGACCTGCTTGAGATAGGCGACGTCGGGATATTTAATATAATACAAAACATATTATATATCGGTATGCCCGATGTCATACACCGCATTTTATACAAAAAGGACTGCAAAGACTGCACAAAAGCGTAATTTACCGTAATATTATTATATAACTCAAAATCAGAAAGGTTATCTCTAAAATGAACGATCCTTACAAGGTTCTCGGTGTGTCGCGCGACGCAAGCGACGAGGAAATCAAAAAAGCATACCGTGAGCTTGCGCGAAAATATCACCCCGACAATTACGTAAACAATCCTCTTGCCGACCTTGTGCAAGAAAAAATGAAGGAAATAAACGAAGCCTACGAGGAAATAAGACGCTCGCGCGCAAATTCACGCTCCTCGGGAAGCTCTTCCTCGGGATATTACGGCAGCACAGACTATTCGGACGCTTCGTACGACGGTGCGCTCAAAGACATACGAATACTTATAAATTCGGGACAGTATAACGAGGCGACTATACGGCTCGACGCCCTGCCGAAATCGGCGCGAAATGCAGAATGGCACTTCCTCAAGGGCTGTCTGCTTATGCAGAGAGGATATTTTTACGATGCTACCCGTCTTTTTGAAACGGCTTGCTACCTTGACCCAAACAACGAGGAATACCGTAGCGCACTTAACGAGCTGAAAAGCAGAAGCAGCTCCTACGGACAGCAGTACCGCAGGGCAAACACATCATCGTCTGACGATGCGCTGTGTAGTATGTGCACAGGTCTTATCTGCGCCGACTGTATGTGCGAAATGTGCGGCGGCGATCTTATCGGCTGTATGTAGGCCTGAACGCAGTTTTTCCAAACAATCACAGGAAGGTTTTTATGAAAAAAACGAAAGTTATCGTACTTAACGCTCTTCTCTCGGCTATGGGAAGCGCACTTCTCTGCCTTGGATCTATCCTCGGCGACCTTGATCTTACCTTCGCGGCGGCGGCATCTATCACAGTTTTTTGGGCGGCTCTCGAGCTTGGTCTTAAGTCGGCAAGTGCCGTATGGCTCGTAACCTCACTTCTTTCTATGATGATAGCTCCTGCGAAATTCGCCCCCCTGATATTTGCGGTATTCGTGGGAATATATCCGATACTCAAGCTCGTATGCGAGAGATTTCGACCTCTTATCTCGTGGACTATAAAAATAGCAGCGACAAACGTGGCAGTCGTGATCCTTACTCTTATCTGGAAGTTTATACTCTTCCCTTCTATGAACCCCGAGTGGTGGGTGTACGTCGCAGTCATAGTGCTTTCGAATATCACGATCGTCGTATTTGACTATCTTCTTTCTCAGCTTGCTCTGCTTTATTTCGGAAAGCTGAAGAAAAAGTATAAAATATTTAATATTATCGATAAAAAATAAATAAAAAATCTCACCTCGCGGATAATTTGCAAATTTTGGTGCAATAATATCCTCGAGGTGATTTTTATGCAACTTACGCAAAAAGAAAAAGACTTACTGAAGGATATGAAGGACGAGGAGCAGCTTTGTATTGACAAATACACACGTCATTCGCAGACTGCACACGATGCACAGCTCAAAAATCTTTTCTCCTGTATCGCACAGGTAGAAAGAGAGCATCTTAACACTCTGAGCTCTATCGAGTCGGGCAGCAGCTCGCAGGGTTCGGGCGGCGGCACAAGCTGTCCGACGACCTTCACGGCGACCTACAACAGTACTGAAACTCCCGAGAAAAAGGACGACTGCTTCCTTTGCAGCGACCTTCTGGCAGGAGAAAAGCACGCTTCTCATCTTTATGACACCTGTGTCTTTGAATTCAGCGACACGAACGTGAGAAATACCATCAACCACATTCAGAAGGAAGAACAAAATCACGGAAAAATGATTTACGATTATATGAAGACAAATTCAATGTATTCGTAAAAACCGAAAGCATATTTCTCAATATGTATACTTCAAAAAAGGGATAGAGAAACGCTGTGTTCTCTGTCCTTTTTTTGTGAATCACTGACTTATTTAAAATAACAAACTACGATCGCCCTTTATTATATCGCCGTAGGGGAGGGGCTTGCTCCTCCCGCTTGCACAATGGTTTATACAAAGCGGGGCGTCGAAGGCGCCGCCCCCTACAAGTGCGTTGCTCAGTTTTCTAATTTCCCTAAGCTCCCTGCCTCGAGCAAAAACGAAAGGGCAAACTCACACCCCTTGAAAAACGCCTTTTTTATAAAGAGAGCTTCCATATCATATATCGCATCAATATATTTACCCAGAGCTTCACTCTGTTCTTTACCGAGTAAAGCGTTTAGCTGCTCGTGCAGCTCTCCCGTTTTTCTCGTAAGCTCTCTTTCCTTGTCTGTATCCATCTCGGCACATTTGTCCGAAAGATATTCGTCCCATAACTTATCAAGTGTTTGTTTCATTTTACTTGCCTTTCTTTGCAGTTTAGAAGTGAACTAAGTACATTATAGTTCACATACGAACTAAAGTCAACCCCTTTTAGTTCATTTGTGTTATAATTTCTAAAAAAACAGGGTGAGAAAATGAACGTATATCAAAGATTAAGAGATCTTAGGGAAGATGCTGACAAAAGTCAGGAAGAAATTGCAAAAATTATAGGTACAAGCCAATCGTATTACGCACAATATGAAAACGGCAAAAGATCTATTCCGTTTGATCGTATGGTTATTTTGGCAAAATACTACAACGTTTCGCTTGACTATCTCGCAGGGATTATTGACACCCCGAGAAAGTTGAAATAAAATACATTTATAAAACACAAAATCGGCAGAAGAGCAATTCTTCTGCCGATTTTTTGTGTGAATTTTTATCATCTAACGTTCTTCTTCCACGAGCCCGGGGAGAAAAATACTATTATCGGGAATATTTCAAGACGTCCGAGAAGCATATTGAAGGTCAGAACCATCTTGGAAAGAGGCGAATACGCCGAGAAATTACCCACCGGTCCGACCATTCCGAGTCCGGGGCCGATATTATTGAAGCAGGCAATCTCTGCGGTAATATTGGTAGTAAAATCAAACCCGTCAAGCGATATTATCAGAGTTGATATTATCGTTATAAAAACATACAAAGAGAAATAAACCAAAGTATTTCTGACAATAGAATTATCGACAGCTGAATTTTCAAGACGTACTGTGGTTACCGCTCTCGGATGCAATAAATGCTTCATTTCCTGTGCAAAAGTCTTAAACAGCAAGATAACTCTGCTAATCTTGAGTCCGCCACCTGTAGAACCGGCGCACGCACCGATTATCATAAGCATAACAAGAATACTTTGTGAAAATGCAGGCCAAAGTGCAAAATCGGCAGTTCCGTATCCTGTTGTTGTTATTATCGAGGAAACTTGGAAGAAAGCATACCTTAATGCTACTGATATATTTTCATATTGATCCAAAATATTTACCGCTATGGCGAGAGTAGCTAAGGCAACAATTATGATATACCATCTTAATTCTTCGCTTTTAAAAGCCTCTTTTGCCTTTTTTATGAGTATAAAGTAAAAAAGATTGAAGTTGATTCCAAACAACAGCATAAATATCGAAAGTACTACATCTATGTACGCGCTGTTATAATAAGAAATACCCTCTGTTTTTATAGAAAATCCGCCCGTTCCTGCTGCTCCGAAAGCGTGGCATATGGAATCGTAGAGCGGCATATCTCCTACGCAAAGCAGTACTATAAGTATAAGGGTCATTACAGCATATACTGCATAAAGAATTATCGCTGTCTTGCGTATTTTCGGCACGAGCTTACCGACAACAGGGCCGGGCACCTCGGCTCTCATTATATGCATAGAGTCTGACATCGGCATTATCGCAAGGACGAATACAAGAACTCCCATTCCGCCTACCCAGTGCGAAAAGCTCCTCCAAAAGAGAATACATTTCGGCAGAGCTCCGGGGTCCTTAAGCACGGTCGCACCCGTTGTTGTAAAGCCGGATACCATCTCGAAAATACAGTCCCATACAGACTCAAAATGTCCGCACAGATAAAAGGGGACAGCTCCTGCAAGAGCCATAAATATCCACGCAGCTGCAACGATAAAAAATCCGTCGCGGACGTATATTACCGTGTTTTGCGGCTTTTTCATACCGAATATCAGCCCCGCCGCAAGAAGTATAACCATCGGTAAAGCAAAGGACCACGCCTCGCTTTCTTTATATATAAGACCGACGATCACAGGCGGTATCATAAGAAAAAATTCGGCAAGAAAAACGCGTCCCAAAACATATGAAATCATTTTTCTATTCATATTACATCTCTTCTTTTTGAAAATTTACAGTCTTTAAAAATCTGTCCGAAATCACTCTGCAAGTATATCCTCAAGGCTCACGATCCGCTGATTTGCCGTTACAACAAGAACGCTATCGCCCGGCATTATAGAGTCCGAGCCTTTGGGAACAAGTGCCTTTCCGTTTCGCACTATACACGCTACAAGAACGTTCTTCTTGAGCTTCAAAACGCTCAGGGGAGTGTTCACAAGCTCTGTCATATCCTCGCCGGCCTCGAATTCGAGTACTTCAACCTTTCCGCCGACTATTTTATACAGCGAAAGTACGTTTTTGTCCGAATCGCTTGCCGCAAGCGCGCGCACGTATCTGAGAATTTCATTTATCGTAACGAGCTTCGGAGAAACGATAGTTTCAAGCTCTTTGCCCTTGAACATAGAGAAAAGATTGTCGCTCGTTACCTTTACTATTACCTTATGTACGTCCTTTCTCTTTGCGTAAAGCGCAGAAAGGATATTACCCTCGTCAAGTCCTGTAAGAGCCACGAAAGCGTCTGTCTTTTCTATTCCTTCCTCGGAAAGAAGCTCGTGGTCCGAGGCATCTCCGTGAAGAACGACCGCTTTAGGAAGTGTTTTTGCCATAGCTTCCGCGCGGTTTTTGTCTTTTTCTATGATCTTTATGTCAATATTGTATCCGCTGAGCTCGTCCGCAAGGTAGTGGGTGATAGTACCCGCGCCTGTTATCATCACGCTTTTTACGGTCTTAGAGTAGAGTCCCGCCTTTTTGAACGCCTTTGCAATATCTCTCGGAGCGCCCGTAATATAGAGGTTATCTCCCTCGTTTATTACGAAATTACCGCCCGGAATGAAGACCTCCCCGCCACGCTCTGCCGCGCATATAAGGACTGTGATGCCAAGCTTTGCAAAAAGCTCACTGAGGCGCATTCCGACGAGAACGTTGCCCGACGGCACGCGGCAGGAAACAAGCTCCGCTCTTCCTCTGGCAAAGATTTCAACGCTTGTAGCCGAAGGAAATCTGAGCACGCGCGCGATCTCCGCTGCTGCCGCACGCTCGGGATTTATCGTCATTGAAAGTCCGAAATCGTCTTTCAGCTCGTAAAGCTGTCCCGCATATTCGGGATTTCTTACTCTCGCTATCGTGTGCTTTGCACCAAGCTTATGAGAGGCAAGACAGCAAAGGAGATTGAGCTCGTCCGAGTCTGCTGTAGCTATCAGAAGGTCGCAGCTCTCTACTCCGACCGAGCGAAGCACATCAAGGGTCGCTCCGTTTCCTACGTATCCGATAACGTCATAAGTATTGCTTATCTGCTCTATGACTCGCGAGCTACTGTCTATTACCGTAATATCGTGTCCTTCGTTTTGCAGCTGTCCTACAAGCGAGATTCCTACCGAACCTCCGCCCACAATAATTATTTTCATGTTTTTCTCCTTTTCTTGGGGTTTCACCCCAATCCCCATTCAAGGAACTTTTGAAAAAGTTCCTTGAAAATCCTCAAAACTTTGCTAAAAAATATAATTCTTTTTCAGAAAAGTTTTTGGGATTCTTAAACCCTTTTTTTCAAAAAGGGTTTAAGCCTTAATAAGCTTCAGAACAAGTTTCCAGAAGCGTTCAAGACTTGCAAGGTCGAGGCGCTCATCGGGTGAATGAATATCATACACGTTAGGTCCGATTGCGATAGTATCGCAAGTGCCAAGACGTGAAATTATAGTTCCGCATTCAAGTCCTGCGTGGATAGCCGCCGTTTTCGGCTCGATTCCCGAATCGGGGAAAAGGTCCTTAAAGGCTTCAACAAACTGCCCTGCAATTTCCGAATCTTTGCAGAAATCCCAAGACTCGTACATTCCGCTTATCTCACAAGGAGCGTCAAGCGCTTTTCCAAGGCGTGTGAGAACTCTAAGAAGAGCGTCGTGCTCCGAGCTGCAGGACGATCTTGTCTTTACCCAAACCTTGATCTCATTTTCGTCGCCCTCGACGACTCCGCAGTTGCACGAGGTGCGCACAAGTCCTTCGAAATCGCTCGACATAGCATACACTCCGTTTGGCGCAAGAGTCAGAAGATTTATCACCTTGGACGTGTCCTTATACGTGAGCATTTTATCGCAAATTTTACCTTTGTCAAGGTAAATTTTAAGTCCGCTATCCTCAGCACAGACCTCATCTGCAAGCTCCTTGCGGATCATTTCAAGCTCGTTTTCGACCTCGTTTTTATCGAGCACAACGATTTCCGAGACGCACTCGCGCGCGATCGCGTTCTTCATGTTTCCGCCCTTTATCGAGGTAAGATTGAAGGGCGTTTTTTCATAAAGTTTTGCAAGAATTCTGCCCATTACGCGATTAGCGTTCATTCTACAGGTCGAAATATCAGTTCCCGAATGTCCGCCCGCAAGTCCTGTAACGGTTATCTTTATCGGGCGCTCTGTGCATTTTACTCGGTCTGTCGAAACGGTAAAAGAGGCATCTGCACCGCCCGCAGAGGAAACAACTGCGATTCCCTCGCCCTCCGAGTCCATATTTATCATTTTTCTTGCGCTAACGACAGAATAATCAAAGGCCTCCGCGCCGAGAAGAGAAGTTTCCTCGCTGACTGTGAAAAGACATTCGAGCATAGGCATATCCTCGTCAAGCTCAAGGAGCGCGAGCATCATCGCGACGGCAACTCCGTCATCTGCACCGAGTGTAGTGCCGTCCGCCGAGAGAAATCCGTCTTTTACACGGAGCTTCAAGGGGTCTTTGGTAAAATCGTGAACGGTCGATGCGTTTTTCTCGCAGACCATATCGGTATGTCCCTGCAGAAGCACCGCAGGAGAGTTTTCGTAGCCTTTTCCTGCGTTTCTGCGCACAAAAACGTTGTTTACTTCATCGCGAATACAGAAAAGGCCGAGCTTTTCAGCGTATGCGCAGATATAATCGGCTATTCCCTTTTCATTTCCCGAGCCGCGCGGAATCGCGCTTATCTCTTCAAAGATCTCAAAAAGTCTTTTAGGCTCATAGCCGTGTATAATATATTCCATAAAGCTTACCAACCTTTCAAAAAGCAATACTTGTATATAATTATCCCGAGATTTCGGGGAATTTTCAAATTTAAAGTGAGGATATTCCGCAGCCCATAGCAATAAGCACTATTGACAGAACACCTGAGAGAAATCCTATTATTTTTCCGTTATTTTTAAGCTTTCCGAAGACAGCACAGGCTCCTGCCACAGCAGGTATAGCGATACCGAGGAAGATCACTGAGAGTCCCGTAACCTGAACAGCTCCCATAGAATTTCCCAAAAGCTCGGACGCTGTCGCCGAAACGTTTGTCATAGCCATTACGAATGACACCTCGAAAAGTCTTATGACAAGCGCAAGAGAAAGACTGTCGCTCGCTTTTCGTACCGCAAAAGAGGCAACAGACATAACAAACACAGTCGCAAGCGCGTAAATATCAAGGCGAAGAAGCGATGCCATAATCGACATCAGGAGTGCTCTGACAAGCACATTTTTTATACCCTTGAAGCGCGAGTATATATACCCGTCAAAAAGAAGATTTTCAAACACCGCAAGGAGTACCACAAGTAAAATAACAACGAACGTGCCGCCTTTTTCACCTACCACCGAATATATATTGAACGAAGTTACCGCAAGGTTCGGTGCTATCAGATGGGAAAAAAGTATGAGCGGCATCGAGATCATAAAAGCTGCCGCAAGAGTAAGCGCACAGCCTACTATCTCGCTTTTTTTCGGAGAGGTAAATTTACAAACCGACGAAAACTTAAGTCCCGTTATCTTTGTAAGCACTACCACAGCGCCTATCGACAGAGCCGCCGCAATATATAGCGCCCAAATACCGATGTAGTCTGTTCCCCATACGTATGCAAGTGCAAAAAGAACGAGAGATATTATATACGCGGTCATACCGTCAAGTATTTTAAGCTTACTCAGCTCTTTTTTCTCTAATTCACTTTTTTGTGTATCAGCTATCTCTTTTTTCTTTTTCGCCATTGTAAAACTGCGACCTTTCAGCAAAATTGTGAGGTATTACCTAATAATAAGTATAGGGGGTTACAGAAAAATGTAACCCCCTTTCAAACTTAATTAAATTAACCGAGCTTGGAATAGTTAACCTTTACTCCGGGGCCCATTGTAGATGCAAGAACGCAACTCTTGATGTACTGACCCTTAGCTGCTGCGGGCTTAGCCTTGATGATCGCTCCGAGAAGAGTGTCGAAGTTTTCATTAAGCTTTTCAGCTCCGAAGGAAGCCTTACCGATAGGACAGTGGATAATGTTGGTCTTGTCAAGACGGTATTCGATCTTACCTGCCTTAGCTTCGCTTACTGCACGTGCAATATCCATTGTAACTGTACCGGACTTAGGGTTAGGCATAAGTCCCTTAGGACCGAGCACACGACCGAGACGACCGATAGCACCCATCATATTGGGAGTTGTAACGATAACGTCAAACTCGAACCAGTTTTCTTTCTGGATCTTTTCAATGTATTCGTCTGAACCTGCATAGTCAGCGCCTGCTGCCTTTGCCGTTTCTTCCATTTCAGGCTTAACGAGTGCGAGAACGCGAACTGTCTTACCTGTTCCGTGAGGAAGAACAACAGCGCCTCTAACCTGCTGGTCTGCGTGACGGGAGTCAACGCCGAGACGAACGTGAACTTCTATTGTTTCATCAAACTTAGCCTTAGCTGTCTGGCATACGAGATCAATAGCGTCTGCCTTGTCGTAAAGCTTAGCTCTTTCATACAGCTTTGCGCTGTCCTGATACTTTTTACCTTTTATAGCCATCGTATATTTCCTCCTTCTCAGTCAACAACTACAACGCCCATGCTGCGCGCTGTTCCTGCTATCATGCTCATAGCAGCTTCTACCGATGCCGCGTTAAGGTCGGGCATCTTGAGCTCTGCGATCTCTCTGAGCTGTGCCTTGGTTATGTTGCCAACCTTTGTCTTGTTGGGAACGCCTGATCCCGATTCAAGACCTACAGCCTTCTTGATAAGAACTGCTGCGGGCGGAGTCTTTGTGATGAATGTGAAAGTACGGTCTGCATATACTGTAATAACTACAGGAATAATGAGACCTGCCTGTGCCTTTGTGCGCTCGTTGAATTCCTTTGTGAAGTTAGGAATAGAAACACTGTACTGACCGAGTGCGGGTCCAACGGGCGGACCGGGCATTGCCTTGCCGGCGGGAAGCTGAAGTTTAATGTAACCTGCTATTTTCTTTGCCATAGTAATAACACCTCCGATGTGGTTATACGACGGAAGAATGAGAAAAAATTTTCTTCCTCCCACATTTTGCGCCACGAACTTTTTGTCCGACTCTGCGCTGCAAATTATTATTTTGTTTTTTAGCTTTTAATTTAGAATGTTAAAAGCTCAAGAGAATCGGCATCTATTTCTGCTGCCGTTTCACGTCCGAACATATTAAGCATAACCATAATACGTGTTCTGTCGTCAGATATCGAGCTTACAGTTCCGATAAAGCCGCTGAATGAGCCGCCTGTTACCTTTACGCTGTCGCCTACGTTGTAAGGAAGCTCCTTAACGAAGTGAGCGCTTACGGTTTCAGACACTTCAATACCCATTGAAGCAACCTCTTCGTTTGAAAGGGGAACCGGTTTCGATCCGGGACCGACGAATCCTGTAACACCGTTTATGTTGCGTACGACGTGCCAAGTAAGATCTGTCATTATCATTTTAACGAGAACGTAGCAAGGATATATCTTTACTTCGACTTCTTTTGTCGTTTCACCGTCGTTTTCAATTACCTTTTCAACAGGAATGCAAATATCTGTTATCATTTCCTGAAGTCCACGGTTTTCGACTATTTTTTCGAGATTGCTTTTTACCTTATTTTCATATCCCGAATACGTGTGGATGACATACCATCTCATCTCACTGAGTTCATCAATATATCCGCTTTCTGCCATAATGTATGATTCACTTACCCTTTTCTCCGACGTATTTTGTTTCCGAGCATACAATCACTGCGCTCGCGGCACGTCTTGCGCAGCGTCGGTCTGCACAGACGATCCTTATAGATTATCGGCTCTGCTTATCAGAGAAGCTCGGGAATCTTAGACACAAGGTCTACTCCCTGACCGAGAAGCCAGTCTACTCCACCGATAATAGCGGCAATAACGACCATAGTTACGAGAACTGCAAGTGTTGACTGAACACTTACCTTTCCGCCGTACCATGTGATCTTTTTTCTCTCAGCTATTACGCTGCGGAAAAATCCTGCCGAATTTGCTTTCCTTGCCTTCTTTTCAGCCTTAACCTTAGCCTTTTCCGCTTTTTTGAGTTCTTTTTCTCTCTTGGCAGCGGCTGCCTTTTTTGACTTTTCGGCGGTTGCGGCGTCTTTTTTGTTCATGTCTGCCATAATAACCTCCTACTTAGATTCCTTATGCAAAGTGTGCTTTCTGCAGAAGCGGCAATACTTATTCATTTCGAGTCTGTCCGGGTCATTCTTCTTGTTCTTCATAGTATTGTAGTTTCTCTGCTTGCATTCACTGCATACTAATGTGATTTTTACTCTCAAGTCGGCACCTCCTAATTGATTTTGAGCCCGCAAGCGCCGATCCGCTTATCGACGTAAGAGCTCATAGATTTTACCTCCCTCAAACGGAGCTTAATAGACCTCGCGTGTGCATCCCGGAAAAGCACAATTTTATGCGCAAAAAACCAAGCCCTCTCCGCAGAGGTACATCGAGTTTACCACATTTCGATCGATTTGTCAAGAGATTTTTTCGATTTTTTTATCTTTTTTGCAAATTTTGAGTGTTTTTCACTTTATTTTCCTGTTTAACGCTCGGCAGTCGCGTTTATATACACCCACAGCTCAAAGTATCTTCAATTTTATTTAATATTTAATCAATATTTTTCAAAATTCTGTTGACACGGCGGTTATAATATTATATAATGTTATTTATAGAAGTATTGCAAATACGAGAGGAGATGATTTTTTATGCCTTGGACGCTGATAATCCCGTCCGCTGTGCTTATGGTAGGCTGTCTGACCGTAGTCATTTTTTCAAAGCGCGAAAGCTACCGACTTTTACTGAAAAATACTGCCGAATCTGCAGAAACTATAGCCGCCCTGACACGCAAGCACATAGATATATACGAGCGTCTTTACGGACTCATCTTCTTTTTTGCAAACGATCTCTCTGTTGAAAAGCAAAAATTTGCCGTTGAAGAGACCTGTAATATGCAGGAGCTTTTCGATCTTAATATCATTATCGACCTTGAAATATCCGTTCTTATGGAGAAGGCAAATTCAAGCGAAAAGCTATTCGCAGAGCGCTCGGTATCACTTAAAAATCTCACAGAGGAGCTTGAAGAATACGAAAAGAATTATGCTCCCGCGATAATGCTCTTTAACGAACGTGTAAGCGAGGTGCAGAAGAAAACGCGAAGCACTCTGTCAAAAAAGATTTTAAGCGGCGTAGGAATATGCTCGCACTCGCCTATCGTATTCCCTAACTAAACCACAAACCACGATAATCGGAGAACCAATATGAAAGAGTTTTTTAGTTCATATTTACAGATAATAAAAGCAATGGAAATAAAAGATTTCTTTGACATTGCCATAGTAACCGTGATTCTCTACGTCGCAATCGACTTTCTCAGGGAACGAAGAGCGGGAAAGCTTGCTGTCGGTGTAGGAATACTCGTCGTATTCCAGTTCATTTGCAATCTCTTTAACCTCACCGCAGTTACATTTCTTCTTGAAAATCTCTTCCAATTCGGATTTATCGCTCTTTTCATTGTCTTCCAGCCCGAGCTGAGAAGTGCTCTTGAAAAGGTGGGCGGAGAGCCTATGAAAGGTATCCGAAACATTACCGATGCGAGAAATCAGACTATGCTGACCGAAGCGATCAAAGAGATATGCGACGCCGCTCTCAAGATGTCCGAGGATAAGACGGGTGCGCTTGTAGTCATAGAGCGTTCGACCAAGCTCGGTGAGCATATAAAGAGCGGAACGGTGATTGACGCAGAGCTTTCCGACTATGCTATCAGAAACATATTTTTCAAGGGAGCTCCCCTTCACGACGGCGCAGTTATTATAAGAGACGGACGTCTTTACGCTGCAGGCTGCTTCCTTCCCCTTTCGCAGCGCGATGACATAGTAAAGGATCTCGGTTCAAGACACCGCGCGGCACTCGGCATCAGCGAAAACAGCGATGCACTTGTAATTATAGTAAGCGAGGAAACAGGCACTATCTCTACTGCACTCGAAGGAAATCTTAAGCGCGGATATGATTACGCTTCGCTTAAAAACGAGCTCAACCGCATACTTATTCATTCTTCTTCGGACGAAGGCACAAAAACCAAAACAAGAAAATCTTTACGTAACAGATAAAACTCGAATATCGTAAAAATCGACGTTCGGAGGTGGCACATTTGAAATTCTCAGTTAAATCTCATAAAAAAAGCAGGCGCTTGATACTCTGGTGCATTTCTTTCGTTCTTGCATTTGTCCTCTGGCTTTACGCCGCAGGCGCAAACGAAAAGGCGGTAGAGCAGTCATACGATCTTATTCCTATAACATATGACAGTACGTCCATAAAGCCATACAATCTCGTGGTTCAGTCTATAAGCATAGACAAGGTGAACGTTACCATTATGGGAAGCTCGAGAGATCTCAAAAACGTAAGCGTTTCGGATATTTCGGCAAAGGTTTCCCTTAGCTCTATAACAAAGCCGGGCGAATATAAACTCTCGGTTATGATAACGACTCCCGACAACACCACACTTACCTCACAGACTATCGAAACGGTAGTAGTAAAGGTCGACAGTCCGAGCGAAGAAAGTTTTCCTATAAGCTCGGATTCGATAGAGCTCGTCGGCTGGTCGCTCGACTCGGGCTGCTATTTCGGCACTCCCGGTGTAAACGCCACAAAGGTTACGGTGTACGGCCCTACACTTGAAATAGACACAATAGACAAAGTTAAGATAAGAACGGCAAATATCGGAAAAGCATCTGACAAAATGATGGTCGCTGCCGAGGTAGTGCTTCTTGACAAATACGGAGACAAAATAAACAGTCCAAACCTGAACGTTACCATAAACGCAGACGTACTTACGGTAAGGCTTTCAGTGTATATGAAGAAAACAGTGCCCTTAACGGTAAACTGTAAGCACGGATATTTCGGGGCTGAAAATATTTCTGTTTCTCCTTCCGAAGTGATAATAATAGGTTCTCCCGACGCGGTAAAGGCTGTATCTTCGATAAATCTTGCCGAGATCGATGAAACAAAAGAGCTTACCGACCGCACGTTCACGGCAGATATTTTAAAGCCTTCAGGAATTGACAAGATAACCACCGCAGAGGGCGAGGATATAACAAGTGCCGAGGTGAGCATAAAGGTTTCGGAGATCAAGGAGCTTACAGTTTCTCTTCTTCCCGAAAACATAATCGTATATTCTTCCGATTCCAAGGTCGCTTTGACGGGAGCAGAAATCACAGTACGCCTTTCAAGCAAGGCAGATGGGGATGTTTTCAGATACATCACCCCGTCGGATATAATAGCTTCGGTAAACGCATCTTCGTCAAATGAAGGAGATACCCTTCCCCTTGTACTCACCGTTTCCGAAAAGTTCAGGGACTCTGTTTACATACTTGCGCTTGACTATACGGTAACGGTCGGAAAAGAGAAACAGTCAAGCACTCCGCTCGATAATCTCACAAACGAGCCTATATAAATCAAATTCAGTTTCTTCAAAAGACGCCCGTAAATTCGGTATGGGCGTCTTTTACAAATAGCAAACCTACCACCTATGTACTACACGGAGGATAAATGTCAAATACAAACGAAAATATAAAATCTACCGAAAAAAAGTGGGAGCTCCGCTCCGAAAAAACAGTTGAGGACCCCGATATAAAGAATATTGCCGAAGCGCTCGGTGTATCTGTGCTGACCGCGCTTCTTATATATAACAGAGGTCAGAACACCCCCGAAAAAGCAAAGGCTTTTATCTCTGCAAATTCGGGCACGTACTACGACCCCTTCTGTATGCCCGATATGGAAAAAGCGGTGGACAGAATACTCAGAGCGGTAGAAAACAAAGAAAAGACGGTAATATACGGCGACTACGACGTTGACGGCGTAACCTCTGTGAGCATACTTCATATGTATCTTACCGAGCTTGGTCTTTCGCCCGAATATTATATTCCGAGCAGACGTACCGAGGGCTACGGTGTAAACAACGAGGCTATAAAGCAGTTCGCCGAGAGAAACATCACCCTTATGATAACGGTCGATACGGGTGTTACCGCTCTTGATGAGGTGAAATTCGCTTCCTCGCTCGGTATAGACTGTGTGATCACAGACCACCACGAATGTCTTGCAGAGCTTCCCGAGGCTCTCGCTATTGTAAACCCAAGACGTACCGACAGCAGATACCCCTTCTGCGAGCTTGCGGGAGTCGGCGTAGTTTACAAGCTTCTGTGCGCGATAGAAGAAAGACTTGTCGGAAACTCGGACAAGGTAAAGAAATATATCGACCTTGTGGCGATCGGCACGATAGCCGACGTAATGCCCCTTGTTGACGAAAACAGACTTCTCGTTACCGAGGGACTTGATATGCTAAATAAAACGCCCCGTATGGGAATTTCCTCTCTTATCAGAGCGGCAAGTCAAAACGACAAAAAGAACAAGCCTTCGCAAAATATAACCTCGTCTATGATAAGCTTTACCATAGCGCCGAGAATAAACGCTGCAGGACGTATTGAAAGCGCAGAAAAAGCGGTAAAGCTCTTCCTTGGACGCTCGGAGCGCGACGCCGATGTTATGGCAGAGGAGCTTTGCGAAATAAACCGCCGCCGTCAAGCCGAGGAAAACCGTATAATCGAGGAAGCCTCTAAAAAAATAAAGGAAAGCTTCGATTTCGAAAACGACCGTGTTATCGTCCTTGCCGAAGAAAATTGGCATCACGGCGTTATCGGAATAGTTGCTTCGAGAATAACCGAACGCTTTGCGATCCCGTCGATACTTATATCCTTTGATGAAAACAACGTCGGAAAAGGCTCGGGCCGAAGCGTTAAGGGAGTAAACCTCGTCGACGCTCTTACATATTGCAGCGACCTTCTCATAAAATACGGTGGGCACGAGCTTGCCGCAGGTCTTACCGTTGACAGAGAGCATTTTGACGCGTTTAAAGAGAGAATAAATCAGTTTGTACGCGAAAACGTGAGCGAAAAATCTCAGTCGATAGTTATCGAGGCGGACGCCTATATCAGACCTGAGGACGTAAATCTTGAACAGGCAAAGGAGCTTTTCCTGCTCGAGCCATACGGGGTTGCAAATCCGAGTCCGACGTTCTTTATGAACTCTCTTAAAGTGCACGACATAGTTTCTCTTGCCGAAAAGCACACGAAATTCATTCTCGAAAAGGACGGTTTGCAGCTTACCGCGCTCTATTTCGGTCATTCGCGCGCCTGCCTTCCCATATACAAAGGGGACACGCTTGACGTTGCTTTCACTATGGGAATAAACGAGTTCAGAGGTGTAACCGACGTACAGATAATTTTGAAAGACCTTAAAAGACAGGCACTCGGATACGAGATCACTGAGGAAAGCAGACAGAAGTACCAAAGCGTTATGGCAGGCATCCCCTATCACCGCGCAGACAATGATATTCTTCCGTCAAGAGAGGATTTCGCACAGGTGTATCTCTATTTAAAACGCCGTCCCGGTCAGTACCGCGACGACTGCACGGGTATGCGCGAGATAATAAACGCATCGGGCGGAAAGATAAATTACTGTAAGCTGAGAATAATCCTCGACGTGCTTGAAGAAACAGGGCTTATAAACATAACATATCTGCCCGAATGCGACGAAAACTTCCACTATGGAGTAAACTTCGTTAAAAACAAGATAGATATAGAAAAATCCTCGCTTTACGTGAAAATACGCTCACTTGCAGAAAAGCAGTAATATTTTCTCGAAAAGCATCATAAAGAATCCCCTTTCGAAAGGAAAATCTGTATTATGGATAATAATTTCAATACAATGGAGCAGTCGGGCGATAATTTCAGCAGTCTGAAAGCTCTTCTAAATGAAAATCCAACCAAATATGATATTCCAAAAATTGAAAAAGCATATATTTTTGCGGAAAAGCTCCACTCGGGGCAGTACCGTGTAAGCGGCGAGCCTTTTATTATCCATCCCGTCGCTGTTGCCGAGATAGTTTATTCGCTCGGTCTTGATACCGACTCTATCTGCGCAGCACTTCTGCACGACACGGTCGAGGACTGCTCCGTTTCTCTCGAAACTATCAGAAAAGAGTTCGGCCCGACTATCGAAATGCTCGTTGACGGTCTTACAAAGCTCGTAAAGATCCCCTTTGATGACAAAGAAGAGGAGCATATGGAAAACCTCCGTAAAATGTTCCTTGCAATGTCAAAGGACATACGAGTAATATTCATTAAGCTCTGCGACCGTCTTCACAATATGCGTACCCTTGGTGTCAGACGCGACCAGAAGCGCCGTAACGTTGCTCACGAAACGATGCAGGTATATGCACCGCTGGCGCACCGACTCGGTATGCAGAGGATAAAGCAGGAGCTTGAAAATCTTTCGCTTTCCTTCCTCGACCCCATCGGATACGCCGAGGTCAAGGCTGATATCGACGAAAAATACGGTCAGAACAGAGATTTTATCGTTCGTACTAAGGAAATGCTCTCCGAAAAGCTTGACCAGTATCATATTGAATATTCACTTGAAGGACGTGTAAAGAGTGTTTACAGTATCTATCGCAAAATGTTCAATCAGAACAAGAGTTTTGATGAGATATACGACTTTTACGCTGTACGAATAATCACCGAAACCGAGCTTGACTGCTACACGGCACTCGGTCTTATTCACGATGCCTATAAGTCTGTTCCCGGCAGATTCAAGGACTACATTTCGACGCCAAAGCCGAATATGTATCAGTCGCTTCATACCACGGTTATCGGTCGCGACGGTATTCCCTTCGAGGTTCAGATAAGGACTCGTAAGATGCATCAGGTCGCTGAATACGGTGTCGCAGCGCACTGGAAATACAAATCGGGCGACAAGCGAAGCTCCGAAGAAATCGATGCAAAGCTCGAGTGGATCTCAAAGCTTATCGACACAGAAAACAATATCAATGACCCCGACGAATTTTTACAGGCACTCAAGGTCGATATATTCCACGACGAAGTTTTCGTCTTTACCCCGAAGGGCGACGTTGTCGCTCTCCCGCAGGGCGCAACCCTTATCGACTTTGCCTACGCTATACACTCGGGTGTCGGAAACAGTATGATAGGCGCAAAGGTCAACGGTATCATCACACAGATAGACAAGAGTCCCTCGAACGGTGATATTGTTGAAATTCTCACCTCGTCATCGTCGAAGGGTCCTAAGAGAAACTGGCTGAACACAGTAAAAACAGGCGAAGCACGAAACAAGATACGCCAGTGGTTCAAGAAGGAAAAGCGTCCCGAAAATATAGTGGTCGGTCGTACCGAGGTCGACCGCGAGCTCAAAAAGCTCGGTCGTCCGTATAACGCATCGCAGCGCGATGAGATACTTATGAGGATCGCCTCGCGTATGGGCATACAGACGGTTGACGATCTTCTCAACACCATCGGATACGGCGGACTTAACGTCAGCAAAATACTTACCAAGCTGAAAGATGAATTTGACAAGGTCGTAAAGCCCGTCGAAAGCACGGCTGCACCTGCGGTAGTCGTTCCCGAGATCAAGGCAACTCCCGTTAAGCGTAAAGCGAGCAACAGCGGAGTTATCGTTGACGGTCTTGAGGGATGTGAGGTCAAATTTGCAAAGTGTTGCAATCCTCTGCCAGGCGACAAGATCATCGGATTTATCACGCGCGGATCGGGCGTTTCGGTACACAAGCGCGACTGTCCGAACGTCATATCAGGATTTAAAAGGCCCGATAAGATCGACCGCTTCATCAGCGTTTTCTGGGAAGAAGCTCCCGAGGAAAAGAAGGCGGGCGGCCTTTACGAGTCCTTTATTCAGGTTTTTGCCGAAAACGACATTCAGCTTCTTGCGAACATCACCTCTGTTATCGCAGAAATGCGCGTAATGCTCTATCAGATCAACACACACAGCCGTGATAACGATATTACGGTAAATCTCGTTGTCGGCTGCAAGAATATCGACCACTTCCAGTCGATTATGGCTCGGCTTCGCACTATCGAGCACGTGTTTGACGTGCGTCGCGGATATATGTAAAAATCGACGCTGAAGGCGTCGATTAACAGTTTTATGTTTTAGCCAAGTGGCTAAAACATAAAACTTCGTCCTTCGATTGAAGATAAATCGATGGCGGTGCCGTCGATTAACATTTTACGATTTCGCAAAGCGAAATCGTAAACTTCGACCTTCGAATGAAGTTAAATCGACGCTGAAGGCGTCGATTAGCAGTTTCGCTATCGGACAGCCGTCCGCTTTTTCGCTAACGCGAAAACCGCAAACTGCACCCTTCGATTGGAAATACAGATTTATTTTGTAGGGACTGGCGTCCTCGACAGTCCGTTATCTCCCACACACAAAAATTTACCCGTAGGGGTCGGCGCCTTCGACGACCCGCACACGACAACCAAAACACAACGAAAAAACGGAGAAGCTCAGAGCTTCTCCGTTTTTATTATATTTTTCAGTTATCTCACTTCAAGTCTTCTTGATTTAGGTGCTTCGGGGAGCTTTTTGGGCAGAGTGAGCACCAAAACTCCGTTTTTGAACTCGGCATCGATGTTTTCTGCGTCAATATCCGAAATGTTGAAGCTTCTCTCAAACGAGCCGTAAGCCCTTTCTCTGCGGAGATACTTTCCTCCGTCTTCGTCCGAGCTTTCGTATTTACGCTCTGCCTTTACCGTGAGAATTCCGTCGCCGATATTTATATCAATATCTTCCTTGTTTATACCGGGCAGGTCAGACTCTACGATATACGCATCGCCGCTGTCGCGAATGTCCGTTTTGAAGACAGCCGGCTGTGTACTGTCGCCGAAGAACGCCTTTTCAAGTCTTTCCATCTCGTAAAAAGGATTATATGCGTTTATATTTCTCGAATAAAAGGGTGTGAGTTTGATCATAGTTAATTTCCTCCGTTAAAATTCAGTATTTTTATTTTGTCCCGACCTTTTTATTATATACAGAAGATATACCGCTCACCGACACCGTGGATCCTTTTGGTATCAGCTTCGTTTTCCTCTGTGGACATCTTTATTTTAACTCGAATTTGTTAACTATTAAAGTCTATTCTGTTGCTAAAATGTAAATAGTTAGCACTCTTATGTATTGAGTGCTAACTATTTTTTGTTTCGTTATTTATTTTCACTTACAATCCTTTGTTTTATAGGCGATTTTTAATCACATTATCACTTGCTGTGCAAGAGTGATATTAAATATCCTCTTCTTCGAAAATTTCTTCTTCCTCTTCGGAAATCTCCTCGCTGTCATCTTCAATAGGATTTCCGTCCGAGTCAAGACCGCGGCGGGTAAGATGTATCTCGTATGCAATAGATTCGATAAGATCTTTGTCGGTTACAAAATCAATAGAATGCTCCCCGTCGTTATCCTCAAGAAGAATAACTGCGGCAAAATCGGTGGTGCGCTCGCCGTTTTCGTCTATCTCGTGCAAATATGCATAGTTTTTTCCTTCATATTCCACCGTAGCCACCTGACTAAACATAAGCTTTTCGCCTCTGTGGTTTTCAAAAATGACAGGCTCCCAGTCTTCACTGTCAGAAAGTCTTTCGTATATTTCATCAATATTTACTATCATATTTTTCTTTCCTTCCTTTTTATTTATTATAGTGTTATTGTTAATTATAGCACTAAAATAATGTATTTGCAAGATTTAAACTTAGTAAAATGCGTTTTTTACAAAATTTTTTAAAGAAATCGGTGAAAAATCGGCAAAAAATTTTGTGTTATCGGTTGTAATTGAGAAAATAATGTGATAAAATATCTTTTATAGTAAGATAGTGGGGGAGAGTTTGTTTATGCCCGAAAAGAAGGTTCTTATAACAGGAGCTTCGCGCGGAATAGGCGCGGCTTGCGCAAAAAAATTCGCATTACACGGATTTTCCGAGGTTATAAATTACCGCTCGTCTGACGAGAGTGCCAAGTGCGTAAAAAACGAGTGCATTTCGCTTGGCTCTCCAAAGGTAGTTACGTTCAAAGCTGACGTTTCGAAATCGGGCGACGTTGACAGCTTATATTCGGAAGCCACAAATCAACTCGGATTTATCGACACGCTTATTCTTAACGCGGGCGTCGCGTCCTACGGACTTTTTCAGAACGTAAGCGAGGAAGAATTCGACCGCGTAATGAACACAAACGTCAAGGGCGTATTCCTCACCGCTAAAAAATTCATACCGCAGATGATCTCAAATCGCCGCGGAAATATTATTATTATTTCTTCGGTCTGGGGACAGGTCGGCGGCTCCTGCGAGGTGGTTTACTCTGCCTCGAAGGCGGCTCTCATCGGAATGACAAAGGCTCTCGCCAAAGAGCTTGGACCGTCGGGAATAAGAGTGAACTGCGTTGCTCCGGGAGTAGTTGAAACCGATATGGTGGCTTCTCTTGGCAGCGAAACGCTTGCATCTCTCGCCGAGGATACTCCGCTTTGCCGCAACGCTTCTCCCGAGGAGATCGCAAACGCCGTCTATTTTCTCGCGTCCCCCGAGGCTTCCTTCATTACAGGACAAGTCCTCGCCGTAAACGGCGGTACTTGTTGAGGAACACCTTAGGGCTTTGCCCTAAGAACCCACCAAGAAACTTTTTGAAAAAAGTTTCTTGTAACTTCAAAAACTTTACTAAAAAGAGCTTTTACACATTTCAGCAAAGTTTTTAGGGAGGTTTGGAACACCTTTTTTCAAAAAGGGATTCCAAGAAAACTATGAAAATCATTGATTTTGGTAACTACATAAAAATCGAAGACGAGAGCTTCTTCGACATATTCCAGACCTTCGACTGCGGTCAGACCTTCCGCTTCGAAAGTGCAGACGAAAGAACGGTCGAGGGCGTAGCTCTCGGCAGACTGCTCCGGCTCACGCAGACAGAGGACGGCAGTATCGAAATAAACTGCACGCTCGAGGAATTTGAAGGTGTTTGGAAGCACTATCTCGCGCTCGACCGCGACTACGGTAAGATAAACCGATATTTTTCCGAGGGCAACGACGAGGTGCTGAAAAAGGCTTCTCTCTACGGCAAGGGCATACATATTTTGCGTCAAGACCCTTGGGAAGCGCTTTGCTCTTTTATAATATCGCAAAACAACAACATTCCAAGAATAAAAAAGATAATAAACGCTCTGTCCGAAAAGTTCGGAGAGCCTTTTGAGTGTGATGGAAAGACCTACTACTCTTTCCCAACAGCAGAGGCTCTCGCAAACGCAGGCGAAGCCGAAATTTTCGCCCTGAAAACAGGATTTCGAGCAAAATATATATGCGATGCCGCAGAAAAAGTGGCATCGGGAGAGATAGATCTCAAAAACATTTTAAAACTTCCCACCCTCAAGGCTCAAACAGAGCTTCTTCGCATAAAGGGTGTCGGTCCGAAGGTCGCCTCGTGTGCGCTGCTTTTCGGATTTGACAAAACTGACGCATTCCCCATAGACGTTTGGGTAAAGCGAGTTTTCTCAAAATATTATCCCAACGGATTTGATATCTGCTCCTTCGGAGAAAACGCAGGCATCGCGCAGCAGTATCTTTTCTACTACGAACGCTGGCAAAATACAAATCTCGGCAAAGGAAAACAGTAATGGATCATAACAGTCAAAAAGAGTATACGCGCATAGTCGAGATATACGACTCTACCCTGCGCGACGGCGCACAAAGCGAAGGAATTTCCTTCTCGGTAAGCGACAAAAAGAAAATAATCTCCCTGCTCGACGAGTTCGGCGTAAAATACATAGAAGCGGGAAATCCCTTCTCAAACCCCAAGGACCTCCGTCTTTTTGAGGAAATGAAGGGAGTAAAGCTGAAAAACGCTCGTCTTTGTGCCTTCGGCAGCACGGCAAAAAGCGCCTGTCCCGAAAAGGACGCAGGTATCGCCGCTCTCCTTTCAGCAGGCACGGACACTCTTGCCATAGTCGCAAAGTGCCGTGAGAAGCATCTTGCCGAAATTCTCGCCATATCACCCGCTGATAATCTTATTTTTATAGAAAAAAGCGTATCCTACCTCAAGAGCTGCGGCAAAGAGGTCATTCTCGATGCAGAGCATTTCTTCGACGGATATATTGAAAATCCCAAATATTCGCTTGAAGCTCTGCGCGCTGCTCTTCGCGGCGGAGCAGATACTCTGACTCTCTGCGACACAAACGGCGGAACACTTCCGCACGACATCGAGCGCATCGTTTCCGAGGTAGCAAAGGCTCTGCCCGAGGCAAAGCTCTCTATACACTGCCACGACGACTGCGGCTGTGCGGTCGCAAATTCGATTGCGGCGGTACGTGCAGGCGCTATGCAGGTGCAGGGTACCTTCATCGGCTATGGAGAAAGATGCGGAAACGCTGACCTTTCGACCGTTATGCCCGGTCTTATGCTCAAATGCGGCGTGAACTGCGACGTTAATTTGAAAAATCTTCGCCTCACAGCAAAGCAGATCGCAGAAATATCAAACATCCGTCTGCGCCACAATCACCCATACATCGGCAAATGCGCCTTTGCTCACAAGGGCGGTATGCATATAGATGCGGTACAGAAATGTCCGTCATCATTTGAACACGTTACGCCCGAAACGGTCGGAAACGAACGCAAATATCTCGTAAGCGAGGTGTCGGGCAGAAGTACGATACTCTCACAGCTTGAGAGATTTATCCCCGGACTTTCAAAGACCTCTCCCGAGGTCGAGCGTATCACCGCAAAGCTCAAGGAGCGCGAATTTGACGGCTATCAGTACGAGAGCGCAAACGCAAGCTTCGAGCTTCTCGTCAAAAAAGAGCTCGGTCTTTGGAAAGCACCCTTCAAGGTAATAATGTATAAGTCAAACGATGACTTCCCTGCTCCCGACGGCGAACAGCAGGCAAGCGCTATGATAAAGATCGAGGTTGAGGGAAAAACCGAGCTGTCCTGTGCGGACGGAAACGGTCCTGTCAACGCACTTGACGGAGCGCTTCGTAAGGCACTGCTCGCCTTTTATCCGCAGGTTGACAGTATGCGCCTGAACGACTATAAGGTTAGAGTCGTTGACCTCGGCAAGAACACCGACTCCAAGGTACGAGTTCTTATCGATTCGTCTGACAAAAACACGTCTTTTTCAACCATTGGCGTTTCGTGCGACATAATCGAAGCCAGCTTTATTGCCCTTGTCGACTCGTACGAATATTTCCTTGCAAAAGAAACGCCACTCGCTTAAGTGAGAGGGATTTTCCCGACTATCAGCGATTCGGCAAGAACGACACGGCTTTCGCGTCTGAAAGCGACCGAGCCTGACATACATATGACCTGAACGTCCGAAACGACTGTCATGCTTATACGGTGAAGCGTCTGGTTTATTCCCGCCTCCTGCATATCCGAGGATATTTCGGCAGATACCGAAATGTACGGAACGGCACGAACGTTTATGCAAAAGCCCTTTCCCGAAAGATATTTCGGAGCGATTATACTTCCGATAGGTACGGGAATATTTATATATTTTTTGTGTCTTATCTCGCTGTTTATGCGAGATACCACGTCGGCACACATTACACTCATACTTGCGGTATTGGCGTTAAGAGAAGCGATACTACCGTCGGGCATGATTATCTTCGTGCAAAAATCGTCCCACGTGTACTTCTTTTCTTCAAGCTCACACTTCACCGCACAGATCACAGTTTGCTCGATAAATGAGCTTACAGTATTTTCAAGTGCACCGAGCGCGATCGGTTCGGCTTTTCTGTGTATTTTCATAGCGAAGGCACAAAGCAGACAGATACACAGGGCAAGAGAGAAAATACGAAGTAAAATTTTCGGACGTCTGCGTCTTTGGGAAATAGTTTTTTCAAGACGTTTGCGAAATTTGAGCAGTCCCTCGCGCAGTCCCACAGATATATTTTTTATAAAAATCACCCTTTTCCTTTTATTTATATATTTATATTCGGAAAAGCTTGACTTCTTTATCATTTTTACAACTTTTTAAAAATCCGAGACACTACGCAAGATTTTTGCGTACACTCCCGATTTTAAATAAAATCTATTTTTAAAATCCGATACATTCGGAAAGAAAGGAATTAATAATATGCAACAGGATATGATTCTTATCATTGACCTCGGAAGCGAAGAAAATGCTATGCTCGCACGTGAGATCCGTGCCCTCGGAGTTTACAGCGAGATCCACCCCCACGACATTACAAAGAAAGAGCTCGAGGCTCTTCCCAACGTAAAGGGTATCATCTTAAACGGCGGAGTAAACCGCGTTGTTGACGGCGTTGAGATCGACGCATCCGAAGCAGTATATTCTTCGGGAATTCCCACGGTCGCTTTCGACCACAAGGGTGCTCCCGCCTTCCCCGCAAGCGAAGAAGAAAGAAAGGCTCTTCTTTCCGATTTCGTATTTAACACCTGCAAGGCAGAGGCTAACTGGAATATGGAGAACTTCATAAACGACCAGGTTGAGCTTATACGCAGACAGGTTGGCGACGGTAAGGTCCTTCTCGCGCTTTCGGGCGGTGTTGACTCGTCGGTCGTTGCCGCGCTTCTCATCAAGGCTATCGGCGACAAGCTTACCTGCGTACACGTAAATCACGGTCTTCTCCGTCAGGGAGAGCCCGAGCAGGTAGTTCAGGTATTCGGTAAGGAGCTCGGCGCAAACCTCGTTTACGTTGACGCTACCGACCGTTTCCTCGATAAGCTCGCAGGAGTGGCTGATTCCGAAAAGAAGAGAAAGATAATCGGCGCAGAATTTATCCGCGTATTTGAAGAAGAAGCAAGAAAGCTCGACGGAATTTCCTTCCTCGCACAAGGAACTATCTATCCCGACATTATCGAAAGCGGAACAAAGACCGCAAAGGCTGTCAAGGCTCACCACAACGTCGGCGGACTTCCCGACGATCTTCAGTTCGAGCTCGTTGAGCCCCTCAAGATGCTCTTCAAGGACGAAGTACGTGCGTGCGGCGCGGCTCTCGGTCTTCCCGACAATATGGTTTACCGTCAGCCCTTCCCCGGCCCCGGACTCGGAGTACGCTGCCTTGGTGCGATCACACGCGACCGTCTTGAAGCAGTACGCCTTTCGGACGCTATACTGCGCGACGAATTTGCTAAAAACGGACTTGCAGGCAAGGTATGGCAGTATTTCACGGCTATTCCCGACTTCCGTTCTGTCGGCGTAAGAGATAACGCAAGATGCTACGACTGGCCTGTAATTATCCGCGCGGTAAACACTATCGACGCGATGACAGCTTCGATCGAAGAGATCGACTACGCTATCCTTCACAAGATCACAAACAGAATACTTAACGAAGTTCCCGGTGTAAACCGCGTGCTTTATGACCTGTCGCCCAAACCTGTGGCTACGATCGAATGGGAATAAAATCCAATCGGCTTGTGGTCGCTTTATAACGATAATGATGTGAAAGGAAACACTATGAAGTTTACATTTCAATCTTTGCAAGATGACAATCTGATCGGCGGAAGCTCGTATTTTATGGATTTCGGAGAGATGAACTCGCAAGAAGATGCCGCAATAGCAGAAGGAAAACTGCTTTCGGCCTTTGGCGAACCCGAGTTCACAAGCGAGAATTATGAAAACTCCTTCAACTATATCATTCGTGCCACTGCCGAAGAAGGCGATAGTGTGATATTGACTGTTTATGGCATGGGAGTTGTTCATATAGGCGCTGACAGACAGGATGATTTTGCCCAAAAGGCCGCATCTGCTCTGATAGAATACGTAAATTCTTTTTTGCCCGCAGATTACAGCCGCACAGTTTATTACTTGGATTATGATTTGCAAATTGATATTCAGGTAAAGAATGGTAAGGTTACAATTGAAGAGTCCCAAATATCAGAAGAAAAATCATCTGAATTATTTGATAAATTCTATACGTGATTTTGTGATACCATTTTGATACCGTTTTTTCGTAGACACCATATACGAAGCGTAAAAAGGCGGTCAAATCCCAGAAAAAATGCGTAAAAAGACCTAAATTCACTCAATATACTGCTAATTTAAGCGAGTGGGAGTGAGAAAATAACATTCAAGCGGCTTGGAATCGTTTGGTTTCAAGCCGCTTTTGGTAAAACAACCATCTCGTTTGAAAACATCTTTTAAAGCAGTTTGACGGCATAGTGTGAATAAAGGCGAGAAATCCAAATAAAATGATAATAAATAAAAGGAGAAAATGCTGTGAAAAACAATTCCGGAAAGAAAGCTGTTGCTTTATACGTTATTTTATCAATTGCCTTTGCGATACCGGCACTCGTGCCGCTTTGGGTTATTCGCAGACCTATTTGGATACTAGTGTATTGCCTGTTTTTCTACATATACATACACATAGCCGTATCATTTGCTACTAGAATAGCGATTTGGCCTTCGTTAGTTAAAGAACTCGACGCTGAAAAATATGCCGCTATCGTTAACACCAGGCTGTTTCGTGCTCGTCATTCGAACAAACTAGGTTTGTATTTGGCAACCGGTGACCATCAAGGTGCATATAATATAATTTCTTCCCTTTCACTCAAGCACAAAAGCTATAAACAAAGAGTTTACGGACATTTTTGGCTCTGCCGTATTTGCTTTGAGCGCGGGGATTATGAGGGATTAAAGGAAAATGTTGATCAAATTGAAAACTACCGCAAATACAATCCATCCATAAAGCTTAGCAAATATGATCAAGCGGTATATGACTTTTACCGCGCATTTTCTAATGCCGACTACCTATCTGCTTGTGAAATTTTAGAAAAAAGCATTGAAAAATATTCACAAAAGAAAATGTACAATTATACCACCTTGTTTCGAAGGTATCAATTGGCCGTTACAAAGAAAATGAGTGGCGATACTAATGAAGCTATTACACTTTTTGAGGAAATCAGGGACAGAGCTCCCAAGCTGTTCCTTTCAACACTTGCCCAAAGGCAGCTTGAATATATTTCAGGAACGCTTGAAGAAACAGTCCCCGAGCCCTTAGAGGTTACAGAAAATATTTCCGGTAAGCCTTCTAAAAAATCACGAATTTCCCGAGGCTTTGTTTACCTTTGGTGTCTTGTTTGTGTGATTTTTCTGATCATATCGGAAATTCTACTGCACCTGGACAAACCGAATCAAGAAAACAAGAATCCGGAGTATATTGCCAAAATTGAAAGCACGCTCTATGACGACTATAAGCAATATCAGATTTTAGGATATTTCAGTATTTACCCGGAATATGGTGATACAGAGTCGGTCGATTCTGTCTTTTTGGTTGAATCTGACGGAAAGATAGATCTGCATACACTTTACAAAGTAGGCGAAGAACGCGGAAACAACCTGAACGTAAAGGATATTCAAGTTGACAAAACATACGTCTATGAAAATGTCTTTTCAAAGAAGATAGAATTCGTTTTAACTAAGAAGAAATACAATATTCCCAATAATGCAAAATATTATTGTGAAATAGACGGATATTATTTCTGTCTGATAGGCGTGTCAGATTCTTGATCATTCGTTTATAACATTAAAAACGGCTTGGAAGCAAACTTCCAAGCCGTTTTTTATTATTTTATCAGCGCAAGTTCTTTTTCCTCGTCTGCCCGTGCAACCTTTTTGTATTTTTATACTGGTTCACACATTTTTCGAAAAATATGTTATAATTATAAAAAGTTTTCTTCTTTTTTGCCACCAATGCCTAAAAAAACGTACTTATTGAGTGAAAGCGCTTTTAAGTAAAACAAAGGAGGTGAACAACATGGATGATCTGAGTATCATTGAACTGTATTTTGCAAGAGATGAACAAGCGATCAAAGAGACGGATGTCAAATATGGAAAGCTCTGTCGCAGTATTGCTTACAACATCTTGAACAACAAAGAGGATTCCGAGGAGTGTGTAAACGACACATATATCGGAGTTTGGAACGCTATCCCGCCGACAAGACCGAAAAACTTTATGGGATTTATCTGTAAGATCACGCGCAATCTGTCCTTGAAGCGCGTCGAAACCATGGCTCGTCAAAAAAGATCACAAGCGACGGTAATATCTCTCGACGAGCTTGCCGAGATATTGCCGGACGAGAGCATTGGAAAAGATGTGAGTAACGAAAACATTACCGAGTTGATAAGCGAATTTCTGCGGAAAGAAAAAGCTGATGTTCGAAACGTGTTTATTCGCAAATACTATTTCTTTGATTCTGTGGGTGAAATTGCCGAGAGATATGGTTTTACCGAAGACAAGATCAAGAGTATGTTGTATCACACCCGAAAAAAACTAAAAGATTACTTAATCAAGGAGGGCGTTGTAATATGAAAACACCGAGAATTTCAGAAGCATTCGGGAACATCCCCGAAGATCTGATAAGTGAAGCTGTAACATATAAAGGAGCAAGTAAGAAGAAATCTTTCATCAAGTGGGGAGCTATTGCGGCTTGCCTATGTTTGATCGTAACGGGCGGCTTTTTCGGATATCTGTTTAGTTCTCCCGACAGTTCTCCCGACACACCAAACAACGAAAACAACATCATGTCGTTTTTTATGATAACTGCTCACGCAGCTAATGGGGAATCAACCGATTTGAGTTTTGCCGATAGTTGTTTGAATTCAAGCGTGGGAGGGAGCAATATTTTTGGAGTTGATATGCCATTGTTTAATTTTTCTGTTAGACCAACGGATTTTGAAGGCAATGAAGCTTTATACGAACGATTTGACATCTCCGTTTCCTATAATGGAATTCCTGTTACGGACAAAATCGAACACATTCTGATTGGTTATGACATTTCTATTCCGCCTTCCAACGAACCGTGGTCTTGGTCTATCAGTGGTTGGTTTACTGAACCAACGGATATTATAGTAAATATTCTTGACAAAGAAAGCCATGAGATTGTTGAAACGATTACGGTAAATGTAAATTATTTAGCGGACAAACAGGAGTACGAACTTAAAGTCACTAACTTAACCACCAAGTTTCCCGAACAACAAGGAGCTTAACCAAAAACGGCTTGGAATTCACTTCCAAGCCGTTTCTTATTATTTTATCAGCGCAAGTTCTTTTTCCTCGTCTGCCACTTGTGCTTTTTTGTTTTTCTTGCAAATCGCGTAATAAACGCCGTAAAAAGCAACTATGTAAACTACAAACAGTCCAACGACCATAAGCGGATACGCCACCTTGTTTCCGCCGACCAGATCATAGACGATCTTGTAGGGCGTGCCGTCGTGGTTCATCAGGAACATATAATTGTAATCAATAAGTATATTTACGACGTATGCGAGCACACAGAAGACCGAAAGAACTGTGCAGGTTCCCGCGATATTCTTCTTTTTCATGCTGTGCATACCGCTTATCATTATGTAGAGCGACGCAAATCCCGAAATCGAATGGGTAATGCCCGACGAAACGTTGTCAAGCGAGAAAATGGGATAAGCACTGTAGTTTTGTGCCGCACCGTACGTACCGACGATAGCCCCCAAAATACCGAAGATCATAACGAAGTCAAGCGCGATCTCTTTGAGTCTTCCCCTACTGAACGCCGCGAGCGGAAGTGCAAAGAGCTGAATACTGCACAAAAACAAGGGTAAGAGAGTTTGCCAGCGAGTCGGATCGTCAGGACTTCTGAGGCAGAGAATTACTATTTTGAAGATCTCAAAAGCGTCGATAAGAATTGCCGACCAAATTAAGACCCTGTTCTTTTCCCTGTCGGTCTTGTTTCTGAAAGCGCGTCCCAAAAGAACTGCCGAAACTGCCATTATAACAAGAAGACTTGTAACGAAGGTAAGGTGTTGCCAAGAATATGCGCCTGCGGGCTCACGGTAGTATGAAAGACCGTCTTCGCCCGAAAATCCCAAAAATTCTTTTATAAACATTTTTGTTCTCCCTCGACAGATAAATTTGAAAGGGTCTGCTACTTCGCATTGTATCATTTTTTGTCGAAAAAGTCAAGATGCGCGCTATACTCCGTTTTTTATATTAATAAATTCTTTAACTTTTACCGTCTTTTAAATTAATAAAATTGCAGTTATAATATAAACAGAAAATTCAAAGGAGAAAACAAATGTATAACATTCTGATCTGTGATGACGACCAAGATATTATAAATGCGCTGAAAATATATCTGTCAGACCCAAACTACAACATATTTGAAGCAAATAATGGTTTCGAGGCGCTTGAGATAATCTCAGGCACAGAGATACACCTCATACTTATGGACATAATGATGCCAAGTATGGACGGAATTTCAGCGATGATAAAAATACGCGAGCATAGTAACGTTCCTGTTATATTGATAACCGCCAAAAGTGAGGACAGCGACAAAATCCTCGGACTTAATGCAGGCGCAGACGATTATATAACGAAACCGTTTAATCCGATCGAAGTAAGTGCGCGTGTGCATTCACAGCTGAGAAGATACCTTCAGCTCGGTTCGGGTAAACTGACTCCGCAAATACTTGTCATAGGCGGTATAGAGCTTAATGACGACGCCAAAACGGTAACGCGCGACGGTCAGACGGTTTTATTAACACCAACCGAATACGAAATACTTAAGCTTCTTATGTCAAATCCCGGTAAAGTATATTCTCCAAAAGACATTTACAGAAATATATGGCGAGAAAATCCTCTTAACACCGATAATACTATCGCCGTGCATATTAGGCACATACGCGAAAAAATAGAGATAAATCCCGCCGAGCCAAGATACCTTAAAGCAGTTTGGGGACACGGATACGTTATGGAAGGAGAAAAGAAATGAAACATTTATACAGAACACTTCCTATAAAGATAATTTGCTTTATACTGTGCATAATAATGCTTGCTCTTACTATCGCAAGTGCGTTCGGAATATTCGGTCTTTTTGCGCTTGAAGTTTATACAAAATCCGAGGAAGATGTCTTTGAAAGCCTATCATACAGCATGCTTCGCGGCGACGCTTACAATATAGTGTTTTATAATTTAGTTCCCGAGGCGTACAGCTTAAATTACCGTTTTCCTTTTGAAAATGACAGCTCCAACGTTCGTTTTCGGCTTGTTTCTCCTTCCGATGAGGTAATAGCTACAAATATCGGTTCTGTCGAATCAGAGCACTCGAGCCGACAATATAAATTTCCTTTTGAGGTGGTTTACAGTTATGACGAAAGCTCTCAAACAAATGTGATCTCAGCTATAAACGCCATAGACCGCATTACAAATCAAGAAAACATATACACGCTTGAGCTATATCTCGAAGAAAATCTTCCTGTAAACGATCGCTATACTCTTGTTAATACCGCTATTCATGCAGCATATTCCCTGCGATACTGGATATATGTTATAGGTGTATTTGCGCTCGCGCTCTTGACCATTTGCTTTATAACGCTTATGTGCGGCTCTGCAAGAAGACCGGGCTCCGATCGACTGCATCCCGGCCCGCTTAATAAAATTCCGTTTGACCTGCTGCTCGCAATAGTTTCGACTCTTTTTATCGCGTCAATATACCTTATTGACTTGTTTTATACGGGAGAAGCTCTGATGATGACGGCAGTAATCATACTGTGTGTACTTGCAGTCATAGTAGGCTTAGGACTTTGCATGAGTGTTGCTGCACGAATAAAGCAGCACAGTCTTTTAAAAAACACGGCTTGCTATATGCTTATTAAATTTTTATGGAAAGCAATCGTGTGGACTGCAAAAATGATAAAAAGGGGCGCGCTCTCACTGTTTGAGCTTGTTATGAGCATTCCTCTCATTTGGCGAACGCTGTTCGTAGTGGCTTTTTCGGTAGCTCTTGACTTTTTGATAATCATTCTTGCTTTTTCGGGCAAAGATATTACAGTGTTTATATGGGCGGTTAAAAACATTATATTCGCGCTGACTGTTCTTTACGGAGCGATGTTTATGAGAAAGCTTCAAAAAGGCGGTAACGCCCTCGCTACCGGCGATCTTTCATACAAAACGGACACGTCAAATATGTTTTGGGATTTTAAAAAGCACGGCGAAAATCTCAACAGCATAGCAACCGGAATGTCAAAGGCTATCGAAGAGCGTCTTTCAAGCGAGCGTATGAAAGCCGAGCTTATTACAAACGTATCACACGATATAAAAACACCCTTGACCTCTATCATAAACTATGCAAATCTTATTTCAGAAGAAAAGTGCGGCTGTGAAAAACACAAGGAATATGCAGAAGTACTAACAAGAAAATCCGAGCACCTAAAGCGCCTTCTTGACGACCTTGTCGAAATTTCAAAGGCTACGACGGGTAATCTTGAGGTGTCCCTATCCCCCTGTGATGCAGGTGTTCTGTTAACGCAGGCATCGGGAGAGTTTGAACAAAAATGCGAGAGCGCAGGTCTTGAGCTTATAACGATCCAAAGTGAAAACAAGATAATGATAATGGCAGATAGCAGAAGAATATGGCGTGTTTTTGAAAATCTTATGAATAATGCCTGCAAATATTCCCTGCCCGGCTCGCGCGTGTATCTCACTCTCGCCGAAGAAAAGGGAGAAGCTCTGTTTATTTTCCGAAACACCTCGCGAAATATTCTGAATATATCTCCGAGCGAGCTTACAGAAAGATTCGTTCGCGGAGATTCTTCACGAACTACCGAAGGAAACGGGCTCGGACTCTCTATCGCGCAAAGCCTTACCGAGCTTCAAAACGGCAAAATGGATATTACTATCGACGGTGATCTTTTCAAGGTAACCTTGAGATTTCCCATAATATAATTTTATACAAACAAACTCCCGAGCTCGCTTAAGCTCGGGAGTTGATTATCACGCGTTAAAGACATATTTGTCAAGTCTGTCAAAGGCTTCCTTGACACGCGAGAGGGGCAATGCGAGGTTGACTCTCAGGTGGCAGGGCCCGTGGAACATACGACCGTCCTGAAGCGCAACTCCGACGTCCCACGCCGCCTTTTCAACGTCTTCGATAGTTTTAGAATGCTTTTCACACCATTTTGTGCAGTCAAGGAATATCATATAAGTTCCCTGCGGACGCGACACCTCTACGCCGTCAAAGTGCTTTTCCACATACTCACAAGCGTAGTCAACGTTGCCCTTAATGACCTTGCAAAGCTCGTCCACCCACTCATAGCCTTCTTCCTTATATGCGCCGATGAGCGCGTGCATCGAAAGAACGTTCATAGAGTTGTAGTGCGAGAGCGACGACTCTTTACTTACTCTGTCGCGCAGCCATTTGTTATAGATTATGTGATAGCTTCCGACAAGTCCTGCGATATTAAAGGTCTTTGACGGAGCGTACGCCGCGACTGTACGCATCTTTGCATCCTCGTTTACGCTCTGAGTCGGGATATGACGGTGCGTGCCGAGGATAATATCCGACCATATTTCATCGGAAAAGACGAAAACATCGTGTTTCTTAAATATTTCCATCGCTTTTTCGATTTCCCAGCGCTCCCAGACACGTCCGCTCGGGTTATGCGGCGAGCAGAAAACCGTTGCGTGAATACTATATTTTACGATCTTTTCTTCCATATCGGCGTAGTCCATACGGAAAATTCCCTTTTCGTCCTTTACGAGCGGAGAATGAACGATATTATATCCGTTGTTTTCTATTGAGGACGTAAAACCGATATATGTAGGCGAGTGAAGAAGAATATTATCCCCCTTCGAGCAAACGACGCCGAGTGTAGAGATAAGACAGCCAAGGACTCCGTTTTCGTAGCCTATATGCTCACGGGAAAGACCCTCGATGCCGTTTCTTCTCCTTTGCCACTCGATAATAGAGTCAAAATACTCGTCGCGCGCCGAGAAATATCCATATGCGGGGTGGCTTATACGCTCGGTAAGTGCCTCTGTTATAGTGGGAACTACGGGGAAATTCATATCCGCGATCCACATCGGTATCACATCAAAGCCTTCCCTTGGGCTGCACGGAGCTATGCTTCCATTTCCGATAGCGTCGAGCGCGATCGCATCCTTGCCTGCGCGGTCCATAACACTGGTAAAATCGTACTTCATTTACTTTATACCTTCCAAATTAAAATTCCTTTTATTTTTTCGCATTTTTAGACATTTTAAGGATAACATTTTTAAGATTAAATGTCAAGGGATTTGTAAAACAAAAAAACGGGCGCACCCTTTTTGAGTACGCCCGCAGTTTAATTTAAGCTTATTCCTCGATAGCAGCCTTCTTCGAGAAGATCTCATAATATCTCTTGGGATCGAACTTGAACTTACGCTGATAGGTAAGAAGTCCGTTCTGCTCCTGCTCTACGTCTGTGAGCTGTGTATAGCAGTATGCAAATATGTCGGGGTTATCGAGAAGCGCATCTGTAAGACCTTTGAGGCGGTAGAAGAACTCGTCCTCGTCCTTAACTGCCTTACCGTAAGCCCAAGCAGAGCCGTCGTTATCAGCGATCCAGCCTACTCCGCCGTATTCACTTACGAAAACGGGAAGCGCAGGATTAAAGCGCTGTCTGTGAGGATTCATTCTCATAAGCTGG
This sequence comes from Eubacteriales bacterium, assembly GCA_045580325.1. Lineage (GTDB taxonomy): Bacteria > Bacillota > Clostridia > Oscillospirales > CAG-272 > SIG672. Next base: position 44,560 of record JAZNNR010000017.1, read on the forward strand.
TCGTTTATGAAGCCTTCTTTGATCTTAGAGTAATTTTCCTTGAAGATCACAGGATCCTGCTCGTAGTCGTGAACGTCGTGAACGTCTGTGCGCTTTGTCGGATAAGATCCGCTGGTCGTGATAACAGGACGTGTCTTATCTATTACCTTCGTAACGTCGTAAACTGTGTCGAGGAAGATCTCGCTCTGCTGTCTGCCGTTCTTATCCCACGTTTCGTTTGTAGGACACCAGCCGATAAGAGAGGGGTGAGAGAAATCGCGTTCGATCTCTTCAAGCCATTCGGGAAGGAAGTTGTAGATATTACAGTCGAGAGTATGGTCGAGTCCCCAGTTTCCTGTTTCTGCCCATACCATATATCCGAGGCGGTCTGCGTGATAAAGGAATCTCGGCTCAAACACCTTCTGGTGAAGTCTTGCGCCGTTGAATCCGCAGGACATAGAAGCCTCTATATCAAATATGAGAGCATCGTCCGAGGGAGCTGTGATAATTCCGTCGGGATAGAAGCCCTGATCGAGAACGAAACGTCCGAATACAGTTTTGCCGTTGAGCTGGAAGCCGTGTTCCTTTGTAAGCGAAACCTCGCGAAGTCCGAAGTATCCGTCCATCACGTCGGTCTTGCTCTCCTTTGTGAGTCTGAACTTGAGATCGTAAAGGCGTCCCTTGCCGCACTCCCAAAGGTGCTTTTCAGCAAGTGATATATCGAGTGTTGTCGAAAGAGAGTTTACCGTTGCGCTTGCCTTGCCCATAAGCTTTCCTTCGTAGAATGCCTCAACCTCGAGAAGTCCGCCGATAGCCGCATCGCTTGTAGCAACGTCGAGTGCTACCGAGGGAGCGGAAATATTAGCATATACCTTATAAGACTTAACGTGAGCAGCCTCTACCGCTTCGAGCCAGACCGTCTGCCAGATACCTGTTGTTCTTGTATAGTAGCATTCGTGTGAAGCGAGCTTCGGCGACTGCTTACCTGCAACCTGCTTACCCGAGCGAATATCGTCAAGCGCGTAAACTGTAACGTAGTTGTTTTCATCTCTAAGCTTATCGGTAATATCGAACTGGAAGGAGGTATATCCGCCTCTGTGGTCGCCTACAAACTGACCGTTTACGTAAACTGTCGTAGCGTAGTCGCAAGCATCGATATGGAGAATAACGCGCTTGCCTGCCCACTCGGACGGAATATCAAGGTCTCGTCTGTACCACACGGCGTTGATAAAATCGGTGATTCCTATTCCCGAGAGTACGCTTTCGGGAGAAAAAGGAACGGTGATCTTGGTGTCAAGGCTTTCTCTTGTAAAGAACTTCTTTTCAACGCCGACCTTGGCGTTGTCGATTTCAAAATCCCACTGACCGTTGAGGTTTATCCAGTCATTTCTCTTTCGGTCGGGACGCGGATGTTCGTTTCTTGGAATGTTATTCATAATAATTTTCCTTTCTCTTCTGAAAACATTATTTATTTGCATATTTCAAATATATATCGCCGAGAAGTCCTGACGGAGCAAGCTGTAAGAAGTAGGAAAGTCCGTCGCGCTCTCTTTGTGCAAGTGTATTCGACACGATAACGACAGCCTCGTTTTCTCCGCTACTTACGGCATCTGTAATATCAAACAGATAAGGAGCGCTTATTCTGATTCCGCAGTCCTTGCCGTTTACAGAGAGCTGAGCGTTTTGTCCCACGCGTCCGAGGTCGATAAACACCTTGCCGCTACTCTTTTTACACTCAAAATTAAAGGTGTATTTCATCTTGCCCGAGAAATCAGGTCTGAAATCGGGCGAGTTGATATTGAAGAGCTTATCGAATCTTCCGCACGGCTTGTAGTCTTTAAGGTCGTCGCACTCTGCAAGGGAGAGCTCATAGCTCGGCGAAAGCTTCTCTGCGCTGTTAAAGCTTATTTCATCGTCAAAGCCCGCTCTGTCGCCGAAAATTACTATCTGCGACTGATTGGGCGAAAGCTTCAGCGCAAGCTTTCCGTCTACTGCCACTCCCGAGGTATATATATCGGTAAGAATATCAAGACGCGCGTACTCACCGCCGCACGGGAGTGTAAGCACGGTATCGACAGTCTTGTTATAATCCTCGTTAGCGAACATAAATATATCTTTTCCGTCGCGCGTGCAGTGATATATTCTGAGCTTGGGATATCCGTCCTCGACGATAACGTCGGTCATTCCCATTTCCTTCATCTTGGGAACGAGCTCGCTCTCGTCAAGCACATCTCCGCTGAATGCCGCGTTTTCGGGCATAGAGCGCATAAAGTAAACGTGAAGTCCCGCGTCCTGCAGGTTTTTGAGAATAGTGAGAAGTACCTCAGGCATATGGTCTGCATAGGGTACGATAAGGCAGTCAAAGCTTTCCTTGTTGATGCAAAGCTTATTATCCTTAACACTCGCGCCTTCCCTTAAAACGTCCATATCGACGATGTCAAAGTCTATATGGTTATCGTAAAGTCTTGTTGCAACAGGCTCCATATTCGATGCCTCGTTGTAGCGGCTTGCCCATTCGCCGTGAACGTGGTAAAGTATTGCCGCGTTTGCCTTGTGTGTAGTATCTGAAAGGATATGCGCCGCCTTGTTTGCATAGTTGAGAAGAGCGGTCTCTGCCTCAAGGCTCGGGTCGTATCCCTGTGCGCCTATATGCGGAGGGCAGTCATAGTCGGGGAATTTCGGGCTGAACGAGTGTGGAATAAAGAAGTTTATTCCACGCACGAGCAGATGGTCGATAAGGAACTTCATCATAGAAGAGTCCTCACCCCAGCCGTACGCACCGAAGACCTCGCACATTGCTCTTCCCTTCATTGCGGGATTAAGATGAGCGAGCGATGCGCCGAGCTTTGCCAAAATATATTCGTAGAACGAGCCTGCGCCTACTCCTGTCGCACAGGTAACGGTGTGCAGATAGTCTGCCATACCGGGCAAGATCTGGTGAAGAACGATATCTATTCCGCTCATATCCTGCCAGCGAACAGCTCTGAAATAATGACCGACACCGCCTCTGAGATGGCAGTTCATATCCTCGATAACGTGTCCGATATATTCTACGCCGTGCGCGTGGCACCAATCTGCTATCTGCTTATTGAAGCACTTGCTGTAAAGCTCGGTTACAGAATCCATATATGCGTGGCGGATTTCAGCCTGAACGTCGCCGTTTTCGCCGTCCTCGTACCAAAGAAGGTTGAGATGCTTTATCGGGCTGTAGCCAAGCTTTTCGGTCATTTTTCCGAGAAGCTTCTCGTTCCAAGGAAGCGAAAGAGAATGCTTGCCCACTCTCGCCTCGTAAAATCCGAAGTCAAATCTTTCTTTTCCGAAGACCTGATTTCCAAACTCGGGCTCGTCTGTGAAAAATCCCGCAAAGGTATTTCCAAAGTACTTTGAATAGCGTGCAAAATGGCCCTCATAAACCGAATCTATAAGCACCTTGACCGACTCGGGATTTATCATATCTATGTAGTCGTACTTTGCGCCTTGGCGTGATTTATAATAGAAGAATATACGCCATACGCCCTCGGGAATATCCCAGGTGAGAAAGTTTCCGTGTATCTTATCTGTAAGCTCTACGGCAGTGTCTTCGATACAGCTTTCAAATTCATCGGCGCGTCTTTTGTAAGCGTAAGCCGCGATAAGTATGTTTTCGGCGTTATCGTCGCCTACAAGAATAGAGGTATCGGGAGCGCTTCCGACGACGTCGATATGTCGCTCTATAAGCTCCCACGCGCGAAGCTCGGGATATTTTGTTCCTATAAGTCCTGCCGCGTGTCCTGTCGGAAAATGGTCATCGTCAAAGAGCCATACCTTCATATCTCGCTTTGCGGCTTCCTCGAGGATAATATCCATATCGCGCCACCAGGTCTCCCCTAAAAAGTCGGGGTGCGGACGAGATTCAACGCAGAACGCTCTGCACCCGCTGTCGTATATTCTTTGAATTTCGCTCGGGAGAAGGTGTGTCTGCTCGCCGTACTGCCACCAAAGCGGCGCAAGATAATTGTCTTCCTTGCCGTTCAAGACATCGTAAAGCCTTTTGTCCATATCGGTACCTCATAAATTATAAAAATATTGTAGTCAGCGCGCGGAAAAATCCCCGAACACTACAAACTCATTATATCAACGATAAAAAATATGTCAAGGGGTTTGGAAAAATTTACACCTTCGTTTTGGCATTTTTATTATTTGATAAGAAAATCCTGTTAAATATTTTATTTTTATGTTGTAAAGAGTATTTTTATGTGCTATAATTACTTATGTCATAACTCGGCAGCTTTGTTGCCGGACACAATATGAGGTATATGCTATGAAAATTTTAATGATATTACTATGTAAGCTTCTCGTTTTTATCGGCAAGCTTGTAAACAGAGGCTCGAGCTTGCCCGGAAAGATAGTCCTGAAGCTCTGCCCTGATATTTTAGAGAGGATAACGCTCCCCAACTACGTTATCGCAGTTACAGGCTCAAACGGCAAAACGTCAACTGTTGAGATGATAGCAAACGTTATGACCGAGAACGGTCTTAAGGTCGTCTGGAATAAGGAAGGCAGCAATCAGACCGAGGGCGTTACCACCCTGCTTCTCAAAAACTGCGACCTTCACGGCAAGGTAATAGGCGACGTAGTCGTTCTTGAAAGCGACGAGCGCTATGCAAGACACACCTTTAGGCATATAAAGCCGACACACTTTGCGGTTACAAATCTGTATAGAGATCAGCTCACAAGAAACGTTCATCCCTTCTGGATATACGATATTATAAAGGACGCCGCAGACCTTATCCCCGACGCTGAATTTATACTTAACGCTGACGATCCTATCGTTTCACTTCTCGGAAGGGGCAGAGGCAAGGTGCGCTACTTCGCTATGGCAAAAAACGACTACTCTACGGATAAAACGGACGCACTCTACAACGACTGCCACTACTGCCCCGTGTGCGGTGCACCCCTTGGCTATGAATATTTCCACTTTGCGCATCTCGGAAAATTCTACTGCGACGCCTGCAAATATTCCTGCGCCGAGCCCGAGTACGTAGTTGACAGTGTCGATCTTGAAAACCGCCGCATATCTATCTGCGGACAACCTATCGACCTCGCTTTTGCAAGCAGATACAACGTATATAACCTCTGCGCCGCGTTTGCCGTCTGCAGTATCGTCGGCATAGCGCACGAAAAGATCGCATCCTCGCTCAGCTCGTTTATTATGAAAAACGGCAGAGTTGTACGCTTCAAGGCGGGCGAAAACGAGGGTATGCTCATAACCTCGAAGCACGAAAACTCCACCTCCTACAATCAAAGCCTTGAGTACGTCTGCGCTTCGGGTGAGAAATTCACTCTTGTAATAATCGTTGACGCGATAAGCAGAAAATATTACACCACCGAAACGAGTTGGCTTTGGGATATCAGCTTTGAAAAGCTTGAAAATTCAAGTGCCGAAAGGATACTCCTTTGCGGAAATTACGCATATGACCTCGCAACACGCTTTGAGCTGACAAATATTGACCCTTCAAAGATAGCGGTCATTCCCGATCTCGATGAAATGGCAAAGGAAATATCAGCCCCGAGCGACTCAGCCCTCTACGCTATAACCTGCTTCTCTGACAAGGACAAGTTTTTTGGCAGAGTCGAGGTCTTAAACAACTAACTATATAACTAACTATGTAAGGTATCACGAATATGAAAGAAATCAAACTGCTTCATCTGTTTCCAAGACTTCTTTCGCTCTACGGCGAATACGGAAACGTGAAAATTATAGAAAAAAACCTCGCAACCTGCGGCTATAGCGTAAGTACGACCGAGTACGAGGGGCTCGACGGCGAAAGCATCGACCTTTCGGAATTTGATTTCGTTTACGTCGGCTCGGGCACAGAAAAAAATCTTATCGAGGCTTCAAAAAGGCTTCTTCCTGTGAAGGACGCTTTTTGCAAGCTCATTTCAGAGAAAAAATGCGTTCTCGCCACAGGAAACGCTATGGCTCTTTTCGGAAAAGTGCTGAAGCTTGGTGAAAAGGAATACGAAACGCTCGAAGCTTTCCCCTATACAAGCGAAATTTTCACGGACAAGCGTTTTCAGGGCGACGTTCTTACCGATGACAACAATATTTTCTCCTTAAAGCTCATCGGATTTATCAACACGTCGGCAATATACAGAGGTATCGACACGCCGCTGACGAACAACATTCTCGGCGCAAAGCTCGGAAACGACAAGACCTCGGGAGAGGACGGATTTATCTCGGATAATTTTGTCGGCACACAGCTTATCGGACCGATCGCGGTCAAAAATCCCTGCGTTTTGAAGAAAATATGCGAAATGATAACGGGCGAGAGCTTTGACAGCGATACGAGATCGAGCAGCTTCCTTGCGTATATGCGCGGCGTTTCCGCTCTCGAAAAGCGAATTTTGAAGTAACACTTAGGACTTTGCCCTAAGAACCCACCAAGGACTCTGTCCTTGGATCCTGCTTAGAAACTTTTTGAAAAGAAGTTTAAAACGATTTCTACGCAAATCGTTTAAGAACTTCAAAAACTTTACTAAAAGGGATACAAATAAGAAAAGGACAGAGAGTTTGGCGTGATACTCTTATCGGAGTATCACGCCAGTTCTATTCGCCTGTGGCGAGTGATATTGCTACGCAGTGATATTCGGCTCGCGCCGAGTGGTATTCGCTTCGCGAGTTTCAGGGCGAATAGAATACCACTGAAGCCGCAAGGCTTCAATATCACTATCGCGTCAGCGATAATATCACTCCGACGAAGTCGGAATATCACTCTTGCTTTCTCTGCAGATTTGTGATATAATGAGCCTAACGAAAAGCCTCCCTCCGAGAGGGAGGGGGACCGCGTTAGCGGTGGAAGGAGCCTGCGTGACTTTAGGGTTGTATCAACTTTCTTGTTACGCACTCTCCCTCAGTCGCCTACGGCGACAGCTCCCTCCCGGAGGGAGCCCCAGGGTACGCTCAACTTTAGGGGTATGGCATAGCCCGAAGCCTTTGTAATACAAAGGCTAAACTGGCGATAAAGCAGAATGATAAACAGGAGTTTAACAAAGATATATTATGGATAATTTGACTTATGAACAAATGCATGATGAAAATGATATAATGATTCCTAAACTTAAAGAAATATATCGACTCCCGGAAGTTTCAAGATATCTGAATATTAGTGATAATTATTTTTGCTATGTCACCAAGACCTACGGTGTATATTTTTACAAGGTGTGGAATAAGGACGAATTGATTGGCGCAATACACCTTGAACTAAACGAGAATTTACTTTATATGGATATTCTGATATTTCCAAAGTTTCAAAGAAAAGGTTTTGCAACAAAAGTAATTGAAGATATTCAAAATGATATTTTCAAACTTAACTACAATAAAATTGAAATCTCTATTGATGAAACAAATAGTGCATCGTTAAAATTATTTGAAAGCACAGGATTCACACGAACATCAAAAGACGATGAGTTAATAAACCTTGTTTATCAAAAAATAAATTGACATATTCCAATGTATAGAATAGCAACCCCCGGCAGACTTATGTAAAATCTGTCGGGGGTAATTATTTGCTTACTGCGAAGCAAATCTGTAAAATGTGATTTCTCCGATAAGGACATCACGCTTTATCTTCTCTGTCCTTTTTTACAGGCTATTTCATCTCATTATACCTTCTTGCAACCTCGATCATATCGGCGAGCATTTCGTCCCTACGGCTCTCATCACGGAGCAGCAGCGACGGGTGATAAACGGCAGTCATATCGTACTGCCCTTTTTTTATCCATTTTCCGTGCTCCCTCGTTATTCTGTAATCGGGGGAGATAAGGCGCATCGCCGATATTCTGCCAAGGCAGACTATCATTTTCGGCCTTATAAGTCTTACCTGCTCGCGAAGATAGTCTATACACACGTCCTGCTCCTCGGGGAGCGGATCGCGGTTTTTCGGCGGACGGCACTTTAGAATATTTGCTATGTAGACCTCATCTCTGTCGATTCCGACAGCCTCGAGATATTTATCAAAAAGCTTTCCTGCCGCGCCGACAAAGGGTATTCCCGTTTTGTCCTCCTCGCCGCCCGGAGCTTCGCCGACAAACATCAGCTTTGCATCTCTGTTTCCCGTGCCGAAAACGAGCTTTGTGCGTGTATCGCCCAGCGGACAGCGTTTGCAGCTTTCACAGCTTAGCTTAAGTTCTTCCCAAGTCATATTTTCCCCTTCTCTATGTAGGACTGTCGGCGGGCATCTCGCAAAAGGTGCAAAATATATTCACCTCGGTGTCCGCTCGTCCAAACATTTCGAGCCTTACCCTCGGACTCATTTCCCTGCCCGCTTTTTTGGCGGCAAGCGATAGCATACTTCGAATTGCCATTCGGCTCGACTTGCTCGAAATGTCAAAATCTCCGCACGGCAGATATTCTGACAGCTCACTGCGTTCAAAGACTATAAGCAGGGCTCTTTCACTGATTTCAATGGTTTTCAAGGTTGTTTTCGTCCTTTCCTTTTGTTTTTTACATAAGGAAAGTATAACTCATTTAGGTGCGGATGTGAATACCAAAATTTCTGTAAAAAGAGTGATTTTATCCCTTTTTTGACAGTAAAAGACTGTATTACAGGTCTTTTTCGTCGGCTTTTATATAAATGTATTTTTCCTTTACCGATTCCTTTATCTTATCGCACACAGCCGCGAAAACAGCCACCCAGCATATGCGAAGCGCAAGGTCGAAGACCCACAGATTTGCCTCTGACGTAACGAAAACTATCTGGCAAACTCCGAGAATAGCCGAAGCTATTCCCAAAAGTATGGCAAAGGCTGTCCACGCCCTCTCGCGCGCTGTTGAGCGAAGTATCATCCTCATATCGTGGCACTGACCAAGCTCATATATCGGCTTTCCGCCGTGTCTTATAAGCACTTCCCTAAGCGTTTTACCCGCGAAGATCAGCACCGCAATAAATGCAAGTATTTCCACAGCGTAAAGCACACACATCACGGTAAAATTTGTCGTTATCTCCTCGTTTGAGCCGAGATACGCCGCGATCTGCTCTCCGTAGCCGAGGGCAAGTCCGACGTCCTTTGAAGATGAAATGATGTATTTTTTTGTAAAAAAGAAGGAAAATCCCCAGCTCACCGACGATAAAACGAGGTATGCGTAGGAAAGTATCATTCCTGCGCGCGCGCTTTTGCCAAATATTTTTTTAACTCTCGCAAAGGCGAGTATGAAGAAAAACGCGCCTATCATATGCGGAATATAGTTTATTCCGTCAAGCTTTATCTCAAGCGAGCAGACTGCCGCCGCAAGAAAAAGCATCAGAGTCGAAAGCATAGTCCTTCTTTCAACGAGCTGTGGACTGTCTTCTTTGTATCTGTAATATTTTTCACAAAGCGAGGTCATATACATTTCGTCCGCAAACACCCTTTTCAGATATTTACGCATAAATATATACCAAACTATTCCGACAGCAAGTGCCGCCACAAAAAAGAGTACCATCAAGGGAAGCCTTAGTCTTGCATAGCTGACAACACCCGTTTCGGTTACGGTGCCGTAGTCCTCGCTTGAAAGACTCACCACTTCGGGAAGAAATGCCGCAAGCGGCTTGAAGCAGATAAAGAGAAGCGTAAAGACCTTCATCTTGTCGTATCCGCCAAATACCGACTCGCCTGCGCCTCGCTGTGCGCTGTAATAAAAGCCTTCAAACAGGGACGAAAATGACATAAATCCGTAAAATATCTCAAGACAGCCGAAAACAAAGGAAAGGAGTAGCAGCCAGGTTATCTCTGTCGCCGAAATTATAAAAAGAACGGGAAGCGATACCGTTTTAAACACGGATATTATCGCAAATTTGCGGAAATATCCGAGTGAATCGTCAAACTGCGGATATATCTGCGAAACACTATACAGCCCCTTCATTATAAAGAGGCAACCGATAAAATCGGGTAAAATATCAACTATATTTACGTTTGGATTCATTATGAAAATAATACCCCAAAGCAAATATTTCAGTCCGAGCTGGGCAGGTGTCATTTAAGCTTCTCCCTCTCCTTTACAGAGTCTTGTGTGTCAGTCCTCGTCGTCTTCTTTTGCCGCGTTTTTCAGCTTTTTTCTAAGCTTTTCAAGCGGATGCTCCTTTACGGACGTATCCTCTCCCTCGTATCCTATCTGACGGTAATAGGAGAAGATAAGCGAAAGTATCAAAAAGAGCTGTACGTAGAAAAGCAGTGCTGCCGCGAAGAATATTACCGACGGAACAGGTATATTTGCGACAGACGTAATGGTAAATACACTCTGAACAAGATAATAGAGCGCCGACACCACGGATGCTACGGTCGTTTTCTTTGCAAGCGGGTAAAGACCCACCGAATTTGCAACATCCTTGAGTCCGCCCGTAAGATAAAGTACCGCCGCAAGCATGATCGGATTTTTGATATATCCGCAGATCATAATAAAGAGTCCTGCGCCTTCAAGCCCCGCGGGATAGACAAATCTCATTACCGCCGCAGTTATCTGTCCTATCAGCAGCGCTCCGCCAAGGACAGAGAGCCCGAGCGTTATCCACGCAAAAACATTAAGATCTTTTGAGCTTTTGCGCAGATGCTTCATTGATATATACATACAGATATATCCGAGAATATCGGGGAAAATATCAAGTCCTATATATGGAGTTTCGCTTATCGTCCAGCCACTATCAAGCATCATCATAAATCCGAAAAACAGAAGTCCGAATCCCATATCCTTCTCCACGCCGAGATTATCGGCAAAACAAAATCGTTAAAAAAATCAAAATCAGTCGTCTTTCATACCGCAGCATTTTTTATATTTCTTTCCGCTTCCGCAGGGGCAGGGATCGTTAGGATTTACCTTGACCTTGCGCACAGGTGTGTTCTTCGGCTTTGCCTTCTTTTCACCCGCGCCGCCCGCGAATCCTTCTCCTGTAACAACGGCAACCTTCTTGCGCTCTACGTTCTGATTGGGTCTGAGCGAGAGCACCGCTTTAACAGTATCCTCGCGGATAGTTCCTATCATTTCCTCGAACATTTCGCTTCCTGCTATGCGGTATTCTATAACAGGGTTACGCTGTGCGGCAGACTGAAGTCCGATACTGTCGCGCAGGTCTGCCATAGCGTCGATATGCTCCATCCACTGACGGTCAACGCTGCGAAGGAGTATTCTTCTTTCAAATTCACGCATAATGTCGTGTCCGATAATATCGTCCTTCTTTGCGTAAATATCAAGTGCTTTATTTGTAATAAGCTCTTCGAGCTCGCTTCTCTTAAGAGCAGAGAGTGCCTCTGCAGAGAGCTCCTCGTCCTCATCGTTTATAACAAAGCCCTTAAGGTCCTCACGCAGACCGTCGATATTCCATTTTGAGCTGTCATCGTCCGCGCAGTAGAAGTCGATCGAAGAGCCCACAAACTGAACTATCATATCCTTAATAGTTTCGGATATATCAGCTCCGTCAAGAACCTCGCGGCGCTGCTTATATATAATAGTTCTCTGCTGATTCATTATATCGTCGTAAACGAGGACGTTCTTTCTTCTTTCAAAGTTAGCGCTCTCGTGGCGTTTCTGCGCGTTTTCGAGCGTATTTGAAAGGAGCTTCGCATCTATCGGAGTGTTTTCGTCAAGACCGAGAGTGTCCATCATACGATAGATCCTGTCGCCGCCGAAGAGTCGCATAAGGTCGTCCTCAAGCGATACGAAAAATCTCGATTCACCCGGGTCGCCTTGACGTCCGGCACGGCCGCGGAGCTGATTATCTATACGTCTGCTCTCGTGGCGCTCTGTACCGATTATGAAAAGTCCGCCCGCGTCGCAGACCTGCTTTGCCTCGGGTGCGATCTCTTCTCTGTATTTTTCAATAAGTGTGTGGAACACCTTTCTGGCCTCAAATACCTCGGGCTCAACGTTTATCGAGGAGCCTGCCGCAAGACCGATAATATTTTCCTCGTATCCCATACGCTGCATTTCCTGCTTTGCAAGGAATTCGGGGTTTCCGCCGAGCATAATGTCTGTTCCACGGCCTGCCATGTTGGTCGAAATAGTTACCTTGCCGAGCTTACCCGCCATAGCGACGATCTCAGCTTCCTTTTCGTGATGGCGCGCGTTAAGAACGGTATGCTTTATGCCCTCTCTCTTGAGAAGCTCTGAAAGTATCTCCGATTTTTCGACAGAAACGGTACCGACAAGAACAGGCTGTCCTTTCGCGTTACACTCTTTTATCTGCTCTATGACCGCCCTGAATTTGCCCTTTACCGACTTATAAACAATGTCGTTATGGTCTTTTCTTATCATAGGCTTGTTCGTCGGTATTTCTACAACGTCAAGTCCGTATATTTCTCTGAATTCCTCGTCCTCGGTAAGAGCCGTACCCGTCATGCCTGAGAGCTTTCTATACATACGGAAATAGTTCTGGAATGTGATAGACGCAAGAGTTCTGTTCTCTTTTTCTATCTTAACGTGCTCTTTTGCCTCTATTGCCTGATGGAGTCCGTCGGAATAACGGCGTCCGGGCATAATTCTACCCGTAAAGGAGTCAACGATAAGTACCTTATTGTCTTTTACGATATAGTTATCTCCGTTTTTCATAACGCCGTGCGCTTTGAGTGCCTTGTTTATATGGTTAGCAAGGTTTACGTTTTCGGCGTCTGAATAGTTTTCAAGTCCGAAATGAGCCTCGACTCTCTTTATACCCTTCGCAGTCAGCATTACCGAGCCCGCTTTTTCGTCAACGATATAGTCAGCCTGAGGGTCAACGTCAAGCTCGTCGGTCGATTTCTTGGAGTCTACCTCTCTCATCTTATACATACGGAGCTTTGATACAAATGCCTCGACTATTTCGTATATTTCGCTCGATTTTTCGCTCATACCCGAAATAATAAGGGGAGTTCTCGCCTCGTCTATAAGTATAGAGTCAACCTCGTCAACAATAGCAAACGCACGTTCTCTCTGCACGAGGTCCTCTTTATAAACGACCATATTATCACGCAGATAGTCAAATCCGAATTCGTTGTTCGTGCCGTAGGTTATGTCGCAGTTATAAGCCTCCTGCTTCTCCTTTTTCGACTGTCCGTGACGGATAAGTCCTGTGGTCAGACCGAGGAAAGCATACACTCTGCCCATCTCCTCCGCGCCCGTATTTGCAAGATATTCGTTTACAGTTACGATATGAACACCCTTGCCTGTAAGCGCATTAAGATATGCAGGGAGAGTCGCAACGAGAGTTTTACCTTCACCCGTTTTCATTTCGGCAATTCTTCCCTGATGAAGAATTATACCGCCTATAAGCTGTACTCTGAAAGGACGCTTGCCGAGTACTCTGTCAGCCGCCTCTCTTACCGCCGCAAAAGCATCGGGCAAAATATCGTCAAGAGTTTCTCCGTTTGCAAGTCTTTCCTTCAGCACCTGCGTTGTAGCGCAAAGCTCTTCCTCGGGCATTTCTTTATACTTGTCCGCAAGAGCCTCTATCTTATCAACGTCTGATATTATCTTTTTAATTTCTCTTTCGCTGTACGTACCGAACAGCTTGGTTATAAGTCCCATATTATTTTCTCCGTTTAAAAGTTTGCATAATTACAGATATTATAATTATACACTATAATAATATTAAAGATATACATAAATTGTAAAGATTTCGCTTATTTTAACTATTTTTTTCAAAAAAATCAACCCCTTGCGGCGATGCAAGGGGCTGTCCTTTGTCAAATCAGATATTTAATTGCATTCTGTATCTCTCTGTCCCAGTAGAACCAGGAGTGGTCGCCATCCGTTTCGCTGTACGAAAGCTCGTAGCCGTACTCCTCGAAAAGAGCCTTTGCGCGCCTTGTATCTTCAAGAAGAGCATCCTGAAGTCCGCACCAGAGATATACCTTTGGGAGCTGCTTTCCGCTTTCGGCGGCCTGCTTTATGAGTGTATAAACGTCATTTTTAGACCCCGCGATAGTGTTTATATCTCCAAAAATATCGTTCCAATATTCTCTTGTGGTATATCTGTTATTCGACACGTCTATCGCACCCGAGAAGCTCGCAACGCCTGCAAATTCATCAGGGGAGGAAAGAGCCATTTTGAGCGCTCCGTATCCGCCCATTGAAAGACCTGCCACGAAATTGTCCTCTCTTTTATCACTCATACAGCGAAATACCGATCTGCAGTATGCGGGTACTTCCTTTGTGATATAGGTCTGATATGCGTCGCCGTGAACCATATCGGTGTACCAGCTTTTTGCCGCACAGGGCATTACGACTGCGAGATTTTTCTCTGCCGCATAGCGCTCAATAGAGGTCCTTCTCTGCCATATAGTCTGGTCGTCCGAGAGTCCGTGAAGGAGATAGAGCGTCTTGCATTTTTCCTCGGCGGCAGTTTCCATTCCTATAAGAGTATTTGATTTCTGCGGAATAATTACGTCAAGGGACGCCGCCATTCTGAGTGCTTCCGAATGAAACTGTATATGAAAAAGTGCCATAGTACTTGCCTTTCCTTTGCTTTGTTCAAATAGCAGTAAACAGAACCGAAAAATCAGTTCTGTTTACAGAGTAAATATCAGTTATAAAGGGGATATTTTGCGCAGATCGCAGCAACCTTTGCGCGAAGCTCTTCCTTCTTTTCCTCGAAGTCGTCGCCGATAGCCGCTGTGATGATGTCAGCAACAACGATGAAGTCCTCTTCTACGAGTCCTCTCGTTGTAGCCGCAGGAGTACCTACTCTGATACCGCTTGTAAGCGAGGGCTTACGGGGGTCGTTCGGAACTGCGTTCTTGTTTACAGTAATTCCTATGCTGTCAAGACGGTTTTCGAGATCCTTGCCTGTTGTTTCTCTGCCGCGAAGGTCAACGAGCATAAGATGGTTGTCCGTACCGCCCGAAACGAGATTTACACCGTTTGCGAGAAGTCTTTCGGAAAGTGCCTTTGCGTTACGCGCGATCTGCTGCTGATAAGCCTTAAATTCATCGGAAAGCGCTTCGCCGAAGCATACAGCCTTTGCCGCGATAGTGTGCATAAGAGGTCCGCCCTGTGTTCCGGGGAATATCGCCTTATTGATCTTCGGTCCGAGCTCCTCTTTGCAGAGTATCATACCGCCTCTGGGTCCGCGAAGAGTTTTATGTGTAGTTGTTGTAACAACGTCAGCGTAAGGCACGGGCGAGGGGTGTACACCTGCCGCAACAAGACCTGCGATGTGAGCCATATCTACCATAAAATATGCGCCGACCTTTTTTGCGATCTCGGCAAAACGGGCAAAGTCAATAACTCTCGGATAAGCAGACGCGCCCGCAACGATAAGCTTCGGCTTGCACTCGAGCGCGAGAGCCTCTACCTTGTCGTAATCTATAAGACCTGTTTCGGGATCAACACCGTAGGAAACGAAATTGTAGTTGATGCCCGAGAAGTTGACGGGGCTTCCGTGTGTAAGGTGTCCGCCGTCAGCAAGGCTCATTCCCATAACTGTGTCGCCGTGACTAAGAAGTGCAACGTAAACAGCAGTATTTGCCTGTGCGCCGCTGTGAGGCTGAACGTTTGCAAATTCTGCACCAAAAAGCTTCTTTGCGCGCTCGATAGCGATATTTTCAACTACGTCAACACATTCGCAGCCGCCGTAGTAACGCTTTGCGGGATATCCCTCTGCATATTTGTTTGTAAGTACGCTTGCGTTTGCCGCCATAACAGCCTCTGAAACGAAGTTTTCGGATGCAATAAGCTCGATAGAGTTCTGCTGACGTTCAAGTTCCTTTTTTACCGCAGCAGCAACGTCAGCGTCGCGCTCGGCGAGAAGTGAAAGATTTTCGTAAACCATATTTTCCCCCATATTTGTTTTATTTAAAAATTTATCTATCTTATTATACAACATTTACTTCGTTTTGTAAATAGATTTTTGTAAATTCCTTATTGACATAGCAAATTTCGCTTGTTATAATAAATTATACTACATTTTTACGGAGAGTTTTATGGATTTTTCATCTGTTGCGGCTATTTCAACGCCATATGGACGCGGAGCTATCGCGGTGATACGAATTTCGGGCGAAAATGCTCTTGAAATACTTGAAAAGGTATTCGTTCCCGCAAGTAAAAAGAGCGTGGATTCTTACCGCGTAGGTCAGCTTATCCGCGGAGATATAGTATCGTCAGACGGACGTATGATAGACGACGGTATGGCTGTATTTTTCAAAGCACCGAGCTCATATACGGGTGAAAACAGCGCCGAAATATACTGCCACGGCGGTATTCTCGTCAGCGAGGAAGTGCTAAAAGCGGTGTTTGCCGCAGGAGCTCTCCCCGCAGGACCGGGTGAATTTACAAAGCGCGCCTTTATTAACGGCAAGCTCGGTCTTACCGAAGCCGAGGCGGTTATAAACACGATAGATGCACAGACAAGGGACAAGCTCGACCTTGCCCGCTCGCACAGAAAAGGCGTACTCTCGGCAAAAATCAAGGAAATATATAACGCCCTGCTCACACTCGTTTCGTCGGCTTATGTTTTTGCCGACTATCCCGACGAGGACCTTTCTGATATTTCTCCCGAAGAAATGGCGCAGAAGCTTACTGATATTCACGGCAAAATAACAAACCTCGCCGCGACCTACAAAATGGGGCAGGCGATAAACGAGGGAATATACACAGTCCTCGCAGGACGCCCGAACACCGGCAAATCCTCTCTTCTCAACCTTCTTCTCGGAAGCGACCGCGCTATTGTGAGCGACACAGCGGGAACGACGCGCGACTCTATCGAGGAAAGCGTTTCGCTTGGGCGAATAATGCTCCGTCTGTGCGATACGGCGGGAATCCGCGAGGGCAAGGACGAAATTGAAAAGCTCGGAATCGAGCGAAGCATCTCGGCGCTTGAGCGCGCTGGGCTTGTAATTGCAGTTTTCGACGGCTCACAGGAAGCCAGCGACGAGGATAGAAAAGTCTGCGAAATAGTGTCAAAGCTCTCGTGTGCAAAAATAGCTCTGATAAACAAATCCGACCTTGAAAACAGGCTCGATCTGGACACCTCGGCATTTGACAAGACTATTTCAATGAGTGCAAAATATGCCGAAAATGCCGAGATTTTAACAAAAGAGATAGAATCGCTCTTCATCGAGGGCGAAACAGATTACGACAGCGACGCTATCGTTTCGTCTGCGCGTCAGAGAGCCTCGCTCGACCGTGCCGCAGAGTCGGTGAAAAACGCACTTTCTGCTCTTAATGCGGGGTACACGCCCGACGTCGCAGGGCTTGACATCGAGGATGCTATGTCAGCGCTCGGCGAGATCGACGGCCGCACGGTATCTGAGGACATCGTAAAGGATATTTTCGGACGCTTCTGCGTAGGAAAATAAAAATCTACTCCCGAAAGGACTAAAAATATGCTCGACCTCAAAACAACCGAAAAGAATTTTCTTATTCCTCATATAAAAGAAGGCGGAGTTGCCGTTGATTTCACAATGGGCAACGGACACGACACCCTCTGGCTCTCGAGAGCCGTCGGCGAAAACGGAAAGGTTTACGCATTTGATGTGCAAGAGGCTGCGCTTGACAGCACGAAAGCGCTCCTCGAAAGCGAAAACGCGCCTCAGAACTACACTCTTATCCTCGATTCGCACCACAACAGTGAGAAATACGTCAAAGAGCCGATCTGCGTCGGAATGTTCAATCTCGGTTGGCTTCCTGGCAGCGACAAGACTATAAGAACGCATTTTGAGACGACACTCCCCGCGATCGAGGCCGCAATAAGACTGCTCGACGATGACGGCGCGCTCCTTATAGCTGTCTATCCGGGACACGCAGAGGGCGCAGAGGAAGGTTTGATGATCGGCGATATTCTCGCAAAACTCGAGCGCAAAAGCTACTGCGCCGCCAGATTCAATCTTATGAACTCACCCACTTCCCCCTATTTTTATCTTATTGAAAAGAAGTAGCCAAGGACTCTGTCCTTGGAACCTGCTTAGAAACTTTTTGAAAAAAGTTTCTAAGAACTTCAAAAACTTTACTGAAAAGGGAAAAATCCTTTATGTAAAGTTTTAGTCGAGCTTTTTTAGCTCGCAGGGTTTCTTAAGGGGCGGCGCCCCTTAAGCTGAAAAAAGAAAAAGCGTGATACTTTCGAGTATCACGCCATTTTTATATGTACTAATTCTTCTTATACGCATTATACGCGTAAAATCTGCCGACGTAGTCAAAGCCCAGCGAGCGTGCGATACGCTCTGAACCTATGTTATAGCGACTGCAGCAGTAGGCTACGCTGTATCCATTTTCGATGAGATATTTCGCAAGAGCCGCCGTGTTTGAGCGCGCAAACCCTCTTTTTCTGTAGTCGGGAGCTGTTTCGACCGTTATTTCGAGCATTTTCTGCCCCTCACCGTACTCGTTCACGCACGCCATAGAAGCTATTTTTCCGTCCTCGAGAGTCGCAAACATCGGAATATTCTTTTCAAGATTTTCTTTCACCTCAAGCGTCGTGAGATTTTCATAAATATCCTCTTCAATCCTCACGCTCGACGGCAAAATAGCCGAGATGTCGAGATTTTCTGTGCTTCGCATCGAGAAAGAATAGTACCAGCGAAGCCTCTCGTGAGTTTCGCCCTCATATCCGTGAAGATCTGCATACTTTTCAAGCTCCTCGTTCAGCTCGGAAAGGACCTCGTCCGAGAAAATATCCTTGCCATGATTTTTCACAAGCCTTTTGCAAAATCTTTTCACCCCCGAATAGACCTCTATCTCAAGGTCGTCGCCGTACTCGGTAACAAGAAAAGGGACTATCATAGGATAGCCGCTTTTGAATATATTTTTATCTTTTTCGGTAATTACTGAAATTTTCATATTAAACGATCAAAAATTTATAATTTCAAGGTGTTCGAGAAGTATTTTAAGTCCCATAAGGCAGAGAATGACACCGCCCGCAAGCTCTGCGCGCTTCTTGTATTTCGCGCCGAATTTGTTGCCGATAACAACTCCGACAAAGGAGAGTGCAAAGGTTATAACTCCGATAAGAATTACCGCTACCGAAATTCCTGTCGAGGGCGCTATCAGAGCAAAGGTTATTCCGACCGCAAGGGCGTCAATACTCGTCGCAATAGCGAGAACGAAAAGCTCTCCGATACTGAATTTGTCGGGACAGCACTCCTCTTTTTCCTTTTCACAGGCCTCCCATATCATTTTTCCGCCGATAAATCCGAGCAAAATAAATGCTACCCAGTGGTCGAAAGAAACTATATATTCTTCAAACTGCACGCCGAGAAACCAGCCTATAAGGGGCATAAGCGCCTGAAAAGTTCCGAAAAAGAGCGCTATAAGCGCGCCTCTTTTATAGTTTATTTTGCTCATATTAAGCCCCTTGCAGACAGCCACCGCAAAAGCGTCCATTGACAGTCCGAGCGCTACGAGCAAAAGCTCAAGTATTCCCATAAATTAAGATCCTTTTCGTTTTGATATAACTATTTTACTACTGTTTTACGTATTTTTTTACAAGCTCGGGGAGATATTCGTATCTTTTTTTATACGAGCCGCTTCCGAAGATTTTAAGCAGCTCTTCTGCGCTTACAAATTTAACTTCGCTGACCTCTTCCTCCTGGAGAGAAAAGTCGGACATCTCAAAATTCTTTCTGAACACCCAAACGTCGCATATCGCGCGCGCCCACGAGGGATATTCCCTTCTGTAACGCTTAAAAAGCTCGCCGTCCTCGGCACTGAGTGTAAGACCAAGCTCCTCCTTGACCTCGCGGAGCGCTGCCGTAATTGAGGTGTCGCCCGAGATGGCGCATCCACCTGTACACTCCCATTTTCCCGCGAAGGTACGCCCTTTTTGGCGGCGCGAGATGATAAATTCATTCTTATCGTTTATTATCCAAGCGAAGACGACCAGATGGTATTCGTTTGGCGCAAGGTCGTGCTTGCCGCGCTCTGTTACACGGTCGGAAATAATATTGCCGTTTGCATCGTAAATATCCCAGAATTCTCTCATTTTCTGTAATGCGACCGCTCCGGTCGGCTCCTTTCTTTAGTCTTTATATAAGCGTGCTGTAATTTTCAAGATACCAGTTTACAGTATCGTCAAGTCCCTTTTCAAGCGTAGTTTCGTGCTTCCAGCCGAGCTTTTCAAGTTTTCGGCTGTCAACAAGATACCTGTCGTCGTGTCCTGCTCTTTCGGGCACAAATTCTATCTCGCTGTCATCTTTGCCGAGTTTTTTCAGAATATTTCGCACAATGTCGATGTTATATACTTCTCTCTCTCCCGAAATATTATATATTTCACCCGAAGTGCCCTCTTTAAGAATAAGCTCGAGTGCTTTGCAGTGATCGCTGACGTGAAGCCAGTCGCGGCGGTTAAGACCATTTCCCATAACGGGAACCTTTTTGCCCGTGAGAACATTCGTAATCGTTTTCGGGATAAGCTTTTCGGGATTCTGGCGCGGTCCGTAGGTATTAGAGCTTCGGGAAACCGTAACAAACAAATCGTAAGTTCTCGCATACGAAAGGGCGAGCATATCGGCTGCAGCCTTTGTTGCCGCATACGGACTAGAGGGCTTCAGCGGCGAGCTTTCGTCAAAACCACCGTCCAAATTGCCCGTATATTCGCCGTAAACCTCGTCGGTCGAGATCTGATGGAAACGACTTGTCCGATATTTCACGCAGGCATCAAGCAGCACGGACACCCCGATTACGTTCGACTGCACGAAGGGCGCGGGATCTATAATCGAGCGGTCAACGTGAGTTTCCGCCGCAAAATTTATAACGGTATCGGGGTGCTCCTGCTCGAAAATGCTGTAAACGAGCTCCCTGTCAGAAATATCTCCTTTGACAAATCTGAAATTTTCAGACATAGACAAGGCAATCTCGGGAATATTCTTTATTGCGGCATAGGTCATTTTGTCAAGACATATCACGCGGTCATGGGGGTGTGCTTCTATATGAGAAAGAAGAAATGCACTGCCGATAAACCCGCAAGCGCCACTTATAAGTAGAACCATTTTCAGACCGCCTTTACGTAGTAGTTTCCTTATTTTATATTATACCACTCCCGAGATCATTTGTCAATTACCTTTTAAAGTGTCCGATCTACGCTGAAAAAGAGTCTTTTGCGGCTTTTTCGGAGTAAAAACAAAAGAAATTTGATAAAAACTCATTTAAAACCCTTGACAAAGTGATTTTGATGTGCTATAATCTGTCAAGTGATTTGCTTTACAGCAAAACGTTCACTTGAAAAAATGGGAGGCGGTAAAGGTATGCTTGAAAAGGGTGTGAATATTTCCCTGCTTCTCGACTGCTACGGACCACTACTGACCGACAGACAGCGCGAGGTCCTCGACCTTTACAGAAACGACGACCTCTCCCTCGGCGAGATCTCAGAGCTTACCGGAATAACCCGTCAGGGCGTGAGTGAATGTATAAGAAAAGCAGAAAGCATTCTCATGGAATATGAGGAAAAGCTCGGACTGCAAAGGCTTTACGAGACAAGAAAGCAGATCTTGTCCGAGATAAAAGATAAGATCGCACAGCTCACAAAACACGGACAGATCTCGCGTGAGTGTGCAGACGACATAGTAAACTCGCTTGAAAAAGTAGAAAACTGAAAACGCTTACCCGGAGGTAAAAGTTTATGGCAGTCTTCCAAAGCCTCGCCGAAAAGCTCGGCAACGCTTTTAAGAAGTTCAGAAGCAAGGGCAAACTTACCGAAGCGGACGTTAAAGCGGGAATGCGCGAGGTCAAGCTTGCGCTTCTTGAAGCGGACGTTAACTACAAGGTTGTCAAAGACTTCGTAAAAACAGTAACCGAAAGAGCTGTCGGCGCTCAGGTTCTTGAAAGCCTGATGGCAGAACAGCAGATAATAAAAATAGTAAATGAAGAGCTCACCGCTATTATGGGCGGAACGGTCGAAAAGCTTACCATTGCTCCCAAGCCGCCTACGGTAATTATGATGGTCGGTCTTCAGGGTGCGGGTAAAACCACACACGCGGCAAAGATAGCGGGATATTTCAAGAAGCAGGGCAAGCGTCCTCTGCTGGTCGCCTGCGACGTTTACCGTCCCGCAGCTATCACACAGCTTCAGACTGTGGGTGCACAGCTTGACATTCCCGTTTTCACGCTCGGTGATAAGGAAAGTCCTGTAAAGATCTCTAAAGAAGCTCTTAAATTCGCCGAAAAGAACGGAAACGATATGGTATTTATCGATACCGCAGGCCGTCTTCAGATCGACGAAAAGCTTATGGGAGAGCTTGAGGACATCAGAAACGAAGTCGATCCCACCGAAGTACTCCTAGTTGTCGATGCGATGACAGGTCAGGTGGCAGTCGAGGTCGCAGATGCCTTCAACAAGCAGGTCGGAATTACGGGCGTAGTTCTAACCAAGGTCGACGGCGACACTCGTGGCGGTGCGGCACTTTCGGTAAAATATATCACAGGCAAACCGATCAAATTCGTCGGTACAGGCGAAAAGCTCGACACCATCGAGCCCTTCTACCCCGACAGAATGGCTTCAAGAATACTCGGTATGGGCGATATGCTCACCCTTATCGAAAAAGCCGAGCAGGCTTTCGACGAAAAGAAGGCGGCAGAGCTTGAAAAGAAGCTTATGGAATCGTCATTTACTCTTGACGATTATCTCGATCAGTTCGCACAGATCAAAAAAATGGGTTCGCTCGATCAGCTTGCAGGTATGATCCCCGGTGTAAAGCCGAGTCAGCTTGCCGACGCAAAGGTCGATGAAAAGGCGCTCGCACAGACAGAGGCTATAATCAAGTCTATGACTATGAAGGAACGACGCCGCCCCGAAATTCTCAACTATTCGCGCAAGGTCAGAATCGCAAAAGGAAGCGGTACGTCGGTCGAGGCGGTCAACAGACTTCTCAAGCAGTTCGATCAGGTCAACAAGATGATGAAACAGATCTCATCAGGCAAATTCGGCAAAAAAGGCAGATTTAATCTCCCTTTTTAATATAAAAAATAAAAAAATATAAATTTCATTTATTTTGGAGGAACAAAAAATGGCAGTTAAAATCAGACTCAGAAGAATGGGCGCAAAGAAGGCTCCCTTTTACCGCATCGTAGTAGCAGATTCCAGATTCCCTCGTGACGGAAGATTCATCGAAGAGATCGGATACTACAATCCTATGACAAATCCCGCAGAAGTTAAGATCGACGCTGAAAAGGCAGCAACATGGATCAAGAACGGCGCACAGCCCACCGAAACAGTAAAGGCACTTCTCAAGAAGAACGAAATCATTAAATAATCTCACTCGGAGGTAAATAATGGCCAATTTAAAGCAGACTCTCATCGATATGGCCAAGTCTCTCGTTGACAGCCCGGATGAGGTTACAGTCGAAGTTTCCGACGAAACAGAAGACTCTGTAACTTTCGAGCTTAGTGTTGCCCCCGACGATATGGGTAAGGTTATCGGCCGACACGGTCGCATCGCCAAGGCGATCCGTACTGTTATGAAATCGGCGGCTAATCTCGAAGGAAAGCGAGTTATCGTCAATATTAAGTAAAAAAAATGCGAAGTCAAAAGACTTCGCATTTTTTGTTTGAATGAATTATAAGTGCGCATTACCAAGGAAAACGTCTTCACTTCTTTTTCAAAACCGCAGGTGTATAGTTCAGTTCCCTTATCACAACATGACCGATGAGTACCTCGCCGTACTGAAAGGTATGGTGGGCAGGGCGGCTGCTTTCTGTGCATTCCTCTACCTGAAATATGTTTTTATATACTCCGGTAATCTTTGCGGGTGCTTCCTCTACTACGACCCTCGGGTGCGTTTGACTTACGCTTACGTGAACGATCTGACCGTTTTCATAGAGCTGTCTGATCTCGTTTTTGATATGATCAATGTTATACATAGCTTTTTCGTAGTATGATCTCCTCTCTCGATAAGGTCAATTGGGCAGAAATGACACAATCGTAATGCCGAGAGGAGTGAGCGAAACATATAGTTTAAACGTATCCGGCTGCCGTGGATACGAATAGGCTGCATCGCTCTCGTGGTAGAATTTCTACGTATTTATTATAGCAGATTTTTGCTGAAATTTCAAGCGAAATCTTTGGATTTTGTTGTGATTTTTGATTTTCTTTGCAAAAAAGACAGATACGCTGTGCGTACTTGGGATTCTGAACCCATAGCGGACGTCGCATGCCATTACCCCTTCTCTCACTTCCCGTCCGCTACAGCAAATCTTCGATTTGCGGGGTTCAGCATCGTTTTCTTTGCGTAAAAAAATACAGACACGCTCTCGCGTGTCTTTAATTTCACATACGTGGGATTCTGAACCCATAGCGGACGCCGCAAACGCTTACCCCTTCTTCCCCCCTTCCCGTCCGCTACAGCAAATCTTCAATTTGCGGGGTTCAGCATCGTTTTCTTTGCGTAAAAAAATACAGACACGCTCCGCGTGTCTTTAATTTCACATATGTGGGATTCTGAACCCATAGCGGACGTCGCATAGTGTTACCCCTTCTCTCACTTCCCGTCCGCTACGGCAAATCTTCGATTTGCGGGGTTCAGCATCGTTTTCTTTGCGTAAAAAAAGAAAGACACGCATAGCGTGTCTGTCTTTTTTACGGAAGGAGTGGGATTCGAACCCACGTGGGCGTGAACCCAAACGGTTTTCAAGACCGCCTCGTTATGACCGCTTCGATATCCTTCCATATTAGGTTTGTGCCAAAAAAGCTTTTCGTTACTTCTATCCTCACGGCTTCGTGCCCTTCCGAAAATTACGCCGAAATGTTCGACCGAGCATAGCTCGCTCTCCATTTAGGCTATTTTCGTGAACTGGCTTTTGACCCGTGTTATGACCGCTTCGATATCCTTCCATTTTTGAAGATGCGACCGTCGCATCTTGTCTTGCTTTTTAAGCACTCAAGCATTATAGCATATTTTTTGCGGGTTGTCAATAGTTATTTTTAAGTATAACGCAGAAAGCTGATAATAAAGCCGAGCAGAAAACAGACGGCACGAGGATTTTCGTGCCGTCTGTTTTAAAATTATTTCATTTTATTTTTCTTTTCTCTTTTTCTTAAAGAATATAACTACCGCAACTGCAACCACGATCAAGAAAGCAGCTATAATTACAAGGTAGACGTAGCCGTCCTTCTTGCCGTCCTTTTCTGTGTCGAGCGTTTGCGTAACGTTTTCGTCGGTTGTTTCGGTCTTAGAGGAATGAGATTTCAGCTCGTCCAGATCAAACACGTACGTATCGGTAACCTTTTTGCCGTTGACAAGAGATGTAACCGTAACGGTCGTAATATTACCCTCGGCTAAAAAATTGATCTCGGGAACACTGCCGTCAGAATTTGCGGTAGCAAATACGGTCGCCTGACGGTGAAGCGAAGAGGTTGACGAGGTAGAAATGCCGACGGCGCCGTTTGTGGTTTTGGTGGAAAGGGTAAAGCCTTCGGGTGTATAGGGAAACACGTAGCATAGCTCACCCTTGTTTGCGCCCCGTATCAATGCATAGCTTTTGTCCTCGGCAACAGACACGCGATTTCCTGTGCCCGTATAGAAATTAGTGGAATACGTATGACTTCCGGATCCCTTTGCGTAATCGAGAATAATAACGTAAGGAGTTTCGCCGCCGCTATAGACAAGCTGACGGATACTGTCGGTCAAGGTATCGTTCTTTTCGTAGGAGGCTACGTTATTACCGCGCAGATAAAGCGCGCCGTTTTCGAGAACTGCGGTTTTCTGAAGATCGCCCGCTACCATTGTAGGACCGCCTACAAAGTCCATTCCCTTTCCGTCTACAAGAACTACGTTATGATCGGAGGACTGAAGCTTACCTGCTCCCAGATCGACAACAAAGGCCTCATTCTTTGCGTAGAAGGTGAAGGTGTTGTCATCGGGATGATTCCAGCAGCCCGCCCAACCGTAGCCGCAGGTAAAGGTGATCATTGAGGCACTCTTTTCCCAAGAGTCGCGGGAAATGACGATACCCTTGTCATAAATAGCGGTCAAGGGATTATTCTCTGCCGTCGGAGGCGTGGGTGTGAGCGACTGATCTTCAAAGAATATGATGGCAGGCATACTCCAACCGTTTCCTTCGTATTCGGAGCTGAACTTGCCTTTTCCTGACAGACCGTAGGTGTGCTCCCAGCCCCAAAGCGCATCGGCCTGCTTGTAGCGGTTTATAATGTAATAAGGACCGCTATAGTTTCCCATATTGTCGCCCTGACCGATCGATGCCTGTGCATTACCGAATGGAACGGTCATATTCATACTCCAGTAGGGAAGGCGCTGCATTGCGGGATAATAATCAAGAAGCTCAACTCCCGTCAGATCATATATCGCGCAGTCAAGGGGAGCAAGCGAATTAAGTGCGTAGCCGATGTAGTGAAGTCCTTCCATAGCAGCACCCGTAGCATCGACCGCATAATTATAATAGCCCATCGTACGATCGATAGCAAGTGTCATCCACTCGGTTTTGTCGCCCAGAGAGAGCGCTATCAGACCGAGAGCGCCGTGTGTAACCGCGTTCCAGTTCCACGCCTTTCTGCGCGCTTCCTCAGATCCCCAAGTGTCGATCTTCGGGGAATTCTCATAGAGCCATACGCCGATCGCTTCCATTTCAGCGCGGACAAGCTCTCTTTCTTGATCATTCATATACTTGTAGAGCCAGTCGTATGCCAGTGCGTATGCGTGTCCAAAGTCGCCGACACAGAGCGCGTCGTTGATCTTATAATACATATCCACGCTTCCTGCTTTTGCCGCGTTAACGGTCAACGTAACTGCCTTGTTTATATATTTCTGCTGCCCCGTGAGCATACCCGTAATTGAGAGATAAGCTATCCATGATTGAAGCTGACGGCCTATTACTCCGCTCGATTTTTCGGTAAGACTGATGTTTTTTGACATATATTTGTCAGCAGTGCTCTTCATCACGGTCAGTGCTTTAAGGGACATACCCGATTCTGCCTTCTTTTTAAGAGCAGGAATGTCTTTTTCTGTATAAAGAATGTACGGATGCTCCATTTCAGATACAGTTTCGGTCAGCTCCTCGGCGAGCTGTTCGACGTTTAAGACCGTGTCGTTTTGCGTATATTCTGCCGCGCTGACGTTTATTGCAAGGCTGCCTGACAGCATTACTGCGACCAAAATAGCTGAAATAATTCTTCTTAACATAGAGATCTTTCCTTTCTGTTTTTACTCTATTAGACATCAAGACGGGCGATGTTTTTTAGTTTTAGCCTTAAGTCTTACTTGCGCCCGCAAATAATTTTAATTATATTAAGATTATAACATTTATTTTAGTTTCAGTCAACAACAAATTCGCGTTATCAAGGATTTGGGCATATTTTTGTTTATTTTTTTATTTTTACTCGCTATTTTCATTGAAATTTCAAACAGGATTTGCTATAATACACTTGTATCTATTTTTATGGGAGATTATTATGCTTGACGTAACACTCATCGGAACGGGCGGTGCGCTTCCGCTCAAGGACAGATTTCTGTCGTCCTGCCTAATGAAATATAACGGCGCGAGCTTCCTCTTTGACTGCGGTGAAGGTACTCAGATATCCCTGCGCCGTCAGAAGATCTCACTAAACCGCATTAACACGATATGCATCACCCATTGCCACGCAGACCACGTCAGCGGTCTTCCCGGACTGCTTCTCTCTATGGGCAACGATATGCGTACCGAGCCTGTAACTCTTATCGGACCTGCGGGCTTTTCGAGGGTTCTGCACTCGCTTCTTATAATCGCGCGCGAGCTTCCCTTTTCGCTGAACGTTATAGAGTTAAAGCAAAAATGCGAGGTCTTTGAGATCGACGGCTGCCGACTGAGCGCTTTCCGAGTCGACCACTCGATAAGCTGCTACGGCTACACTCTTGAGATCGACCGCGTAGGCAAATTCTCGCCCGAAAAGGCATCTGAAAACAACGTACCGATGCGCGTTTGGGGACTTCTCCAAAAGGACGAAACGGTCGAATTTGAAGGCAAGACCTACACGCGCGCTATGGCGTTCGAGGAGGCGCGACGCGGAATAAAGGTTGCCTTCTGCACGGACACGCGGCCTGTCAAGATCATCTCCGATATGGCCGAGGGCGCAGACCTTATGATATGCGAGGGAATGTTTGCCGAGGACGCAAAGCTATGCCGTGCCGAAGAAACAAAGCATATGACCTTTGAAGAAGCGGCAAGGCTTGCCAAGGCTGCCTCTCCCGACGAGCTCTGGCTCACCCATTTCAGCCCTTCTCTGCCCGACCCGTACAACTATATTTCTGTTGCCACAAGCATTTTCAAAAGCACGGTATGCGGCACGGACGGTATGTATAAAGAAATAAAATTTAGAGATTAAATAAAGATATTATCGAACAGAATTGAGGGAAGAGGAAAACCATCTGGGGCGCCGAAGTTTTTCCCAACCTTTTGGTTTTCCCTCAAACTCCTATCCTCTTTCCTTGGCTAATAATATTTTTAATATATTTCTAACAAAGCAAAACACGGCAGTTCAGTGAACTGCCGTGTTACTTTTTCATTTATTTTCCATTAACGTCCATCATAGTTCCGATGAAGAAAGGAATATTATTCTCGCAGTCAACGAGCATATAGACAAACGGTCTGTCAAGGTAAACCTTCTTTGTTTCGCCCGGATCCATCGCGCACTCGTCTTTCATCTCAACAACGGTTACCGCGCCTGCCTTAGTCCCCTTTTCAGCGACCGATATAAAGGTTTTGTGAAGCACTCGACCTATAAATATATTGCCCGAGCTCGATGCTCCGAGTCCTGTGAAA
Organism: Eubacteriales bacterium; assembly: GCA_045580325.1. GTDB lineage: Bacteria > Bacillota > Clostridia > Oscillospirales > CAG-272 > SIG672. The sequence goes on from JAZNNR010000017.1 coordinate 73,203, forward strand.
TCGGCTTTGCCGCTGTCAAAGGCGTCGGGCATACCCGTTTCTGCAAGGATCTTGGACATTTCGCAGTCATATCCGGTTTCGAACTTGGGGATCGACGCAAAAACGGTATAATATTTCGGATTTTCAAGCATTTCAGTGAGCTTTTCGCCATCGAGAGAAGCTATATATTCGGACACGCTCACGCCCTCGTTCGGAAGAAGCGCAACGAACGCGTATTTTCCGCCCTTATAGTACTTCATAAAGCCTGTCGCTTTTTCGTCCTCAAGGAAACAGCCCTCCTCGCTATACATAAAATCGACATTCTGTTTGGTACCGTCTTCTTTTGTGAAATTTCCGTCGCGAACATCGTCCTTATTATAGACCTCCGACCACTCTGCTTCAAAAGCAAGAGCGTTCACAAGATACATAATAGCCTCGGCGGGTATCTCGTCGAGTATTTCGGGGATCATACCGTCGGTCTTGTTTTTGACCCAGGTATTTATATCCTTGCAGGTCTGTTTGTTAAACGGAGCTCTGAAAATGTCAGCGCCGTAATAATCGGCGTTAGTCTGCAAAAAGTCTTGATTTACCGAAAAGCGCTCATCATCTGTAAACCAGATAGAATTAGCAAGGCTGAGCTTATATTTCTCGTCCTGCGGAAGATTTTTCATATAATTGTAAAGGTAGAAATTGAGCTCCTCCACAGACATTCCGAGCACGCTTTCCATCTGAGCGCGTGTTTCGCCCTTTGCTCCGTTTACGGTCATAGCGAGCGCGTAAAGCACCGAAAGAGGCGAGATAAGCGTGTTTTTGCCGCTTTCTTCGCTCGTTTTGAAAAGGCGCACGGCAAAATCGGCAAGATCCGAGTTTTGTATTTCCATTCCCTCGGGCTCGCTCACCTTATTTGGCGTAATATCGTCCATCAGATTATTTGCGCGGATACGTGCCACACAGCCAAACATACTCAAAAGAGTCGCAAGTGTCAGTAATAAAGCAATAATTTTTTTCATAGTTTTGTCCTCCTTGATCTTAAAGAAGAGTATAGATCCTCTCTTACCTATAAAGACAACCTTTTTTGCGTTTTATTACCACACAATTTGCACTATTTACAAAAAGTTCACACACTATGCATAAACCACGCAAAATCTCAGTTGAATTTAGTACATTCATCACACACGTACCATTTTTCTCCGTCAAAATGGCATATTATCTCAAACTTTTCCTTGCCAACCTTAAATAAAAAGTATGCTTCATAATAATATTCACCATCTCGTTTTTCAGAAAAACGAGTAGATTCTTTGAACGATATGTCGTCCTCGCTTTTTCCCGTCTTTTCAAACGCTTCGCTGTTTACAAGATAAGAATACGCCGTTTTATAATCATCTGCTTCTTTAATTACGTTATTTTCTATCCAGATACTCAACGCCGCCATAGCGATAACAAACACGGCAACAATAATCAAAACCGTTATTATAAGCCCTTTGTTTTTTCTTTTTACCGCCTTTGTTCTTTCGGGTGCGATGTATTCGTTGATATTTTTCACTGTAAGCGCGGTTCCTTTATACGTCTCACCAAGTTGCTTTTTAGGAACAACTGCCGTATTAGCGACAAAATCTCCTATTGATCTTCCTGTACCGAGCATTACTATCCAATCCACCTGTACGGCGAAGAAGAAAATATCACGCACGAAAATCTGCCAAGCTTTTGCTTTTTCTGCCGTTTGCCTGTTCAGCACGGTAAGCCCGAAGATTCTTTTACCTATACTACGTCCTCCAAAGATCAGATCTCTTAGTGAAACGAGCAACGGAAAAAGCAACATAACGAAAACGGTCAAAAGTATTTTTGAGTCATTTGCCGCTTCTTCGTTTGGAAGCAACAACGACGGAACAAACGAAAGCAGTATAAGCTCCAAAAACCCTATAATGTTCCAATCTATAATAAAAGCAAACATTCTTTTTATCTTGACGCTAGCAGTCGCATGAAGGTCTATTCTTCTCAAATATTCATATTTTTCATTGATCTGCTTTATCGCTTCGGGATCAATTACTTCATCATTTAGATATTTTCCTGCCATAAGCTCTTCGGGTCTTACCTCTAATATTTCCGCAAGGCGGAAGAGAATTTCGACACGCGGTTTGGACTCTCCGTTTTCCCATTTCGAGACCGCAGCGGGAGTAATATTCAGTTCTTTTGCGATGTCTGCCTGCGTAAATCCTTTTTTCTCACGTAGCGAACACACGAAATTTCCGAAATTATAATCGTTCAAAAAGATCACTCCTGTCATGTGAAGTCCCTTTAATTATAGACCAAAACACCTTGAAAGTCAACAAAAAGCATATTGAATATCAGTTGATATTGCTTTTTAAAACAAAAAACAGAGAATTTTACTTCTCTGTCCTTTGACTGTATAGAAAAATCCAATACCTTATTTTGTTTCAATTTGAATTACTCGCGCTTTAAGCTTTTCTTAAAATTATTTACCGTAACCGCCAAAATAGAATATTTTTTCGCCCGGCATATGATAGCCAAGACGCTCGCGCGCGATTTTCGCCACGTACTCGTCGTCGATTTCTCTTTCAAGCTCGTGCTTTAGTTCATCGACCTCGTCCTTATAATCTGTAAGGAGCTCCTGAAGCTCGTCATAGTCGTCGCGCAGGTCGTTAAGTCTGCTTTGCAGTCCGACGATAGTCGCCACCGAGCCGACTATAAGAAAAACAAAAAGCATTATAACAAAAAAGTTTCCTCTTTTCATTTTAAGATCTCCTGTTTCTTTAATACTTTCGCATTTTATTTTTTCATAAATCCGTAAGACGCGCTCTTTGCAAACGTCCTCAGATGTTTTTTCGTTTTAGCTCTCTCGATCTTCAGATATATACTTCCAAACAGTAAGGAAATGACGTGAAAGAGCGCACCAAGCGCCCGTTTTACCGTCCTGATAACAAACTTTATCGGCGGAAGTATGATCCTTCTGAGAATATATTTTACAGCGCCTATTATCTTCTCGGAAAGGGAGATAACAAGGCGTCCGAGCGTTTTTCTGTATACATAAAACCCGACGATACCGCCCGCAAAGGCAAATCCGCGCACCCGACCGCTGTTGAGTGCATAGAAAAGCACGGCGTAGACAACTCCGCAAAAGACCATAAAGAAAAAGTCTTCAAAATGCCAGAGTATCGGGATCTTTATCGCTATTCGACGTATGCGGAAAATATCGTAGAGCGCGCCTGCAACAAATCCGAACACCGCCGACAGAAAGAGAAGCTGTGCAAGGGCGATATGGGAAAGCTCTCCTATCACGCGCGTCTTCCGCCTTTGAAAATAGAGCCAAGACGCTTTGCGCCCTGCTTTTTGTCCGAGTAAGCAAGCACGTTTATCTTACCTGTGATAACGACCTCGCCGCTGTCTATATCCATCTTCATTATCTGAAGATCCTCACCCTCTACGCTTATCACGGCATACTGCGAGTCGAGTATTGCCGAGACCTCGTCAAAGCTGATTATATTACTGACCCCCGTAAGAGTAAGTGTTTTTCTGTTTTCTATCGTCGCGTTGCCGTATGAGATCTTTTCGCTCTCTTCCCTATTCATACCCTTTTTACCTCCGAAATATAAAAAACATTATTATCTGCTTAATTTTATTCGGATTTTTCGGGATTTATGCCGATACAGAGCCTTAGAGGCGTTTTACTCGGTAATTATCTCGTACATCGTGTCGGCTTCGTTTTTCGGAACGTTATCGCGCACGTCGCGCACTCTGAATCTGAGCGTTTTTGCGCCGAAAATTATCTCGACAATATCGCCTTCCTTGACGTTATAGGAAGCCTTTACTCTTTTTCCGTTTACAACGACGTGCTCGCCGTCGCAGGCGTCATTTGCGACCGTTCTGCGCTTGATTATACGCGACACCTTTAAAAATTTATCTATTCTCATTTACTTGTATTTTCCTCTTGTCTTTTTTCGTCTATCATCTTTTCACAGGCATCGTAAAGAGCCTTTTCACCGTCAATATCGCACTCCTTGCATATCGAAGCGGTGAGCAGAAGAAGCTGACCGACCTTTTCCTCGAGTGTGGTCTTGTCAAGTCCTGACTTTGCCGCCTTGGAAGCGAGCTTTTCGGCACGCATAAGCGAAGGAAGTGCTCGGGACACGCTGTCCATCGTCTCGACGGGAGTCTTCTGCTTCTTTTCCTTCATCTTGATCTTATCCCAGTTTTCGAGCACCTTTTCAGAGGTGTCCGCCTCTACGTCGGCAAAAATGTGCGGATGGCGGATTATCAGCTTTTTGCAAACGTCGTTGCACACGTCGTCAAAGTTAAAATATCCATTCTCCTGCGCTATACGAGCGTGAAAAACGACCTGAAGAAGCAGATCTCCAAGCTCCTCGCGCATAAGAGTCATATCCTCGTTATCTATTGCTTCGACAACCTCATAAGTTTCCTCGATAAGATTTTTTCTTATAGACTTATGCGTCTGCTCGATATCCCAAGGGCAACCGCCGGGAGCGCGGAGTATGCGCATTATTTCAACAAGGTCCTCGATTTTGTGCTGGCTTTTGTTTTTTAAGATCTCGATTTCGTTCATTTTCAAATAAATTCCTTTCGCTGCTTTTAACGAGCTTTAGTTTTTCAAATATCCCAAGTATCCTTTCTCCGCGCGGAAGCATTAAGATCTCCTCGCTTGAAAGATACCTTGTAAGCATAATAATTATAAAGTATATCGCCGCCGCAAGTGCGATGGATATAATACACGCAATATTTTCTCCCGTATGTACCGCCATTTTTGCATAGGCATAGGATGCGCTGTATGCAGACACAAGAGAAGCAAAAAGCGGACTTGTAAACGTTTTAAAGAATTTCGGCTTTTCTTTCATTTCGCGGTAGATAAATACGAAATTTATCGCACAAACGGTGAAATAGCAAAGGAAGGTGCTCATCGGCGTGCCTTTTACCGAGAAACGCTCGATAAAGATCGGGCAGAATATTATTTTGACTGCCGCGCCTGCAAACATAGAAAAGACGGGCACGAGCGGTCTGCCGAGAGCCTGTAAAAGTGCATTTGTAACGGTTGCAAAAGCAAGAAATATCACCGAGGGCGCGAGAAGCTCGAGCAGCGGATATGCCGCCTGTGCTAAAGCATCATCGAAAAGAAGCCGCAGTATCGGACCTGCGAGCGCACAAAGTCCCATAGCACACGGAAATGCTATCAGCGCGGTAGTGCGTAGCGAAACCGACACACACGACGTTGCCCTCTTATTATCCCCTGCCGAGATCGCTCCCGCGATATAGGGAACGACAGTACTCGCTATCGGAGTTATCAGAACTATCGGGAGATTGAAAAGGGGTACGGCAAGAGCGGTATAATTTCCGTAAGCCGCATTTGCCGCCGCATAGCTGAGTCCCGCTCTTACAAGCGCGTGCATAACTATCACAAGGTCGAGCGTGTTCGACATACTAAGCACCGACGCTGAAAATGTTATCGGAAGCGCCGCTTTTATAAGTGATTTTAGTATCGAGCGTCTGCTGCCCGAGGGGAGTGTGTCATATACCGTTTCGTAGTATTTTTCGCTTCTGAAAAATATTGCGGTGCCAGCGAGGTAAAAGAATGCCAGTGCCATACCTATCGAGAGCCCGATTGCCGCTCCTGCCGCGGCTTTTTCATATCCAAGACCCTTTTTTATTGCCGCAGATGCGAGAAATATTCCAAATCCGAGCTTCCCCGCCGCCTCGGCTATCTGCGATACGGCTGTCGGGAGCATATACTGATGACCTTGGAAATATCCCCTGAAAACGCTTATTGCGGTAACGAAAAAAAGTGTCGGAGATATTGCCTTTATCGAAAGCGCCGCCGATGGATTTCCGAGTACCTTTGCGAAAAAGTCGGAGAAAAGGAACATCGCAAGGCTGCCGAGCGTTCCGACTGCGAAAAACATCGCCGAGGCTGTTGAAAATATCTTTTTTACTCGCGTGCGGTTGCCGAGAGTCCTTGCCTGCGAAACGAGCATGGATATTGCCACGGGCAACCCTGCCGTTGACAGCATATAAAAGAAGGTGTATATCGTATACGCCGAGTTAAAATAGCCCATTCCCTCGCTTTTTATGAGGTTTGTAAGCGGGATTTTATATACAAGGCCTATTACCTTTACCACAGCTCCCGCAAGCGCAAGCACGAGCGCTCCCGAAAGCAGTATGTGTTTCTTTTTAGGATTCAAAACAAACAGTTCCTCACTTTCTTTTGCTTTTGTGATCAGAAAATGACGTCCTGTGCTTTATTTCTCCGTATAAATCTTTATACAGTCATTTATATTCGAGCCTACGGCTTATTTATTACCGTCAGCAGCTCTTGCCTCGTCAAGACGGGCGTAAAAATCGCGTATCTTCTCAAAATATTCCCTTCTTATCGTTTCGCTGTTTTCTACCGAAAGATATTCGTAGGGGTATTTGGGCATAAAGTAGCGTTCTATCATATTATGCTCGCGGTCGACCATCTTTGTAACCGAGCCTGCACCGACAGCAAATATCGTGTGAAGCTCCTCCATAATGTAGATATTATATTTCCCCTCACATTCGGGGAGCGCAAATCCTACGTTCTCAAGATTTCCGACCGTATTCTTCTGCTTATACAGGTAATAAGGCAAGTATCCCGAGCTTTTTGCCTTGAGCTGTGAATAATCGACGCTCTTTCTTACGTCGCCGCCGGGTGCAGAGTAAACGTCTGCTCCGATCTTTGCGACGTCTGCCGCCTTTTTCACGCAGAAGGTATGTACGGTAAAGTTCTCGGGGCGAAGGGCAAGTACCTCATCGACCGAGCGCGAAAAGCTCCTGTAGCCCTCACCGGGCAGTCCTGCGATAAGATCGGTGTTTATATATTTTATCCCGCCCTCACGCGCAATTTCGTACGCCTTAAAGAAATCTGCAGCCGTATGTCTTCTGCCTATTCCTTCAAGAACGGTATCGTTGAGCGTCTGCGGATTTATGCTTATTCTCGTAACGCCGTGCTCTTTTATTACTCTTATTTTTTCGGCGTCTATCGTGTCGGGACGTCCTGCCTCGACGGTATATTCCTCGAGAAGCGAAACGTCCGTGTTTTCCTCGATCTTTGAGAGCAGAATATCAAGCTGAGAAGCGCTGAGCGTTGTCGGTGTTCCGCCGCCTATATATACGGTAGAAAGCCTTAGTCCGCGCTCTCTTATTACCTCGAAAACTCCGTCAAGATCGAGAAGAAGTCTGTCGAGATATTCGGGGATCATCGAAAGGAGTCTTTTTGTCGCAAACGAAATAAACGAGCAGTAGGCGCATCTTGTCGGGCAAAAGGGGATAGAAATATAAAGACTGCAGCTATCCTTTGGCATCGCCTCTATGATTTTTGCCTCATTTATCGTGATATTTGTAAGAAGAGCCGCCTTTTTCGTACTGAGCAGGTATTCGTTTCGCAGAATTTTTCTTATCTGAACGCTGTCATACCCCTCGTCATAGATCTTTCTTGCGATCTTTGAAGGGCGTATTCCCGTGAGTATTCCCCAGGGCGGAATATGCGCGAAAAACTTTGTTCCCGCCTCAAATATTGCCTTACCCACGACCACTTTCGAGAGGTCAACGAAGGTCTTTTTCTTCTTTTTGAGCTCGGTACACTCGCCTGTTGCGACAGCCTCGCCCATTTTTATCTGCGCCCACGCAGAAAGGGAGTCCTCGGACTCGGTAAAATCAACAGTTACGACGGGAATATCGTCGGTTATCTCTTCGTTTTCCGAGAATTTAGAGCCGGGAAAAAATATAAGACATAGCGTTTGAACGTAATACGGACTAATGTTTCCGTTGATTATAAGTTTCATTTTTATAGCCTTTCGATTGATATTTTGCGGAAACCCTTTTTGAAAAAAGGGGTTTCCACACCTTCCCAAAAACTTTTCTGAAAGAAAAACATGTGGTAGGGGAGCATTCCATATGCTCCCGCAAAACGGGCGGATATGGAATCTGCCCCTACAAACTAGGGATCAGTTTTTAAATAAAGCTCTTGATAAAGTCCTAAGTTGTTTAGTATGGCTTTTTCTCGAAAAAAAGCATTCCTTTATCCGAGGGGCGCAATTTGCACTTTTCGCGTCAGCGAAAAGTCGGACGGCTGTCCGACAGCGAAATTGCGAGGCGACACCTACGGTGTCGGCTTTTTCATCGTGAGCGAAATTCTGCCCTTTTTAACGTCAACGGCGAGAACCCAAACGGTAACGATGTCGCCGACACTGACGACCTCGAGCGGATGCTTTATAAACTTTCCGAACTGCGAAATGTGAACGAGTCCGTCTTGATGAACGCCAATATCGACAAACGCGCCGAAATCGATTACGTTTCTGACCGTTCCCGTAAGCTCCATTCCCTCTTTAAGACTCTCGATGCCGAGCACGTCGGTACGAAGCATAGGCTTCGGAAGCTCATCTCGGGGGTCTCTGCCCGGACGGCAAAGCTCTGCAACTATATCGTCGAGCGTGGGAACACCGATTCCAAGCTCCTTTGCGAGCTCCTCTTTGCCAAGAGTTTCGATTTTTTCGTTTATTCCCTCGGAAATGCGGTTCTTTTTAACGTCATCAGAGGTGTATCCGAGCTTTTCGAGAAGCTCCTTTGCCGCCGCATAGCTTTCGGGGTGGACTGCTGTATTATCAAGGAAATTACGTCCGCCGTGAACTCTGAGGAAGCCCGCGCACTGCTCAAATGCCTTAGGCCCGAGCTTGGGAACCTTTTTAAGCTCCGCGCGCGAGGAAAATTCACCGTTTTCTTCACGGTATGCAACAATATTTTTAGCAACTGTCGAGTTTACACCCGCAACTCTCGAAAGGAGAGGTACAGATGCGGTATTGAGGTCAACTCCGACACGGTTTACGGCAGATTCTACAACTCCGTCAAGTGCCTCGGAGAGTCTGCTTTGCGGCATATCGTGCTGATACTGTCCGACGCCGATTGCCTTGGGGTCGATCTTAACAAGCTCTGCAAGAGGGTCCTGAAGTCTTCTCGCGATAGATACAGCCGAACGAAGATTTACGTCGTACTCGGGAAACTCCTCCGCGGCAAGCTTCGACGCCGAATATACCGATGCGCCCGCCTCGCTTACTACCATATAGGCAACTCCGCCGCCGATCTCCTTAATAACCTCTGCGGCAAAGACCTCCGTTTCGTGAGATGCAGTACCGTTACCGATAGCAATTATCTCTACCGAATGCTTTTCTATAAGAGCCTTTATCTTCTTTTTCGCTTCTTCTATCTTGTTGAAGGGCGGAACGGGGTAAATTACCGCCGTGTCAAGCACCTTTCCTATTCCGTCAACGACAGCAACCTTACAGCCCATTCTGTAACCGGGGTCAAGACCGAGGGTTACCTTGTTTTTCACGGGTGGCTGCATAAGGAGCTGGTTCAAATTGAGCGCGAAGACCTTAATTGCAGACTCGTTTGCCGTATCTGTAAGAGTCGAGCGCATTTCTCTTTCAAGCGACGGGAAGATAAGTCTGTCATATGAATCGTTTGCCGCGTTTTCCACAAACTGTGAGAGCGCGCTGCTTCCCGTTACGTGAAGCATTTTTACTATATTCATAGCTTTTATGCGGTCAAATTCAACGGTAACCTTGAGTATTTCCTCGTTTTCGCCGCGATTGAGTGCAAGGACTCGGTGTCCTGCGATCTTGCTGAGCGGCTCTGAGAAATTCTCATACATAGCGTAAACTCCGAGATCGGCCTTTTCCTCGCCCTCTTCGGGAGCTTTTGCCGCGCACGCGGATATTTTACCCTGCATAAAGCAAACGTATCTAAGACGCTTGCGAAGCTCTGCATCGTCAGAGATCATTTCGGCAATTATATCGGACGCTCCCGCAAGTGCCTCTTCTACACTGTTTACTCCGAGTTCCTCGTTTATATATTCTGCTGCCATCTCTTCGGGCACGGACGAAGCGCTGTCCTGTGCGTATATTGCCTCGGCGAGCGGTCCGAGTCCCTTTTCGCGCGCTACCGATGCGCGTGTCTTGCGCTTCGGGCGGTACGGACGGTAAATATCATCTATTTCGGTGAGGGTTTCAGCCTCGTCGAGCGCTTTCGAAATTTCTTCTGTCATAAATCCGAGCGTTTCTATCGACGCGCGTACCTTTTCTCTCTGCTCCTCGAGATTACGAAGGTATTTGAGTCTTTCGTCAAGATTACGAAGCACTTGATCGTCAAGCGCACCTGTAACTTCTTTACGGTAACGCGCGATAAAAGGAATGGTGTTTCCCTCGTCGATAAGCGCGACTGTATCCTCTACTCTTTTTTCACTTATTCCAAATTCTTTTGCGAGTCTTGCTATGATCTCCACTGTAAAATTTCCTTTCGATAAAAGCTTTATAGCTCTAAACATAATATTTCATCTTATTATATCATTTTAAATACATTTAGTCAATATTTTTGCAGAGGAAACTTTTCTTGGAACCCCCTTTTTGAAAAAAGTGGGTTCCAAACCTCCCACAAAAACTTTTCTGAAAGAAAAAACAGGGTGTTTGCCGTGTGTTTGTACTACCTAAAATATTACGTATCAAAAGAAACCGTACCCTTTTTGTAAAAAGGGTTTTCAAACTTTCCCAAAAACTTTTCTGAAAGGAGTAAAAGGTGTTCGCCGTGTGTTAGTACTACCTAAAACACCACGCGCCAAAACAAGCAACGCCCTTTTTGAAAAAAGTGTTTCCACGCCTCCCACAAAAACTTTTCTGAAAGGAGTAAGCAGGGTGTTTTCGTGTATTCTCACCGCACTAAACCTCTTATCATCTTTCAGTTGACAACACTTACATAATTTGCTACAATATAAAGCAGAAAACAAATTACAAATATTCTCGCGAAAGGACAAAAGCGCTTATGTATATTCTTGCTTTCGACCAAGGAACTACCTCGTCGCGTTCTATAATTTTTGATACCTTTGGAAAGGCTGTTGCCTCGGCACAGATTCCTCTCACACAGCATTATCCCAAACCGGGATACGTCGAGCACAACGGCGAGGAAATCCTCTCGGCACAGCTCGAAACTGCCCGCATTTGCATAGAAAAGCTCGGTAAAAAGCCAAGCTGTATCGGTATAACAAATCAGCGCGAAACTGTCATTTTGTGGGACAGGCACACGGGCAAGCCTGTTTTTAACGCTATCGTCTGGCAGTGCAGACGCAGTGCCGATATTTGCGAGCGCCTTAAGGCCGAAGGACACGCGCACTACATAAAAGAGGTTACCGGACTGCCCGTCGATGCGTATTTTTCGGGCACGAAGATAAGCTGGATACTTGAAAACATAGAGGGCGTGCGCGAGAAAGCACTTCGCGGCGACATTCTCTGCGGAACTGTCGATTCGTGGCTCATCTGGAATCTCACAGGCAAGCATATGACCGACACAACAAACGCATCGCGCACTATGCTTTTCGATATTCACAAAAAATGCTGGGACAAAAGACTTTGCGATATGCTCGGCATTCCTATGAATATTCTTCCCGAGGTTGCCGAAAATATCGCTGACTTCGGAACGGTAAGAGAGGGCGAAAAGATTCCGAAGGAGCTTGTCGGTATCCCGATCTGCGCCTCTGCGGGCGACCAGCACGCCGCTCTTTTCGGACAGACCTGCTACTCTCTCGGCGACGTGAAAAACACCTACGGTACAGGCTGTTTTACTCTTATGAACACAGGCTCCGTGCCCGTAAAGTCGCAAAATCTCATAACTACTGTCGGTTGGAGCTACGGCGGAAAAACGGTCTATGCTCTTGAGGGCAGCGTTTTCAACGCAGGAAGCGCGATCCAGTGGCTGCGCGATGAACTCGCCCTGATCTCCTCGGCGCACGAAGCTGATATTCTCGCAGAAAGCGTTGCCGACTGCGGCGGCGTTACCTGCGTACCTGCATTCACGGGGCTCGGCTCACCCTACTGGGATATGTACGCCCGCGGAAGCATTTTAGGTCTCACCCGAGGAAGCACGCGCGCTCACATTTGCCGCGCAGTTCTCGAGGGAATCGCCTTCGAGGTCTATGACCTCATCTCCGAAATGGAAAAGGATTCGGGCAACAAAATAAACACGCTCTACGTCGATGGCGGCGCGTCTGTAAGTAATTTTATGATGCAGTTTCAGTCGGACATTCTCGGCATAAAGGTAAGCCGTCCTGCCAACATCGAAACGACCGCGCTCGGCGTAGCTATGATGGCTGCTCTCGGCGCAGGCATCTTGTCCGAAGAAAGCCTTTCGGCATTTTGCAAAACCGAAAAAGAATTTCTGCCTCTCATCTCGTCAGACGAAGCGAGAGCGCACACAGACCGCTGGAAAAAGGCAGTCTACACCACACAAAAATATGAATTTTAAGAATTTTATATTATAAACAAGGAGAATTATTATGAAATCTTTATCACTAAGCAGCGCAAAATGGATCTCCTGCAAAAAGCAGGAAACAACTGTGTTTGGAAATCCTTGGAGGCAGGAGAAAAACAACCGCAGTCTTCACATCGTTCCCGATGACAGCACGGTTTACTTCAAAAAAGAAGTCTATCTGAACTCCTCGCCCGAAAATGCAATCGTAACGATTTCGGCGCTCGGAATTTTCGACCTCTTTGTAAACGGAGTACGTGTCGGCAACACCGAAAACGGCAAAACGCTCTACGACGAGTTAAAGCCCGGCTGGACGGATTACAGAAAGCGTGTGCTTTCCTTCACATACGATATCTCTTCCCTTCTTAGAGAGAGCAAAAACACACTCGGCATAGTCGCTACGCGCGGCTGGTGGAGCGGAAGAATATCCTTCGCCTGCTACGGTTTTAAGAAGGTCGCGACTATCGCAAACTTTGAAATTTCCCTTAACAACGGTGAAAAAATCAGCGTTATTACAGATGCCTCTTGGGAAGCGACCCTTGAAGGTCCGATAAGATATGCAGACATTTATGACGGCGAGTACTTTGACGCGCGCATAGAATATCCCTTTAGTGGCAACAACTGCTCCTCTTGGGAAAACTGCGAGCTTTTCGACGGCTTTGACGGCGTGATCTCCCCTGCGGAAGCTCCCTTTATCCGAGTAAGAGAGCAGCTCTCGCGCAGACCTGTCAGCGCAGTGGTATATGACGGCACAAGGGACAACGGGAGCGATTTCGGCGAGATAAATACTGTATATGAAAAGATCGGTGAAAACTGCGAAAGGCTCACGCTCCGTAAAGGTCAGTCTGTCGTCCTCGATTTTGCCCAAAATCTCGTTGGCAGACCTCGTTTTTCTATAAAAGCCCCCGCGGGCGTTATGACCGAGATATACTGCGCCGAGCTTCTTAACGACAGCGGCCTTAGATCAAGGGCGAACGACGGTCCGAAAGGCAGTGCATATATCGAAAACTACCGCTCGGCGCTCGCAAGAACGGTATATATAGCAAAAGGCGATGAAAATGGCGAGGAATACTTCCCGACTCACACCTTTTTCGGCTTCAGATACCTTGAAATGACCTGCGATGGCGATATCGAGATAGCGTTCGTAAAGGCAGAGGTCATCGGCTCTGAAATAGAAGAAACATCGACCTTTGAATGCTCAAATGGAGAGGTAAACAAGCTTTATTCAAACATTTTGTGGGGACAGCGAGGCAACTATCTGTCAGTTCCCACCGACTGTCCTCAGCGCGACGAGCGACTCGGTTGGACGGGCGACACGCAGGTCTTCTGCGGCGCGGCGGCGTATAACGCAGATGTAAACGGATTCTTCCGCAAGTGGGCGCGCGACGTGCGCGACGGACAGGGTGAGGACGGCACTATCGGCGACGTCGTACCCTCTGTACTGATTAACGACGAGCCGTGTATAAACAACGCCTCGTGGTCTGACGCGACTCTTATAGTTCCCTATAAGATCTACCTTTTCTTCGGCGACCGCTCGCTTCTCGAGGACCACTACGACTGTATGATAAAATACGTTGAAAAGATTTCGACCTACCCTCTCGGTGAGCGTCCGAACTCTTACGCCGACTGGCTGAGCTACGAGCCGACGTCGAAGGAATATATCTCATTTGTTACCCACGCAAACAATGCCGACCTGATGGCAAAAATTGCCGCAGAGCTTTCCGAAAAAGAGGGCGACCGCTACGATCTCGACGCGAAGAAATATAGTGCAATTTTCGAAGATCTCAAAGCAAAATTCAACAAGCGCTTTGTGAAGGACGGCGACCTTACCGAGCGCACACAGTGCACATATCTTATGGCGCTCCGCTTCGGACTCGTTGACGGTGAGGTGCGCGAAAACTGCATAAAAAATCTCGCGGATAAGATAAAATCAAACGGATATAAGCTCTCCACAGGCTTTATCGGCACAGGAATGCTAAATCAGACTCTCAGCGAGGTCGGCGAGGACTCTCTTGCCTACTCGCTTCTTCTCCAAGGCGAAAACCCCTCTTGGCTATACAGTCTGCGTCAGGGCGCAACTACCGTTTGGGAGCGCTGGAATTCTTACACGCTCGAGGGCGGATTTGGCGACGTGAGTATGAACTCGTACAACCACTACGCTTACGGGGCAGTTTGCGAATGGATGTTTGAAAGTATGGCAGGTATCGCAAAAGACCCTAAAAGCCCCGCATTCAAGCACTTTTTCCTTGCGCCAAAGCCCGATATGCGTACTGACAGCGAGCTCCCCGAAGGACAGGAGCGTATCACCTTTGTAAAGGCTTCCTACAAATCGGCAAGCGGACTAATAAAGAGCGCTTGGGATATTACAGACGGAAGGCTTACCCTTCGCGCCACGATTCCCGAAAACACAAGCGCGACGGTAGTCTTCCCGATTATCAGCGCAAATGAAAAGATCTATGTGAATTCGGTAGAAACAGCTTACGAAAAGCGCGGAAATACCGCTGTTTTCGAGCTTTCAGCCGGAGATTATACGATAGAATAAGCTATAGGAGAAAATAAAATGGTTGCAGTTATTCAAAGAGTTTTACGCGCCTCGGTAAAGGTTGACGGCGCGATTGTCGGAGAGTGCGGACACGGACTCGCGATACTCCTCGGAGTTGCTCGCGGCGACACAGTAGAGGACGCAGATAAGCTTATGACAAAAATATCAAAGCTTCGCATATTCTGCGACGAAAACGGCAAAATGAACCTTTCTGTGAATGATATCGGCGGCTCTGCGCTCGTTATTTCGCAGTTCACTCTGCTCGCAAACTATGCCAAGGGCAACCGCCCCGATTACTTCAACGCCGCTCCGCCCGACGAGGCAAATGCTCTTTATGAGTATTTCTGCGAGGGCTTTGAAAAGCTTATCCCCGGAGACGTCGGACGCGGTATTTTCGGCGCGGATATGCAGTGTGAATTTATAAACGACGGTCCCGTAACTATCGTTATGGACTCTAAGATGCTTTAAATCTTGAAACCCACTTTTTGAAAAAAGTGGGTTTCAAACTTCCTACAAAAACTTTACTGAAAAGTCCTTTTTCCTTTTATAAAGTTTTTGAGTTTCCAAAGAACTTTTTTCAAAAAGTTCTTTGGTGGGGTTTGGGGCGAGCCCCAATGAAAAAACCGGTGGCAGATAAACTGCCACCGATTTTATTTTTTAATTATCAGTCTTCAACACGTCTTCTCTTCTGTGTGTGGAGAGTTACTCCGATCACAGTGCTTGCACTGATAAGGATCATAACGAGCCACATCCAAAGTGTGTTGTCGCCTGTCTTGGGGTTGTCGGGAATTTCAGGAAGAGTATATACGTTTGTAAATTCAAGCGCCTCTGCCTTTTCCTCGCCCTTTGTGATAATCGGATCGGACGCTGTAAGTCCTCCCTTGCCGTCGTCACTCACCTCGATAGTTACGCGGTATTCGCTCGTATCGAAGGTTACGTTTTCTGCCTTGACAGTAAGGTCTTCAACTATTACGAAGTAGTATGTTCCTGCCTTAGTGAAGGTAAGATCTTCAAACGCGAAGGAGCCGTCTGCGCCGTTTACCACTCTTACAGGTGTAGTACCCGAGCCTACTGTGAAGTCGCTGTTTGCCGAGTAAAGAAGGAATGCAAATTCGCCTTCGACAAGATCTCTGCCTGTAAGTACCTTCTTACCGCTTATAGTCTTATCTACTTTAGCATCGTCAGATACCTTATACTCGTTTACAAAGTCGAGAGCGTTAAGTGCCGTGCCGTTGTCTGCCGTTGCTGTCGCCTTGACTCCGCCCTGTCCGTCGTCCTCAACCTTAACGGTGATCTTGTATACAACGTCGCTGTATGTAATACCGTCGATAGTTTTACCTGCATTTGCTTCTCTTACTACGTAGTAGAAGGTCTTACCTGCA
>JAZNNR010000018.1:0-169988 GCA_045580325.1 Eubacteriales bacterium
CGGAAATAGCAATCTTTTCCTTTCTGGGGTCAACAACAAACATAGCAGCAGGAGTCTTTCTGAGGTTCTTGATACCACCGAGGTACTTTTCGAGCTTTTCCATTTCGCCAAGGAGAAGGCTTACTTCCTTCTTGGGGAGAAGATCAAATGTACCATCTTCCTGCATCTTGTGAAGCTGTTCAAGACGGTCAATTCTCTTCTTGATTGTCTTGAAGTTTGTAAGCATACCGCCGAGCCATCTTGCATCAACGTAGTGCATACCTACACGGATAGCTTCTTCCTTAATTGTTTCCTGAGCCTGCTTCTTTGTACCAACGAAAAGAACTTCGCCGCCATCCTGAGCAATCTCACGGATAAAATCATAAGCTTCTTCGATCTTCTTTACTGTCTTCTGAAGGTCGATGATGTAGATACCATTTCTTTCTGTGAAAATGTATTCTGCCATCTTGGGGTTCCATCTTCTTGTGTGATGTCCGAAATGGACGCCTGCTTCGAGCAGCTGTTTGATTGTGATAACTGACATTTTTATGTCCTCCTTTGATTTTTCCACCATTTCGCATAGTTTTCCGACATTCTCGGGCATCAAAGGTGCGAAATGTGTGTTTTGTGCTATCACGGCACGGGGTGTATTATAACATATTACTTACCGTAATTTCAATAGTTTTTCCAAAATTCACAAAAAATTAACTTTTGGATATGATCTCTATGAGCATATCAAGTGCTTTTCTGACGCTTTGTTCACGAACCTCTGCTCTATCGCCGTCAAAAAGGCAGTGCTCTACCCTGACGTCATCACGAAACGACGCCGAGATAAAGACCGTTCCTACAGGCTTTTCGAAAGTTCCGCCGCCCGGTCCCGCAATTCCCGTAATTGCCGCCGCGCAGTCTGCCGAAAAAGCTCTGCAAGCACCGAGAGCCATCTGACGCGCGCTGTCCTCGGACACCGCACCGACGGTAGCAAGAGTGTTCCTATCAACTCCGAGCTTATCCGCTTTTACCTCGTTGGCATAGGAAACGATACTTCCGTCAAAGACCTCGGACGCGCCCGACACAGCGGTAAGTGTCGCACCCAGAAGACCTCCCGTGCACGATTCGGCAAAGCTTACCTTAAGTCTTCGCTCTCGCAGTATTTTTACGAGTTCTTCGGCTTTTTTGATATTTTCAGCGTTCATTATTTTATCTCCGTAACGGTAAATCCAAGCTCCTCAACGACCTTTTTAAGCTCATCGTCGGAATGCTCTTTTTTCATAGCAACGGTCGCTGTTTTTGCAGCGAGATCGACCTTTGCGGACACTCCCGAAAGCTCCCTCAGTGCATTTTCTACTCTTGCAGAGCAGTGTGCACAGCGCATTCCTTCCACTGTAAGTGTTTTAACTGTTTTTTTAGCGAAAAGTCCCATTATTTTTCTCCTTTATATCTCTTTTATATCCTTTTACTTTTTATAAAGCCGCAGTGCGTTTGTAACGACAAATATAGAGCTGAAGCTCATTGCCGCCGAGGCAAGCATAGGCGACAGAGTTATCTGCCACAAGGGATAGAGCGCACCCGCCGCTATCGGAATACATATCGCGTTATAGAAAAACGCCCAGAAAAGATTCTCTTTTATATTCGTCATAACTCTTCTTGAATATTTTATTGTCTGTGCAATATCGGTAAGACTGTTTTTGACAAGGACTATATCAGCCGAGTCGATCGCTATATCCGTTCCCGCTCCGACAGCGATTCCGACGTCTGCCGCTATAAGCGCGGGCGCATCGTTTATTCCGTCGCCTGTCATTATGACCGTTTTCCCTTCCTCGCAGAGCGACTTTACCGTACTGCCCTTTTCACTCGGAAGAACACCCGATATGACGCTCTTTATACCGAGCTTTTTCGCGGTAGCCCTTGCGCTGAGCTCATTATCGCCTGTCAACATTACCGTTTCAACACCGAGCGCGCCGAGCATTTCGAGAGCTTTCGGCGCGTCCTCGTTTATCTCGTCGGACGCGGCAATAAAGCCGAGTAGTTTTTTGCCGTCCGTGAAAAACATTACCGTTTTTCCCTCCTCGGAGAGCCTTTTTATATCCTCGCTCCAAGCGGAAACATCAACGCCAAGCTCGTTCATATATGCCGCATTTCCAGCGTAGTAGTGGGAATTCTCGATATCCGCGCTAACGCCCCTTCCGCCGACAGATGCAAAATTTCTGCTTTCTATCAGTGCAGCACCTTTGGAT
Source organism: Eubacteriales bacterium (assembly GCA_045580325.1). Taxonomy (GTDB): domain Bacteria; phylum Bacillota; class Clostridia; order Oscillospirales; family CAG-272; genus SIG672. The sequence goes on from JAZNNR010000018.1 coordinate 2,214, forward strand.
TTTGCATATTCACACACAGCGCGCGCAAGAGGGTGCTCGCTGCTGTTTTCAAGCGAGAAAGCTATATCGAGAAGCTCTTTTTCGCCGTACTCACAGGGCTGAATATCTGTTACCGCAGGGTGTCCCTTGGTAAGAGTTCCCGTTTTATCAAACACCGCTACGTTTGTTTTATGAAGCGTTTCAAGCGACTCGGCAGATTTTATGAGTATTCCCTCGCTCGCGCATTTTCCTACCGCGACCGTAATTGCAACGGGTGTTGCAAGTCCGAGAGCGCACGGACAAGATATAACAAGCACAGAGATCGCGTTTGAAAGAGCAAAATCGAAGGGATAGTCGGCAATAAGCCAGATTGCCGCCGTAGCTATCGCTATCGTTGTAACTATCGGAATAAATACCGCTGCGACCTTATCTGCAAGGCGCGCGACAGGAGCCTTTGACGCGCTCGTGTTTTCAACAAGTTCAATTATTTTTGCAAGAACTGTTTCTCCGCCGACCTTTTTGGCTTCCATTTTGAAGGCTCCCGTGAGGTTCACGGTCGCCGTCATTACCTCGTCGCCTACAGTCTTGAACCTCGGCTCGCTCTCGCCCGTAAGTGCCGCTTCGTTTATTTCCGAATAACCCTCGACTATGATTCCGTCAACCGGGATAGACTCGCCCGGGCGGATAAGCACTATATCTCCGCGCACGATCTCGCGTGAGGGTATCTCGACTTCGACGCCGTTGCGTATTACAGTTGAGCGCTCGGGAGCAAGCTTTGAAAGCTTTGCTATCGCACTTCCCGTTTTGGTTTTGGCGCGCTCCTCGAGCATTTTTCCGACCGTAACGAGAGTGAGTATCATCGCCGCCGACTCAAAATATAGTCCGTGTGAATATTTTTCTATAAATTCGCTGTTATTTTGAGAAATTCCGACAGAAAGCATAACTATCGAGAAAATTCCGTACAAAAATGATGCTGACGAGCCCATTGCGACAAGGCTGTCCATATTCGGAGAAAGCTTTACAAGCGATTTAAAGCCGTTTACAAAGAATTTTGCGTTTATTACCGCTACCGCAAGCGCGAGAACGAGCTGGATCAAAGCCGAAGCAAGCGGATACTCGTGCAAAACGCTCGGAGTGGGTATTCCCATCATTTCGCCCATCGAAACATACATAAGGGGCAAAAGAATTATGACAGAAGAAATAAGACGAGTCTTTTCGGAGAGGAATTTCGATTTATTTTCGCTCTTTTCTCCATAAAGAGAGCATCTGTATCCTGCTTTATTTACTGCGTTTATTATTTTCTTGGGCGTGAGCCTTTTTTCATCAAACTCGCAGACCATACTCTTGCCGAGCAGGCTGACCTCGACATTTTCTGTGCCGTCAAGCCTTTTCACAGCTCGCTCGACTGCCGCAGAGCAGTTCACACAGCTCATACCCTCAACGGTGAATTTTTGTTTCATATTATTTTTTATTTTCCTCGATTTTATGTATTTTACTGAATATCGATTATAACAAGCTCGGGGCGGTTGAATATTCGCGGAACTATGGTCGTTTCTCTTGCAAGTCCGCGGCTGACTATCATAGTCGTAGAGCCGTCCTCGTATTCTCCGCCTGTATAGTCGGGGAAAAATCCCTCACTTGGAGAATACAGCCCGTTTATAAGAAAAGGAATTCTCCACTGCCCGCCGTGCGCGTGTCCCGAAAGAACGAGGTCAAAATCATATTTACAGTATTCTTCGAAAAAACTCGGTCTGTGCGCGAGAAGGACGGTATAGTTTCCGTTTTGGGAGGTTTTGTTCACTTCTTCAAGCTGTTTTTCAAGCCACGAATATTCGCCGTAAGCATCAAGTGTGCGTGCATCGGGGTCATCAATACCGCAAATGTTTATCTTCTCCCCATTTATTTCGACCGTTTCAGCACTCCCACTGAGTATCTTCACTCCGTTTTCCTCAAGAAATGACATATACGAGAGAAATACCTCGTCCTCGCACCACCACTCGTGATTTCCCGTTACGTAGTAGCAGGGGTATTTTCCTGCGATACCCGAAATGAACTTTTTAGTATTTTCGGGCGGAATTTCATCGTCAAATATATCGCCGCCAAGCAAAACCACGTCGGGATCTTGCTTTTCGAGTGCTTTTATAAGCTTTTTCTGATCTTTTCCGTATTTACACGAGTGAAGGTCGGTTACAAGCGCAATTCTTACCCTGTTTTCAACCTTTTCGCTCTCGATTTCGTAGTGCACTGTTTTCAGGCGGACGTCAAGTGCCAGAAGCGCAAGTATCAAAATAACAAGTGCGACCGCAGCAAGTATGATAATAATCTTATTTTTCTTTGTCAGATTTTTAAAAAACATACCGTATCCTCCTGAAAATAATCTTCAGTATTATTTTATCACTATTTCATTTTATGTCAATAGATAAGATATTTATTTTACTATTTTTTCATTTTTACGAAAACACTCCGACAGAAAAATCTGTCGGAGTGTTTATGCCTTATTTATCTTCCGTGTTAGTGTTTTCTTCGGTATTTGCTTCTATTTCTGCTGTGCTTTCGGGGTTTGAATCAGCGTCAGGAGTATCCTGTGAAACTTCTGCGCTTATATTTTGCACAGTTTCTTTAGGAGAAAGCTTTTTACGTACAAAGAAATATATAATTGCACCGAGCGGCAGTGCCAATGTAATCGTTGTAGTAAGAGTTGAAAGATTTGCACCTATGCCTGAAAGTGCAAAAGGTATCGTCAGTCTGAAATCAAGCCCAATGCTTGCACCAAAGGTTACGCTAACAGCAAATCCGGCGCAAATTATTATCGCCCACAGTACTTTTTTCTTTATACTGCGCTTCATACAGTCAACAAACATCCATATTACAAATCCGAATACGGCAAGCGAAACAAGTCTAAGTATAACATTAACAGCCTCAATTCCTTTCGTCTTTTCGACAAACTCGGTAACGTCTGTGAAATGAATACCCGCTATACCTTCTACTTCAGGCATTGTAACGATATATATCATACACATTTTTCCATCGTCAGTTGTCGCTTCAAAGGTTAAGGTTGTGGAAGTAACGCCGTTTTTGGTATTTTTATCCCACCGCATCTGTTTCAGCTCGTACGATTTTGATTCCTTAAAAACCGCACGCACGTATTCCCAAAGTTTATTAAACTCTTCCTCGGACGCAATATTTTTACACATATCATACGCAGAGTCGCGATCATTTTCTACTATATGATCTAAAAATTCTTCACACAGCGCTCTGCCCTCGCTTGAATCCTCGCCTACCGAACAGCTTCCGAGCAAAAAGAGAAAAACAAGCAGCAAACAAAGCAGTACTATCGGTCTTCTTTTAGAGATTGCAAACATAACTATTTCTCCTTTTCCTTAAAATCTTAATTTTCCTCATCGGGAAAATCACTCTCTGCGGTATCCTCGATTTCGGGAGTAGGCTCGCTTTTGTCGATAAAGCTGTCATCGTAGGATTTGCCGACAAAAAGCTTACGGCAGTAGGTATCGTTCTGCTGTAAAAGTCCGATAAGCTTCTCTACCTCCTCGGCACTTATCTTCGCCTTACGCTTTATACTCTTTATACAGGCAATAAGTATATCGCTCGTTATAATGCCGTCGCCCGTAGCCTTATTGTAATCGGCGTCCTCGTGCGAAAGAAGCACGAGATTGAATATCGGGCAGGATATCCCATTTCTTTTTGCCATATTTGCACAGGCCGCCACGTAGTACATTCCGCGCTCAAACATATTCGGAATACGCTTTACCTCACCGTAACTGGTAAGCGTCCATATTCCCTTTTTTGGTGTTTCGTAAAATCCCGCGCGGTCTTCTACCGATATTACGATAATTCCGCCCTCGCATACGACCACAAGGTCGGCATCGGGTCTTGTGTCTTTATCACTTCTGAGAAGATAAGGATTTTTTACGATATTATTCTTAAAGTAGAGAGAAATCAGCTCCGAAGCGAAGCGTTTATCTCTTACTTTACTTTTATTTAGCTTTTCTACCTTGCAGTATTTTATTATTTCGGGGATAAGATAAAAAAGTATCGCCACTGCCCCGAGCGCAAGTATAACAAGTGTAACGCAAACAAGGGGCGTAAAGCCGCTGCTCAGTACTGCCATTTTATACCCTCCTTATTATTACAATAGGTATTATGAAACAGACCGACCGCTTTTTATTACGGTCGGTCGGCATTTTACGATTATTACTTACCTTCGGTAACTTCAGAAAGGTAGTTCACTACGTCTTCAACAGTAATAAACTTATGAATATCATCATCTTCGATCGTTATATCGAATTCTTCCTCGCAAAGACAGATAAGGTCAGCAAGCTCGAGAGAGCTGATGCCGAGGTCGTTAATAAGCTCTGCGCTCGGTGTGATCTCAGATTCATCAACGTGAAGATTCTCCACAAGTATTGTTTTTACCTTTTCAAAAAGTTCGTTCATATCATTTACTCCTTGTAATATAAATTATTGTTAGCTTTATTTAGAATTTTTATTTATAGTGTGTCTTTTTATCTTTCTTGAAGTAGTCTTTTCGAACTCGGTATCGCGAAGAACGACCTCGTGGACCTGCTTGAATACGGGAAGCTTACGGTTTACTATATTTACCTCTTCCTTTATCTTTGCAAGGATCTCGTCGTTTGAAAGACCTTCGTTCTTGTCGGGATCGGGGTATACGATAGCCGTGATAACGACCTCGCCTGCGCTGTTTTCCTGTCCGACAACAACACATTCTTTGATTATATCTATATGCGCGAGATAGCTTTCTATTTCTTCGGGATAGATATTTTTTCCGTTACTGAGAATTATTATATTCTTTTTACGTCCCGTAATGAATATATAGTTATCTTCATCGATATATCCGTAGTCGCCTGTACGGAACCAACCGTCCTCGGTGAATACCTCTGCGGTCGCTTCTGGGTTATTATAGTAACCGAGCATTACGTTATCGCCCTTTACGAGTATCTCACCGACCTCGTATTTGCCTCGGCTCTGACCTTCCTCAGGCTCGATCTTTACCTGACAGCCGTCAACAGGCCAACCGACAGAGCCGAAACGCTCGTGTCCGCCGATATTTACCGCAACGAGAGGAGAGCACTCTGTAATTCCGTAACCCTCGAGAACTCTTACGCCGAAGGCTCTGAAGTCCTTTATTATCTCTTTATCTATGGGCGCGCCGCCGCATACGAGATATTTAAGATTGCCGCCGAATGCCGCGAGGATCTCTCCAAAGAGCTTCTTACGAATGTCTATTCCGAAGAAGGAGCAGAAGTTCGCAAACTTCATACCAAATCTTACCTTTTTCTCAAGTCCCTTTGACTTTATGTTATCCCATATTCTCTTGTGGAAGGTTTCAACGAAGAGAGGGACGAGAGCCATAACGGTCGGCTTGAAAGCAGTAAGGTTTCTTGTAACGTACTTGAGGCTTTCGTTAAGATAAGAGGTCATACCCTTATTTGTAGCCGCAAGATGTCCGCAGGTCATTTCATAAGTATGGTTAGGAGGAAGAACCGAGAGAAGCGACTCGTGGCAGGTCATAAAGGACATCGTCGTACAGGACGAGTTAGTTGCTGTTACGAGGTTTCTCTGGCAGAGCATTACGCCCTTACTTGTTCCTGTTGTTCCCGAGGTAAAGATTATTGCGCAGCACTTTTCCATATCGATCTCTACGTCTGTATATGTAGTATCTCCGCCTTCAAGTGCTTCTTTACCGAGCGAGAGAAGCTCATCCATTCCGCGAGTTCTATCAGTTACCTCTTTCTCGGTATCAAGATATATCGGTATGAAATATTTTACATTAGGAAGCTTATCCGCGTTTTTAGCAAGTCTGTTATTAAAGCTTTCGGTATAAACTACCGCATCTGCATTTGCAAGATTAAGGAAGTTAACGATTTCTTCGTCAGCAAGCTCCTTATCAAGCGGGATTATAATACCGTTACCGTTTACGGTAGCATAGTACGTGGTGAAATACATCGGGTGGCTATCACCGATAACTGCAACAGTTCCGCCCATAATGCCAAGCTTTGCAAACGCCGTACCGAGATAATTCATATTATTTTTAAGGTCGTTATATTTATAGGTAAGGCGCTCTTTATTTCTTGTATAGATATAAAGATCTTTTTCTCCGTACTTTTCAGCGCTCGAATAAACGAGGTGTCTTATATCCTTCGCTGTTTTTTCTTCAAAAACGTATTCCAAAGTATTCAGCTCCATTCATTTTTCTACATTGTACACCTATTATACCCACGAGAAGTCATTTTGTCAAGTTTTTCAAGCAAATTTCACATTCGCCTTATATTTTTTCAAAAAAACAAAATTTTTAAATTTTTTAATAAAATTTCAAAATACCTATTGACAATCACAGGATTATGTGCTATAATCAAGACATCAAGGGGTTTTAGTGCTTCACCTTGCAAAATTAAATATTATTTGAAAAAGGCATTGAAAATTTTGTTATACTATGGTAATATTATAGTATAGTAAAAAGTCTCACGGAGGCTCAGTTTATGAATGATAAAAACACTGAAAATCAAATAACTCGCTCCGAAGAGCCAAACAGTACGGAGAAAAACGACAAAAAGCCGATTAGCCGTCAAAAGAAGAAGGCCATCATCTTCGCTTGCGTCGTTATTTCCCTTCTCGTTATTCTTCCGATACTTACATTTGTCGATTGGAACTCGCTTTTCGGACTCGCCGATAAGCCCGAGGATAAGGATTCGTGGATACACTTCTACGGCGACCAATATTTCAAAGAGCCGGATTACAGCGAGAATATCGAAGAAGATCTGAAATATATGGATCTCGACCGTATGCTTTATTACAGCGTCGGAAACGAAACGTTTCAGATAATCGATAGACCTGAAGATATTGGAAACTGCTGTGTGCTTTTCTACAATTACTTTGAAAATCTAAAAAAGGGTGATTACACAAGGTACTATTCCTTCTTTACCGACAGGTACGAGCAGGAATACGGCAGTACAAATCCGTTCACAAAAAAGGAGCTTAAATATACTCCGCAAAAGGTATATAATATAAAGGTTACTCTTATTCAGAGCACTTTTCTTGAAAACGGAGATGCAAACGGCGAACATATCGGAAGCACGATGCACTTTTTCAACGTAGAATACTGTATAAAAGACAACAATGGTACTTACAGACGCGACATTTTAAGTAATGAGTCCCGCTCTCTCGTGTTTGAGGTGCTTGAAACAAACGGAAAACCTCTGATAAACGATATTTCATTCTACCGCTCAGCAGGCGGCTCTGACAAAGACTGATTAAAATTAAAATAAATATTTAAAATAAACATTAAGAAAGGAATTTTTCAGTTATGACACTTATGCTTTACATTTGGATAGGTATAATCATCGCGGCACTTATTGTAGAAGGACTCACCGCAGGACTTACGTCCATATGGTTCGTTCCCGGTGCAATAGTCGGTATTATCCTCGAGCTTTTCAAGGTTCCTCAGGGAGTACAAATTGCCGCATTCCTCGTTATGTCCCTCGTAGGTGTGATCTTCTTGCGTAAATTCTCTAAAAAGAGTAATCACGTCGCAACCAACGTTACCGATATGGTAATCGGCGGAGAGGCTATCGTAACAGAGCGCATAGATTCGCTCGAGGAAACAGGCGAGGTCAAGATCGACGGTAAGCGTTGGTCTGCAAGACTCGAAGACGGCGGCACTGCCGAAATCGGTGATCATGTAGAGGTTATACGCATATCCGGAGTCAAACTTATCTGCAAAAAACTTTAAATAAACCAAAAACAAAAACTTTTTTAAAACAGGAGGAAAATTATGAAATTTTTACCCATCATTCTCGCAGGAGCAGAGCCTATTACTATAGTTTTCTGCGTAGCAGTAGCCCTTCTTCTCATCGTTCTGATCTCGTGCCTGAAGATCGTTCCTCAGGGACACGCAGTTGTTATTGAACGACTCGGAAAATATCACGCAACGTGGCAGACCGGTGTAAGATTTAAAGCTCCCTTTATTGACAGAATTGCAAAGAACATCGTCCTTATGGAACAGGTTGCAGACTTCCCGCCTCAGCCGGTTATCACTAAGGATAACGTAAAAATGCAGATAGATACAGTTGTGTTCTATCAGATCACAGACTGCAAGCTCTTTGCATACGGACACGTAAACCCCATCGCAGCTATTGAAAACATCACAGCTACAACACTCCGTAACATCATCGGTGAGCTCGAGCTCGACGCTACACTCACATCGCGCGACGTTATCAACACCAAGATGCGTGCTATCCTCGACGAAGCTACTGACCCTTGGGGTATCAAGGTAAACCGCGTAGAGCTCAAGAACATTATGCCTCCCCGCGAAATCCAGGAAGCAATGGAAAAGCAGATGAAGGCAGAGCGTGAACGCCGTGAAGCTATTCTCCGTGCAGAGGGAGAAAAGAAATCGGCTATCCTTATCGCAGAAGGTCAGAAGGAATCCAAGATCCTTGAGGCTGAAGCTGCAAAGCAGGCAGAAATTCTCCGCGCAGCCGCGCAGAAGGAAGCAAAGATCCTTGAAGCAGAAGGTGAAGCAGAGGCTATTCTCAAGGTACAGCAGGCTACCGCTGACGGTATCAAGATGATCAACGAAGCAGGCGCGTCCAAGGAATCTCTCATTCTCAAGAGCCTTGAATCTATGGAAAGAGTTGCTGACGGTCAGGCTACAAAGATCATTATCCCTTCCGAAATTCAGTCTGTCGCAAGTCTTCTTGCTTCGGCAAACGAGCTTGTAGGCGATAAGAAGTAATTTAGGTTATCACTCAAAAAATCGGCAGAGAACTTGTTTTCTCTGCCGATTTGTGTTATAATGGGGCTAACAGAAAGCCTCCCTCCGAGAGGGAGGGGGACCGCGTTAGCGGTGGAAGGAGCCTGCGTGACTTTAGATTTGTACTAACTTCATTGTAACGCACTCTCCCTCACCCGACTTCGTCGGGAGCTCCCTCCCGGAGGGAGCCTTAGGACACACTCGTGCATCTTTAGGGATATGGGCTTTACCCGACGCATTTGTAATAAAAAGGCGAAAGTGGCATAAACAGAACGATAAATAAGAATTTGATTAAATTCAAATGTCAAAGTGATTTTGGGGAAGGAAAATACCATGCAATATGCTGTTAAAGAGTTAATGTTTTTGGTAGAGAAATATAATTTGAAATTCACAGAGCAAACATTCGAGAGCACTCCATTTGGTAATTGGGTAACAAAAACCTATAGTTTTTATAATGATAGTGGCTGCTTTACAATATCTGAATTGTTGCAAAGAGATGAAATAGATTTTTATTTTTCTGATGTTTTTTCAACTGCTTATCCTGATTTAAAGCAAAGACAGTTGAATGTTTGGGATAATAACGCAATATTAGAAAAACATCAAAGATGGATATTTGGTCTTAAAAATCCGTTCTTTTGGTACAGTAAGAAAAAATATATGAAAGCATTAGCCGAAATTATCCAAGCAAAAATTAGTAAAAATAAGGAGTTTTTTGGTATAAACGTATAAATTCCAATTTATCGAATAGCAAACCCCGACAGACTTTAAAAATCTGTCGGGGTTAATTATTTGTTTACTGCGGATCAAAAAGCCTTCTCCTGCGGGAGAAGGGGGACCGCGAAGCGGTGGATGAGGAGTTGCTTTGAGTTTAGAACACCTCATCCGTCAATCGTCTTTGACGGTTTTGCCACGTCTTCACCTCAAGGGGAAGGCTTTTAAATTTTTCGTTAACTGTACACCCGTTTTCACAGGTGTTTTTTATTCCACTTACTGTTTTGAAAATATCTTAAGCGCATCGAATATTCCACCGACACCTATAATTTCTATGCCGCCTAGCAGCTTCGATAGATCTATACGCGCTGCGTCTTTTTTTGGAAGTATTATCTTCGTAAATCCGAGTCTTACCGCCTCATTAACACGTATTTCGGGAGCGGACACCGAACGGCACTCTCCTGCTAGTCCGACCTCGCCGAATGCGATAAGGTCATCGGGCACGGGTATATCCTTCATACTCGAAAGAAGCGCGAGAGCTATCGCCATATCTGCAGCAGGCTCGTCAAGACGAAGTCCGCCTATAACGTTGAGATAAGCATCGCAGGCAGAAAAACGAAGTCCAAGCCGCTTTTCAAGCACGGCAAGAATAAGGTGCATTCGATTATAGTCTATACCGTTTGACGTTCTTCTAGGCGACGAGAGGAAGCTATTTGAGGTTAGCGCTTGAATTTCGGTTATGATCGGACGGCTGCCCTCCATAACGCAGACAGCGCAGTTACCCGATATATTTCTCGGACGTCCTGCAAGAAGCATCTCCGAGGGGTTTTCAACCTCGCGAAGTCCCTCGCCTGTCATTTCAAAAACACCTATCTCATTAGTCGAGCCGTAGCGGTTCTTCGAAGCTCTTATAACTCTGAAAAGCTGCTGTCTGTCGCCCTCAAAGGAAAGCACGGCATCGACCATATGCTCAAGCACCTTCGGTCCTGCTATATTTCCCTCTTTATTTACGTGTCCGACTATAAGCACGACCACGCCCTTACTTTTCGCCATCGAAATAAAGCGCGCGGCACACTCCTTTACCTGCGTAAGACTTCCAGCAGATGCCGAAACCGAGTCGGAAAACACGGTCTGTATCGAGTCAACTATAAGAAAATCGGGGGATAACTCCTCGCACTCGGCAAGTATTCTTTCAAGCGAGGTTTCGGTCATAATATAGAGCATATCGCCCGAAACGCCTATACGCTTTGCTCTGTATTTAAGCTGTCCCGAGGATTCCTCGCCCGAAACGTAGAGCACTTTTTTGTCCTGTCCGAGAACACCGCATATCTGCATAAGCAGAGTCGATTTTCCTATTCCGGGCTCACCCGCGATAAGCACCGCCGAGCCGTCAACTATTCCGCCGCCGAGCACTCTGTCAAGCTCTCCCATTCCCGTAAGGCTGCGCATATATTCGGGCATTTCAAGCTCGGTAAATTTCACCGCGCGGTTTTCACCGAGCACGACGGACGCGCCTCTCTTTGCAGAAGGCGAGGCTATACTCTGTGTGATATGCTCCTCGAGAGTGTTCCACTGACTGCATGACGGGCATCTTCCCATCCATTTTGCGCTTCTGTATCCGCACTCTGAACACTCGTAATATGATTTCGGCTGTTTCATTTTTTGTTTTCCTTTTGTTTTTACTTATGTTTTTACTTAATTTGTCTTATTTTCCTCTGACAAAGAAGAAATATAGTCGTCTATCGCCATAAAAAGCATAGTCGCTATATCACGTCTGTACTCTTTATCGCAAAGCTTTTCGGTTTCCTCTGCGTTTGAGAGAAACCCGCACTCTACAAGCACCGAAGGCACGACTGCCTTATCGAGAACGTATATCGTCGAGTTTGCCTTCTTTATTTTTCTGTTATTATCCTTTTGGAGCAGTTCCTTTGCAAAGCTCTGAATATTCTGTGCGAGCTGTCTGCCGCCCTCGACGTTATCCGAATAATAGACCTGAAGTCCGCTGTATTTTTCCGAAACGAATTTATTCATATGAATACTTACGAAAATACAGTTTTCATATTCTTTTGTTATATTTATGCGGCGGTGAGTATCCTGTGCCTTTTTTGAAAGGCTCGAATTTTCATCGTAATACATAGTGTCGTCCGAGCGTGTGAGGACGACGTTATAACCGCTGAAAACAAGCATATCGCGAAGCATAAGAGCGATGTCAAGATTAAGCTCCTTTTCAAGAACTCCGCCTATTCCCACCGCACCGCAGTCAATACCGCCGTGCCCCGGGTCAATGACGATAGTCAGCTCTTCTTCATTTACCGAGCTATTGACATTAAGAGAATTTTCTGTTAAAATATTTTGCAAGGTACTTCCCGAAAACCCGCTGACAAGCGCGGTGGATAAAAGTATAAAACAGGCGCACAAAACAAGGCTTATCCCCTCTTTTATCCCGAAATATCTGCTAAGATCACTCTTTTTACTGCTTTTTGTTCTCATATATAAATACCCGCCCGAAATATAGATGTTTTTACATATATATGCCCCGGCGGGAATAAAAAGTAGAGTGATAAAGTATTTTTTTATTATTTTTTTCTCTTTACGTCTTTTATATCGGCTATATTCGGATAATATCTGTCTGTTTTTTCGGTCTTTTCCCGAGGCTTTTTTACCCCATGGCAGTATTTCACGCCGAGAATATATCCTACCGTACAAACGATAATTCCGGGAATAGGTGTAAGAAGATTTGCAAAGCTTACGTCCATAAGGAAGGTCTTGAGAATTCCGACGTACATTCCCTGAATGAATTTTGCGATCGTATTTGCAATTCCGTACATTTCGCCTGCCCATTTAGCCGCACTTGCGTTATAAACAGTCATACCGACGAAGCTGAGTATTCCGAGCAGGATATTGAGTGAGTTTGCCGCAAGAGAAAGCCAAAAGCCGCGAAGCGCATTATATTTACGCTTTCCCGCCTCTATTCTGATACCGTCCTTCTGTCCAAGCTCATATACGAGAGAATATACGAGGTAAAGATAAAAGAGAGCGGAAAAAACTCCAGTCCACAAAACAAGCGCATCAGACGTGCTTGTAGCCATCGCAACAACAAGTCCGAATAAAGTCATTCCAAACTGATACAGACCAAGTCTTATGACCTGATAACCGTTTTTCTTGTAACTATCCATAAAAAATCTCCTAAACAAGTTAACTATACTAATTTTAATACACAATTGTGAACAAAGAAACAACTATATAATAAAAATTCGATAAACAAAATCAAATTTTCACATTAAATAAGGAAAAACAAGTTATGTCCAAGCTTCCAAACGTAATAACTCAGTTTTCGGCGTACAAGCAGCTTATACAGAACCGTTCTCCCAAAACGGTCGAGCAGTACGAAATAGACCTTACTCTCTTTTTAAAATATATAAAGGCGACTAAAAACGGAGTAAGAGAAAGCGATATTACAGCAATAGACGAAACCGACATTTCAGATATTGACATTGATTTTCTTGCAAGGATCACTCCCGATATGATAATGAGCTTTCTTATGTATGCCGCACGTCATAGGGGCAACAAAGCCTCTGTAACCGCGAGAAAGCTCTCGGCTATCCGCAGCTTCTTCAAATATTACACTGTAAACAAAAAGATGCTTGAGGTAAATCCCGCCAAGGATATTGAGTCGCCAAGTGTAAAAAGAGCGCTTCCGAAATATCTTTCTGTCGAGGAATCTATTGCCCTGCTCTCCGCTATTGAGAGCGATACCCTTTCGCAGCACCGCGAGCGCGATTTCGCCATAGCCACGCTATTTTTAAACTGCGGAATGCGACTTTCCGAGCTCGCGGGCATAAGTCTTTCGGACATCGACCCCGAACTGCGCTCACTGAGAGTAACCGGTAAAGGAAGCAAAAACAGAGTGGTATATTTAAACGAGGCTTGCAGAAATGCCCTCACAGAGTATTTAAAGGTGCGCTCTCAGGGCGAGGTACGCGACAAAAACGCGCTTTTCATAAGCCGACTCGGCACTCGCATTTCTATCAAGACTGTTCAGTGGATGATAGGCAAATATTTAAAGCTTGCAGGACTTGAATACCGTCATTTTTCGGTGCACAAGCTCCGCCATACCGCCGCAACACTTATGTATCAGAGCGGTCAGGTCGACATCCGTGTTCTCAAGGATATTCTCGGACACGAGCAGCTTAACACCACGCAGATATACACTCACGTAAGCGACAGTCAGATGGAAGAGGCGATGAGCGCAAATCCGCTGTCCGATATTAAGCCAAAAAAGCACTCTGACGAGTAAAAATTACATAAAAACACAAGTAAATTCACTCCCTGTTAATAAATATGAGATAAACTCATAGAAACGATATAATTTAAAACGGAGAATAAAATGTCTGAAAACAAAACAAAAAAGACCTCGATAGGCGGTCAGGCTCTTATCGAAGGAATTATGATGCGCGGACCCGAAAAAACAGCTATGGCCGTCCGCGATCCGAAAGGCGAGATGGTCCTTAAAAAATGGGACAATCCGAAAAACACACCCAAAATCGCAAAGCTCCCTCTTATTCGCGGAGTTTATAATATGGTAAGCTCGCTTATCACAGGCTACAAATGTCTTTCTGAGTCGGCTGAAATCGCTATGGATCTCGAGGAGCTTGAAAGACAGGAAGCCGAGGAAAAGGCGCTTAAAGCTCTCAAAAAGAGGGCAAAAAAAGAAGGCAGACCGTTTGAGGAGCTTCTTGCTGAAGAAAATGCAAAAAAAGCTGAAGCTGAAGCAAAAGAGGCAGAGATCTGCGAAGCGGAAAACGCAGTCGAAGCAGCCGAGGAAGCTTCTGAAACTTCCGAGGAAGTAACCGAAGCAGCAGAAGCACCCGAAGCTCCCGAAAAAGAAGAAAATACCGAAAAAAATGCCAAAGAAAAGGACAACAAAAAATCTTCGAGCAGCGAAATGGGAATAATTATGGTTGTAAGCGTTGCACTTGCACTCGTCCTTGTTGTCGGACTTTTCGTATTCCTTCCCGAATTTATCTACAACCTCGTTTTCGGCGAGCTTTCAGTTCGCGCAACCTATCTCGACTATCTCGGCAGAAGTGCTTTCACAGGTGTGATAAAGCTTATACTTCTCGTGCTTTATATGTGGGGCGTTTCCTTTATGAAGGATATCCGCCGTACCTTTATGTATCACGGTGCAGAGCACAAAACTATCTTCTGCTACGAGCAGGGGCTTGAGCTGACAGTTGAAAACGTAAGAATGCAAAAGAGATTCCACCCCAGATGCGGTACATCATTCATCGTTCTCGTTGTTATCGTCGGAATTATTCTCGGCGGCTTCATTCACATTGAAAACGTACTTCTGCGCACGATCGTGAGAATAATACTCGTCCCCCTCATCGTCGGAATCGGCTACGAGCTTATAAAGTTTACAGGCAGACACGACAACATAGTAACGAAAATAATCTCCGCTCCGGGCGTATGGCTTCAGCATATCACAACCAAAGAGCCCGACGATTCTATGATCGAATGTGCTATCAAGGCTGTAATCGAGGTCATTCCCGAAGATAAGGAAAAAGACAATTGGTAATTTAAAATCATAAAACAAAAGAGCTCGGAGAGGGTAAAAACCTTCTCCGAGCTTTTTATTTAATCAAAATTTCAGTAGATTTATAAGGAGCAACCACGCAAATCCGTAGTAAGTAATAACGGCAACAAGGTCGTTGACTGTTGTGATAAGCGGTCCGGATGCAACTGCAGGGTCGATATTCATCTTTTTAAAGAGGATCGGTATCGTAGTACCCGCAATACTTGAAAAGAGCATTGCAACGAGAAGCGCAAGTCCGGTACAAGCCGAAACGGCAAATGCAAAGTGAGGAGCTTCGCCCTTCAAAAGAACGAGGTATCCGCCTATAAACACAAGCGAAAGTATGCCCATTATGAGTCCGTTAAGAAGGCCGACACGCGATTCTTTAAAGACAAGATACCATTTCTGCCTTGCGCTTACGTCATCACTCATAAGAACTCTTATGGTAACGGCAAGCGACTGTGTTCCGACGTTACCTGCCATACCGAGAACGAGCGACTGAAAGCTTACTATGACGGCAAGCTCTTTAACTATACCCTCAAAAAGTCCGACTACGCCCGAAACAAGCATACCGAGCGCAAGAAGAACGGTAAGCCAAGGAAGTCTTTTGCCGATACTCTTTATAACAGGCTCCTTCAGGTCTTCCTCTGCGGTAAGACCACCGAGCTTTGCGTAGTTATCGCCAAAAACGTCGTTTACAAGGTCTATAATATCCTGTGCGGCGAGAACTCCGCGAAGTCTGTTCTTTTCGTCGAGAACGGGTATTGAGTCCTCCGAATATTCTTTGATTCGGTCAAGACATTCCTCTATCTGCTCATTTGCATAAACGTAAGGGTACGAGGTCTTAACTATCGTATCGAGATCGATAGTATCTCTTGCTCTTATCAGATCCTTAAGGTCGATCGCGCCGAAAAGTGTTCCGTCATCGTCGATAACGTATATCGTAGCGATATTATCATTTTCAGCCGACTGTGCGATAAGATCTCGCATCGCCTGACGCACGCTGATACCCCTGTGTATCGCTATATAGTTAGTCGTCATCTTACTACCTATCTCGTCCTCGTCAAAGGATATTGAAAAGGCGATTTCTTTTTTCGACGACTCTTCGAGCAGGTCAACTATGAGTGCGCGGCAATTTTTATCTGCCTTTTGCAGATAATCAACCGCAGTTGTTACCTCGAAGCGCTCGAGCATAGCAACCTGTCTGCGTATGCTGAGCTCGCTTATATAGATATGAAGATCCTCCGAGTATTCAAGGATCTCGGCAAGCATATCGTTATCAATAATACTGTAAAGCTTTACGCGCTCTTCCTTTTTAAGAAGCTCAAGTGCAAGTGCAATATCGTTTTCGTGATATGCCGAAATACGCTCACGGATAGCCTTGGGCGTAAGACTGCTACGCACAATATCGACTATCTCATTTTTATAGTCGGGGTGTTGCGCAGGCTGCACGTTTGAATTTAAAATTTCTCTTTTTGAATCCATTTCCCTTTCCTCCTTTTGATATACTAAACCCTCTGTTTAGTTTTAACGAAAGGCAGAGTAAAATTCGAAAAAGGGTATAAAAATACCACTTTCCTTTTCAAAACCCTACTTTCGCTTCGCCTTGTGCAGTATGTTTTGGAGGTCAGTGGCAGAAATTATCTTAAAGCATCAGAATACGAGCGACAGGTAGTCGCTCAGACTGAAACCGATATTAACTGCCATCTTCCACCCTCGACTACTACCGACGTCCATATTCTCACCTCTTTACAAAATTATTTATGCAAAAACTTTTTCGCATCTTAACACATTATAACATTTAATTTCGCGTTCTGCAAGAGCTTTTATTAAAATATTTAATTTTTTTTGCATTATTCATAGTACAAATCAGTAAAAAGTAGAGCTTTTCGCATACAAAAGCTCTACTTTCTTGATTTTGTTATTTATCATTTACCTCAAAAGAAATGTTTTTGCATCTCTCGACGACCATTCTGCACTCTATGGGATCGTGTATAAATTTTCCGTAGGCAGAGATATTTACAAACCGTATATTCTTTACAAGCGAATCCTCGGGTTCATATCCGCTGAGCACAGAGGGAGGGAAAGAGCCCGACACGAGCGAAACATTCTCAACAAGTACGTTTTCAATACTTCCGCGCATCTCATCGTGCGAATAGTTTGAACACATGACCTTGAAATCAAAAAGCTTCTCGTTTGCATCTTCAATACGAATATTCCGGTAAACAACGTCGTGTATTTTTGCCCTGTCGCCGTTATGTATGGAAATCGCGCTTCCCGACTGCCAGCCCTCGTATTCACAGTGGATTATATCAATATCGGAAAACTCTATATCATACATCTCATCGCATCGTGTTTCAAAGCCTATTTCGATAGCGTTTCCCGGCTGTGCGTTCCAGAAAACACAGTTATTTACCTTTACGTTATAAACGTTACTTAGTCCGTCCGGTCCGCAGTAGTCGGTCGCCTTGAGTGCAACGCAGTCGTCAGCAGAGCGAATAAAGCAGTTTTGAACCCTAACGTTGTGGCTTCCCACAATATCAATACCGTCGCCGCACATCTGCCATGACATAATATTTATGCCATCGACAGTAACCTTTTCACAGCCGAACATCGCGCAGGTCCAGCCCTTTGGGCCTTCGAGCGTAACATCGCGAACAGTCAGTCCCTTGCACTCGTGGAAACGCGCCATTCTTCTGTATTTTGTGGTATAATCGCCGTCAATATCGAGTATTCCTCTGCCGCATATCGTAACGTTTTCTGCTTTTTCTACGTACAGATGGGCGTGAACTACCGCGCCCGCAGCAAGATAAAGTATTTCGTTTGAGTTAAGGCGAATTTCATCAAGCGTATATTCGCCCGCTTCAAAAACACGTACGTTTTCGCCCTGCGGCACACACTCTTTCTCGTAGAGAAAAACAAATATCGGCAGTCTGTCAGACTTCGGAAATTCTATACTCATTTTGCAAGGGATCGTGGCATCAAGGCGTATTTCCCTTTGGCTTATCTCCGCAGTTATGTCAAGACTCATAGGTCTTACGACAGCTTCATCTGAAATTTCGTCAAGGATTATCTTTATTTCCGCCTTGTTTTCACACTCGCTTTCGGCAGAGAATATTACAAAATCGGAAATTTCATTATGAAAAACCTCTGTTTTTTTAGAATTTATAAATATTTCCATAATAATCTCACTTATCGTGTCTGTCCCTTACAACAGAGAATGCCTCGTCGGCTATCTCAAGTGTTTCCTTTATATCCTCGTCTGTGAGCGAAGCGTTTATAAAATGATTATGATGATTTGTGAAGAAAATTCCGCGCTTTACGCACTCTGCGATCCACTCCTGATGAAGCATAAGCGTGGGATCATCGGCAATTCGCAGATAGAAGAGGGACGGCACGCCCGTAACGCGAAGATCAAATCCGTACTTTTTACCCGCGTCTATAAGTCCGTTTTTAAGCTTTGTTCCCTTTTCTATGAGAATTTTCGGAGAATTTATACGCTTCATCTTGTTTATACAGGCAATACCCGCCGCAAAAGGAACAGCAGACAGCCAGTAGCTACCCGTATATGACATTCCCGAAATGGTATTTTTAAGAAATTCCTTTCCGCAAAGCGCCGAAACGTTATATCCGTTCGCAAGTGCCTTGCAGAAGCATATAAGGTCTGCTTCAAAGCCAAAATAGTGGTCAGAGCCTGCAATATCAAGTCTGAATCCTGCGCGCACGTCGTCAATAACGAGAACTGTGCCGTTATCGGTACAAAGCTTTCTGACAGACTGCCAGAATCCCTCGGCGGGAAGCTCGTTATCCATAAAATTGCCGTGCATATAGGGCTGTGAAATAACTGCGGCTATTTGACCTTTATTTTCATCAAATACTCTGCGAAGCCCCTCAATATCGTTCCAGTCAACGTAAATATTGTGCATTACGTCCTCTTCGATAACGCCCGAATAATCTATCTTCTGTGTCCAAGGCGCAACGCCATGGTAATATCCCTTAAAGAAAACTATCTTCTTTCTATGGGTATATGCGCGGGCCGCCATAACCGCCATAGTGGTAACGTCGTTACCGTTCTTTGCGAAAAATGCCCAGTCGGCAGACGCAACCGTATCAACGAGAAGCTCTGCAAATTCTATCATTTTCACCGACGGAAGCGTGGTGCAGTCGCCGATAGCGCGCTGAGCCGCCGCCGCTTCGTCTATTTCGGGGTCGTTATAGCCGAGAATGTTCGGACCATAGGCGCACATATAGTCTATAAAACGGTTTCCGTCAATGTCCCAGAGATAGCTTCCCGACGCCTTTGACGAGAAGAAAGGAAATGCCTCAACAGGAGTATAGCACCCTTCGGCAGGTCCCTGGTGTCCGTAAATTCCCGAAGGTATTACTTTTTCGGCGCGCGCAAATGCCTCACGGCTGTTTTCATACGTATATATCTTTTTCATATCTTATTTTCCTTTCACACACTTCACTCTTTTACGCAAGATAAAGGGCAACGCGGTCGAGAATACGGTTGATATTATCTACCTGCGAGATCATTCCGCCGACGCGCACAAGTCCTGTGCCTATACACGCAACTGCGTTTATATCTCCGTCAAAGAGCTTTCTTGCCGTTTCAACAGAGTCAAAGGACATAAAAGAGGTATAGCTTTCGGGAGAAGCGTGAACAGCTGTAAGCTTATGGTCCTTTGCACTTATCGAAAGCACGATATCGTCGCCTGCCGCCATTCTGACCGTTCCGTCAACGATATAGGACGCGCTCGCTCTTCCTACCTTATCCTCGTTTCCTATCTGCGCGATAGCCGAAAGAATAAGGTGGAACATAAGAAGTGTGCTCTTCTCGAAGAATTCCTTATCTTCAAGGTCTTTTTTCTCTGCACGCAGATATTTTGTAAGTATATCGGTAAGCTTTATAAAGTTCTTTGTGAGAAAGCCTATTTTGAGAAATCCTTTTCGCGGTATCGGAGTATAAGTACCGTCGATCATACCGTTGAATTTATCGGGAGTCGAGAAGGCAAGCTTAATATCGCAAGGATCTGCGCCTTCAAGTACGCTGCACTTCCCGTCCTTAAAGACTATTCTGCCCTCGGGGCCGTCCTTTACAGAGATACCGATCGTAACCCTCTTTCCTTCTATCAAAGCTGCCGCCTCGCTGTCTGTCTCGCAAAGATAAGGGAGAGTTCCGAGAACAGCAAAAAGATTTATATATGCAAGTGTTCTTGAGTCGGTCATAAAAATACCTACTTTCGTCATTTTTTAGGGATATTATAACAGATGATCACCCAAAAGTCAATAAAAACAAGGCAGAATGTGATTTACACCCTGCCTTACTTTTGTTTATACCGGAGAAACGGTTATACGTCAAGAAGAGATTTCCAGGTAAGCGGTCCTGCTATACCGTCGGCGTCAAGACCGTTCTCTTTTTGATATTTTTTCACCGCTTCTCTCGTCTGTTTCCCGAAAATTCCGTCCGAATCGACCTTTAACATCGATTGTAAAATCCTCACGCTGTTTCCTTTACTACCGCTGCTGACCGTCGGAAAATATTTTTTGACGTTTTCTTCTCTATCGGAAAAAATGATACCTCTCCATTTGCCTCTCTCGCGCACATCAACGTGAACGAATCCGCTTGATATATACACTCCTATACCCGAAGTGCCTAGCTTTTCAAGATAATATCCTATTTTCGCAGGAGATATTCCGTTTATAACGAAATCCGCCGCCTCGCCTGTCAGATGACGGCTTCCCGAGGCTCCTCCCACCTTTTTATTGTGCGAGGGAGTTCGGTATGCCGATGTTATTATCACCGGTTTACCGAAATGCTCTCTTACCTTTTGAAGAAGGGCTACAAGCTCGTCAGACACCAAAACCGTGTCGCTTTTATCGGCACAGGCAAACTCGCGGAGCTTAAAGTTTTCCGAAAGCTTCAGGTCCTTGTTTTCCGAAAGAAAATATTTTTTTATCAAGTTTCATCCTCCTTTTCTAAGCATAATATTCGGTATGTCTTAATCTGTTTCTTTGTTTTTCACTATCTCTGACGCTTTTTGTGCTGATTCAGAGAGCATCGAAAGTGCCGCAGAATCTATTTTACCCTCGGTAACAACGTAAATTATCGGAGTGCAAAAAGCCGCAACGATCGCGCAAACCGTTCCTATATCTCCGCCGATCCCGCTTAAAGCGAAGGCTGTCGAAAAAACTGACGAAAGCACGGTAAGTATAAATTTTCTTGATAAAAATTTCTTTATTATGTTCAAGATCACTTCCTCCTTTGTTTTTGCCGCCTTATGCGAAAGCATCCCTATATCTTGCCTGCCAAAGAAAATTGTGTACAGTTTAGCTTGGTTTCTTATAAGGACGCCTCCGTAATGTACGGTAATTTCTCCTCCTACATTTACCTTCACGGCGGTACGGGTATATTTTACATCCGATATTAGAATTAAAAAGTAGCAGAAGGTATTATTTAGTATTTTTTACAATATTTTTTGAGAAAATTGTTGCAAAATCAAGAAGATTATGATATAATCACTTCGTTATATTTTTGAAAATGACTTTTTCATTACTTAAGTCGGCAAATTCAATGAGAAGGTGATAATTTGAAAATTTTATCTATCGGAAACAGCTTTTCACAGGATGCTCACGCTTATCTGCACAAAATGGCAGAGGCAAGCGGTTTTGATATCGAAACTATCAATCTCTATATCGGAGGCTGCAGTCTTGAGCGTCATTACGAAAATCTGATTTCGGGCGCTGCCGAGTACGACCTTGAGCATAACGGCGGACCTTTTGAGAGAAAAATATCTCTTCAGGAGGCGATTACGCTTGACAAGTGGGACGTAGTAACCCTTCAGCAGTCGAGCGGATACAGCGGTCAGCCGCAGTCTTATATCCCGTACATAAGTGCACTTTCTGATTTTGTACGCACAAACGCTCCTCAGGCTAAACTCTATTTCCATCAGACCTGGGCTTACGAAATTGACGTCGATCACCCGCACTTCCCTTTTTACAACAACGACCAAAAGGAAATGTTCAGACGGCTTAGTGATTCAAGCGAAATGGCATCAAAGCTTATAAATGCCGAAATTATACCTGTGGGCACTGTAATACAGAAGCTCCGCGAGACTTCTCCGGAATTTGACTATCAAAACGGTGGAAGATCACTCTGCCGCGACGGATATCATCTTTCCTTTGATTACGGAAGATTCACCGCCGCTGCAGTATGGTTTAATATACTCGCAAAAGGAGAGATCAACTTGAAGGCCTTTGAAAACCTTGACCACCAGCTTCTTAAAAACATTGTAGCGACAATACTCGACACGACATAAATTCAGATTCCTTTGAAGTAAAAATCAAGTGTATTATTTAATTTAAAATAAAGGAATTTGAAAGGAATTTGATAATTTATGTTTTTTATATTTTCGCTTCTCGCGCTTCTCTTTTGGAGCGGCTCGGATATATTTTCTAAGATCGGTTCACGCCAGAATGACAAAAACAGTCATTGGAAGGTAGTTTTTGCTGTCGGTCTTATTATGGGAATACACTTCTTTATTACCGTAATAGGCGGCAAAATAATAGACAGCACAGTCGGTGTTGACGCTCTTCCCAAGTTCGTAGCAAGTCTTTTCTACACAGACTTCGTGCTTATGGACTTCGTAAGATACCTCCCCGTTGCAGGACTTTATATTCTCGCTATGGTATTCGGATATATCGGTCTTCGCTACATTGAGCTTTCTATTTCTTCGCCCATCTGCAACTGCTCGGGTGCGCTCGCATTCCTGCTTTGCATAATTTTCGGTCTTACCTCTAAAGAAGACATCACACCTATTGCAATAGTCGGTGTCGTTCTTATAACTCTCGGTATTCTCGGACTCGGCATTGTCGAAAGCCGTGAGGACGAGGAGGTCAGAATCGCACGTCAGGAAAAAGCAAACCGCAAATATGCAAAAAGCTTCCTCGCGTTTATGCTCCCTATCGCATATCTGATAATCGATGCGCTTGGTACATACGGAGATGAGTTCATCTTCTCTATTGAAGACTCGGCAGGAAACGGGATCATCACAGACTATGCCGCAAACTCTGCATTTGAGCTGACATTCTTCATTCTCGCAATTTTTGCATTTATCTGGATCAAGTTCGTTAAGAAGGACAAAGTCTTCTCAGGAAACAAGTATCTTTTCCTCGGCGGTTTCTGCGAAACTATCGGTCAGGTATTCTATATGGCGGTTATGTTCAGCGACTTCACCGTTGGTATGGTTATTATCTCGGCTTACTGTGCACTTTCTGTTCTTTGGGGCAGGATATTCCTCAAGGAAAAGCTCAGCATCAAGCACTACATCGCAATTATTACCGCATTTGCAGGTATAATGCTTCTTGGTTAATTTGACAGTAAAAAACACAGCGCACCGACTTTTCGTCGGTGCGCATTTTTATTTTCACGCATTACCTATCTCGCGGCGCAGACGGGCGATGCTTCTTTTTTCAAGACGTGATATGTACGACTGCGAGATGCCGAGCATAGAGGCAACGTCCTTCTGGGTATATTCCTTTCCGTCGCGCAGTCCGAAGCGCAGCTCTATTATCTCGCGCTCCCGTTTTGAAAGGCAGGTGAGCGCGCTGTGGAGCGTTTTCTTCTCCTCGTCCATCTCAAGACGTATCCCCACACTGTCCTCGTCGCTGCTCAAAACGTCCGACAAAAGAAGCTCGTTTCCGTCCCAATCGACGTTTAGCGGCTCGTCTATCGACACCTCTATATATTTCGAGGTCTTACGCAGATACATAAGTATCTCGTTTTCAATACAGCGCGAAGCGTAGGTCGCAAGCTTTATATTCTTGTCCGCGCGAAAGGTGTTTATCGCCTTTATCAGCCCTATCGTACCTATGGATATGAGGTCCTCGATCCCTATCCCCGTATTCTCAAATTTCTTGGCTATATATACCACAAGCCTGAGATTTCTCTCGACTAAAACGCTTCGCAGGTCGTCCCCGCCGTCCATCCGCGAAAGTATTTCGGCCTCTTCCTCGGGAGTTAGCGGAAGCGGCAGAGTGTCCGAGCCGTTTACGTAATATATCCTGCTGTCCCCTTTTAAAATGCGCCTTATAAACTCATAGAGCAGATTATCCATAATACTTATTTTCATAGAGCTACTGATTTTCCTTTCCGCTTTTATTTCATTTATTTATGTAATTAGCGAGCTTGGAAGAAGTGCCTCACACCCGCCGAATTTACTGCTTGTGTTATCAAGCGCTATACAGGCGTTTACCTCTTTATCACCGAGCAGAATTTTATCGGGCACGTATCCGAAAAGTATGCGCGCACCACCTGCTCCGAGCGGCATTATCGGTATTATACGTACCCGCCGCGCATCAGAAAGAGTAGGCTCACCTATTCCTTTTGATGAAAAAAAGACCGAGTGAAGCGATTTTGGAATGATATTTTCCATCTGTACCCTGCCGGTTATTATTACGGGAAGTCCGCCGACAGGCTCGCGAAGCAGGTTTCCGCTGTCGCAGTATGCGCTCATTTCTACCTCTTTTCCGTCGGAGCACACGGTAAGTGTGGTTTTCAGGGGAGTAATCCTCTTTTTGAAAAATTTTACCGTGCGCGAAAGCACCCAAGACAAAACAAGCGAAAAAATACAAACTATAAGAGGAATTATTCCGCCCGAGCCGCCCTTTATCTCGGGCAGGAGCTTCAGGCTATCAAGATATTTATAAAGGGCAACAAGCCCCTCGGAAAGCGCGGACGAAAGGAGCGAAAAGAGTACGAATGCAAGAGATATTTTTATAAATCGGCTGTTATAAAAGGCTATCATACAGGCGGCAAATACCGCTAAAAGTCCGATAAAGAATGATATTTTCTCGTTTCCGGGGAATATAAGCTGTGTTATCGGAAAGGACGCGGTAACTGTCGATGCTACCAAAAATCTCCCGAGCTTTTTCTCGCCGCGTAAAATAAGCGAAACAATCAGAAAAAGAAGCAGGTCCATACTCAGATTTACTATAAAGAATATATCCGCGTATATTTTCACTCCCGCTTTCCCCCTCTTTGTCCGTTTTTCACCGCTGATTAAATTATATTACACCGAGGTCGTAAATTATGTCATATTCGGTACTTAATATATTTTTTTAAATATTTTCGAGGTAAAGTGTATAAAGTACTGCAAAAAAAGTGTAAATTTATCTTATCGCCACTTGAAAATGCTTTTGCTTTGGTGTATAATAACGGTGTATAAATATTTATTTGAAGGGAGAACAACCGTATGATGATGCCCGAACAGGAAAATACCATTACCTTTGCCATCCAAGATGACAAGGACCTTAAAATAAGACATACCCTCTCGCAGGTCTATTCTGCACTCAAGGAAAAGGGATACGATCCTATAAATCAGATCGTGGGCTACATTTTGTCCGAAGATCCCACCTATATCACAAGCCACAACAATGCGCGCAGTCTTATCTGCAAGCTTGACAGGGACGAGCTTCTCAATGCGCTTGTCAGCTTCTATCTCACAGGAAAGTAATACGGTTTTCATACCTTAAACACCGAAAACCGCTTATCAAGGCACTATGATAATTAAAAATATTTGCGATACAGAGCTTTCCGATTCTAATAAATATACTGTCGCTCTCGGAAATTTTGACGGTGTGCATTTTGCTCACACCCAGCTTATAAGAAAAGCAAAAGAGATCTCCTTCTCGCTCTGTCAAACGGCGGGTGAAAAAATTCTTACCGCCGTTTTTACTTTTTCAGATCTGAAAAAGCCTTATATCACAACAAATGACGAAAAATTTAGTATTTTCGAAAGACTCGGGGTTGACTGTGTATTTTTATGCCCGTTTGACGAGGTAAAAAACACGTCGCCCGAGGAATTTGTGCGCGACATACTCAGAGGCAAACTCGCCTGCGTACATACCGTGTGCGGATACAATTACAAATTCGGAAAAGATGCGCTCGGCGATACCTCGCTGCTCAAAGCTCTTGCCGAAAAGTATAGTATCGGCTTCACTATTATTGACGAGATACCGGGAGTCAGCTCCACGCGCATACGCGAGCTTATCACAAACGGACAAATCTCCGAGGCAAACGAGCTTATCGGCCGCCCCTTTGTTGTGAGCGGAAAAATTATACACGGCAGAGGTGTAGGACACACCTTTGGCTGTCCTACGCTCAATATAGACATTCCCGAAGGCAAGCTGCTTCCTAAAAATGGCGTTTATTTTACGCTTTGCAAGGTCGGAGATGACCTCTACCCTGCCGTAACAAATGTCGGAGTATGCCCTACCTTCGAAAAGGACAAGATCACCTGTGAAAATCATCTTTTGGACGTAAACTGCGAGCTTTACGGAGAATTTGTTGAAATTTTCTTTCTTGCTTTCAGAAGGAGTGAGATGAAATTTTCTTCACCCGAAGAACTATACAGAGCGGTAAGTGAGGACATTTCTGCCGCGAGGGATTTTCACATCTACCACTATCAGTAATATTAAAATAACTATCGCCAAAACGGCACGGAGAGTAAAATGCTCAAAAAGACACACGCTGCTACCGTACTTGCGTTTATTATAATATTTTCCTTTCTCATATCTATTCCTTTTTTTGTTTTGGCAGACGAGGACGAGTCGTATGAGGACGCCAAGGCCGCTTTTAAAGCCGATATGGAAGACCCTTTTCATATCGACACCGTAGAAAGTGCCTATCTTTACTGCCTTTCTACCGAAACCGAGCTGCTGAGCTTTGACGCTTCCCCCGAAATTCCCGAAATTCCCTCCGAAACGGTCAAGCTCCTTACCGCGCTTACCGCATACGATATGATAGACGACCTTTCAAAAACGGTTACGGTAACATCTTCAATGATATATCGTGCGACGGGAATACGCTACGGCTACGTCGCAGGGGATACGCCTACGTATTCCGACCTGCTCTGTACCCTTCTTATGCGAAACGCAAATGACTCGGCTATCATCCTTGCCTACGGACTATGCGGCGGAACTGCCGAGTTTACCGAGAAAATGAACGAAAAAGCACTCTCGCTCGGACTCAAGGACAGTACCTTTACAAACCCGACAGGCGTTTACGACAGCAAAATGAGCACGACAGCGAAGGATATTTTTCTTATTGCCTACGAGTTTTATGCAAGCGAAACACTTATGAGCTACGCGGGTGCATATTCGAAGCGTCTCAGCACAAACGACGTTATATACAACCGAAATTATCTTATAGCAGATTACTACAATACGGGAAAATCATATATTGACAAAACCGTAAACGGAATGATCTCAGGCTCGTCAAGCGAAGGCGGACACGTTCTTGTCCGCTCGGCGACATACGACGGATACGAGTACATATGCGTTATCCTCGGCGGACAGCGCGACAGCCACTACATCTATTCTTACGACGTATCGGGTGAGCTTATTAAATGGGGTTCGAAGAACTATTCTTTCCTTAAAATTCTCGACAGCTCGATTCCGCTCACATCTATTCCCGTAAAAAGCGGTCGCGAAGCCGACTCTGTGCCGATAGTACCGTCGGACAACATTTCAAAATATTTACTTTCGGACGCTTTCACGAGCGGCAAAATAACCACGCAAATAAATCTCACCGAAGAAAAGCTGACCGCGCCTGTTGCGATGGGCACCGAGGTCGGAGAGGTACTTATATATTATAACGGAGAGCTTATTGCAAAGAGCAGGCTGAGAACTGCCTGCGACATAACCGAAAACACGACGAGTGCGGTAATTCAGTCGGTCTGGGCTACCCTTTCGTCTAAAAACGCGATAAGGATTTATATAATCGTCATTTCCTGCGTTGCCGCTTACATTATTATAAATTCTGTAATTCGTCAGAGAAGAAAAGTCAAACTCGCCCAGCGCGGCATAAAATGAAAGTAAAAAGAAATTTACAAAGAGGAAGTATATCTATGTTTGAAACTATAAAGGAAGATATAGCTACAATAAAAAACCGCGACCCTGCCGCGCGCTCGGCATTTGAAATAATGTTTTTGTATTCAGGATACAAGGCTGTTCGTTCTTACCGCCGCGCGCACTGGCTTCATAATCACGGACTTCGGTTTCTCGCGCGCTGGGAATCCCAACGCTGTGTGAAAAAGACTAATATAGAGATCCATCCCGCCGCACAGATCGGACGCAGACTCTTTATTGACCACGGAACAGGCGTGGTTATCGGAGAAACGGCTATCATCGGAGATGACTGCACCATCTATCAGGGGGTTACCCTCGGCGGTACGGGTAAGGACAAGGGAAAAAGGCACCCTACTCTCGGTAACGGAGTAATGGTAGGTGCGGGAGCAAAGGTCCTCGGTCCTATCAACATCGGCGACAACACGCGAATTGCCGCAGGTGCCGTCGTTCTTTCGGATATTCCGAGCGACTGTACCGCAGTCGGCGTTCCCGCAAGAGTGGTGCGCGTCGGCGGCGAGAGAGTCAAAAATCTCGACCAGGTACACGTTTCCGACCCTGTTGCACAGGAGCTCTGCAAGCTTCAGCACCGCATTTACGAGCTTGAAAAGAAGCTTGAGGGGAGTATGAAGGAGTGAAAGTTTATGCACGCACGTTTTGAACTAAGTACCAAAATTCCGATTGACCAAACCATATTTGAGAATATGAAAAAAGAAGCGGAAGAATTACTCTGCGCTGCAGAAGGCGACAAGTACACTCAAGCTATCGTTCTGTTTTCAGCAAGAAAAAATATGTATAGCGCGATCATAAAAAACGTGTTAGCTGACAAAAAAACGGACGAAAGGTATTTACTCGAACAGTTAAAATCCGCCGAAGATACTGAAATACGCTATCTTTTATCTATGTGGGCGGACAGAGAAGTTGATATTGCATCATACGCTTTTAGAGAGCTTCTTTGTAGTCTTAATCCTAAAAACGCGGAAGCAGTAGTTTTTGTTACCACGTTCGACGGTGTTGCCGGAATAACCATAGATAAAACAATGAGATAAAATAATCCCGACAGATTTCAAGGTCTGTCGGGAGTTTTTTGTCCGTATTATGTAAAAATCTTCGCCTTTTGTGTAATTCGATAAAACAAACACAGATCAAAGATATAACTTATTTTGTACTATGTCTTTTTTTATAAGCGAATTCAACTATCACTTGGATTTGAAACAACGAATTGATAATTGTTTTTTCGCAAATACGTGCTATAATATAATTACACCGGTGAAATGAATTTTGGAGGTGCTTATATGCAACTTGATTTAGGACAAAAAATACGCGAACTGCGTCGGCGTGACGGACGCACACAGGAGGCACTCGCCGAAGCTATCGGCGTAACCTCGCAGGCAGTTTCAAGGTGGGAAGCAAACGGCGGTTATCCCGATATGGAAATGATTCCGTCTATTGCTAATTATTTTGGGATTACCATAGATGAGTTGTTTGGATATCATAATGATAGAGAAAGTAAAATTGATACGATTATTAGTAAAATCGAATCGTTTGGTATTAAATCCCGAGGCGATGACGAATGGGTAGACGAATGCCTTGCCATACTACGAGAAGGTCTTGCGGAGTTTCCGCAGAACGAACGTCTACTCATCACTCTTGCGGATACGCTTTCCGAAGCAGGGTGGAGACGTCATAAGGAATGGCTTTATTACGATGATGAAGGGTTTATTCAGCATAATTATGATGTTCACAAGTTGAATGAATATTGGGCAGAATCGATTAAGCTTTGTGAGTATCTTGTTAACAATGCCGCTGATAACTCAACGGTTACAAAAGCAATTCACATTCTCGTTTTGCTTTACCGAAATGTGGGAGAAAATGAAAAGGCTATTATGTATGCTCAGAAAATGCCCGAACTTAAAAACTGCAGGGAGCTTTTGCTTGCATCGGCTTCCGACGGCAAGGAAGAAGCGAAATACATTGGAGATTTTCTTTTGAAAACGGCAAGTCAATTTTCTCAACAGCTCGTTTATGGCTTGATTAACAACAAACATCATTTTGAAAGCGATATGCCTATTGCAAAAATCAAAGGCGCAATTGATCTTTATTATCTGATTTGTGACGATGGGAATATGGGAACATATCACGGAGATTTGATTGAATTGTATCTATATCTTTCCAGAGTTCAATGGGAACGCGGATATCACGACGATGCTTTTGTGTCTTTGAATGAGAGCCTAAAACATGCAAAAGCGTTAGAAGAAGTATGCGACGGCAAGGATCACATGTTTACCGCACCATTGATTTCATTTGTAAAATACGAAACAAGGTCGTCAAAAAACATTGCAAAAGATTTGCCAATCGATTGGCCTATGTGGTGCAATCCCGATTATAGCCAGGTGGAAAAAGAAATCAAATCAGATCCCCGATGGAATGAATGGGTAGCTAAAACACAGGAATAATCATTCGCTCCGCCTCACGCATATTTTTGCTTTTGCATAACACAAAAACCTCGCCTATGGCGAGGTTTTTCTAATCGTTTGCGCAGGCAAATGTTCTTACTAACAATTCAACTTCATTCAGAGAATGCAAAAACAGCACCCCTCGACACAACTGCGATAGATCAGGAACTCTATTTTCACTATAGCAGTGAAAAAAACTCTCCGAACGTGATATTGAATCTATTTGTACTCTATGCTACAATATAGTCAGAAAGAAGCGCGACTTTCAATTTTTAAATGAGAGGTATTCATTATGAAACTGAATATTGGAGAAACAATAAAGAAATTGCGAAAGGAAAGAGATATCACGCAAGAAGAATTTGCGGAAGTCCTCGGAGTATCTTGCCAATCTGTTTCGCGTTGGGAAAATAATTCCTGCTATCCCGATATTGAGCTCATTCCGACGATTGCAGCATTTTTTGATATATCCACCGATAAGCTCATGGGTGTTGATGAAGCTGCTGAAAAGAAAGCTGTAGAGCAGTATTTGAATGATTTCCAAGCGGCAATCAGCATAGGAAATATTGACGAGTGTATTCGCGTAGCACGTGCAGGAGTTGCAGAATTTCCGAACAATTATGCTCTTTTGAACAAGCTTATGTATGCGCTGTTTGTTGCTTGCAGTGATGATGCTGATATAGCCGATTGGAAAGAAAATCAGATAAAATATGACGCTGAAATTGTGGCTCTCGGTGAGCGTATTATTAAGTATTGTCCCGACACGGATATTCGGTATGATGCAACTACACGTCTTGCATTTCATCACTGTGAAATGGGCAGAAAGGCTATGGGACGCTCTATTTACGAAACACTCCCATCAATATACGACTGTAGAGAATGGTCAATTTGGTGGGCATTGTCAGAGGAAGAAAAAATACCGCACACAAGAAAGCTTATTTCAAAATCTTATGATATTCTATCTGATATGCTTTGGGAGTTAACAGAGTTGGTTTCTGCGGAAGATGCCATTAAAGTATTCGAAAAAATATCCGTTTTAGATAATTTGATTTATGCGGATTCTTGGTCTAACCAAACATGGTGCAACGCCAGATACTCTTGCTTTTACGCCAAGTGCTTGGTGAAATTGAATCGCTTCGATGAGGCAATCAAGCAACTTAAGCTTTCTGTAAAGGCAGCGATTGCCTTTGATAACCGCCCCGAAGAAATAAAAACAAACTCATTTTTGTTAGGAGAGAGCGTTAGCAAAAGAACAGACTTTGAAACTGCGGACTCGCGTCCGTTCCGTGAAAGAGTTCGCGATGTATGGCTTGCCGAAAAGGAATTTGATGCGATCAGAGACACAGAAGAATTTAAAGCAATTTTGAAACAATTAAAATGATTTATCGTGCATTGCGGGGGTTTTACATTTGTGTCCACAAATGCAGTGCTTGTCAGAAAAAACAAACGGATTTTCAGGAAGCACTAATCCAAGGCTCTCCTTTTGGGAGAGCTCCCGCGATAGCGGGTGAGAGGGTGTGAATATTACCCTCTCCGTCAGCCTTCGGCTGCCACCTCTCCCATAGGGCGAGGCTTTCCGTCGGTTTATATGCAAAAACCTCGCCTTTTAGGCGAGGTTTTTTAATCATTTGCGTAAGCAAATGTTCTTATTAAGACTTCGACTTCATTCGTAGGGCGCAAAAACAGCACCCGAGAGGGTGCTGTTTCTTGCTAAAAGACGCTATGCGTCTTTTTTTATTCGTAAAGTTTGCCGATTCTGGTAAGTCTGTCGTACTTAGCCTTTGCATTAGCTTCAGCCTGTGCGAAGAGCTTTTCTGCTCTTTCGGGGAATGCCTGTGCAAGACGTGTATAACGAGCTTCACCTGTGATGAATTCCTTATAATCAGCTGTGGGCTCCTTGCTGTCGAGAACGAACTTGGTCTCTGCTGCAGGATTGTATCTGAACATGTGCCAGTAGCCTGCGTCAACAGCCTTCTTCATTTCAGCCTGGCAGTTAGCCATACCGCCCTTGATCGAGTGCATTTCACAAGGAGCGTAACCGATGATGAGCGAAGGTCCGGGATATGCTTCAGCTTCTGCAAGTGCCTTGAGTGTCTGGTTCATATCAGCACCCATAGCGATCTGTGCTACGTAAACGTATCCGTAAGACATTGCGATCTCTGCGAGGTTCTTCTTGCCGATCGCCTTACCTGCTGCTGCAAACTGAGCAACCTGTCCGATCTGAGAAGCCTTGGAAGCCTGTCCGCCTGTGTTGGAGTAAACCTCGGTATCGAATACCATTACGTTTACGTCTTCGCCAGATGCGAGTACGTGGTCAAGACCGCCGAAGCCGATATCGTATGCCCATCCGTCTCCACCGAAGATCCAAACTGCCTTCTTGGAGAGGTACTGCTTTTCAGCGAGGATCTTGGGAGCAACGGGGCATCCTTCTGCTGCTGCCTTTTCGAGTTCTGCAACGAGTGCCTTAGCTGCTGCCTGATTTTCAGAGCCGTTATTCTTAGTAGCGAGGAACTTCTCTGCTGCTGCCTTGAACTCGTCAGAAGCCTTATCGGATGCTGCCATTTCTTCTACCATGCCGATGAGCTTTTCGCGGATGGTCTTCTGACCGATATACATACCGAGACCGTGCTCAGCGTTATCCTCGAAGAGCGAGTTAGCCCATGCTACACCGTAGCCCGATTCCTTGTTTACTGTGTAAGGAGTTGCGGGAGCAGATCCACCCCAGATGGAAGAACATCCTGTAGCGTTAGAAACGTACATTCTTTCACCGAAGAGCTGTGTGATAAGACGAGCGTAAGAGGTTTCTGCACAACCTGCGCAAGATCCCGAGTACTCGAGAAGGGGCTGCTTGAACTGCGATCCCTTAACGGTAACGTTGATGAGTTCTTTCTTTTCTGCGACCTTTGCAACTGCGTAGTCGTAAGCTTCCTGCTGATCGAGCTGAGTAGCGATAGGCTTCATTTCGATAGCTGTGCCGAGCTTTTCGTTCTTGTTTACAGGGCAAGCCTTAACGCAGAGAGTACATCCCATACAGTCAAGAGGGCTTACTGCCATTGTAAACTTATAGGTTGTCTTAATAACGGGCTTAGCTGCGAACTTTGTAACTGCGGGTGCTGCTGCTGCCTCTTCTTCTGTCATAGCGAAAGGACGGATACAAGCGTGAGGACATACAAATGCACAGTTGTTACACTGGATACAGTGTTCGGGGTTCCACTGAGGAACGGAAACTGCAACGCCGCGCTTTTCGTATGCTGCGGAGCCCTGAGGGAATGTACCGTCAGCGTACTTAGCGAATGTTGCAACGCTGAGCGAGTCGCCCTGCATCTTACCAACGGGAACAACGATGTCGTTAACGAATTCAACGAGCTCGTCTCTTGTTCCTGTTGCCTTATTGGAAGGAGCTGTTTCGCCTGCGTTTGCCCAAGAAGCAGGAACGTCAACCTTGGTAAGAGCGTCCTTACCGGCGTCGATAGCTGCATAGTTGAGGTCAACGATAGCCTGTCCCTTCTTGATGTAGGACTTATATGCTGCCTTCTTCATATACTCGATAGCTTCGTCGATAGGAAGGATCTTTGCGAGTGCGAAGAATGCAGACTGAAGAACTGTGTTCTTAACCTTTGCGTTACCGAGGTCGATGGCGATCTTGGTAGCATTGATTGTGTAGAATTCGATATTGTTTTTAGCGATGTATGTCTTAACCGATGCAGGAAGGTTAGCGTCAAGCTCTTCTGCGTTCCAAGGGCAGTCGAGAAGGAATCTACCGCCGGGTTTAACGTCGCTGATCATATCGTACTTCTTGAGGTACGCATTGTTGTGGCAAGCTACGAAGTCTGCCTTATTGATGTAGTAGGAAGACTTGATGGGGCTATCACCGAAACGGAGGTGAGAAATTGTAATACCCGATGTCTTCTTGGAATCATACTGGAAGTATGCCTGAATGTATTTATCGGTATGGTCGCCGATGATCTTGATAGAGTTCTTGTTTGCACCAACTGTACCGTCGCCGCCGAGACCCCAGAACTTGCACTGGATCATATCAACGGGGGCGGTGTTAGGAGCAGCTACCTCAGTAAGAGAGTGTCCTGTGAGGTCGTCTACGATACCGATAGTGAAGTGGTTCTTCTGCTCGCCTGCCATATTAGCGTAAACTGCGAAAATGGAAGCGGGTGTTGTATCCTTAGAACCAAGGCCGTATCTACCGCCGAGAACCTTAACGCTTCTGCCGCATTCGTTAAGACCAGCAACTACGTCGAGATAGAGAGGTTCGCCGAGAGAGCCGGGTTCCTTTGTTCTGTCAAGAACAGAAACGACCTTTGCGCTTGCGGGGATAGCTTCTGCGAGCTTTTCAGCTACGAAGGGTCTGTAAAGTCTTACCTTAACAAGACCAACCTTTTCGCCCTTAGCTGTGAGGTAGTCAACAACCTCTTCTGCAACGTCGCAAACAGAGCCCATAGCGATGATAACGCGCTCTGCATCGGGTGCACCGTAGTAGTTGAAGAGCTTGTAGTTTGTACCGAGCTTTTCGTTAACCTTGTCCATATATTCCTCTACGATTGCGGGAAGTGCATCGTAGTAGGGGTTGCAGGACTCTCTGTGCTGGAAGAAGATGTCGCCGTTTTCAGCAGATCCGCGAAGTACGGGAGCTGTTTCGGGGTTGAGAGATCTGTTACGGAATGCTGCAACTGCGTCCCAGTCAAGCATCTCTGCGAGGTCTTTATAATCCCAAGCGGCAACCTTTGTGATCTCGTGAGATGTACGGAAGCCGTCGAAGAAGTTGAGGAAAGGAACCCTTCCCTTGATTGTAGCAAGGTGTGCAACTGCACCAAGGTCCATAACTTCCTGACCGTTGGACTCAGCCATCATAGCAAAGCCTGTCTGACGGCAAGCATATACGTCGGAATGGTCTCCGAAAATGTTAAGAGCGTGGGAAGCAACGCATCTTGCGGAAACGTGAATTACGCAAGGAAGAAGCTCACCTGCGATCTTATACATATTGGGGATCATAAGGAGAAGACCCTGAGATGCGGTGTATGTAGTGGTGAATGCGCCTGCTGCGAGTGAGCCGTGAACTGTACCTGCAGCACCTGCCTCGGACTGCATTTCTACAACCTTAACGTTTGTGCCGAACACGTTCTTTGCGGGTTCGCCAAAAATGTTCTTGTTGGATGCCGACCAAGTGTCAGTAACTTCAGCCATATTGGATGAAGGGGTGATAGGATAGATACCTGCTACCTCGGTGAACGCGTAAGAAACGTGCGCCGCGGCGGTATTACCGTCCATCGATACTTTTCTTCTGTTTATCACTTTGTGATACCTCCGAATAAATTATTTTTTTCATACGCTATTATTTTACCACCTTATTATCGAAATGTAAAGACCTTTTGATAAAGTTTTGTCAATTTTCTTTGTGAATTATTGATAAATTTTTTGTAAATTATAATTTTTATGGTAAAAAACGATTGTCAAACTAAAAAAAAATGTTAAAATTAAGATAAAACACTTTTTATGAAGGGATCTATACGTATGCTTACTCTTGAAGCTAACAAAGAATTCACCGACACCCTGACTTCGACAACCGATAAAACAGCACAGCCTGTCAGCAAGAGTCTTAAGGATATATACTCGTCCTTTGCCAGTGTCAGCGTTTCCGAGCTTGAAAACGCTATCGTCGCAGCAACGGACAGAGATGAAAAGGTTCTTTACAGAACTCTTCTCAACCTTAAGCTTCAGCTTGATCAGGAAAAGATAATCAATCAGACACTTCTTTGATTTCATCACTTCAAATCACAGAAACGACCGGAGAGGAGGCGACAACGTATGACAGCAAATGAGAACAAACCGAATTATATTATATTTGCCGGAATAAACGGTGCGGGCAAAACCGCTCTTTACAACGTTCTTTCTCCGCATACCGATCTCGGCACGCGCGTAAGCGTTGACGATATCGCCGCATCGCTCGGGGATTGGCGGGACACGCTCGTCCAGCTCAAAGCCGCAAGAAGCGCTATGAACCTTCTTGCCGACCTTATTGAAAAAAGAGTTTCGATAAATCAGGAAACTACTCTTCCCGGCGAAGCTATCGTGCGCTTTGCAAAGCAGGCGCGTGAGGCGGGATATTTTATCACCCTTTATTTCGTCGGCATAGAGAACGTCGAAATGGCTATTGAGCGAGTCAAGGAGCGCGTTGCAAAGGGCGGACACGGCATTGAAGAAGCAGTCATACGCAAACGATTTGCCGCGCTGGCGGGAAATCTTGCACGCCTTGTTCCCTACTGCGACGTTGTTTACCTTTACGACAATTCAAGACGTTTCAGACAGGTTGCCGTTATGAAGGGCGGAGTGATGGTCGACATCGACCCCGATATGCCTCTCTGGCTCAGACTTGTTCCGGGTGCGCCCGAATATACCGGTGCTGTATAGTAAAAACATATCTGCTAAAATTTGCAAATCATTTTAAAACAACGGAGTACTTATATAAATGTCAAATAGCAGCAAGTACAAAAGGCTGATAAGCAACACGGCGATGATCGCCGTCGGCAGCTTCGGCTCGAAAATTCTGAAATATCTTCTCGTAAGATTTTATACAGAGCTTCTTTCTGCCGAAGAGTACGGTCTTGCCGAAAACCTGACCGAAATGGCAATTCTTTTGATTCCCGTAATATCGCTCGGCATAGCCGACGCCGTTCACAGATTCCTGATGGACAAGAGCTATTCCCCCAAGGACGTATTTTCCTCGGGTATTGCGGCTTGGCTTATGGGCTCGCTTATCCTTGCCATAGTAATACCTATACTTTCCTCGATAAATTACTTCCACGACCACGTGTGGCTTATTTTACTCTACATTTCGGCTTCCATATTCCATTCGCTCTGCTCGCAGTTCGCAATATCGCTTAACAAATTCGGGCTCGGAGCTGTCGCGGGTATAGCCAACACGCTGACTATGCTTCTGTGCAACATTCTCTTCCTGCTTCCGCTCGGTATGGGCGTTACGGGATACGTCCTTTCTGTCATCGTTGCAGACGTAGTTGCCGCGCTTATTCTCATTTTCGCGCTGAAGCTCTGGAGATACGTTGACTTTACCGCGGTGCAAAAGGAAACTCTTAAAAAGATGCTCCGCTTCAGTATTCCGCTTATTCCGACCGCGGTTTTCTGGTGGATAATAAATGTTTCCGACAAATTTATGGTAACTGCATTTATCAGCGAAGCGGCAAACGGTATCTATTCTGCGGCATATAAGATCCCCTCGCTAATTATGTTCGTAAGCGGAATCTTCCTCGCTGCTTGGAAGAACTCGGC
Organism: Eubacteriales bacterium; assembly: GCA_045580325.1. Lineage (GTDB taxonomy): Bacteria > Bacillota > Clostridia > Oscillospirales > CAG-272 > SIG672. Next base: position 39,925 of record JAZNNR010000018.1, read on the forward strand.
TATAAACGAATTCGGAAACGAGGAAACGGGAAAATTCTATTCAACAGTCTTTAAAACGTCGTCGGGAATGTACTTTATGGTATCCTCGGTGCTTATCGCAGGAACGCCTATTCTCGTAAGACTTCTCTTCTCCGACGAATATCAGTCGGCTTGGGTATATGTCCCGATTCTGACCGCAGCTATGGTATTTTATAACTGCTCGTCCTTCTTTGGAAGTATATACACGGTCGTTAAAAAATCGACCTATTCGCTCTACACCTCGCTTATCGGCGCTATACTGAACGTAGCGCTGAATTATTTCCTGCTCGTAAATTACAAAGACGCTTACGGCGCGGCAGTTGCAACTCTCGTTTGCTATATTGCCGTATTCGTTATTCGCGCCATAAGCGTCCGTAAATTCATTAACTTTGACATTTCGCCCGTAAAGACCACTCTGAACTCTGTCCTTATTATCGCACAGGTCGCTCTGGTAACACTTCGACCGAGGTTCTGGTTTATAGGCGGCATACTCTTTGCGCTTGTCATAATTGCGCTCAACGTAAAGCCCTTTATTATACTTGCGCTGAACATTCTTAAAAAGCTGAAAAATCGCCGCAAAGCTGTCTGATATACTAAGACAGGGGTGTTTACGCCCCTATCATAAGTATCAGTCCGAGGATAAGCATAATATCGTCGTCGTATTCTCCCGAGCTTCCGAGCATAAGGAGCCCTGTGAGCACCATATCCTCGAAGGTCATTTTTCGTACCGACGCCACGACGTCGCCCGTTTTATCGGCGATTTTTGTGCCCTCTGAAACGTCGCTGAAAGCATCTGTGCTTTCCTCTTTTATCTCTATAGCCTCATCGCGCTCTGCATCTGCCCTTCCGTCATTTTCAAGATCCGGAACTTCGGGAGTGGGTGGAGCTTTATCGGGATATACCGATACCTGCGACAGCGCCTCGGGCAAAAAGTCCTTTGGGTCGGGATACACTATAATCTCGCCCTCTCTATCCTCTGTAACAGGAATGTCAAGAGCCATTATTGCTCGGGTCTCCGCCACAGTAGGCTCTGCCCTTGTCTTTATCGGCTCTGTTTTTTCAAGGGCTGTGTGAGGCGTAGGTGCAGGTCTGCTTCTTTGCGTGCGGTCGCCGCCGTAAAATCTTCTGCTATACACTAATGCACCCTCCCATCACCTTTTAGAGTAAAGTCCGCCCGCCGCATCGGCAAGACCGATGATCTTTATCACGACGTCGAGCTTATCTCTTTTTTCATCGCTTAGGAAGGGACGCATAGCTTCAAGAAGCCTTATTCTGTCGCATGATTTTATTTTTCGGTAAGAATGTCCGTGATTTTCGTGGTTTTCGCGATTTTTAGGTATATTTGATTCAAGCGGATTTGAGGCTGTATTTTTGACCTCGTATTTATTACTGCTCTCGTTTACAGTATTACTTGTTTCCTGAAAAGCCTGCTGCTTGGGTTCTGAACTGTTATCGCTGTTATCTCCTATCCCAAGACCGCCGAGCAGTCCCGATGAGGAAAGCGTTCCCGCAAGGCTCATAACCTTTCCGAGAGCCTCGGGATCCTCGAGCATTTTGGCTATCACAGAGCCCATATCTCCCATATTACTGATATTACCGTTCATTTGATATGACCATACCTTTCAAGTTTATGTTATGTCGGTGTGCTATTGTCTGTGCCGTCGGGTGAAAGACCAAGCAGTTCGTTTGTCTTTTCACTGCCGAGCCGCGCGGCAAGTTTTTTTATGTCAGAATCGCTCGCGCGGGCTATCATAGCTCTGAGTGCCTCGCTGTTTGCGCTTAGAGCCGCAACCTGTGCTCTATTCATACCCATAGCACTAAGCGCAGAGGATATGACCTCGGCAAAGCTCTCCTTATCAAGATTGGCGAGCGCTCTTATCTTATCCGCGTCCTCGGCTGACATTTCGTATTTTTTCATAAATTCCCTCCTTTAGCGATTTATCTCACGCTTCAAGGTCAGTATATGCGCTTTTTTCGCGTTTGCCATAAAACTCACCAAAGCGCCATTCTTTTGGAGAATAAATATGATAACTGCTTCAAACACAGAAAGAAAGCTGATAGCTCTTTCCGATTCGCACGGAAATACAAGAAATCTTACAAAGATCTTTGAGATGCACCGCGACGCAGATGCTTTTATCCATCTCGGCGACGGAGCATACGAATTTTCAAGGCTGTGCAAGCTGTTCGGAGTTATCGGATACTCTGTTCTCGGCAACTGCGACCGCAGATTTATTTGCAGCGACGCGCAAGATCCTTATGCGGTAGCCTATTTTGCAAATTACAGATTTTTTATGACTCACGGACACCTTTACGGCGTGAAATCGGGGAGAGAAAATCTCATCGCACACGCAAGAAAGGCTCTTCCCGACGTTGATTTTGTACTTTACGGACACACGCACCTTCCCGAAAACAGATACATTCCCGCCGAAAGTGAGGGCGAAAAGCCGATATATCTTATAAATCCGGGCAGTATCTCTCAGCCTCGGCAGTCGCGCACTCCAACCTATGCGCTGATTCTGATAAAAGATAAAAATATCATTACAAATATTGCAGAGTTAAACGTTTGAAAGGACTTAAGAAATGTTAAGCTATAAACCGAAAAGATATATGAAAAACGCGATCATTGCCGAAGCTGTCCTCTTTTTCGTGCTTATCGCGCTTGCCGTTATCGCGGCGCTTGACCTTGATTACAGGGTATTAAGCCAAGGTCTTGTTTTCGTCGTTGCCGCAGGCATTCTTTACATAGCTATGAGATATATGCTCGCTCAGTACACCTACACGATTTCGAAAGACAGCTTTGAGGTCAGCCGTCTTTTAGGAAAAGTTCCGAACGTTCTTATTCTCGCCGAGATAAGCGAAAACGACAGTCTTGTGAGGATTTCGGGCAGAAAAGATCTCAAAAAATACGGAGTAACGAAAACAGAAAACGTCTGTGCCAACCTCGCTCCGCACGGACTTTATGCCTATATTTCGGTGTCGGAGGGCAAAAAGACGGCAATTCTTATCGAATGCGACGAGCTTTTTGCGCTTGCGGTCAGCGAAAGGATAAATATGAAAAAGCTTGCAAAAAAGAGCGAGAAACAGGAAGAAAACAGAGAAACGGAGGACTAAGTTATGGCTTTTGACGCAGGTATGGTACTTGCGATTGCAAGCGAGCTTGATGCACGTATTGTGGGCGCAAGAGTTGAAAAGGTGCATCAGCCCGAGCGAGACGAAATAGTACTCCTTCTTCACGTCGGACGTGAAAATCTCCGCCTTGTTATCTCTGCTTCGCCAAACAATCCGAGAATACATCTTTCGACGGTAAGTAAGGAAAATCCGTCCGCTCCGCCGATGTTCTGCACGATGCTGAGAAAATATCTCACGGGCGCAAAGGTTCTCTCTATCCGCACGCTCGGATTTGAGAGAATAATTTTCATAGATTTCGAGGCGCACGATGACCTCGGTTATCCCTTCAAGGTTACGCTTGTTGCCGAGATCATGGGAAAATACAGCAACCTTATTTTCTGCCACGGCGACAATATGAAGATACTCGGTGCTGTGCGTCCCGTCGATTTCACAACGAGCCGAGTAAGACAGGTGCTTTCGGGAATGCTCTACGAAGCACCTCCCGCACAGGACAAGAAAAATCCGCTCGAGGAAACGCGCGAGGGCTTTCTTGACTCTGCCCGCGAAAGCGAAAAGCGCCCCGACAAATTCATAACCGACACTTATCTTGGAATATCCGCGCTTGTTGCAAGAGAAATATCTCATCGCGGCGAAAAGTCGTGCGAGGCACTCTGCGACGAGTTTTTCAGATTTGTCGATATACTGAAATCGAGGGATTTCAAGGCTGTAATGATAGTTGACGAAAACTCGCGCCCCGTAGAATACTGCTTTTTCGACATTATGCAGTATTCGGGCATGAAAAAGGTGTATTTCGACAGTATTTCACAGCTTATCGAAACATTTTTCTCCTCGCGCGACAACAGCGAGAGAGTAAAACAGCGCGCCGCAGACATATTCAAGATTCTTACAAACACTAAGGCGCGTCTTGAAAAAAAGACCGTCATTCAGCTTTCCGAGCTTGAGGAGTGCGAAAAAAAGGAAGAAATGCGAAGGCTTGGTGAGCTTATCACGGCAAATATTTATATGCTGAAAAAGGGTATGGCTCACGCAAGGGTAATCGACTATTACGAGGAAAACACCCCCGAAATAACGATTCCCCTTGACACACGGCTCACCCCCGCGCAAAACGCACAGGCTTATTTCAAAAAGTATACGAAAATGAAGAACGCCGAGCTTGAGATCTCAAAACAGATTGAAAACACTGAGCGCGAGGTCGCCTACATCGACTCTGTGCTTGACAGCCTTTCGCGCGCTTCAGGGCAAAGCGAGCTTGACGAAATAAGACGCGAGCTTGCCGAGGCAGGATACAGCTCGGTGCAAAAGCAAAGTCATTCAAAAAAGGCTCAGGTATCGGGTAAACCGATCGAATATGTAACGTCGGGCGGTTACAGGCTGCTCTGCGGAAAGAATAATCTGCAAAACGATTATATTACGACAAAGCTCGCCGAAAAGAGCGACTGGTGGTTCCATATCAAAAATGCTCCCGGCAGCCACGTGATAATGTTTGCGCGCGGTGAGGAGCCGTCAGCACAGGATTTTACAGAGGCGGCAACCGTTGCGGCTTACAACTCATCCCTTTCGGAAGGCAAAAACGTATCGGTCGATTACACCCTCGTAAAGCACATAAAAAAGCCGTCAGCATCAAAGCCCGGTTTTGTAACCTACACGACCTATTGGAGCGCGGTGGTTACCCCCGACCAAGAGCTGTGCGAAAGGCTGAGAAAGTCAAAATAAATAAAAATGTTCAAAGCAGACAGATTTTTATTATCGGTCTGCTTTTTCTTTTGCCTCCCTCATATAATTGTTATAACGTTATATGCCGAAAGAGGTGCTTTAACTTGAAAATACTTAACAGTCCCGACACGAGAAAAACGGGCAAGATCTCTTTTATGGGGCGGGAGGTAATACTCTTTTCTATTGACATACCGCACTGCGACGATGAGGATAATATTTTAAACGCTCTTTTCTCGCAGAGCGCCGAAAGCTACGAAAAATATCTCGAAGGCTTTGCCGAAAAAGAGATATTTCCCGAGCTTAAAATTATGCTTGAAAGCGGTAAAAGGTCAAGAGAGATACGCGACACGCTCGGAATACCGATAAGGGCGACGCTCGTATGGAAATTTTACTTTTTCAAAGAAAAATACCTTTCTCTGAGATGCGAAACAAGGCTTACATATTTTGACGGCAGAAGTATTTTTACTCTGAAAACACTGAACCTTGACAGCGAAAATATGATACTCAAAAAGGCAAAATATTTCTCGAAAAAAGCTCGCGCGAAAAACCAGAATTTTTATATTCAAGGCTCGAAGATTTATACCTTTGAGAAAAATTCCGCCATATGTGAAAACTCTTATACAGTTCCCGAAGAAATTATTAAAATTCGTACCTTCAAAATAGACAATATATAGGCGATAAAATTGTGCAAAGTCAAGAAATCACAAAAAACAGCTTACAATTATATAAAAACTATTGAAATCTTGTGTTAACTTATGGTATAATTGGTATTAGATTGTTTTGACACCTTGGTGTCTGTGATCTTCCCCATACTAAACGAAAGGAATGATATAAATGACAGGCAAAATACTCGATGAAATTCTCTGTGCCGAAAAGAAGGCGAGCGATATAAGAGTTTCTGCTTCCGCCAAGGCTTCCGAGATAGTTTCGGACGCTAAAATAAAGGGCGAAGCACTCTGCCGCGAGGTCAGAGAAAGCTCTCAGACAAAGAGAAAAAACGCTTCTGCCGAGCTTTACCGCGCATCTGATGAATTTCTCGAAAAAGCCAAGGCAAATGCCGAAAACGAGGCTATGATAGTTTCTGCCGCGGCATCTGCCAATATCCCCGATGCAGTAAACTTCATAATCGGGAAGGTAGGAAGCCTATGGCAATAGTCAAGATGAAAAAGCTCACGCTTGCCGCCGCTGCCTGCGATGCAGACACTCTGATGCAAAAGCTCATGTGGACGGGAAGCGTAGAGGTTACGGACGCCGCAGCATCGCTCGGCGGCGACAAGGATCTTCCACCTGACGAGAGATTTTCACAAAGGCTTTCAGAGCTTTACTTAAAGCAGAGTGAATACGAAAAGGCGATTTCCTTTCTGAAGGAATACGAAAAAGCTCCCAAAGGACTTTTCGCTAGGAGAAAGGCTTATACAAGAGAGCGCTACGATATGCCCGAAGAAACATTTTCGTCGGCTGACTCTATTTCGCTTGAAGCGCACAAGATCTCCTCGGGACTTGACGACGTCTTCGCAGAAGAAGCAAGAATACGCGCTTCACTTTCTTTCCTTGCTCCTTGGAAGGATCTTGATCTTTCCCTTTCGGTGAAGGGTACTCTTACCACCGAGATAGTCGCAGGATCGCTTCCGAAGGATGTTGATTACGATATGCTTCGTGAGGAGCTCTTCCTCGAATGCGAAAACGCTCTTATCGAAAAGGTTTCGGAAAATGAAAATTCCTCGCACGTTTGCGTTATAGCGCTTAAAGAGGATCTTGACAGGGTTACTTCACTGCTATCAAAAAAAGGATTTATCCGCGCCGATTTCTCGGCATACAAGCTCTCTGCCGCAGAGGAGTTCACAAGACTTTCTCAGCGAAGCGAGATGCTCGAGATAGAGCGCTCAAACCTTAAAACCAAGGCTATGAAGCTCGCGCAGGAAACGCACATTCTCCGTCTTGCGTGTGATATAGTCAGCACAGAGATCTCCAGAACCGAAGCGCAGAAAAAGCTGATATGCACGAAATCGGCGGTAATACTCTCGGGCTGGGTTCCCGAAAAGAAGACAGATGAAATAGACAAAATTCTCGAAGGCTATGAATGCTTCAGAGAATATTCAGACCCCGAGGAAGACGATGACGTGCCCGTTCTTCTTTCAAACAACAGTATTGCAAAGCCGTTTGAAAGCATAATCGATATGTACGTGCTTCCTACCTACGGCTCATTTGACCCGACTGCAATTATGGCGGTATTTTACTTCATAATCTTCGGTCTTATGCTTGCCGACGTGGTTTACGGTCTTATCCTTGCTATCGGAGGCTTCATAGCGCTCAAAAAGCTCGACCTCGGCAAAGGAATAAAGCAGCTTGTGAAGCTGTTTGCAATATGCGGTATCTCCTGTACTATTGCAGGCGTATTCCTCGGAAGCTATATGGGCGACCTTCCCTCCGCGATCGCAGTAGCGTTCGGCGGTGAGGCTTTTGAAATGCCGCTCACCCTTATAAATCCGCTTGAAGAGCCTATACTCTTTATCGTCGTATCACTCGTAGTCGGATTTGTGCATATGCTTGTCGGTCTTGGGATAAAATTCTACGTCGTATGCCGCGACTGTTCTTTCCTTAACGCCTTCTTCGACGTTGGCGGTTGGTTCATAGTTTTCGCGGGCGCAGGACTTATTTTCCTTCACAAGATAGTCGGAATCTCGGTTCTCGCTGTCGGTATCGCCGTTATGATGATCGGCGGTGCGCTCAGTAAAAAGGGAATCTTCGGAAGAGTGATCGGGGGATTCGGTGCGGTCTACGGCTTCGTCGGATTTGCATCTGACCTTATCTCTTATTCGAGAATCATGGCGCTCGGACTTACGTCGGCAATAATTGCAAGCGTTTTCAATATCCTTGCAACGATAGCACTTCCGAGTCCTGTCGGATTTATACTCTTTATAGTTGTTATTCTCGTAGGACATCTTCTCAACCTCGGAATCAACATAATCGGTACATTCGTTCACGCAAGCCGACTTCAGTATATAGAATTCTTCGGAAAATTCTATGAAGACGGCGGACGCAAATTCGTTCCTCTCACATCGAGTGAGAAATATACAAGCATAACAGCTCCTGAAGATCAGGACTGATTATAAAAACAAAAATTTTCTATTATAAATTTTGGAGGACAAAACAATGTTTACACTTCTTACAGCAGAAGCTGCTTCTTTCACATTCGGTCAGTATCTTTCTACTATGACCTTCGGTTCTGCACTTGCACTTCTCGGTGCTTTTCTCGCAGTTGGACTTGCAGGCTGGGGCTCTGCAAAGGGCGTTGGTCTTGTTGGACAGGCTGCAGCAGGCGTTATCTCTGAGGATCCCTCGGTAGCAGGTAAGGCTATCATTCTTCAGGCTCTTCCCGCAACGCAGGGTCTTTACGGCTTCGTTGTCGCTTTCCTTGTAATGCTCAAGGGCGGCGCTCTTAACGGCTCTATCTTCACTCTTACTCTCGAGCAGGGTATGTTCTTCCTCGTTGCTTGCCTTCCCATCGCTTTCGTTGGATTTTTCTCGGCTATACATCAGGCAAAGGTTGCCGCTGCGGGCGTTCAGATGATCTCAAAGCAGAAGGACAAGTTCGGTACGGCTATCACAAGTTCGGCGCTCGTTGAAACGTACGCACTCTTCGCGCTTCTCGTTTCCGCGCTTCTTATCCTCCTTTACTGATAAAACTGATAAAACTGATAAAATAAAGCTAAAATACCTAAAATCAAAACAAAATTTGTCAGAAAGGACGGCTTTTGTGTGAATTCAAGTGAAAAAATCACAGGCAGAATAATCGCGGTCGCTCAAAGCGAAGCTGACGAGATTCTCCTCGCGGCGCAGAAAGAAGCTGACGCCATTAACAAGGAATATAAAAAGAAAGCCGCCGAAATTGCGGCAAATGCAGAGTCAGAGGTAAGTGCCGACACAGAAATCATACGCTCGCGCACGGTAGCATCTGCTCAGAAAATAAAGCGTAATTTACTACTCGAAGCAAAGAATGCAAAAATTGACGAGGCTTTTGAAAAGGCCCGCCAGAAGCTCCTTGGTCTTCCCGACGGGGACTATGAAAAAATGCTTTCGATAATGCTCGTATCGACTGTGAAAAAGCAGATCGAGTCAGAAAAGCTCTCACTCGAGCAGGACACAGACGGCGAAATAACCGTTTGCGAAAGCTACTCTGTAATTCTCTCGGGTGCGGATAAAAAAAGAGTTTCCGCCGATATGATAAAGGACGCGTCAGTGCTCGCCTTGGCATCAGGAAAGACTCTTTCACTTTCCGATGAAAATGCTGACATCGACGGCGGATTTATCCTGCGCTGCGGAGATATTGAGATAAACTGCTCGATAGGTCTTATTCTTTCACAGATGAGAGATACCCTTGAGGGCGACGTTTACCGCATACTCTTTAATTAAAGGAGAGTGTGTTTAAATGGCAAACGTAACAAGTGTAAAAAAAGCCGAAAAGGTGCGCGAAGACGATTATATTTACCTTTCCTCTATGGTCAGAACAAGAGAAAACCGCCGTATAAGCTACGATGCTCTTCTCAGAATGGCTGACGCAAAGGACCTTTCCGAGATGCTGAAAATGCTTCCCGAATACTCTATAGAGCCCATTTACAGCGAAAACGGTGCTTTTGATGCAGAGGAAACGGTCAATCGCTATCTCGCAGAAGAGTTTCGCGTCATAACAAAATCAATGCCGCAGCCGAGAATACTTGATTTTCTCAGAGTATCCTACGACTGCCACAATCTCAAGACTGTTATTAAATGTATGGCAAGAGGAAGAGAGGACCTTGATGATCTTCTTATTGACCTCGCAACAGTACCCGCAAAGCAGGTTTACGGTGCTGTGAAAAGACGTGAGCTTGATATTTTTCCGAAAAATATGGCAAATGATTTTCCCAAAGCCGAGGCTGCTTTCTCGGAAAGCGGAGATCCCAAGCTGATCGACTCTATTTTAGACGAGGCCTGCTACGCGGATATGCTCGACACGGTTCATTCTTATAACAAGGAATATTTCAGACGCCTTGTTGAGATTAAGATAGACACGACGAATATCCTGACCGCTGTGCGTACTATGCGCCTTCGCGACACCACGGGACTTTTTGCAAGTATGTTTATTTGCGGCGGAAGCCTTGACCGTAAATTCTTTGAAAAAGCGATGCTTTCGGGCGAAGGAGCTCTTATCTCTGCGCTTTCCTCGAGGGGTTACGCTGTCGCTTCGTCAAACGATACAGAGCTCTCGCTTACCACTCTTGCAAAAAACTGCGAAGCAATATATATGAAATACGTCGACAGCGCAAAGAGCGTTACCTTCGGTGCTGAAATATGCGTAGCTTATCTTATAAAAGCATCTTACGCTCTGAAAATGCTCCGAATGATAGCTGCATCTAAACAAACGGGAGTTCTTCCCTCAAAAATCAAGGAAAGTATCGGAAAATTCTGATTTTTCCCTTTTAAAAGGCTGGTGAGCTTAAAATGAACAAAATCGGTATAATAGGCGACACCGAAAGTACGCTCGGTTTTCTTGCGGTCGGATTTTCCGTCTTCCCTGTCGCTTCGGCAGAGGAAGCCTCAAAAACGCTCGTAAAGCTCGCGGGTGAGGGTTATGCGATAATATATATCACCGAAGACCTCGCGTGTGAAATAACAGATACAATAGCAAAATACAAGGATACTCCCCTTCCCGCCGTTATTATGATACCCGGAAAATCGGGAAGCCGAGGAATCGGTATGCACAATATCAAAAAATCAGCAGAACGCGCTATCGGCGCAGATATACTTTTTAAAGAATAACATTTGCAAACTCTTATTGTTAAGAAAGGAACCGTTTAACAAACGGGGTACTATACAAAAATGGTAGAAGGAAGAATACTTAAGGTCTCGGGTCCTCTCGTTATCGCAGAGGGTATGAGAGAGGCTAATATGTTCGACGTTGTACGAGTCGGAGAAGCTAAGCTCATAGGCGAGATAATTGAAATGCACGGCGACAGAGCCTCTATACAGGTATATGAGGAAACAGCAGGCATCGGACGAGGCGACAAGGTCGTTTCGACGGGCGCTCCTCTTTCTGTTGAGCTCGGTCCCGGACTTATTACCGCTATCTATGACGGTATTCAGCGTCCGCTCGACGTTATTTATGAAAAATACGGAACAAATATCATAAAGGGTATCGACGTTCCCGCACTGTCCCGAGAAAAGGTATGGCACTTTGATGCTGCCCTCTCGGCAGGCGACACGGTTCGCGGCGGCGATATTTACGGTACTGTAAAGGAAACAGAGCTTGTTACCCACAAAATTCTCGTTCCGCCGAAGACATCGGGTAAGATCATCGAAATAAACAGCGGTGATTACACTATTTCCGAGCCTGTCGGAAAGCTTGAAACAGATGACGGAAAGATAATCGACATCACTCTTTCTCATAAATGGCCTGTCCGTGTGGCGCGTCCTTACTCTGAAAAGCTTCCGCCTGTAACTCCTCTTGTTACAGGTCAGCGCACGATCGACACGCTTTTCGCTCTTGCAAAGGGCGGTACGGCATGCGTTCCCGGTCCTTTCGGAAGCGGCAAGACGGTCGTACAGCATCAGCTTGCAAAATGGAGCGACGTTGACATAGTTGTTTACGTAGGCTGCGGAGAACGCGGAAACGAAATGACAGACGTTCTTCTCGAATTTCCCGAGCTTAAGGACCCGAGAAGCGGTGAGTCGCTTATGAAGCGTACAGTTCTTATCGCGAACACTTCCGATATGCCGGTTGCGGCACGCGAAGCATCTATATACACAGGTATCACTATTGCAGAGTATTTCAGGGATATGGGATATTCTGTTGCAGTTATCGCAGACTCGACGTCGCGTTGGGCAGAGGCACTCCGCGAAATGTCGGGACGTCTTGAAGAAATGCCCGGTGAAGAGGGCTACCCCGCATATCTTACCTCCCGTCTTGCTCAGTTTTACGAAAGAGCGGGCGAGGTAGTTTGTATCGGAAGCGACAGAAGAGTCGGTGCAGTATCGGCTATCGGTGCGGTATCCCCTCCCGGCGGCGACCTTTCCGAGCCTGTTGCACAGGCGACTTTGCGTATCGTTAAGGTGTTCTGGGGACTTGACGCATCTCTTGCGTACAGACGCCACTTCCCTGCTATCAACTGGCTGAACTCTTATTCGCTCTACCGCGACAGATTTGCCGAGTGGTTCAGAGATAACATTTCACCCGAGTGGAATGACAACAGCGCAAAGTTTATGAAGATACTTCAGGAAGAAAGCGAGCTTGACGAGATCGTAAAGCTTGTCGGTATGGACGCTCTTTCGGCAAACGACAGACTCACCCTTGAGGTAGCGCGCTCTATCCGTGAGGACTTCTTACAGCAGAACGCCTTTGAGGACGTTGACTCTTATACTCCCCTTAAAAAGCAGGACGAGATGATGAAACTTATCCTTTACTTCTACGAAAAGGCCTCCGAGGCTCTTTCAAGAGGTGCGGACATCGAGGACATTTCATCTCTTGCAGTAAGAGAACAGATCGGCCGTGCAAAGAGTGTTGACAATGAAAACTACCTCACGCACTTCGCCGCTATCGAGAAAGAAATCGACAAAGAGCTTGAGGAAGCGGTAGCAAAAGCATCGCAGATATAAAAGCTTACCCATACAAAATACAATATAAGTTTAATATGGAGAACGTATGATACGAGAATACAGAACAATAGAAGAAGTCGCCGGACCTCTGATGCTGATAAAGCAGATCGAAGGCGTAAAATATGACGAGCTCGGCGAGATCGAGCTTGAAAACGGCGAGATACGCCGTTGCAGAGTTCTTGAAGTAAATGGCTCCAACGTACTCGTTCAGCTTTTTGACAATGCTGCAGGACTCAATCTTTCTACAAGCAAGGTGCGTTTTTCGGGACACGGAGTTCAACTCCCCGTTTCGCAGGATATGCTTGGAAGAGTATTTAACGGTATGGGCGAGCCTATCGACGATGGCCCTCGCATTATCCCTGAAAAAACTCTTGATATAAACGGTACACCTATAAATCCCGCCGCACGTATGTATCCCGATGAATTTATTCAGACGGGTATATCCTCTATCGACGGACTTAACACACTCGTTCGCGGACAGAAGCTCCCTATATTCTCGGGCTCGGGTCTGCCTCACGCAAACCTTGCCGCACAGATAGCACGTCAGGCTAAGGTTCGCGGAAAGGACGAGAAGTTTGCGGTCGTGTTTGCCGCTATCGGTATCACCTTTGAAGAAGCAGACTTCTTCATTTCAGACTTCAAAAAGACGGGCGCTATCGACAGAACGGTGCTTTTCATCAACCTTGCAAGCGACTCGGCAATAGAAAGAATCACAACTCCCCGTATGGCACTCACAGCCGCAGAGCATCTCGCCTTCGACTGCGATATGCACGTGCTTGTAATACTTACCGACATCACAAACTACGCGGAAGCGCTCCGTGAGGTTTCTGCAGCACGTAAGGAGGTCCCCGGACGCCGTGGATATCCCGGTAACCTTTATACCGACCTTGCTACTATGTACGAGCGTGCGGGACGTAAGAAGGGCAGTAATGGAAGTATCACTATGATACCGATACTCACAATGCCCGAGGACGACAAGACTCACCCTATCCCCGACCTTACGGGATATATCACAGAAGGTCAGATAATCCTTTCGCGCGACCTTTATAGAAAAGGATTCCTTCCGCCTGTTGACGTTCTTCCCTCGCTCTCCCGTCTTAAAGACAAGGGTATCGGTGAAAACAAGACGCGTATCGACCACGCAAACGTTATGAACCAGCTTTTCTCTAACTATGCACGTGGCAAGGAAGCAAAAGAGCTTATGGTCGTTCTCGGCGAAGCTGCGCTTTCCCCTATTGACCGACTTTACGCTAAATTCTCCGATGAATTTGAGGCTCAGTATATAAATCAGGGCTTCTATGAAAACAGAAGCATCGAAGAAACTCTTGAGATCGGTTGGAAGCTTCTTTCTATCCTTCCGAAGAGCGAGCTCAAGAGGATCAAGCCCGAATTTATCGAAAAATATTATCAGGGTTAATAAAGGGCAACTAAAAAAGGAAACGAGGAAAAAGCCTATGGCTGAAATTCGTGTAAATCCTACGCGTATGGAAATGAAGCGCATAAATGCGAGGCTCTCTACCGCAAGACGCGGACACAAGCTTCTCAAAGACAAGCAGGATGAGCTTATGAAGCTCTTTCTTGAGGTCGTGCGCCAGAACAAAGCTCTGCGTGAGGATATTGAAAATAGAATAATGAGTGTCCATAACAGCTTCACTCTCGCTTCTGCGGTATCGTCGCCTAAAATGCTTGAGGAGGCTCTTATGGTCCCGAAAAGTGAGTGCTCACTTGACGTTCAGTACAAAAATATGATGAGTGTAAACGTTCCCGTTTACAAGTTCGACATTACGGACAGTGCGGGCGGCGGATACAACTACGGATTTGCGTTTACTCCCGGAGAGCTTGACGAAGCTGTCGGAGAGCTTACCGAGCTTCTTCCCGATATGATAAAGCTCGCTCAGACCGAAAAAACGGCTCAGATGCTCGCTGAGGAGATCGAAAAAACACGCAGACGTGTCAACGCTCTTGAATACATTATGATACCGCAGTACGAAAAGACCATCAAAACGATAAAGATGAAGCTTGACGAGGTCGAAAGAGGTAATACTACCAGGCTTATGAAAGTCAAGGACCTTATGCTTGAAGCACAGATCAAGCAAAAACGCAAAAACGACGAGCTTGACAACTAAAATTAAAACCTCGCCCTCTGCACTTTCCTTCGTGCAGAGGGCAGACGGCGTGTTAGCTTATTTTTTCACTTATATAAGAATATAGACAAACCCTGCAAAATATACTTTATTAAAGTAATTTTATTAGGTCAATTTATTTTGCGGAGGTTTACCAAAATGTTTGTCTATTCTTTCAGAGCATCAAGCCTGAAGGCTTTTGCTACTATCAGTCTTGCACTACTTGTTCTCGTTACACTTATTCTGACCGTCCCCTCATACGGTGCTATCGAAACGGGCGCGGACGGAATATCCTATAGCGACGTCAAAAGCGCAAAGGACGCGGCGGATTTTTTAAAGCAGTTCGGGTGGAACGTTTCGGATACTCCCGTCCAAACGGTAGAAATAAAAGTCCCTTCCGAGTTTGACGGCGTATTTACCGAGTACAACGAGATACAGAAGCACCAAGGGCTCGACCTTGGCAAATACCGCCGCAAAAACGTAACACGCTACACATTTGAAGTAACAAATTATCCCGATGCTACGGGTACGGTTCTCGCAAGCGTTATCGTCTACAAGGGTAACGTTATCGCGGGCGATCTCTGTCAAAGCGGAGCAAACGGCTTTGTAGTCGGCTTTGACGGGAAATAAAAGATAAATTCGTTTAAAAGAAAGGAAAGAAAAGAAAATGGAGCTTACCTACGTTGCGACCTGTCTTTTCGGACTTGAAAAATTTTTAGGAGAAGAAATCGACGCCCTCGGATATAAGCGTATATCGACTATCGACGGCCGCGTAACATTTACGGGAGATATTTCTGCCGTCGCGCGCTGTAATATCGGTATGCGCTTTGCCGAGAGGCTTTATATAAAGCTCGGAGAGTTCACCGCTGACAGCTTTGACTCTCTTTTTGAGGGCACAAAAGCGCTTCCTTGGGAAGATTATATCGGTATAAACGATGCCTTCCCCGTTTCGGGACATTCGGTAAAGAGCAAGCTTTTCAGTATTCCCGACTGTCAGTCTATCGTTAAAAAGGCTATCGTTGAGCGCCTTAAATCGAAATATCATATATCCTTTTTCGAAGAAAACAAAACGCTTTACAAAATAGAGTTTTTTATTCTGAACGACAGCGCAAGTCTTATGATAGACACCTCGGGTGTTGCTCTTCACAAGAGAGGATACCGTCCCGCATCAAACATCGCACCGCTTCGCGAAACTCTTGCGGCGGCACTTGTGAAGATCGCCCGTCCGCGCGAAGAGGTACTCTTCTGGGATCCTATGTGCGGCTCAGGCACTATCGCTATTGAGGCGGCTCTTATGCAGACAAACTGCGCGCCCGGTGTGAACCGCCGCTTTGACTCTGAAAAATTCCCGCAGATCGACTCTTCCATTTGGGAAATGGCGCGCGAGGAAGCAAGAGATAATATAATACGCGACTCGCAGTTTGAGGTCTATGCCTCTGACATTGATATGAACTGCGTTGAGCTCACCCGCGACAACATACGCCGCGCAGGTGTGGGCGGTACGGTCAAGGCATTTCAGCGCAACGCACTCGAGATAAAAACTGGCGGCAGGCGAGGCACGGTCGTATGCAATCCGCCTTACGGAGAGCGTCTTTTCTCTATGGAACAGGCGCAGGAGCTTTATCGAAATATGGGACGAGCCTTCTCATCGCTTGACAACTGGCAGATATACGTGCTGACCTCTCACGAGGGCTTTGAAAGACTTTACGGCAGACGCGCGGACAAGGTCCGCAAGCTCTACAACGGTATGATAAAGTGTAACTTCTATCAATTTTTCAAAAAACAGGACTCTTTTTCCCAAAAACACAAAGGAAATTACAAGAAATGAAGAAAAACGAGCTTTATACAGTAGAAATAAGCGATATGAACAATCTCGGCGCTGGAATATGCAAGATCGACGGCAAGGTCGTTTTTGTGCGCGGCGGAGTTACGGGGGACAAGCTTGAAATTGGTATAATCAAAGACCTTTCAGACTACGCTGTCGCCCGTGTGAACAAAATAATTGAGCCCTCACCTATCCGAGTCGAAAACACCTGTCCTTCATTCAAGCGCTGCGGCGGATGCTCTTTTCGCCACGTGAATTACGAAAACGAAAAGCTTTTCAAGAAAAATTACATAGAAAATGCCTTCAAAAAGGTCGGACTTTCGGTAAATATCGAGGACGTGCTTTCGACAGGCTGTCCCGACGGGTATCGCAACAAGGTACAGTACCCTGTCGGCAAGGATTGGGAGATCGGATTTTTCGCAGAGCACAGCCACGACATAGTTGAGGTTTCCGACTGTCCCTCTCAGGACGAGAGCTTTGGCGCGATACTTGACGAGATAGTACGCTTCGGCAAGGAAAAAAAGATTCCGCCTTACGATTTTGAAAGCGGAAAAGGACTTGTTCGCCATATTTATCTGCGTAAAGGTCGCGGAAGCGGCGATATTATGGTCTGCCTTGTCATTAACGGCAAAACGATGCGCGAGGCTCCCGAGCTTGCAAAAATACTCGTTTCGCGCTTCCCTGCTGTCAAGTCGGTCATACTTAACATAAACGAAAAGCGCACGAACGTCATTCTCGGCGACAAAAACATAACCGTTTACGGAAGCGACACCATAGAGGATATTTTCTGCAGACTTAAGGTGAAAATTTCGCCAAAATCATTCTATCAGGTGAACCGCGAATGTGCCGAGCTTATCTGCAAGAAAGCCGCAGAGCTTGCCGATCTGAAGCCGAGTGAAAAGCTTGTTGACCTTTTCTGCGGAATAGGCACTATCGGACTTTCGATGATAAAAGACTATCCGGAGTCGAGCCTTATCGGTGTTGAAATAATCCCCGACGCCGTTGAAAACGCCACGGAAAACGCTGCTCTGAATCATATGAAAAATACGAAATTCATCTGCGGTGATGCAAACTCGCCCGAAATATTCGAGGCCGACGTTATCGTGGTCGACCCGCCCCGCAAGGGCTGTGCAAGCGAGCTTATAAAACGCATTTCCGAGATCTCGCCGTCGAGAGTTATTTACGTTTCGTGCAATCCCGACACCCTCGCGCGCGACTGCAAGCTCTTTGATGCCGAGGGATACAAGGTTACAAGAGCATTTGCGGCTGATATGTTTTCTCGCACGGGGCATGTGGAAAGTTTAGTTTGTCTGACTCGTCAGACAAACTAAAGCGATATAAATCCCTCACAGGATTTGCGATATACGCCTCACTTCATTCGCGTGCGATATGCCTGCGGCTCGATATGTGCCTTCGACACGTGAGCGCACTGCGTGCGCTTTGGGGCGCGGGATTTATATTTGCGTACTTTCCAGCACGTTCGCCTTCGGCAAACATATCGCTGACAAGCGACGCTTGTCAATATCGCATTTGCAAGGCAAATATATCGCGCTCGGCAACGCTGAGCATATCGCTTACCGAATAAATGAGGTGAATATTATGAATAAAACTATTAAAGAACTTGCAGTTGAACTTACCATAGAAATCACTGCCGTTTGTGATACTATCAAAGGCAGAGCTGTATTTGTTAGTCAGCTTTTGCGCTCCTGCTCTTCAATAGGTGCAAATAGCTATGAAGCAAAATATGCGCAAAGTACCGCAGACTTTGTAAATAAACTTGAAATAGCTCTCAAAGAATGTTATGAAACCGACTATTGGCTTGAAATACTGTTCAAGGTAGGCTCAATGGATGAAAACACCTATAAAACACTTGCAAATAAATGCGGTATTATTCGCAGAAAACTCATCGCATCCATCACCACAGCAAAGGGGAGCAGTCGAGGACAAAAGTGATTTTTGAGCAAAACTCAAAAGTTCGTTTTACTGCTATTTAGTATAACATATGAAAGGAGTAAGGCAATGATACCTTATTATTTGAAAAAATATATAACTGATGCAAAAGAGAAAAAGGATTCTACTGTTGGAATACTTGCTTCTTCTACAGGAAATACAAATTTAGAAATATATTTTTACGGTGATACTGTGAAAATAGAAAAAACACCGTACATAGTCGATGCCGAATTTCCATGCTTGATTGTTGCAAAAGACCCTGTAACAAACGAAAAGTTCACCATTTTTGACGGAATGAAGCACGGATATGATGCAATGTTTTGCAACGAGCCATGCAATGACGCCACAAGAGAATTAAGACATTATGAGTATTATAACGGGAAAGTGCAAATTACGCTTGGCTACTCAATTGATTACGAAGATGAACGAGATGAATATGAATTCAACGAAAACGGCGATGTCATATTGACGTATGGAACTTTAGATTGGGAGCAAGCAAAATCTATTGGATTCGATTGGCTTTCGTTGAAATTTGTAGATGTGAAAAAGGAATTTGTTGATCTTGAGTTGGCTTGACCACAAATTATAAAATATACCTTTTGCTCTCTTGACCCATATAGAGAGTGTGTGTTTATTGACACGAAAATAAGTGCAAACCCGTAGGGGCTGGCGCCCACGACAGCCCGTGCGTATATTTAGGCTTTTCGGGACGTCGAGGACGCCGGTCCCTACAACAGAATGCTCGAAAGTTCATTTTACAGCAGTTTAGTATAACAGATTGAAAGGAAGCAAAAATGCAGAAAAAATCACGCCAAAGAAAAGAACGACGAAACATGGACCGATCAACCTCTGATGTTCTATCAAGGCAAACGCAAACAATGAAAACAGCTTTCCTCGATTATTTAGGTGCTACAATTATGTTTTTTGTGATGGCGCTCGTTGTATTTGTGGTTGGACTTTTGACCGAAGACGCATCGCATTCCAAACGTATTATTTTTGGTGCCACACCTATTATTCTTGGTTTCACTATATTTTTCGCTTTTCTTTTTCTTCGTCGATTTGTAATTTTTATAAAGATAAATAAGATCAAATCTTCAAGTGAACAAACTATCAAAATTACTTGTAAGAAAGTGGCATTTTTAACTCAACCTATATCCAGAAATTCTTTCGTAATTATATGTATTGTTTTAACAGACGAAAACGGCAAAAAGTATTATGACATAGTAAATGGAATTTCTGATATTGCTAAAAAAAGAACACGAGCGGAGCTATTAAACGCAAAGATTACACTTAATTGCTATGCGAATACAAAATTTGTGAAAACCTATCAGGTCGATACAGTCAAGGAGTAAAATATACCTTTTGCTCTCTTGACCCATATAGAGAGTGTGTGTTTATTGACACGAAAATAAGTGCAAACCCGTAGGGGCTGGCGCCCACGACAGCCCGTGCGTATATTTAGGCTTTTCGGGACGTCGAAGGCGCCGTCCCCTACCAAAAGCCAAATTCTATATGCCCTTACGGATAATAAACCTCGCTATCGCTGCGGCGTATCGAAAAAATAAATTTTACGGAAGTACAAGTTAATATTCCGCTTAAAAGGAGCAAATAATGAAAAGAAAAACAGGTAAGGATAAGAAGAAAATGACAACAGCGATAGTTTTGATAAGTATAGCGTCGGTGTTAGCTTTGACAGTGATAGGCTGGTGGATATTCTGCGTTTCAATGTACAATTCCAACTTTAACGTCCGTTGTGATGATTATGAGCCTTTTATGCTGCGAGTAGAAGATTTTGACCGACTTAAGTGCAAGGAATACAAATTCAAATCAGACAAGGGGCAGGAGCTTGCAGGATATCTATACAGTGCGGGGGAAGATCAGCGCGCAGTCGTGATCATTGCCCACGGATTTGGCGGCGGTCACAATTCATATATGGATGCAGCCAACTATTTCGCGCAAAACGGTTATTATGTTTTTGCCTACGACGCAACAGGTTGCCTGAGTAGTCAAGGCGACGGCGTGGGCGGAGTTCCGCAGGGTGTGATAGACCTTGATCACGCCATTTCATTTGTAGAAGAAAATGAGGATATTCCGAAGCTTCCCATCGTTCTTTTCGGACATAGCTGGGGTGCATATTCTGTAAGCGCTGTTTTGACATATCACCCCGAAGTCAAGGCAGTAATCGCATGCTCGGGCTTCAACAGAGCGTCCGATATGTTTGAATCGGGCGGAAAATCACAGGCAGGCAGCATAATTCATGCCATGATTCCGTTTATCAGAGTCCACGAGCAAGTCAAGTATGGCAAATATGCCTCAAACACCGCGATGGACGGCTTTGAAGCGGCGGAAAACACATCTGTAATGATAGTACATAGCGCAGATGACAACGTTATCGGCATAGAATACGGCTACGACAAATATTATGAAAAATACGAGAATGACGAGCGTTTTGTTTTTGTAAGATATGAGGACAAGGGGCACAACGACATTTTAAAGAACCCCGAGGACACTTATATGGACGAAGTACAAGCCGAGTACACAAAGTGGCTTGAAACACTCGATTACGATTATAATTCAAAGGACAACAAAGACCGTTTCAGAGAAGAAAAGATTCAGTATCTTAACGAAACTCTTGACCACGCAAGACTGAGTAACAGACTTGATACAGATATGTTCGCGCACTTTTTGGACTTCTATAATCAAGCCGTGCAGTGATACGGACCGTCGAGGACGCCGATTCCTACCAAATGATAACGTCGATATGCGCTTCACGCTCGATATGCCGCTTGCGGCTCGATATGTTTTGCCTGACGGCAAAACGAGATTTTACATCACACAGGTGAAACCATGAACAACGTAAACAAAACACTATACATTCCGCTCTACGGCAAGGCTTTTGTGAGCAAAAAAGGAATTATCCTTCACGACGAAAAAGCCGAGGAAATATGGTCGGCGGAAGGCTTTAAATTAAAAGGTAAGTCAAAATCGAAATGGCTCGCCTACTATATGGGAATGCGCTCTGCCGTTTTTGACAGCTGGGTTAAAGAAAAAATGAGCGCTACACGTGATGCCGTGATACTCCACGTCGGCTGCGGAATGGACTCAAGAGCTTTGCGTATCGGCGAAACAGGGCATTTATGGTACGACATTGACTTTCACAAGGTCATAGAGGAGCGCAAAAAATATTACGCCGAATCGGGCAATTATCATATGCTCGGAATCGACGTAAGAAGTGCTGATTTTACTGAAAATATAGAAGGATGCGAAAACGCGATAATTATTATGGAAGGCGTGAGTATGTATCTTGAAACTGAAGAACTAAGGCTTTTATTTAAAAAGCTGACAAAGCACTTTGGGAGCGTCCGCGTTCTTATGGACACTTATACCCTTTTTGCCGCCAAAATGTCAAAATTCAAAAATCCTATAAACGACGTCGGAGTTACCACTGTTTACGGACTCGATGATCCGAAAATCTTAGAGGAAAACACAGGCGTGAAATTTATAAAAGAGCATGAAATGACTCCCGATATTTTGATAAACGAGCTTAAGGGAATAGAAAAATCGGTATTCAAGAGGGTTTTTGCGGGTAAATTTTCCAAAAAGCTTTACAGGCTTTACGAGTTCGCAGGTAGCTCTGCTTACGGCAGATAGATCGGAAGCATATCGTAAACGATGTCTTTCAGATGGCAAGGCTCCACCTCCTCGGTAGCGATAAGATAAAGAAATCGCTCGGCGACTCTGCTCTCACGGCAGACGTCCCTCGCAAATTCGCACTCGTCTTGTGTATCTCCGACAAACTCGGCAGACACCGAAAAGATCCCTTCGCCAAGCTCACCGTGCTCTTCAAAAAGCATGTATTTTATGCTTCTGCCTGACGGCAGATGCTTAATTAGTTCTATAATTTTATTATTTTTCATATTTTCTTTCCGCAAACACAATATATTGTATTTTTTCTCTTTCGGTCTGAATTTATGATACCATATTTTGATAATCTATTATACTATCCGAGTTGCAATTTTTTCGACATATTTGTGCGCTAAATGCTCAAAATCGGGTGCTTTTGACACTTTAGAACATTTTTATTGTGCATTTTATCAAATAGCATTCGCTTCGTATTGCAAAAATCAAAAAAATATGTAAAATATACTATATGTTCCATACACAGTTTTAGTTAAAGGAGTACTTAAATGAAAGAAAACAAGACACAAAGCTCTGGCAAATTCAAAAAGATTTTCTCTCTTGCCTGGGTGTTTTTCAAGATCGGTCTTCTTACCTTTGGCGGCGGTTACGCTATGATACCGATAATTCAGTCAGAGGTGTCCGAAAAACGCAAATGGATAAGCGAAGAAGAGCTTATGCAGGTTATTACGATCGCCGAATCGACTCCCGGCCCCATCGCAATAAACGCGGCGACCTACGTCGGATATAAGATCTGCGGATTTTTTGGATCTCTTGCGGCAACCGTTTCGGTCGTTCTTGCTCCCTTTACGATCATATATCTGATCTCGCTCTTCCTCGAGCAGTTTATGGAGTTTAAAGTGGTTGAAAACGCATTCAAGGGAATTCAGATCGCAGTTGCTTTCCTCATTCTCTCTGCGGGAATAAAGTTCATAAAGAAGCTGAAAAAACAGCCCTTCCCTATCATCACGGTCGCTCTGACGGTTACAGTTATGCTGCTGCTTGACATTTTTGCTCTTTCCTTCTCATCGGTATATCTCATTCTTATGGGCGCTTTTGCCGGACTTATGCTTACTGTTGTCCAGCGCATACAAAGCAAAAATAAAGCGGACAAGGAGGAAAACAAATGATTTATCTTGAGCTCTTTCTCACATTTTTCAAGATAGGAATAGTTTCCTTCGGCGGCGGATACGCTATGCTCGCTCTTATGCGCGACGAAATAATGGCTCACGGCTGGCTCGGCGATGAAATGATAAAGAATTTTATCGGTATAGCCGAATCGACTCCCGGTCCTATCTCGGTCAATATGGCAACATTCGTCGGAAGCTCGCAGGCAGGATTTTTAGGTGCGCTCTGCGCGACTCTCGGTCTTATTCTCCCCTCGTTTATAATAATACTCATAATAGCAGCTCTTTTGAAATCTCTTATGAAAAACGTTTACGTAAACGGAGCGCTTGAAGGAGCACAGCCCGTAGCTGTCGGTCTTATCGCCGCAACGGGTATCAGCTTTATGATCTCTATCGTTTTCCCGAGCTTTGGTAACGTAAACATTCTCGAAGCGGTAAAAAACATCAAAACCGACGTCGAAACCTATATTATGGCGGCTCTTGTCTTTGGTTTTATGCTTGTTTTCAAGAAAATAAAGAAAAAACAGCCCTCGCCCGTTCTACTCATTCTTGTAGCGGCGCTTCTCGGCGTTGTAATCTGCCCACTCGCAGAGCTTATAAAGTAACCAGCCATGAAAGATATTCCTTACGAGCTTGCAATTCCGGGCGACCCTGAAAGATTTAAAAATGCCTGCGATCTTGCACGAAACAGCGCGCACAGCGACGAGCAGTCAAGCGAGATAGGCACTCTTTCGGAGCGAAGACTTCACTCGGTACTGAAATTTTACTACGAAAGCGATCAAAGCCTTCACGAAATAAAGGTCGGACGCTTTTTTGCCGACATTCTTACAGGTAAGCAGATAATAGAAATTCAGACGGGCGACCTCGGACGGCTCGGCAAAAAATTAGACGTTTTTCTAAAAGAACACAACGTTACGGTCGTGCATCCTATGGCTAAAAACTGCGTTATTACGCGAATTGATCCCGAAACAGGAGAAGCACTCAGCCGAAGAAAAAGTTCTGTTCACGCCGATATTTACAGCGCTGTGCCGCAGCTTTACCGCATAAGACCTTATCTGTCGAGTCCGAGTCTCGCGATCCGACTTGTATTTCTCTCGCTCGAGGAATACAGGACTCCTAACTGCAGTAAGCGCGGAAGCCGCAAGGGCTCTGTTCGACTTGAACGCTTCCCCGAGGAGCTTCACTACGAAATAGACCTCTCCGTACCCGAGGATTACAAGATATTTCTGCCAAAGGAGCTTCCCGAGCTCTTCACCTCGGGCGATATAAAAAGGCTTACCCGATGCAGAGAAGCCGCCACCCTTATGCTGATCCTCACCACCGTCGGCGTGGTAGAACGTATAGGCAAACGCGGGAATGCTTATGTTTATAAAATTAAACATTAGGGTTCCACGCCAAAGAACTTTTATAAAAAACAAAGAAACACTTATGACCGTACAAATCATAAGTGTTTTTTATATTTATAGTGTTTTAGCCGCGTCAACAAGCGAGTCCTTTTTATTTTTGACCTCGCCCTCGATGACGAGCCATAGCAGCTTTTTGAGTATGCGTCCCATTTCGGCTGACTGCGGTATTCCTGCATCTGCAAGGTCTTTTCCACTCACGTCGAGCGATTTTATCGACAGACACGCGTTTTCTTTTATCAGCTTTTCAGCGCATTCGCGTATTTTTATAAGGTTTCCCGTGTCCGCCCTGTGATAGCTGTCAAACGCTTCTCTGAGAGAAATTATCTTGTCAAGATCGTCGAAAGTATTTTCCGTGAGAAGATGTGAGACATCTTTTTCGAAGCGTTCCGACGCAAAATTCGGCATCTCAAAGGAAAGTGATGACACGAGCTTTTTGACAAGCCTATGGGTTTCGTTATCCGTTTTAAGTGTGCGGATCATTCCCCCCGCGTCTTCTGCGCTCATATGCGAGAAGAGTGCCGCATATCTTACCGTATGGTCCTTTGGGCAGTGTGAGAGAACCTCTATATTTTCAGCAGGAATTTCACCGAAAAGCTCTGAAAGGACAGGATAAAACTGCTTTAATATTTTAGTCGCGCCATTTCCTAAAATAAGCTTTGTAAGCTCTGCGTAAATTCGCTCTACCGATATATTTTTCAGAAGACCTCTGTTTCTTATAACCGACTTTGCCGTTTTTTCTTCCACCTCAAATTCAAGGACCGAGGCAAAACGCATAGCCCGCAGTATACGAAGTCCGTCTTCGTTAAATCTTGTATCGGCATCTCCTACGCACCTTATTATCTTACGCTCTATATCCTTTTCACCGTCAAAAAGGTCGATAAGTCCCTCGTCTGGATTATACGCCATAGCGTTTACGGTAAAATCACGTCTTGAAAGGTCTTCCGATATATTTCTGACAAAGGTAACCTTCTCGGGATGTCTGTTATCGAGATATTTCCCATCGGTACGGAAGGTCGTTATCTCTATATTTTCGCCCTCATATACAACGGTAACAGTGCCGTGCTTAAGACCTGTCAGAATTATATCGCAGTCGGGAAAGCTTTCAGAGGTTTCCGAAGGGAAAGCATCTGTTGTTATATCAAAATCGTGCGGTACTTTACCCATAAGCATATCACGCACGCATCCGCCTACCGCGTAGCCGTGATGACCGTGATCCTTCAGCCTGTCAATTACCGCGCATATTTTCTCGGGCAGATTTATCTCACGCATACTATTCCCTTCCTTTCCAAATAGCTGTCTTTACATAATTATACTTTAACTTATCCTCATTGTCAAGTAAAAAGAGAAAAATCGGAATGTGCCGCAAAGCACATTCCGATTTGAGTTTATACTCTCTGTGTTTGGCTATTAACCTGTAATACCCGAACGTTCAATACCCTGAATGAGGTATCTCTGACAGAACAGATATATGATGACAAGCGGGAATCCAACAAGAATTGCACAAGTATTCTTGATGGTCGGCTGATAAAGCGCTCCGGCTGCTCCGCTCTCCTTGATAAGCTCTGTAAGAGAAGCGGGAACGTCCTGCGCAAAATATGCCAGCGTCTGTACGCTTTGGTTGTTTGTGTAGAAGGTCATCGAATAGAAGTTATCTGCCCAAGTCCACGAGAACGCGAATACGAAGATCGTGATCATCATCGGGATAGAGATAGGAAGAATGATCTTAAAGAAGGTTCTTGTTACACTTGAACCGTCAATATAAGCCGATTCTTCAAGCTCGTCGGGAACGCCGCGATAGAACTGTCTCATCATAAATATGTAAAGACCGTTCTTAAGACCGATACCCGTCAGCGAAAGAATTACGAAGGGATACATTGTATTAAGCAGCGAGATCTTTCCAATTCCTAAGAGTTCAAAAAGTCCGAGAATATCAAAGTTCTTAAACTGAAGGAAGAGCGCGTACTTAATAGTCTGTGTAGGTACCATCATTGTTATAAGCACAAAGGTGAAGAGAATACCGCTTCCCTTGAACTTATACTTTGCAAATCCGTATCCAACAAGGCTACATACGAAGGTCTGAAGAAGTGCACAAACTATTGACAAAAGTCCTGTGGTCAAAACAGCTTCCAAATAGTTGTTTTCTATGATCAGTGCCTTATACGTATCGATTGTGAAATGCTTCGGTACAAAGTTTACGGTAACGTCCGCAAAATCTTCAACGCTCATAAACGATTCGGTTATTACCGAAAACCAAGGGTTGAGGATTATATAGCACATACCAATGAGAATTACGTAGCGGAAAATCTTCCAAAGTAACGTAGTAGCAAAGTGCATTGACAGATACTTTGTTTTGAATCTTTTCCATCTGGAGGTTCTCTCAAATTCAACGCGAATCTTATTCTTTGATTCTTTGAGAACTTTGGAATTTGTATTAGCTGAATTCATATCTTGCACCTCCTGTTAATCTCTTCTCTGATAGAAGACGAATGTCTTTATCAGTGCCGCTACCACTGCAACTATCGCAACTACGATAAGGAAATATACCCACGCCATTGCGGTTGCTATGGTTTGAGATTTTGAACTGTAATAGCTCTGAATGTACGACATAACAGAGTTATCTGCTTTTGTAAACGAGTCTATAACCGTGTATATAGAGTTTACAAGGATCATGGGGCTTATCATCGGGAAGGTTACCTTCCAGAAGGTTTCCCAGGTCGTTGCACCGTCTATGCTACAAGATTCATATATCGCAGGAGATATTGACTGAAGTCCTGCAAGGAATATAAGAATCTGTACACCCGCATCGTTAACGATATTATAAATATCGTTAACGAGGTCGGTAATATACTTAACAAGTCCGGTTCCTATTTTCATATTAGAAAATAGTACTGTAATATCGGCAGCAGATATGATCTGATCTGTTGCAGATTCGCCCTGCAAGCCCTGATCGATCGATCCTGATGCGCCTGCAGCTGCTCCTGTGGAGCTGAGCATACCGTCTATAAGACCGGTAGAAAGAATAACCGGTACGAAGAGGATCGCTCTGAACGCTGCTCTACCTACCATCTTCTGATTAAGAAGAATAGCAAGGAAGAGTGAAAGGAAGACTATCGCAGGAATGTTAAGTGCGATTTCTAAAAGTCCGCCTACAAGGATCTGTGTAAAGTCTGTATCGTCAAGAAGAGCTGCCTTATAGTTTTCAAATCCTACAAAGCTTACATTTGTTCCAATGTATTCCTGGAAGCTGAGGAGGACCGAGTTGAACAGTATCGGGAGATAGAGAACTACCAGACCGATAACAAAGGGCATTACGAATATCCAACCTGCGCGGGATTTCTTTCTGTCGAGAGAAACTACCTTCTTTCGCTTAGGAGAAGATGCTTTTACTTCTTTGGGGGCTTTTTCCTTTACGGCTTTTTCGGGCTTCTGCTTTTCAGGCTTCTGCTTTGCCGTCTTTTTTACTGCTTTATCCATTATTCATCTCTCCTTTCTTTAATCTGCGATTGTTTCGGGGTAATACTTACCGAACGAGAACGCGCCTATTTCGTATGTAACTCCGTCTATATCAACTGTTACGTCGAACGCATTGTAGTTCAGTATGAAGCTTACTCCGTTTGAATATGTCATATAAACGATCGTTGTATCGTCTATTACAAGATCCATAGGATTGTTGTAAACAAATTCTTCGTATGCGAAGGGTGCGATTTCTTCTGCTGTATACTCAATTCCTGCAGCTTCTGCTTCAAGTCTCTTGCTTTCAGCAAATGCAAGTTGCTTGAGATATACTGACAAAGCTTCTTCGCGTTTTGCACAGTACTCTGAATACTGTCTGTCGTATTCAGCTTCTTGGAACTTGATTTCGTTTTCTTCAAGAACTCTTGTTCCTGTTACAAAGTCGTGAGATACGATAGTTTCCGTCTGAAGATCGTGGAGAGCTCCATTGACAATACCGTAGGTCTTAACTATGTCTGAATACCAGTTCTTAAAGTCGACAGAATAATAATCCGAATATAACGAATATTCCTTAAGCTCTGCTGAGTTCTGCATTATGAGGATATAGAAGGGCGATGCGCCGTTTTCTATTATCTTAAGGATCTCGTAATTTACATCACCCTGCATATTGGTAGGAGTACCTGCGATGTTGATATATCCGTGAAGAACGATACCGAGGAAAGGTACAGATGCACTTGTTCTGATATAGTTACTTCCGTCAAGCTCTACGTTGAGTATATGATCAACATACTTCCAGGTGTATGAGTTACCTTGGCTTACCATTACGCTATTGAAAGCTCCGTCTATCTTGGAAAGCAGCTCGGTCGTATAGTCCTTACTGTCTTCTCTGTTGAGCGGATTGTCCTCATTAAAGTCTGTACTGAGGTCGCTTCCGAGAGTACTTACGGAAACGTTGCCCTTGCTGAACTTCGACATTGCCTTGCTGAAGTAATCATACATCTTGTTGTACGAAGCAGGAGATACACATGTAGATCCTACGTACTGGAAGGACTGATATACCGAAGAGTATGCTCTCTTACCGGTGTAACGGTCGTCAACAGTCTTAAGAGAATCTTTGGTATGTGAATACTTGTCAAAGAACTTTGTGGCGTCAACGTTTGCAAAGTCAAAATCAGGGAATACTTCGAGGAGACCGTTTGTCTTCTCTGCGTATGCGATGAGATCATTGTATCCGTCATTACCGCCGAGAACCTTCTCGAACTTAACGGTGGTGGGAGCAAGAGTATACATCCAACCGCCCTCGGTAAATCCGGTAAGCTTAACCTTGATGTTAGTGATTTCCGATTCTCCGAAAAGCTCATACATCTTCTTAACGTCATTAAAAGTTGAAAGAGGTGTATCTACCCATGTGGGAACAGTCATTATAATTTCCTGAACCTCGACCATACCAAATGTTTCAAGATAAAGCGGAATACTGTCAGCAACATCTGTGATTGCGCTTATAATACCTGCGTTTACAAGGTGTGTACGGTACGCATCAGCCATTCCGACGTAAGATGCTTTATACTGCGAATTTTCATTATCGCTCAGAAGCATATACTTAACTGTAAAGCAGCCTGTATATTTTCTGTCCGAAGTAATTGTCCATTCGTTATCACCTGCGCCCGAGATAGAGTCTCCGAGGTTATAAGAGTCTGTACTTCTGGGATAGAATGTCGCATATGCGGAGTTGTAAGGATGTCTTACGCCTGCGCCGTGATCGGATGTGATATATGCAAGTGCTTCGCCCTCTGTTATGATTGCAAACATACCTTCGGGAGAAATCGTTGTAATCTCTTCATAAACGATTACCGTTTCTGTTTCAACAACAGGATTTCCGTCAGGATAGTACATCTGCTTTCCATCGCTTGTCAAGATGTAGAAAGGAATCGGCTGACCTGTAATATCATAGATCAAATTACCTGCGTTATCACGCTGATAGATAATTTCTTCGGTCTTGGAGATTATTTCTCCCTTCTCGACCTTCTTATTTTCACTTACAACACCGAATACAGGAGCTGTAAATACTGCGCTCTTGCCGTCATACTTACCCTTTTCAAAGGAAAGCTGGTGGTAACCGTAGTCCGCGCCGTACACCTGTCCTGAAAGCGTATACTGTAATCCGGTAGCCATTATATCCTCGTTACGAATTATCGTACCGCTTCCGTCGGGAACGAAGTTATAACCCTTATCGCTACCCGTAGATGCTCCCATATATGGGAGAAGTGTAATGTTCTGAAGCTGATATGCTTCTTCATCAAAGCTGATACTGTTTGCGGGAATTGTTGCAACAAGACCTTCATCAGTTATCTCATATTCTACTGCAACATAGAAGACCGCATTTGCGTTTGCCGCTCCGACATATCCTGTGATTTCGTGGTCGCGGGCAACTTCTTCGTAGTTATAGTGAGGACAGAATCTCTTAATATAGCCTTCAAGCTCGTTAAGCTGCTTTTCAGATGTTTCAGCCTTCGGGTCGATTACATATATAGCCATCTTATCCTTAGCTTCTTTTGTAATAGCAGACACAAGATTCGGGCTCAGAGTATTCTTTGTAAGTTTGTCAAGACCGATAGTTATTTCTTCCTTGTAATATCTTGTTTTGGTACAAGGATATGTTTCGTAATAAGACTCGATAACCGAGAGTGCTTCGTTTGCGTTGGGGTCAACGAGCTTATAGTAAGTTAAGATCTTTTTGTAGATATAAAGATCTTCAACAGGATCAATGAACGCCATGATCTGCTGTTCGAATCTTGTTGCTTCGATCCATCTCGGAACGAGCGAACGTGAGGATTCTTTACCGAGTGTGTATTCTACGCGAATACCACTCTTGATGTTTTTAACGGTGATCTGACCGTAAACAGCACTTTCTGAATAGCTGTAGAAGGTTCTTCCGATACCTTCATTCTCGAGGTCCTTGAATCTTACAACAACCTGAGAGAGAAGCTCTTCTTTTACACTGCTTACGTTTACCTTGGAAACATCGTGAGGGTTTGAGAGAAGTATCTGCCCTGTCGAAACACACTGAACAGCAATTTCTCCCGAGTACGGATCTATATAGAGTTTGTAGTCGCCATTGGGACTAGACTTCTTATAGGTCATCGTAGCAAGTTTTTCTTCTTTACTTTCGTATTCTGTGGTAAGGTAAGTCGCGAGTATTTCACTCGTTGACATTACCACCGTTTCCTCTTCGGGAATGGAGGTTGCCTCATCAGCTGAAACAGGAAGTAAAAATGTAAATGTTGTAATGAGCATGCACACAAGTGCTATCATCGCAAAATATCTTGTATTTTTCGTTATCATCTTTTTTCCTCCTTTCATCAGCTACGGTATTGAATTTCGGTTATTATGTTACTTATGAAGCTTATCATCTTCGTGAAGAGTCCTGTGAAGAGTGCGCATATGAACATAATTATTGCCATACCACCGATCGTACCAAGAATTGTTGCGATATTCTTTCCGAGCGAGTAGTCGTGCGTTACCATTGTAGAACAGAAGAGGAGAAGTCCGATCCATACGTAACATACCGATATGATAAGAGTAATGAAGGTTGCTTCTGTATCTGTTACACAGTAGGTAAGAAGTGTTGTTATAAATATGATAAGCGGGATAGGTGCAAGTGAATAGCAGCTTGCAATAAACACGTCCTTGAGGCTTCCTTCTCCATTGAACAGCGTGGTAAGACACCAGTTCGCTATCGTCCAGAGAAGAAGGGGAACGAGAAGTGCGCTGAGCTGCATAATTACGCTCGACATTGAACCTCTCGGGTTGAATATGAACGCTTCGCCGACTGCCTGATAGGTAAATGCGAGAACCGCAAGTCCGAGCCAAGCAAGTGCTCCGCGAACAGATCCGCGCTTTTCGTGTTTAAGATCCCAGAATCCGTCAAACGGATGGAATATAAGGTGGAATGCGTAGAAGAATTCTTCTTTGAAGGTCTTTCTTCTTCCCGAAATTGCCGCCTTAGCATTGACCTTAGCGGCAAACCTAAAGAGCCAACCTATAAGGAAGATCGCAACCACGGGAACTACGATAATCCAAATAATGTTCTTTTCAACAAAAGCTTTTCTCCAAAGCTTGAATGCTGCGGAATATCCTACTGTATCATATGCTACCTTATAATATTCCATTGCGGTTTCATAGTCGCCGTTACGGTAATACGCATCACCGAGTCCGATATACGCCGCGTCAAAGTTGTTGTTTCTCTGAAGAACCGCCTTCCAGTCGTCTATCGACAGCTCGAATTCACGGTTATTGTTGTGCTTAATAGCTGTAAGAAGGAGATCGCCGTACTCTGTGCGTTTGAAGATCGTGAACGAGTTTGTATGCGCATCGAGTATGAGCATATCACTTCCGTGGTAAGCTATCGAAGAAACCTTATTAAACTCACCTGTCTGAGCACCGTTGGTTGTTCCGGGCTTATCTCCGAATGCGAAGAGAAGCTCACCCTGCTTATTGTAGGTGTAGACCTTACTTCTCTTTTCGTCGATGATAGAATATGTACCTTCTTCACCCATCGCGATAGAAACGATGTCCGAGATACCTGTCGTCTGT
Organism: Eubacteriales bacterium; assembly: GCA_045580325.1. Classification (GTDB taxonomy): domain Bacteria; phylum Bacillota; class Clostridia; order Oscillospirales; family CAG-272; genus SIG672. The sequence continues at coordinate 72,569 of JAZNNR010000018.1, forward strand.
CCGAAAGAGGAAGCCGAGGAAGATCTTACAAAAATTGCAACCTCTCCCATAGGTGCGAAGAATCCGTTTCTCTTCATTATATCATCACCCGAGGTGTTTATCTTCTTAACAGTAGCATAGTCGCCCACTTTACTGTAAAGAGCACCCTCTGCGTTTATCGCTTCATCGGGCGGAGGAACCTTGGTTACCCAAAGGAAGCCCTCGTCGTCAATAGTAATATTGTTAAACGGCGATGAAATGTTCTTTTCAGAAGCTTCGAGCTGTTCTTGTGTCTGGAAGTTTCTCCAGATAATATCGAAAAGACTGTAAACTGCCTTTGTTGCACCGATATATCCGCAGAATTCTCCGTCGTCGTTAAGGGTCATAACGCCCTGATAGAGCTGAGGAGAAACAACGTAAATTCTCTTTGAGCTGCTTACCGCAACCGCCTTGGGCTTGTAGATCTCGCCTTCTTCAAGAACGTCCGAAGAGGGTTTGTCGAGATGTCTGAGATATTTTCCGTTTGCATCGAAAATAACTATTCTCATATTTTCGGTATCTGCAACGTAGATATACTTTTCATTTATATATCCGTCATTTCCGTCTGATTCGACACCTTCCCATACGAACACGCCCTGACAGCCGCTGAGAGAGTCATAAGCGATACCGTTCATATTGGTAAACTGCGAGATCTCAAATTTGAGATTATAGTATTTATCAAGTACTACTACTCTGTTATTGAACGGGTCTGCAATATAAATATTGCCGTCGCTGTCCGTCTTAATATCCGAAGGAGAGCTAAGCGGGACAGCAAGACCTATCGTACTTGAATCGATAGTTCTGTACGGAGAATACGCATCGGGAGATATAAGAGATTCACCGTCTATCGAGTAGGTATATGTTGCCGCGTTTGCAATAAAGGGGCAAAGCACCATAACAAGGCAGCATATAAGTGCAATTCTGGATATAATTACTTTTTTCACTTTGCTACCTCCTTAATCCTTCATACCCGATGTACCCATCGTTTCAATAATGTTACTCTGGCTGATTACGAATACCATAATCGGTACCATCATCATTACAACTGTTGCAGCAGCGCCTGCACCCGAACGGGTGATACCGCCGCTTACGATCTGGTTGATCGCATAGTTAAGTGTTTTGAGCTGTTCACTGTAAATGTAGATCGTACTACCTGTGTTCCAAAGGTCCTTGAACGAGTACATGATAAGAGTCAGCCATGCGGGTTTAACCATCGGCATCGCGATGACCCAGAATGTCTTAAACTCTCTTGCTCCGTCGATACGGGCACTTTCAAGCACCGCGTCCGAAACCGAGCTTTCCATAAACTGTTTCATAAGGTAAAGTCCGAGAGATGAACCCCACGCAGGAACGATGATCGCCCAAACTGTATCGATCATACCGATATACGACATGATAATGAAGCTTGCGAGCGCTCCAACTGTTGCGTGGAACATCAGCGAAAGAACAACTGTCTGGAAGAGTACGTTCTTACCGGGGAATTTCATCTTTGCAAGTACGTATGCAGCCATCGAAGCAATAATAAGATGTCCGAACGTACCGCCTACCGAAATAAGCACGGTATTAAATATGTATCTTGAGAAAGGAACCCAGCTCTGACCCATAAGTCTGAACAGGTCTCCGAAGTTCTTTCCTGTCGGGTGTATAACGTAGAACTTAGGCGGGAAGTACCAAAGCTCATCAAGAGGTTTCAGTGCTTGCATTATAGTGTAAAGCATAGGAAGGAACATTACAACTCCCATAATTGCAAGGAAGACGAATATTCCCGTGTCGCCGCCTCTTGAACGGTTGAGCACGACCTTATGCTTTCTTACTCTCATTTTCTGTACTTTTGCCATATCACGTTCCCACCTTCGATAAGAGTTTTTTAACAAGACCGTTTGCTCCGATCATCAGAAGGAAGAGCAGCGTTGCAATAGCAGATGCGTAACCGATCTCGAAACGTGCGCCGCCGTAGTCGTCAAGGTGGTGCATTATTGTCCATGCGGCATAGTCGGTTGACGGGAATCCGCAAAGGTCGGTAACGACCGCACCGAATCCGAAGGACTGTGTTATAGCAAGCACCGCACCGAAGAGAAGCTGAGGCTTCATATACGGAAGGGTGATGTACCAAAGTTCTTGCCATCTGTTTGAAATACCGTCAACTGCGCCTGCCTCATAAAGCGAACGGTCAACAACCTGAAGTCCTGCGATAAAGTTCAGGAAGGCTGTACCGAGCGAGAGCCAAAGGGCAACTACGATACAAAGGGTCATGATATATTTTGCGTCCGCGAACCAAAGTATCGGTTTGTCGATAATACCCAGGTCGAGAAGAACGCCGTTTACGTATCCGTAAGCATCACTTGAAAATGCTGTCTTCCAAATGAGATATACGGAACCACCGATGTTCGGTGCATAGAAGATCAAAGTAACAAGTGCTCTGAGCTTCGGACCGAGCTCGTTTATAAACCATGCTACACAGAATGAAAGTAGGTATGAAACGGGACCGATTATTGCAGCGAAAATAAGTGTATTCTTACATGCAGTGATGAACAGGTCATCTGCAAGGAAGAGTCTTGTATAGTTTTCAATTCCTGCCCACTGTGCAGGTTCAAGCATATTAAATCTTGTAAAGCTGAGTACCAACGATACTAGAACCGGAAGAATGGTAAAGAGGAGGAAGACAAGATAATACGGTGCAAGCATAACGTATGCTACCCAATTATTCTTCATTTCCTTCCAGGTCCATGCCAGTTTGGACATATCCTTTCTGGCTACCGGTTTTTTAACATCATTGGAGGGTGTTTTTGCTTTTGCTTTTGCTGACACTTTTTAACCACTCCTTAATATTATTTTTGCGCCCGGCGGAAGCCGCGTAGCTTCCGCCTGCCAAATCTAAAAAACTTATGTCAGTTTAGTTCTTCTTTTCAGTATAGTTAGTACCGAAAGAAACCTCAAAGTATGCCATTCCGAATTCCTGACGTTTTCTTGTAAGCTCCATATTGATATCGTAGATATATTTAAGGAGTTCTTCTTCTGCGTCTGCACCGGCATTATAAAGTTCGGCATTATAAACTTCGTTGAACGCGAAGGTTACGTAACGGCCGATAATATATCCTCCGGGATATTCTTCAACGCCCACGAGGTTGTTCACCTGTCCCATAAGGTTGTTATACTCACTTGTTGTCCAAGAGAGGGACGCGAGCGCTTCTTTATTTGCCGTAGTATGCTTATATTCAGAGCCAAAGAGTGCGGTAAGTTCATTTGCGTAGTCTGCCTGAGTTGCTTCAGAAACATACCACTTCATAAACTTCCATGCAAAGTTTGTAAGGTGTTCAGATCTGTCATCGTCAGCAAGCATAATGATTGCCGAAACGTTTACAACTGCATCGTTGTTTTCGGAAACTGTTCCGTCTTCGTTGTACGTTGTCCACGCAGGAAGCGGAACGAACTCCCAAAGTCCCTGAATTTCAGTTGCAAATATGCTGAGGTGTGTATATGTTGAGTAAGCCATAATGCCTATCGGAATTTCACCTGTACGGAAACGGTTAGGGAAATCGTAGATAAGCGGCTGACCAAAGTCTGTAAAGAGTGATGTAAGATACGAGAAGGATGCAAGCGCCTTATTACTGTCGAAGTTGATTCTTCTACCGTCATCTGCATAACGTGTACCTCCCATCTGATAGAGGAAGAGATCAAGTCCTGCGAGATACGACGGGAATGCGATCTGCATGTTATTCTCACTGAGAGTATCCATTACAGTTTTCATTTCGTCCCAGGTCTTAGGAACTGTAAGTCCGAGCTCGTTAAGAACGTCCGCGCGGTAGAACATCATATAGAAGTCAAGCGTTTCGGGAAGTCCGTATATTGTCTCGGAGCGAACCTCTTTACCTTTTTCATCAATTCTGAGGTCATAAAGAGTAACGGGAACCCACGTTGCAGGTGAGAACCAGCTCTGGAGCTCGTCAAATCCTTCAAATTCGTCAAGCGGCTGAACCGCGCCACGTATAGCCCAGTTGATTACGTCGCCCGCAATATGTCCGTGCGATACGTCAGGTCCTACGCCTGCAAGAACCGAAGGAAGAAGCGCACCGGGTGCAACGAGCTTAAGGTCAACGTTTGCTTCTGTATAGTTCTTTGCAAAATCAGAGTTTATGAGGCTTCTGAGAACCTGTGCCTGGTCGCGTCCGAGCGTTGTCCAAACCTCAATTTTGTTGTTGGGGTCGGAAACAACGGTAGCACCGAGCTGGCTGTAATCAGACGTAAAGCTCTTGAAGAACTGGCAAATTTCAAACCAGATAGCCTGGAAGAAGTTTGCGTTTGCCTTGGGAAGCTCTTCACTTCCGGGTGTTCTTACTATAATGTAGTCAAGCTCAAGAGGCTGCTTTGCGCAGTTCTGGATCCAAGAACCGACAGTTCCGAGGTTTTCCTTAAGGTTATCAACGTTTGCTGCAACCTTGGAATCACTTTCACCCATACGCTCGAGAAGCTGTGCAACAGTTCTGAGTGTCGCGGTGTACGAACCGCCGCTTCCAACCTCTTTCTGAAGCTTATCCGCGATGTCGTAAAGCTTCTTTGACTGTGCGAGAAGCTCGTTCATTTCGTTAGGAATAACGTTATAGAAGCCGTAGTCGCGGTATTTATCGGGGTCAGTACCCGTTATCATAAGGATCTTTACGTATATATCTGTTATCGTATTAAGCGATTCGGTAACATCGAGAAGGATGTCAGCCATATCTCCGAGTCCTGCTTCGAGCTCGATATAGTTTGTTCCCTTTTCGAGATATACCTTATATGTAACGAGTTCTCCGTTCTTATCCTTCTTAGCGCTGTTGATGACCGAGGTCTGCCAAGAATCGTCAAAGTTAAATCTAAGGTAGTTTGCTTCTTTAAAAGGAACGATTGCATCTTCGCCGTTATTTATCATGCTCTGTGTAGCAACACGAATAATACGCGAAGAGAATCCACCTTCGTTTACCGACTGACGGAAACGAAGAACTATTTCATAGAAGCCGCTTTCGTCAACGTTTACAGTGTAGCGTGCCCACTGTCCGACACCCTGCCACTTTTCACCGCCGTCGCCGCCGATAGCGTTAAGATACTGAATATAGGGCGACTGAGGTTCGTTGATCGAGCTTGTTCTGTCTGCGAAAGGATATACGGTAGTTTCAGATGTTGCGGTAGGATATTCTGCCTGAAGCTTCAGATAGAAATCTGCAACGTCCTTAGCACCGCTACTCTCCCAATGCTTAACGTACTCGTCATACGAGAACTCATCTGTTTCGTAGTCGTACGGGAATATCTCAACCTCAAGCAGTACCATAGCTTCGCGCTGTGCCTGAAGCTGAATGGTATTTCTTCCTGCGGGGAAATAGAACTGAAGAGCTTCGATATGGTATCCCGAAGAGTCGGTAGCAACGTATGTAGAAACCTCGTCTACCATGATCTTTCCGGGCTTGGATTCATTTCCGTCTATATCGTTTGCAAATACAGGGTAAGCATAAAGTCCTTTTGTATCGGTAAGCTTTTCGCCTGTTTTCTTGAATGTGAGCGCATTATTTTCAATAGTACGCTCGAGTATGTTGCCTTTAACGTCAACGTATTCGTAAACGATCTTACCGTTATCACTTACATAGCGGTATATTACGTTTCCGTCCGCGTCAAGCTGATATGTGTCCATATCGTCCTTCCAGACCTTTGTCAAGGTAAGGTAACGCGCTTCGTAGTAAGGAACTTCCTCGTTGATGTAGAAGGTTCTCTCTATTGAGGTTGCCTTGGATGCTTCCTCAGCGATCGGTACGTACTTGAATTTAACTGCGTACATACCCTCCTTCATATCAAACGGAATATCCCAACCGACTATACCGTCGGAAGGAAGATAGAGTCCCTTATAATCTTTCCCTGCGGAGTCCTTGAACTCGAGGGTTTTAAGTAAATCGACGTCAACACTAGTAATATCTTTATTATAGCTTATGATGTCATCACCGGTGAGAATATAGTTTTCTGTACCCTTCTCTACTCCTTCATGCTCAATGAGGTAATCCTTATATTTGGAAACCTTCAATAACTCAGAAAGAGAAGCAGACTGATAGCCATCGTCTGTTTCGGCTGCCGCAGTAGCAGTACTCGGCACAACGAGAACAAGAACAGCGAGCAAAAAAGCTATAATCCTACATTTTTTTGAATAGGCCATTAGTTTTTCCTCCTGATAGAAATGGTTTTGCGATTAGTGCAGACTTTTTTCCTACTTTTTAACGGATGGTTCTGACTTTTAAGCAGCTTCTCTCATACAAGCCGTAGAAAAACAAAAAAATCGCCGACAACGCACAGTTCGCGCAGGCGTCGCCGCGATTTTTCGAAGTTATATTGTCTGCGAACTGTTGTAGAAATAATAACACATTTCTTTAAAATTGTCAAGAGACCATTATTTACATAATAGGTATAAAAAGTCCGTACACAAGGTAAATATCTCCCTTTTGTACTACTTTTTTCAAGACCGTTTTTTTAAATCATTTTTTCCGAGTGTTCACACTGTGCCTTGCGTTTCAAATTTCGGATTCAGGTCTTTATCTACTCTTGGGGTTATTTCTCTGAAAATTCGGGAAATTTGGTTTGGTTTTGTCCGTTTTTAGTGTTTTACAGCATATTATACTCTTTTGGGCATACTGACGAATATTTTAAAAACCTATTTTTTTCATATTTTTTACACTTTAATCATTTGTAAAATTTGCACAATTTTCGAGCCTTTTTTTCTACATTTAGACGAAAATCATTTTTTGCAAAATTTCATTGATTTTTTCTATATTTTTTGCTCTTTTTTCTTTATTTTTATCAATTTCCTTTGTTATACTTTTTTAATTTTGCTATTGACAAATCATACTCGGGGTGTTATAATAAAAATACGAACATTTGTTCTTTTATCAGAAAGGAGATTTTACCCGTAATGTCAAATTGGCTGTTCAAATTTGAAAAATACCGTTCAGACAAAATGCTGCTTGAAACACACAGATCGCATCTGAAAACACTTCTCGATGATTATGGATACGCGCGGGAAGACAGCAGGGTCGTGCCTGTAATAAATGCGATTTCCGAACTTGAAATCTCCCTTGAAGATACCGAAAGTCAGCTCGACTCTTATGTTGCAAGTGCGTCCACTCCGCGCGAAGCCGCAAAACGTGCCGACGAAAAGCTTTTTTTAACCTATCGGTACATTCACAATATGACTATGGAAGAAACGGCGGAAGAAATGTGTGTAAGCAGAGATACGGTATACCGCATACGAAGACGTATTGCAAACTAACCTTTTTAACCCATTTTAGCTTTAAACAGCTCAAATATTTTCATTTTTCTTTTAAATCTACTTGACAAAATGCTCACTTGGTGCTACAATTAACTAAACCGCTGACGAAGAGATAACGTCGGTAGCGCACTCACAGAGAGTCGGGGATGCTGGGATCCCGACAGAAAGCGGACCTGCAAATGGACTTCCGAGGGCTTTGACGATAGCGTATTCATACGATTTATACGAAGGTAGTCAAGGACGGGCGCTCCCGTTACAGAGTACAGATGTATCACGCATCTACAAAGGCGGACGCTTCGTGCGTCAATCAAGGTGGCACCGCGAATCAAATGCAAGCATTTATTCGTCCTTGACAGAACACCCCTTCTGTCAAGGATTTTTTATTTACGGAGCTGAAATTTATGATCTTACTTACAAAACGATGGCGAAAGCCAAATTTTAAGAAGCATTTTTGAACTTTAACTTGTTAATAATGAAAGGAATTTTATATTATGGAATTTGGCGGAATCAATTTTGACACATATTTTAAAAACTATCCCGATCAGAACGGGTATTTCGGAAAATACGGCGGCTGTTACGTATCCGACGAGCTCACAAAGGCGATGCAGGAGATCACAGAGGCTTACTTCACTATCTGCAAGTCGCGCAAGTTCATCGACGAGCTTCGCCGCATACGCAGAGAATTTCAGGGTCGTCCTACTCCTATTTCCCATCTTGAGCGTCTTTCAAACAAGCTCGGCAACGTTCAGCTCTACGTTAAGCGCGAGGATCTGAACCATTCGGGCGCACACAAGCTCAATCACTGTATGGGCGAGGCTCTTCTTGCGAAATATATGGGCAAGAAGAAGGTAATTGCCGAAACAGGTGCAGGACAGCACGGCGTTGCTCTTGCGACAGCTGCGGCATATTTCGGTCTTGAATGCGATATTTATATGGGCTCTGTTGATATTAAGAAGCAGGCTCCCAACGTTGCAAGAATGAAGATTCTCGGCGCAAACGTTGTTGAGGTAACTCATGGACTTGCAACCCTCAAGGAAGCTGTTGACGACGCTTTCGCGGCATACGCAAAGGAGTACAAGGACGCTATCTACTGCATCGGTTCGGTTCTCGGACCTCATCCCTTCCCTATGATGGTGCGCGACTTCCAGAGCGTTGTCGGTATCGAAGCAAGAGAGCAGTTCACCGAAATGACAGGAGAGCTTCCCGACGCGATCGTAGCCTGTGTTGGCGGCGGCTCTAACGCGGCAGGATTTTTCTCGGGATTCCTCAACGATCCCGTAGAGATATACGGCATCGAGCCTCTCGGACGCGGTCCAAAGCTCGGCGATCACGCAGCAAGTCTTAAATACGGCACGGAAGGCATTATGCACGGCTTCAACTCGATCATGCTCAAGGACGAAAACGGCGAGCCTGCGCCCGTTTATTCGGTAGCAAGCGGTCTTGACTATCCTTCCTCGGGTCCCGAGCACGCATTCCTGCGCGACCTCGGCAGAGTTAAGTACGACGTTATCAACGACGATGAAACTATCGACGCATTCTTCGAGCTTTCGAGAATGGAAGGCATTATCCCCGCTATCGAAAGCGCACACGCGGTAGCTTACGGAATCAAGCTCGCACAGCGTATGAGCCACGGCTCTGTTCTTATCAACCTCTCGGGCAGAGGCGACAAGGATATGGACTACGTAATTGAGAATTATGGAATAAGATAATCGGAGGGGCGTTGCCCCTGAACCCCACTCAGGAAACTTTTGAAAAAGTTTCCTGATAACCTTCAAAACTTTATAGAAAAGTTAAGGGCTTCTGCTGAAAAGCAGAAGCCTTTGGTTTTATAAATTTGAGATAAAATCACACCAATATTTAATGCTGAACTCACCGACAAATTGAAATTTTACAAACTCTTTAATATCCTATGTTCTATAAATTTTGCAACACCATCGGCATCGTTGCTTTCTATAACATAATCAGCAACAGATTTAACTTCATCAATTCCATTGGAAACAGCAATACCCAACCCGCACATTTTTATCGGTTCAATATCGTCTTGGTCATCTCCAAAATAGGCCGTTTCATTAGGAGAACAGTTACAAATATCCAGCATTGCCTTAATGCCATTCCACTTTGTTGCTGTTGTGTTCATTATTTGCAATAAATAACCATGAGCAATTGTATAATGCAAATCTTCTGTCAATTCTTTTTTGACAAAGTAAAGTGTTTCCTCGCTGTCAAGGTGAACCAGTATTTTTAATACGCCTTCCTTGTTGGCAATGCCAATCAAATTGTTTGAAACAATTGTTTTGTAATCTTCAATAGGATGATTTGAGTATGCACGGTCTCCTGTTTCGAGGGTAATTCGAAGATTAGGATAGCATTTTAACGCATTCAATAAATGCTCGGCACTTCTTTGACAGATAGCATAATCCACTTGTTGATTTCTGTGGATTATTCTTGCACCATTGGAAACAACCATTGCATCAAAGCCAATCAAATCACCAAATTGTTTTGTTGTACGTAATGGTCTGGCTGTGGCAACCATGATGTTAATTCCACGTTTCTTACATTCTTTAAGGACTTTGATAGTACGCGCGGATAGGGTTTTATCTGTATGTAGCAAAGTTCTATCTAAATCCACGACAATAGTCTTAACACTTGCAGTGTTTATCATTGCTATCACATCCTTTCGTCAAATTGGAATTTTACATTCTAATTTCCGTATGAAAATATTGTTCTTGAAATGCAACTTGCCGCATAATTTCATCTTTTGTAAAGGATACACCTTCTGGTGCTACAACCCACTTTTCTTCTATGTCATCATATCTATGAATGATGGCAATTACTTTGCCACTAAACTCTTTAATGGGTTCATTTACGCCAACTATGTATGCATCTTGTTCTTCTCCGTCAGCAGCTACAATACCCTCTATATAGCCGTAGTTGACAGAATAGTAGATGTCTTTATGCTCTGGATGATATGTTCCTAATGGGCGATCAACAATAACCTTAACAAATTTTCCTAACATTTTAACCTCGACAAAACAGAATTTGTTCATTTCTTTTTCTTGTTAAGATAGATAATAACGGCAATCAAAATGGCCACAATTATTGCCGAAATCAATCCACCAACGATCAGCCAATGTGTTTGGTAAGTAAGAAATCTAGCAGTAGGGCCATCTGCACCACCGATAATGCCAACGGATGAGGCTTCATTGTTACAACCACCAAGGCACAATACAAGAATTAATAATGAAACAAAAATCATTAACTTTTTCATACACGGACACTCCTTTGTCAAGTTTTTCAACCTATTAGACCTATTCAAGTTTATCGATTAGATACCTAAGTGAAATAATTATATCATAAAAATTCCAAAAAGTAAATAGGACGGCTCAATTTTTTACAAATTGAACCGCCCTACGTCTTGTAGGGACAGGCGTCCTCGACTGTCCGCTTATTACGGCGGCAGCAAGCCACCGCCCTACAAAAAGAGTCATAATGATTCTATTAAAAACCGTTATGACTCAAAAAGATTGCAAAACATTGCAATTCTAAATAATTTATGGTACAATGTAAAAGAGGAGCGTGAGTATATGGAACTGTATGCAAGTGATATGTTCTTTCGTGGCGGTAACGAAAAAGAACAAGCATATGATTGTTGTATTCATGGAAATATTATTTTTAAAATTGGGGATAATTTACTCTCTGATAACACAGAGTGGTGTGTAAGCGCCTCGGCATATAGGTTCTTGCATACTCTCTTTGAAAATCATTTTATGGGTGCAGAAGAGTTTATGATTTCTTGTTGTGGACATTTTATGGTTCCGTCGGAAGATAAAATGTCTGTAAGTATCGTCGGTTGCAGTAATGGTATTGATTTCAACATTATTCACGAAGACGAAAGCATTACCATTGTAACAGCAGATGATGCTGAATATCATATTCCCTTTGAGGACTATAAAAAGGCGGTTATATCTTTTGCTGAACAAGTAATGGACTTCTACAAAGCAAACCCACCCCGTGAGTTTGAAGACGATTTTAACAAAGACGGATATAGTGCTTTTATCACCGAGTGGTATTCGCTATATGACAAAGCAATTTCAATGCTGAATGAGATTCCGAAAATCAATCCCATTACTTTTGAAGATTATGAAGCTTGCACTGAAAATGAAATTACGGGTATAAGTAAGGCAGGAATATCGCTTAAATCATTTGGTTTTATCAATTTCAAAGAGTGTGCATATAATTTTAAGCAAACAGAGGGCGGTTCGGGAAAGTGTGTCGGAGAAAGAGAAATCACAAACCTTTCATTTACTTTCTACACATCGCCCAAACCGATTATGATTAAGTTCATTGAGAAAAACAAGTTTATTGAGTTTATCACAAAAGAAAACACGATATATCGTTTTAATAAACTCCAAAAAGAGATTTTGAAATATGGATATAGCACAAGAGATATGACATAATAAGGAGGCTTTATGTCACATAGTAAATATAATAAAAGAGGTCACTCACTATATTTAGATAATTGGAATCCGAATGCAAAAAAATATATCAACGAATGCAAAATATGCGGATATAAAGGTTATAGTCCTGCAATAGAAGAATCCGACTTTTTAAGCAACAGCGACAAAGATCTCTTTACATTTTCAATTAACAAGGCAATATATGAGGAATTGACCAAAACATTTTCCGCGTTAGAATTGGATGAGTACGGTCGTTGTAAGGATTGTGCAAGAATTCAAGATAAAAAGTAATTAGATAAAAATGGCTATGACATTCCGTGTGTCATAGCCATTTTAAAATAATTTGCACCAAGTTTGCACCAAAGCACAAAACCAAGCATAAGAAAACCCCGAAAACCGTGATGGTTTCGGGGTCTTTGAATACTCTTTGAAATAATACAGGTCATCTCTTTTTTCGGGGGATTAAGCACGCCGTTTGACACCGTAAATAACATTCTGCAAAGAATTTGCCAAATCACTTTTTCATCTCCATATAAGGAATAACCTCGTAGCCGCATTTTTTATAAACGTTCACGGCTCTTTCGTTTTCTTCTTCGACTTCCAAGCGAAATATTGCCCCGGGGTACTTATCTTCAATGAATTTAAGAAAACGGCTTCCGATTCCCAAGCCTCTATACTCGGTTTTAATATATATATCCTCGCTCCACATACACGGCTTTCCGAATTCTGTGGAAAAGCTTTTGGCAACCATAGCGTATCCTTGTATTTCTTCTGCGTTTTCAAAAATATATCCTTCAAGATACGGATTATCACTAAGGCAGGCATTTATGTCTGCTTCGAATATTTCCTGCGAGCCGTTAGTTAATACCGCAGGAGAAGCATAGAAGACTCTCATCATTTCGAGAACCTGTCCTCTGTCCTTCTCTTCCATACCTCTGATTACACTTTGCACTTTATTTGCCTCCATATTGAAATTCGGGTTATTTATCGTGTGCATTATACCATAATTTCGGCAAAAAGTAAATAGGACTTTTTACAAATTGAACCGCCATACGTCTTGTAGGGACAGGCGTCCTCGACTGTCCACCTGTTACGGCAGCAGTAAGCTGCCGCCCTACAACCAAAACAGACCCCACAAAACCGTGAGGTCTGTAAAAATATTGTTCGAAGAACTTATCTCTTTGAGTTTTAGCAATACCGTTTGATATCGTGAATATCGTGGAAATATCGTGTGATATCGTGCATTTATCGTGTGTTTTCGTGCGATATCGTGAATATCGTGAGTATCGCCCTATAAAGTGTTGCACCAAATTTGCACCAAAATCACACCAACATTCAACGCTGTTCTGCTCGACAAATTGGAATTTGTCATTTTGTAACACACCAAATAGCTAATGGCACATAGCAGCTCACTAATACGAGTCTTTGCCAAAGACCACCGTGTCTCAAAACAGTATTTGCGAATTTTTCTTTCTCCCCCATAATGAAGAAGCAGAAGAACAAGAACGTTGCAATAAAGCTAACAAGCGAGATCGCTCCCATAATTATATCTCCCGCTTGAAACTGCATTATTGCCAAGAGCAACGGTACAGCAATTAATGTCATAAATCCGATCGCAGAAGCACCGCCGTGAATTTTAGTCAGTGCATCCTCGTCTTGTCTGTTCTCGTTCAATGGACAAAAGCCCGAAATAATCTCACAGCCGATACCGTATATTGCAAGTAATATCCATATTGCGATTGCCAAGCCACCGATGTTTTCTTGATACAACGCATACGGAGCAATACAGAAAACGACACCCGAGAGAATGCACCACACATTGTAAATCCACTTCACAGGACTTTGCCGTGAGCCCAGTACCGAGAGTGCCATTTCTTTATGCTTATAGTTTGGATAAAAATGCGCAAGCAACAATGGTAGTAGATTATCTGCTACCAAAATAATAATCCATAATATTTTCATGTATTTCATCTCGTCAAATTCAAGTTTATCGATTAGATACCTAAGTGAAATAATTATATCATAAAAATCCCAAAAAGTAAATAGGATTTTTTACAAATTAAACCGCCCTACGTCTTGTAGGGACAGGCGTCCTCGACTGTGCGACTATTACGGCGGCAGCAAGCCACCGCCCTACAACAAAAACAGACCCCACAAAAATGTGAGGTCTGTAAAAATATTGTTCGAAGAACTTATCTCTTCGAGAACTGTTACGACGTTAAGAAAACACTCCGGTGGAGTGTTTTAGTCGGAACCGCAGCGGCTATGCCGCGAGGATACCTCAGTTCAGCCGCAAAAATAAACAGACCCCACAAAAACGTGAGGTCTGTAAAAATATTGTTCGAAGTGATTATCTCTTGCTGAACTGAGGTGCACGACGTGCTGCCTTGAGACCGTACTTCTTTCTTTCCTTCATACGAGGGTCGCGAGTGAGGAATCCTGCCTTCTTAAGAGGTGCGCGGAATTCATCGCCTGCGAGAAGAAGTGCTCTTGCAATACCGTGGCGAATTGCTCCTGCCTGTCCGGAGAAGCCGCCGCCCTTAACGGTGCAAACTACATCGAACTTACCAACTGTGTCGGTAACTCCGAAGGGCTGGTTTATAACCAACTTGAGTGTGTCAAGTCCAAAATAATCATCAATGTCGCGTCCGTTGATGGTAACCTTACCGGTGCCGGCGAACAAACGAACTCTTGCAACAGATTTCTTTCTTCTTCCTGTGCCGTAAAAATACGGCTTTGCGCTTGTATACATCGTTTTATTCTCCTTTCACCGATTAAAATTCGTAGTTAACGGGCTGCTGTGCCTCGTTGTTGTGGTTTGCGCCACGATAGATCTTAAGACGTGTGAGGCTCTTTTCGCCGATCGAGTTCTTAGGAAGCATACCCTTAACTGCAAGCTTCATTGCAAGGTCGGGCTTTTCGTTCATAAGAGTGCGATAGTTTGTAGCCTTGAGTCCGCCGATGTATCCGGAGTGGCGATAGTAGAACTTCTGATCAAGCTTCTTACCTGTAAGAATAGCCTTTTCAGCGTTTACGATGATTACGTATTCGCCGCAATCAACGTGGGGTGTGTATTCGGGACGGTGCTTACCGTTAAGAATGTTTGCCGCTGCTGCTGCAGTCTTACCGAGGGGCTTATTTGCCGCATCGATAATGTACCACTTACGCTCAACGGTTTCTTTTTTTGCCATGTAAGTTGACATTTTGAGTTACTCCTTAAAATTTATATATATTTTTTACTAACCTAATTTAGACAGCTTTGTGATTATACCATCATTTTCTTTCAATGTCAATAGTTTTTTTAATATTTATTTCATCCAAATCAAAAAAACACGCTATAATCTCTTGTTTTCTCGTTTTTTCTCGTTTTTTCTCGCTTTCGCTCTTTATGTCATCACAAAAAGTTAACAAATTATTTTTCGCAGTCTACCCAAAATGACAAAATATACGCGCACCTTAGTGCATAATCTATATTTGCAGGGGATATATGGCGGATATACTTAAAGGCTCGGGCGGGGACGGGAGCTATGGCTTCTGTCATTTTTTTACGAGGCAGCAAAGGCTCGCATAGCATATTCGCCGCCCTGCACGAATAAAGATGTAATGAACACGGAGAAACAACAAACGGGAAAATATGAAAGGAAGAAAACAAAATGACCGAGATCTCACAAAAAAAATATCTGCCTGAAGGAAGTCTGCTTGGCAGTATAACAAATTTCGAATATCTTTCATCGCAGCGCGGACTTGAACGAGCCATAGCCGACGGGGTAATACTCGAAGCTATCGCAACAAGCTGCGACGCGGCGCGCGACTTGACAGTTGACCTTGGCTGTATGCGGGGAGTGATCCGCCGAAGCGACGCGGCGCTCGTTCAGGAGGGCGAAAGTGTAAAGGACATCGCCATAATATCGCGCGTAGGAAAACCTGTATGCTTCAAGGTGCTTGCTATATGCGAGGACGAAAACGGCAAGCCGTATGCCCTACTCTCACGTAAAAGCGCACAGGAAGAGTGTATGCGCTCATTTATCAGCGAGCTGATGCCGGGCGACATAATTGACGCTCGGGTAACCCATCTTGAGCATTTCGGAGCTTTTGTGGACATCGGGTGCGGGATTCCTTCCCTGCTATCGATAGACTGCATATCGGTATCGAGAATATCGCATCCGCGCGACCGTTTTTATGTAGGGATGCCTATACGCGCGGTCATAAAAAGCATCGACGAGGAAAGCGGCAGAATATTCGTGAGCCACAAGGAGCTTCTCGGCACTTGGGAGGAAAATATAGAAAGGTTCAGCATCGGTCAGACTGTAATGGGATACGTGCGAAGCGTTGAGGATTACGGAATATTTATCGAGCTGACACCAAATCTTGCAGGACTTGCCGAGTATCACGAGGGCATAAAGGTCGGAGAATCGGCGGCAGTCTACATAAAAAACATCATTCCCGAGCGAATGAAGATAAAGCTTGTAATAATTGACACCGCAAAATCGCGCGAGGTGCCCGACAAGCTTGAATATTTTATTCCCGACGAGCTTTGCCATATCGACCTGTGGAGATATTCGCCGAAGGCAAATCAGAGGGTTATTGAAAGCAGATTTTGCTGATAAAAACAGAAACGGGAGGCAGATAGCCTCCCGTTTGTTTATTTTCGTTTTAAATAAAATTATGATAACGCATCAAGGCGGTGACTCAAGGGACTCCGTCCCTTAAGAAACCCTGCGAGCTTTTGAAAAAGCTCGACCAAAACTTTTCTAAAGTTTAGGTATTATTTATATCATAGATAGCGTCAGCTACCTTTGCAAACTGAAAGACGTCGAGCGTTTCTCCGCGCACCGTGGGCGAAAATCCGAGCGAAACGACGATTTCAGTGAGCTTTTCCTTATTAAGACCCGAAATCTTTCCGCCGAGCGCAGAGCCGACTGCATTGACGAGTGTCTTACGTCTTTGCATAAATGCGGCACGGACAACCTCGAAAAAGAGCTTCTCGTCCTTCGGTTTTACTTCCTTTTCCTTGAAAATATCTATTCTGACAACGCTTGAATCGACCTTCGGTGCGGGAATAAAGCTTCCTGCCGAAACAGATGCGATCTTATAGGGTCTACCGTAATACGCCACAAACGCGCTTATTGCACCGTACTCGTCGCTTCCCGCTTTGGCGACAAGTCTGTCGGCAACCTCTTTTTGCACCATTACGGTAACAGAATCAAGAGGAAGTCCCGACTCGAGCAGCATAGTTATTATCGGAGTCGTTATGTAATAAGGGAGATTAGCGCAGACACGCACCTCGGCGCAGTCCGAGAAATTCTCTTCGATTATAGCAGGCAGATCTGCCTTGAGAACGTCCTGACAGATAACGCGCACGTTGTCCTTGCCCTCGAGGGTCTTGCCGAGTATTGCGACCATATCGGGATCTATTTCGAGCGAAACGACTTTTTTGGCGGCGTCAGCAAGCTCGACTGTCATAACGCCGATTCCCGGTCCGATCTCAAGAATACCGCAGTCCCCCGACGCTCCGCTTCCTGCGACTATTTTTTTAACAACGCCCTCGTTAACGAGAAAATTCTGACCGAATTTTTTCTTGAAATCGGTCTGCTCTTCTCCGAGGAGCGCACGTATCGTAGATATATCGGTAAGCTTCATTACACCTAAATTTTCCTTTCGGGAAATCATAATTTTACGTTTATCGCTTTATTATATTATAAAAAAAGTAAAATTGCAAGTTATATTTACAAAAAGGAGATATTTTGCTCTTTATTTTTCAAAAAAATAGAAAAAAGGTCTTGCAAAACTCTCAAAACTATGTTATAATTCATTTTGTTCGCTGGTATGGCTCAGTTGGTAGAGCAGCTGATTCGTAATCAGCAGGTCGCCGGTTCAAGTCCGGCTACCAGCTTAACGTAAAAAATCCTGTCGCACAGCGACAGGATTTTTTGTTTTATTAAATAAGCCCCTCACTTCATCAGCTCATCGGTAAGTCTGATAATTTCGGGGGCTATTCTTTTCCGCTCCCTCTTAACGATACGGTTGTAGGTGGGGTAAGCGAAGCTGACAAGGACAATACCCACAGTCCCGACAGGAATCCCGATAAGCATACACACCGAGCTGGCAAGTCCGATAATTTCTCCGATGTCGGTCATTGCAAGGCTCATTCCTATTCCCATAATAAGTGTACCGACAATACCAAGTACAAGCGAAATAACCGTTGCCTTTTGCGTAACGGAGGCATCGAGTCTGCGAAGCTCTTCCATCTTATCCTCGGTTTTTTCGGGCTCTGAATATTTCTTTCTGATTGCCTTTATTTCTTCCTGCTCCTTTGCAGAGTAGGTGAATTCAAACGTTTCTTTGTTTTCCATTTTCACTCCTTGGCTGTCTTTAACAGCTTTATCTTTTTTGTTCCTTGTACTATCATATAGATCGCCATAGCGATGATAAACGCCGATATCAGTCCGCCCGACACACCAAGAAAAATGCGGCGGTCTGTTAAAGACATTGTTTCGCTGCCGAAGGTGGTCAGCATTGTAGATTCAAGTGTTAACATAGACACACACGCCGAGGCAAGACTGACCATTTTAGATGCCGAATACACGGGACTGTTATATTTTCGGTATTTTATCGTATTGATTATCGCAACTGTAAGCGAAGTAAACGTATACGCCGCAAGTGCAATCGTCGTGATAACGTGATGATTAAAGGTCCTGTTCCAATATACCATAAAGAATATGATCAGCGCAAGTGCCATATTCATCATAAGAAAGACGATACCGCAGGCGCGGTATCTTTTCAGCTCACTGAGCATAAGCTCCCCGGGTCTGTGCCTACTTGTATGGTGCACCAAAAAGAAGCGCATCACAGCAAGAGAAATATAGTATCCCGCCAGGGAATAGAACCAAAAGGTGTGATGCCAGAAACCCATTCCGAGCTGCAACAGTGCGTAGGCTATATTCCAGATCAGCGTTCCGTAGAGAGATACGTTCACCCGAAGTCTTGTATCGTCCTGCCATATCCTCGCATACTTGTTCTCATTTTTAAAGGCTCTGAAAAAACGGATCAGATAGGGAACCTTAAAGCACCAAACCGTTAGCGTATAAGCTGCAAGAACGTAAGAAATGATCGAAACAAGCGAATCTGTTCCTAAAAAGACCATCGAATACACAAGAAATACCGTAGCTATCGGAACAAGGATGATCATAATGGCAATATGGGGAAACAGAAGTGATTTTCCGATTTTTTTCCAGTCCATATCAGATCCTCCGTATTCTTACCGTGAAGGCAGAGCCCTTCCCTACCGAGCTTTCCACGTGGATCTCACCCTGCATAATATCGATCACTCTTTTTACAAGCGCAAGTCCGAGTCCGTTACCCTGAACAGAATGGGAAGTATCACCCTGATAAAATTTTTCAAATATATGCGCTCCGACCTCGGGAGTCATACCGCAGCCCGTGTCGCTCACCTTAACGGTAGCGTGATGCTCGGTTGCGCTGAGAGAGACTGTTACTTTGCCGCCCGACGGGGTAAACTTAAACGCGTTCGAGAAGAGGTTATTCCACACGTGGCTTAGCAGTTCTGCGTCTGCTTTTACCCTTACGTTTTCGTCAATTTCGGTTTCAAGCTCTATATTTGCCTTTTCCCACACGTTTTCATACCGTAAAAGACACTCGCAAAGCTGTTCACCAAGGTCAAATTCGCTCACCTGCGGATAGATCTGCTGATTTTCAAGACGGTTAAGCTTTAAAATATTTGTCATCATATCTGCCATACGGCGAGAGCTGTCTGTAACACCCTTAGCGTATTCTATTCGCTTTTCATCACTCAAATCGGGGCTCTGAAGGAGTGTTCCGTAATTCTGCATTACGGCAAGAGGCGTTTTCATTTCGTGGGATACGTTGGCAATAAAATCTGTGCGCAGGGTCTCAACACCCCCAAGCTCCTCTACCATTTTGTTGATCGCCATAGCGATCTGATTAAAGCCCTCCATGCCCGAGCTGTGCATAGGCTTTACACGAACGGAAAAATCGCCTGCCATAATCTTTTCGGTTGCTTCGGTAATTATTTTCGTCGGTCGCTCTACCATTATTTTGCGGCGAATATAGTCTGCAAGCTTGAAAAGAAAGGTAATCAAGATCACATTCCAAAAGGTAATCTTCGCGGCGGTAGCGATATTGTCGGAAGTCAGCTCAAGTCCCGTTGTTTCGGAGAGTACGCTTACAAACAGCATCATACAGCAGGATACGATAAATCCAACTGTCAAAAAGAAGAGTAAAAAGCTGCTGACCGAACCCAGTATGCTTCGCAGTGTCATTTTTTTCACTTTATCACCGCCTTGTATCCAAGTCCGTGAACAGTCTTTATCTCAAAAGCTTCACAGTCTGCAAGCTTGGCGCGGAGCTTTGTCATATATACGTCGACCGCTCTCGGTGCGGTCTCGCTGTCGGCATCCCAAAACTCGTCCATAAGCTGTGTTCTTGTAAAGGTTTTCTTCGGGTAGCTGAGCAGCTTATAGAGAATACTGAACTCGCGGCTCGTAAGGGCTATTTCCTGATCTCCCAAATAGGCGGTATGCTCATCGGCATCCATATGGAAGTTACCGATTTCAAGCCTTTTAGATGATGCAATTTTCGCGCGTCTAAGGAGCGCTCCGATCCTTAAAAAGAGCTCGTCGAGATCAATAGGCTTTACCATATAATCATCTACCCCGATACGAAAGCCTCTTTGCTTGGAAGCAATATCGTCGCGGGCAGTCATAAAAAGTATCGGAATGTCCTCATTTAGTTCTCTTACGTTGCGGGCAAACTCGAAGCCGTCAATTCCGGGCATCATAATATCAGAAACGATAAGATCAAACACGTTTTCATAAAGTGCATCGTATGCCTCGCTTGCATTAAGACAGCCTGTCGCCTCATATCCGCTATGATTTAAAAAGGAGCAAACCGTTCTGTTTAGTTCTTTATCATCTTCTACAACCAATATCTTAAACACAGCGTTACCTCCGCAAATAACCGTGATTTTTTATAGTATAGCACTTAAATGTTAAAGTTTTGTTTACGTTTAGGATTTTTTATGAAAAAGATCACTTTCAGTAACAGAAATAGCGTTAAAAAGCGAAACGGCAAAAAGCCGTTTCGCTTTTTTGTATCTTAGCTTAACCTTTTATAATCTTGTCGCTGAGAGCGATGATCTTGTCTGCGTACTTTTTGCGGCGCGATGCAAGGATTCCCTTGTAGATAGGATAGTTGATAATTGTCATAATCAGACCTACAACGCCAACGGCAATACCCGGGATCATGGGATCGCTGATGCCAACCACCGAGCCTATATCTGTCATAACAAGGCTCATGCCTGCTCCCATAATAATTGCGGAGATACTGCCGAAAAGATATGCGAACACGTTTGCGGGACGCTTCACCTTTGTATCAAGCTCACGCAGTGCATCAAGCTCGGTAGCTTCCTTTTCCATATACTGTGTGCGGATCTTCTGTGCCATAAACTGCTGATCATTCTTGTTCATAATAAATTACCTCTCTTTGTTTGTTGTTTTTTCTTTTGTGCCCTTATTATATCTGCCGTTTGTTTTTGATTTTTTTGAGAAATGTTTAAGTTTTATTAAAAATAAAAGATCCTGTCTTTTATTCGACAGGATCTTTGGTTTTTAAAATTCATTTAATAATCGATCGTTACAACAACCTTGTGGCATTTTTCACATCTGTACGCAGGCGAGCCCGAAGCAAAGAGCTTAATATCGTCTTTTCCTTTAATAATAGTAAATTTATCCTCGTTTTTACTCCACAGAGCTCTTTGACCGTAAAAATAACCGAGCTCCATTTCTCTACCGCATTTTGGACATTTCATTTTTAAAGCCTCCGTTTCAAAATTTATTTTACATTATTTCTTATCTTTATTTTCCCTTCTACGCTTAACAAGCCGCCAGATCGCCCAAGCCACGCCGCAGACCAAGAGGAAAAAAGCGGCACACACGGCAAGTGCGACAAATCCGACACGGTCCCAGCCGTCAAAAAACAATGACAAGACGGCAAACACAGCAGTCAGCAGTGAAAAGAGATAAACAGGGATAAGGCGCACGTGTCTGCTTTTCACCTTGAAGCAAAGCAGAAGTTGAATAAGCAGCACGATGACCGCTACAATATAAACAAAAATATCGGTTCTTATTTCAAACGATCCGAAATGAAGCATAGCTTTGCCCCTTTCAAAATTCTTCTTTTATTCTCTGAACACCTATAAGCTTAAAATTATTATCAAAAGAAAACAGCACTCCGTTAAGTGTTATCTTGCCCGAGGCGAGCTTAAAGCGCGTGGGCATCTTGGTCTTAAACTTTGAGATCACGTTTTCTACCTCGACGCCGAGCGCAGACTCTTCACAGCCGCACATACCGACGTCTGTGATATAGCCGCTTCCCTTTGGCAGTATCTGCTCGTCGGCGGTAGTTACGTGGGTATGCGTTCCGAAGATCGCGTTTACACGCCCGTCAAGGTAATATCCGAGTGCTTTTTTCTCTGCTGTTGCTTCGGCGTGAATATCGAGAACAGAAATATCGTATCTTCCCTTTTCTCTTTCGATTATCTTATCGACCGTTTCAAAAGGGCAAGCGAGCGAGTCCATAAACATAGTTCCGAGAATATTTATCACAAGTACTCTCGCAACACCCGTTTCAAAGATCGTATATCCCTTTCCGGGAACTGACGGGGGATAATTTGCAGGTCTTATAATTTCCTCTTTATCGTCGAGATAGCTGTAAATACGGTTCTTTTTCCACACGTGGTTACCGCTTGTTATCACGTCCACTCCCGCAGTGAAAAGGTCTTCGGCATCGTCGGGATTTATTCCGTTTCCCTCGGCAGCGTTTTCTCCGTTTGCTACTATCATAGAAACGTCGTATTTTCTACGTATTGCGCCGAGATTTTTCTGCATACAGGACAGTGTGTCGGGTCCGACTATATCGCCCAGACAAAGCAAATTAAAATTTCCCATCGAAATTTCCCTTCTAAAAATAAAACTAAAAAACGATGCGGTGCCAACGGACTTTAGATAACTCTGTAAGGTTATCTGACCGCAAGTCCGCGGCACCGCTTTTGTAACATATTCAATATATACTTATACGGAGATCTCCGTCTTTTTTTCAAAGGAGTTTTATATTATCATATGTTATCCGCAAGGCCTCCTATTCTCTCGGAAGCACATCTGCGTGGTTGAAATGTTAATGTTTTTCTTGCAAATTATTTTGCATAGTCAACGGCACGGCTTTCACGAACCACATTTACCTTGATCTGTCCCGGATATTTAAGTTCCGCTTCTATCTTCTTTGCAATTTCTCTTGCAAGAAGCACCATATCGGTATCGGATACCATTTCGGGCTTGACCATAATGCGAATTTCTCTACCTGCCTGAATTGCGAACGATTTTTCTACGCCGGGAAGGCTTTCAGCCAGCTCTTCCATCTTCTGAAGTCGCTTGATATAATTCTCAACGTTTTCTCTGCGTGCGCCCGGACGTGCTGCCGAAATAGCATCTGCCGCCTGAACGATAAACGCAATTACCGAGTGAGATTCTATATCTCCGTGGTGCGCTTCGATTGCGTGTATGATTTCTTCGCTTTCCTTATACTTCTTGGCGAGTTCTACGCCGATCTGAACGTGTGAGCCCTCTGTTTCGTGTGTCATCGCCTTTCCTATGTCGTGGAGAAGTCCGGCGCGCTTTGCTACCATACTGTCAACTCCAAGCTCATCGGCAATCATGCCTGAAAGGAGCGATACCTCAACCGAGTGCATCAAAACATTTTGTCCATAACTTGTGCGGTACTTAAGTCTTCCGAGGATCTTTACGAGATCTGCGTGTATTCCGTGAATACCTGTATCAAACGTTGCACGTTCTCCTGCCTGCTTGACACTCGCTTCGACCTCTTTTTTAGATTTTTCGACGATCTCCTCTATCCTTGCGGGATGGATTCTTCCGTCAACAATAAGCTTTTCGAGAGTAAGTCTTGCAACCTCACGGCGTACAGGATCAAATCCTGAAAGTGTGATCGCCTCGGGAGTATCGTCTATTATGAGATCTACACCCGTCAGAGTTTCTATCGCTCTGATATTTCTTCCCTCACGGCCGATTATTCGACCCTTCATTTCGTCATTGGGGAGCGGAACTACCGAAATAGTAGCCTCTGCCACCTGATCGGACGCACATCTTGCAATCGCAAGAGATATGATATTCTTTGCCTTATCATCGGCAACTTCCTTGAGCTTTTCCTCGATTTCAACGAGTCTGAGCGCTGCCGAATGCTTGGCTTCGTCCTCTATCTGAGAAATGATTTCCTGCTTTGCTTCTTCTACCGTATATCCGGAAATTTTTTCAAGTCTATCAAGCTGTATTGCTCTGATCTTCTGAATCTCGCCTGTAAGCTCGTTATTTTCCTTGATCTTTTTATCAAGTATTTCTTCCTTGCGTTCAGCGGCTTCTATCTTTTTATCAAGAGCTTCTTCTCTCGAAACGCATCTGCGTTCAAGTCTTGAAAGTTCACTTCTTCTTTCCTTGATCTCGCGTTCAAATTCCTTATTGGAACGCATGATCTCTTCTTTGGCTTCTATCAAAGCTTCTTTCTTCTTGGTTTCTGCTGCTTTTACACCTTCTTCAAGGATTCTTTTTGCTTCTTTACTTGCCGAGCCTATTTTAGATTCAGCGATCTTCTTACGTATAAGAACACCTGCAAGAATACCGACAACAAGCGCCGCTGCAGCAACCAAGATCCAAATCCAATCTTCCATCTTTGCACCTCCTTATTAAGTTTTTTATTTTTCAAATTTAACAATACTGCACTAAGTATCTAGAACATATCTATTTTACTACAAAACAAGCCGTTTGTCAATACGGCAAACGGCTTGCTTTATCAAAATAATGTTAATATTTATAGAGTTTTGTCTTTTTTATAACAATTTATAGAAAAATTATATTTTCTTATCAAGGCTCGATACCATAGCGTACGCTATATACTGACAGACGAAATATCCTACAACTGCAAATCCGATCTTATACACGAAAGGCAGTACAAGGAAAAGATATTCGGACACAAGCACGGGCGCGCCGTAGCTATTTATCGAATCAACGGTATCGGTAATACAGAATATAAGCTGTGTCGCAAGATAGACAAAAACAGGAAGAGCTACCGAAGCGTTCAGAAGTGAATTTTTCGGAAGTCCTGCCACGAGCGTTTCGTGAGAGAGCTTTCTGCCGCTCGCTTTTATCGAAGAAACTCTGAGCTTTGCCGCAAAGAAGGCCGCGCACATTACCACCATCAGCATAAGCACGTTCATAAAGTAAGATATCATAGCCCACCAAACGAGCATCTCGTCGTGCATCTGCGTGAGAGTATAATTTGAGAGCACAAACGTACCGAGCCCCGAAAGAACATATTCGTCTATCACAGCGTAAAGCCAAAGAACAAAGGGCTTCAGCAGAACGACCAAAAACAAAAAGGAGAGCGCTTCTATCCAGAACAGCCTTGACGCAAGCTTATTTTCGTGAGCGAAAACACAGCAGACTATCAGAGCGCACTGCGCAAGAAATGCCGTAGTTACCGCAAGCTCGGAAAGCTTACTGAAAACCTCGTAGAGTATTCCGTCGCCGATATTTGCAAGGATAGTATCGCAGATAGGGGACAAGAGAAGCGCATCGGCAAGCGGAATTATAAGCGCAAACAAGATTGTAAATCTCGTAGCAAGCTTTGAAAACGAACCTGAGAAAAACGAAGAAATTTTATTACTCATCTATAAACAAAATGCCTTTCAAGTTCTGATTTTATCAGTAAAATCTCATAACCGAGATGACCTTACCGAGAATGATAAGACTATCGACTATTATCGGCTCCATCGTGCTGTTT
Organism: Eubacteriales bacterium; assembly: GCA_045580325.1. Classification (GTDB taxonomy): domain Bacteria; phylum Bacillota; class Clostridia; order Oscillospirales; family CAG-272; genus SIG672. The sequence continues at coordinate 98,207 of JAZNNR010000018.1, forward strand.
TCGGGCTGGAGTCTGTAATGACCGTTTTCCTTATAATAGGTCTTTACGGTCGCCTCGTCGCCGATAAGCGCAACCACGATATCGCCGTTTTCGGCAACCGGACATTTCTGAACAACGACGAAATCGCCGTTCATTATTCCTGCCTCTATCATACTTTCGCCCTTTACGCGAAGTGCGTAAAGCTGTCCCGACATATGCGCTTTTTTCACTATCGGGAAATAGATAGACTCGCTTGTATTTTCAAGTGCGAGAATAGGCGCGCCCGCCGCAACCTTACCGACAACAGGAATTCTGACAGAGCGTCTGTCCTCTATCGAAACGGGTGAAACCTCAACAGGCTTAAGGCTTCTCGATTTACCCGCATCTCTTTCAAGATACTTTTTATCCTCGAGTCTTTTTATGTAGGAATGCACGGTCGAGGTTGATTTTATGCCAAGTGCCTGCTGAATATCACGTACTGCGGGCGGATATCCGTTTTTGCGAGTTGAGTCTACTATATAATCAAGGACTCTCTTCTCCTTATCTGTCAAAGCCTGCATTTTCACATTTTCCTTTCTTAACCGCTTAATACTGCTGCAAAACATAGAAAACCACGTAAAAACAGTATTTGATGCGAAGAATATGATTATTCACAGGTATTATAACATACTTTTTCAAAAAAATCAAACTTTTGTTCGTTTTTTGTGTCGTTTTTTGTCTATAAAATTGTAAACTTATTATGAACGAGGCTTCGTATGACAAAAAAGTGCTCGCGCACAGAAATCTGGCGCGGGCACTTTACCTATGTTTTATTAGTCTGCTGTATAGTTATCGAAATAGCCCTGAATAAGAACGATAGGTGTTCCCTTATCTCCGCTGCCGGACGTAAGGTCGCAGAGCGATCCGATAAGGTCGGTGATTCGTCTGGGAGTTGTTCCCTGCGACTCCATAGAGCCTACGAGATCGTCACCCTTATTCTTGATATAGTTTTCGATAGCGTGGCGAAGCTCGTCGCCGCTGAGGTCTGCGAAGTTGTTATCTGCAAGATACTTGAGCTTGACCTCGTTGGGTGTTCCGTTAAGACCGTCTGTATATCCGGGGGATACTACCGGATCGGCAAGCTCCCAGATCTTTCCTACGGGATCTTTGAACGCGCCGTCGCCGTAAACCATTACCTCTACCTTTTTACCGGTAGCGGCAAGTACCTTGGACTGAACGTCATTAACGAAGGCGGTGCAGTTTCTCGGGAAGAGCTTTACCTTATCCTCGGTCGCCTTATTCGAGCCGAGAAGACCGTAATTTTCGTTATATCCGCTTCCGTTTACAGACTCGGTAAGAATATCGTCAAGGCCGAGAACGATCTCTGCGCCTGCGTTTTTGAGTATTCTCTTTGTTCTTGCGCGTGTATGAATATCACAGGTAAGAACCTTTTTTGTATAGTTAAGAATAACAGCGGGATTGTTAGCAAAAACGACCTCAACCTCTGCGCCCTCTTCGCGAATAAGCCCCGAGTAGTAGTCAACGTAATCTACACCTGTGAACGGGTGGAGATTCTGACCGAAGAACTCTCTGTACTTTTCAAGAGTAAGCACGTCAGAGTAAGGATTTACGCCCTTTTCGTCGAGCTGATCGAGCGAAACGAGGTGGTTTCCTACTTCGTCCGAGGGGTAGCTGAGCATAAGAACGATCTTCTTTGCGCCCTTTGCGATACCTCTTAAGCATATTGCAAATCTGTTTCTGCTGAGTATCGGGAAAATAACACCGATAGTTTCTCCTCCGAGTTTTGCCTTAACATCTGCCGCGATATCATCTGTTGATGCGTAGTTGTCCTGTGCTCTTGCAACTACCGCCTCTGTAACCGCAATTACGTCGCGATCGCAAAGCTCGAAGCTTTCAGACTTTGCCGCATTCAGAACCGACTCTGCGACGATAGACGCAAGGTCATCTCCGCTACGAATTATAGGCGCACGGACACCGCGTGAAACGGTTCCAACCATTCTTCCCATATATGTTATCTCCTTTTTATTAAAACTTGGATTACTTTTCTATTTTATCACTTTTTTTGCCGATGTCAAGTATTTTTCTGCATATATATTAAATTATATAACATATTTATGCGAAATATCCAAAAAATCGACTCTATGCGCTTCCTCAAAATGTATTTTTCATTACTAAAAATAGTGTCAAGAAACAAAATATCTAATATAATGAGGTCAAGGCAAGATATTTGCTTAAATTCATAATTTATATATTGCTATCCTGAGGGAAACAATGTATAATACTGATATACGGTATAAAGCTATAAGGAGAAGATGTATTATGAAGATATGCTGTTACGGTGCGGCAAGCGACAATATTGACAAGGGCTTTTTAGAGGAAGGCTACCGACTCGGAGAAAAGATGGCGCGGCGCGGACACTCTCTCGTTTTCGGCGGCGGAGCGACCGGTATGATGGGCGCGTGCGCTCGCGGATTACATAGCGTAGGCGGCGAGGTCATCGGTGTCGCGCCCAAGTTTTTTGACAAAGAGGGAGTTCTCTACAAAGGGTGCGACGAGTTTTTCTGGACCGATACTATGCGTCAGAGAAAGCAGAAAATGCAGGACCTTTCGGACGCTTTCATCGTAATGCCCGGCGGTATCGGTACGTTTGAGGAATTTTTCGAGATGATAACCCTGAAAAGCCTTGAGCAGATACACCACCCTATCGCAATATTCAACATAAACGGCTATTATAACAAGCTTATTGAGGCAATAGAGTACGCTGCCGAAACAAAATTTATGTACGTTTCACCCGATGAGATATACAGATCGTTTACCGACATCGACGAAATGCTTGCCTATATTGAGGAAAAGTAAGGCTGATTAAAACGACTCAAAGGCAGAGAGTTTTTCTCTCTGTCTTTATTTTTTTGCAAAAACCCCTTGACAAGCACAATACTTCGTGATATGATGTATTACGTAGTAGGAGGTATGCATATGGATATTCAGTTAAAGCGCGGGCTGCTTGACGTCTGCGTGCTCGCGGCTATAAAAGGCGAGGATTCATACGGATACAAGATAATTAAAGATATGAAGCCATATATTGAGCTGTCCGAATCGACACTATATACGATACTCAAGCGTCTTGAGGCGGCAAATATGCTCACCGTACGCACGGCAGAGCACGGCGGTCGGCTTCGCAAATACTATCATATCACAAAAGAAGGACTAAAGCGTATCGACGAATTCAAGGTCGAATGGAAGGAAATTATGTCGATATATAAATTCGTAACGAGGGAGGATACACAAAATGACTAAACAGGAATTTCTGAAGCGGCTTCGTAAGGGTATTAAGACCTTGCCGCAAAACGAAATAGATGAAAGAATTACCTTTTACAGCGAAATGATAGACGACCGAATTGAAGAGGGATTTTCCGAAGCTGATGCCGTTAATTCTGTCGGCAGCGTTGACACGATAATTTCGCAGATAATCTCCGAGGTGCCGAGCGCAAAAAAGGAAAAGACAGTACAAAAAAGAAAAATGAAGGCTTGGGAGATCGTTCTCCTTGTACTCGGCTCGCCTATATGGTTTTCGCTCGCTGTAGCAGTCATTTCCGTTATCTTTTCACTTTACGGAGCTCTTTGGGCGGTAATAATTTCTCTGTGGGCTGTATTCGTTTCATTTGTCGCGAGCTCCCTTGCATGTATAGTTGCGGGAATCGTAGGTATTGTTTTAGGCAATTACCTCATAGGCGGCACCGTTCTCGGCGCAGGAGTCGCGCTTGCAGGACTTTCGATCCTCGCCTTCTTTGTTTCTCTTACCGCAACAAAGATCATTTTAATTCTTTCCCAAAAAACAGCTATCGGCATTAAAAACGCTTTTACCAAAAAGGAGATATAAAATGAAGACAACAACTAAATCATGGCTTATTGCAGCGGTACTGCTTATTATTATAGGCGCTGTGATATTTACGGTATCCCTGCTGGCTTTTAACGGCGATTTCTCAAAATTCAACAATATGAAGACCGAAACTCACGAGGTGTCCGAGCAGTTCACGGATATATCGATAAATACCACAACCGCAAACATCGTATTTCTACCCTCTGATAACGGCAAATGCGTTGTAGAGTGCTACGAAAGAGAAAAAGAAACGTACAATGTCAAGGTCGAAGACGGCACGCTTAAGATCACCTACGTTGACAACAGAGCGTGGTATGAGCATATCGGTATAAATTTCGCCTCGAGCAGAGTAACGGTATATCTGCCGAGCGCTGAGTATTCGTCGCTCAGAATAAAGGAGGACACGGGGAATATCACACTCACGAGCGATTTCGGCTTTGAAACGATAGATATAAAGTCAAGCACAGGTAACGTACACTGCGGCGCAGCTACGGCTGAAAGCGTAAAGATAAGAACGAGCACGGGAAATATCGAGCTTATAGGCATAGAATGCTCCTCTCTTGACCTCAAAGCTTCAACGGGCAATATTACCGTAAACGACGCAAAATGCGGCGGAGATATAAAAATTGAGGTTTCCACTGGCAATACAAAGCTTATCGGCGTAAGCTGTAAAAATTTCACCTCGAATGGCGACACAGGCGATATACTCTTAAAAAAGGTTATTGCATCTGAAAAATTCTCTATTGAAACAGACACGGGTGATGTTGATTTCGACTCTTCGGACGCCGATGAAATCTTTGTTGAAACAGACACGGGCGACGTGAACGGAACGCTTCTTTCAAGCAAGGTCTTTATAACCGAAACGGACACAGGCGACGTTGACGTTCCCAAAAGCACGTCGGGCGGAAGATGCGAAATAACTACCTCGACGGGAGATATTGAGATCTCTGTAAATGAATAATTTGAGATTTGCAGGCGGTCGGAAACGGCCGCCTATTTTTATATTTTCCCCTCAAGTTGACAAGGCAAAAAAATAATATTATAATGAAAAGTGAAAAAAATACAAAAACATTTTCAAAACGCGCAACCAAACGAATTTTTTCGTGTCTTATAGGGTGAAAGGAAAAACGGAGGTTAGCGTGAAAGCTTATTTTGAGCGGGTCAAAATTTAACACATTTCACGCTTAAATTTACTTAAAAGGCGGACCGCCTTTAAGTAAATTCGGGCACTATTTGTATCGCTGTCCATAGGACATCGGAATGGAGATTATTATGCAAGATAACGAAATAGTCGAGCTGTATTGGCAACGAGAGCAGTCTGCTATACTGCACACAAGCGCAAAATACGGAAAAAGTCTTGAAAACACCTCGTACGCAATAGTCCGTTCGAGAGAGGACGCACAGGAATGTGTGCAGGACACCTATTTTGCCGCTTGGAACAGTATGCCAAATGACCGCCCCGATTATCTGGGAGCTTACCTTATGAAGATAATACGCAATCTTTCGCTTAATTTATATCGGAAGCAGCACGCTCAAAAAAGAAATACGGGTATCACTCTTATTTACGAAGAGCTTGGAGAATGTATTCCCGACAGATCGGGCGGCGTTTTTGAAACAATGGAAAGCGGCGCTCTTGCCAAGATAATCAACTCATTTCTCGAAGGACTTGACAAGGAGAAGCGAGTAGTTTTTGTACGGCGGTATTTTTATTCGGATTCTATAAAAGACATATCCGAAAGGCTTAGTATCAGCGAGTCTAAAATCAAAAGTATGCTGATGAGGCTTCGTAAAAATCTCGCCGAGGTTATCAGACGGGAGGGATTTTATGAATAAAGAACAGAAGATCCTTTACATGTTTGACGAGCTCGGCAAAATAGATGACAAATATGTAAACGAAGCACTCCTTAGCGAGAAAAAGAAATCGGTAAGGCAAAGCAAATTCACCCGTATTCTCGCCGTTGCCGCTTGTATCGCTCTGATTTCGGCAGCCTGTCTTACACTTGTATCAAAGCTCAGCAGCATACCGCAAGCCCCGAATGATTCTTTAGATGATCTCAAAGAAGCCGAGGACTATCTTATGAATTCTCTCGAGGGAATAAATATCGAGCTTCTTTCGTCCTTTGAGGTACCCGAAAACGATACTTCCCTTCTGTATGACGAGAGCGTACGCCTTATATGGACATACGGAAACGGTGTGTATTACTCTGTGAGAGTAAAAGACACTTACGATGTGGAAAGTCTTGAAAATTATCTTGCAAATGATAAAGTGTCCGATTTTGAAAGAAATAACGCGTACGGCGATTTCAGATTCTGGATAAGCTACGGAAACGGAATTACCGAAACACCTTATCTTTCTGACAACAGCGGACGAATCTCTGTCGGTTCCCTTTCAGATTATCTCCCCGAGGTATTGCCCTCTGATGACTTTGCACGACTTATAGAAAAGCTCATCAGAAAACAAATTTCAGCAAGTGAACTACTTAACGGAAAGGAATGGTACAGATTATGAAAAAGAGTTTATTTACAAAATTTCTAGCACTTACCTTTGTCGCGGTTATGATATTTTCGCTGGTATCCTGTGATGCTAAAGACGGTGCGTTAATGGATCCTACGCTCAACAAAGCTCCGGGATCAGCGCTGTTTGACGACGAGTATATCAACGAAAATTACGGAAAGCTTATCGAAAACGCATGGGTAAGCACTCTTGAAGAGCCCACCTCAACATTCTCCTCCGACGTCGATACAGCATCTTACTCCCGTCTTCGTGCGTATCTGAACAACAAAATGAATTTCAACACCATAAGAGATTATTACGGCGCTTCGATACGTACCGAAGAAATGCTCAACTACTTCAGATACACTACAAACGCTCCCGTCGGCGATGACCTTTTCGGTGTACGCACCGAAATTGCTCCTTGTCCTTGGAACGCAGAGGCTTCCCTTCTTATGATGACCTTCAAAGCAAAGGAAGCCGATACGAAGAGTAAAGGAAATAATCTTGTATTCCTTATCGACGTTTCGGGCTCGATGGATTCGGACGACAAGCTCCCCTTGCTGAAGGACGCCTTTGATACTCTTATAAATTCGCTTGGCAGCAAGGACAGAATATCTATCGTAACCTATTCGGGCGAAGAAAAGGTACTTCTTGAGGGCTGCAGCGGAAACGACAAGGACAAGATAAGAAAAGCTGTCAAGAAGCTTCAAGCAGGAGGCTCTACAAACGGCTCTGCAGGAATGGAAAGAGCATACAGTATAGCGCAGGACTATTTCATCGAAGGCGGTAACAACCGCATAATTATGGCGACAGACGGCGATCTCAACGTCGGTATCACCTCCACTGAGGGAATACTCGATTACGTTGAAAACAAGCGTCAGAGCGGAATTTATATCTCCACACTCGGCTTCGGAACGGGCGGATATAACGATTCTATGCTCGAAACGATCGCAGACAACGGAAACGGCGCGTATTACTTTATAGACGGTATGACAGAGGCCGAAAAGATCTTCGGCACAGACCTACTCTCGACTCTCTACACTGTTGCCGAGGACGTTAAATTCCAGCTCACATTCAACGAGCTCGCAATTTCAGAATACCGTCTTGTCGGATACGAAAATCGAGTTATGAATAACGAGGACTTTGAAAACGACGCGAAGGACGCGGGCGAGGTCGGCTCGGGGCACCAGCTTGTAGTTTGCTATGAGATAAAGTTCACGCAAAACGATGCGATTGCGGAGAATCTTATGACTCTGCGTGTAAGATATAAAAATCCGGGCGAGCTTACCGCCTTGCAGAATGATTACACGATCACCGCTGAAAGCATAAAAGAAAACGCTTCGGACGATTTCAAATTCGCTTCTGCCGTTATAGTTACCGCTATGCTTCTGCACAACAGCGAGTATATCGACGATGGCATCACGCTCGACTACGTGAAAAACACACTTAAAGAGCTTGAACTGAACGATTTCTACAAAAAAGAGTTCAGAGATCTTATAAAAAAATTAAAATAACTCTACAAAAACAAAATTCCCGAGTATCTGCAGATAGTCGGGAGGTTTTATATACTACTTTTTAGAAACGAATATATATCCGTAAGCATTTGGACCCCAATGACACGCGATCGCAGGGTCAAGATTATCGTAATCGGTCATCTGTGCGTGATACTTTTCGTCGGTCATAGCTATAAGCCCATCAAGATTTTCCTTATTGTAGGTATATGACGGAACGATCTCGTAATTTTCGTCGCAGTCAAAATCGGCAAGAGCCTTTGCAACGGCTTCCATAGCGCGTCTTTTGCCCATAGCCTTTCCAAGCACCTTGACTTTTCCGTCCGTGCTGTCAAGGCTGATAAGCGGCTTTAGCTGAAGCAGACTTCCTACCGCCCAAGCCGACCTGCTGAGCCTTCCGCCCTTTTGAAGATAATCAAGCGTTTCGGGTACTGCTACCACCCTTATCCGAGGGATAAGCGCCAAAAGCTTCTCCTCGACAAAATCAAGCGTTCTGTCGCGGTATTTGTTTATTTCATTTACAAGAATACGCATTCCGCCGACCGCTGTTTTTGTGTCTATAACGCGTACCCTCGGCTCTGATGCAAAAAGCATTCTGAGCGTATTGTACGTTCCCGATATTCCCGAAGAAATGGTAAGTATTATCACTTCATCGCCGTTTTCTACACAGGTCTTCACCTTTTCCTCTGCCTCGCTGAGCGAAGGAAGAGAAGTCTTCGGGAAAAGATCTTTATTTATCAGCGCATCGTAAAATATATCCATAGACAGATCGATGCCGTCAAGATATTCCCTATCACCGAGCAAAATTTTAAGCGGCAGGATCTCAACTCCGAGCTTTTCCTTTTCGTCCTGCTTTATACTGCTTCCCGAGTCAACAAATATTTTTATCATTTTAATCTCCAAACACTATATTTCAGTTATTGATATCGCGCACGTAATCTACAAGGTCGGAAAAATCTCCGCTTGGATATACCGAAACGTCGGCCTCTGCTTTGTTTATCAGACACTTTGGAACAAGAAAGACCTTCATTCCGAGCTTTTCGGCTACCATATCCTCGCCGACGTCGTTTCCTACCATAAGGCACTCGGACGCCTTTGCTCCGAGAGAATTTATAATATCCTTATAATATTCAAGATTTGGCTTACAGTATCTCGAATTTTCATAGGTCGTATAAAACTCAAAATCCGAAGGCTCAAGTCCCGCCCAGACTATACGCTGCTTTGTAGCGATCGCGGGAAATATCGGATTTGTCGCAAGCGCGACTCTTAGCCCCATATTTTTAAGCTCGCGCACAGCTTCTGCTGCTTTCGGATCATATCCGCAGGAGAGCTGCACATTCGCAAAATCGGTGGCGTAAAATTCTTCAAAAAGAGGGACATCCTTTTTGGCGTCTTCGCCGTAGATCTCGCAGAATTTATCCCAAAAGGCAGCCTCGTTATTTTTTGAGCCGTCATTTTTGATCATAGCCGCAGTTCCTGCCCATACCGCTCCTATCAGCTTTTCGCTCTCGTATCCGTGCGCATAAAGCTTCTTTGCAAGCAGTCCGAAATAGCTTTTTATGAAAATATCCTGATCCATCGGCAAAAGTGTGCCGTCAAGATCGAATAAAACAACTTTTATACTCATTTTATGGGTGTGTCCTTCTCTACTATCACAAATTTGTTGTTTTAACAACAAAAATCATTATAGCACAATCTTGTTGATTTGTCAACAAGCGTTGTAAATCTTTTGTTTAAATAAAAATCCGCAGGAAACAGGTGCCTTCTCACAAGATGATAACACCCCAACAGAGTTTAAGGTCTGCTGGGGTGTTATTCTGTTCGGTAAACTAAAATTGGTTTTATAACTTTTCAGCAATTAGGTTTACATTGTCACATATCGGTAACGTTCCATCTACTCTAATAATCGGACAACATATAGTTGACAGCCAATCGTTAACCAAGTTTTCATCTCTTGATGCACAAAAATTATGGAACGACATGATTTGCTCGAAAAATTCTCCGCCTTTACAACTCTTTTCGCCAAAAAGTATGTATGACCTGTCATATACTCGTTTCAATCGTATCTCCCTTGGGACTTCAATGGAGATTACACACTTCAAATGAGAAATAAATTCATCTCCAAAACTTCCTGCTACTGATGCCAAAACGAAGTCACCTTCACTGTTTACAATGTTGGTAAGCAAGGATACAACTTCCCCATAGGGACGAGGATTTTCATAAGGATAATTAGGGTTGTCTTGTTTAGAAAAGTATATATCTTCAATATCAATGAATTGGATATTTAATTTTTCGGCAAGAGCTTTTGCGAGTGTGCTTTTTCCTGTTCCATTCAAACCGCAGACTAATATAGCATTGCCCATATTTATCCCCCCTGTAAATTCTTATTTATCATTCTGTTTTATCGCAATTTTCGCCTTTGTATTACAAAGGCACAGGGCAAAGCCCATACCCATAAGATTGCGCGGATCCTAAGGCTCCCTCCGGGAGGGAGCTGTCGAGCGAATGCGAGACTGAGGGAGAGCGCGTTACAATGTAGTTAGCATAAAATAAAGTCACGCAGGCTCCTTCCGTCACGGCTACGCCGTGCCACCTCCCTCTCGGAGGGAGGCTTTTTATTGCACACATTATAACACAAATCGGCAGAGGAAACAATACCTCTGCCGAAATTTGTTGGTTATCCGCAGGAGCTTTCCTGCGGATTTTTAGTTTTTAATTACTTATAATACTTAACAGCCGAATCAAAGAGCTTCATATCGTAATTTCCTTCTACGTTCTTGTAGAGGTTCTTGCCGATACGCTCTGCGTGTCCCATCTTACCTATGACACGTCCGTCGGGAGAAAGGATACCCTCGATAGCGAAGCACGAGTTGTTCGGGTTGAAATGTACGTCAGAGGTAGGTACGCCGCACGCATCAACGTACTGTGTAGCGATCTGTCCGTTTGCCGCAAGAGTTCTGATAAGCTCGTCAGATGCGAGGAATCTTCCCTCTCCGTGAGAGATCGGTACAGAGTAAATATCGCCGGGCTTTGTTCCTGCAAGCCAAGGAGATTTCGAGCTTGCAACACGTACGTTTACTATTCTCGACTGGTGTCTGCCGATAGTATTGAAGGTAAGTGTCGGGCAGTTTTCGTCTGTATCTATGATCTCGCCGTAAGGAACGAGTCCGAGCTTGATAAGTGCCTGGAAGCCGTTACAGATACCTGCTACAAGACCGTCGCGGTTCTTAATGAGGTTGTTTACCTCGTCGCTGATGATCTTATTTCTGAAGAATGCCGTAATGAACTTTGCAGATCCGTCGGGTTCATCACCGCCCGAGAATCCGCCGGGAATGAAGATCATCTGGCTGTTTCTGACTGCGTCTGCAAAAGCGTTTACAGACTCTTCAAGTCCTGCGGGAGTGATATTCTTAATAACGAGAATCTGAGGCTCTGCGCCTGCGTCGGCAAATACCTTTGCGCTGTCGTATTCGCAGTTTGTGCCCGGGAATACGGGGATAACTACGCGGGGCTTTGCAAATTTCTGACTTGCAACGAGCACCGAAGGCTTATCGTAAGTAAAGGCTTCGATCTTGCCTTCGCCCTGTGCAATATTGCAGGAATATACGCCCTCGAGCTTGCCTTCGTAAGCTTCGAGAAGGTCTGCAAGAGCGAGCTTTTCGTTTCCGAGAGAGATAGCCTCTTCCTTTACAGTCTTACCGAGGAGCTTTTCGTCAAGAGCTACGTTATCCGCGCACTCAACAACGAATGCACCGTAGTTATAGCCGAATATTTCCTTCTTGTAAGCTTCTGCAAACTCAAATCCTACCGAGTTACCAAGAGTCATCTTGAGTACGCCCTCTGCTACGCCGCCGTAAACGGGAGTGTAAGCCGAAATTACCTTACCCTCTCGGATAAGTGCGGTAAGCTTAGCAAATATTGCCTTAAGCGACTCGGGATTTGGGAGATTATTATCATTATATTCGGGTTTAATTATGTAAACGTTATGTCCTGCGCCCTTGAATTCGGGAGTGATAAGATTTTCAGCCTTTTCTGTTGTTACAGCGAAGGAAACGAGTGTCGGAGGAACGTCGATATCGTCAAACGATCCGCTCATCGAGTCCTTACCGCCGATAGCGGCAACTCCGTAATCGAGCTGTGCGTCAAGAGCACCGAGAAGAGCCGCGAGAGGCTTACCCCAACGCTCGGGATCTTTTCTGAGGCGCTCGAAGTATTCTTGGAACGTAAGGTAAGTATCCTCAAAATCAGCACCCGATGCGATAAGCTTACAGATAGATTCAACAACTGCAAGATATGCGCCGTGATAGCAGGATCTTTCTGCGATAAAGGGATTATATCCCCAAGCCATTACCGATGCATCGTCTGTATGACCTCTCTCGACCGAGATCTTATGTGCCATAGCCTGAGGAGGTGTGAGCTGATTTTTGCCGCCGAAGGGCATAAATACGCTTCCTGCGCCGATGGTCGAGTCAAAGCGCTCGCTAAGTCCACGCTTTGAGCATACGTTGAGGTCGCCCGCAAGATCTGTCATACCCTTAGTAAAGCTTTCGGGTATCTCTTTATCGTAATTTACCGCCGCAAGAGATTTTGCGGTAATATGCTTTTCTGCGCCGTTGGAGTTAAGGAATTCACGCGAAATATCAACGATGACCGTGCCATTCCACGTCATTGTAAGTCTGGGGTCTGCCTTGACCTTTGCAACGACCGTCGCTTCAAGGTTTTCGCTTGCCGCAAGCTCACAGAAGCGTGCCACGTCATCGGCGGCAACAACAACTGCCATTCTTTCCTGAGATTCCGAGATAGCAAGCTCTGTTCCGTCAAGACCCTCGTACTTCTTGGGAACTGCATTAAGGTCAATGTCAAGGCCGTCTGCAAGCTCACCGATAGCTACCGATACACCGCCTGCGCCGAAGTCGTTACAACGCTTGATAAGTCTTGAAGCCTCTGCGTTTCTGAAAAGCCTTTGGAGCTTACGCTCTTCGGGTGCGTTACCCTTCTGAACCTCTGCTCCGCAGCTTTCAAGCGAGGATGCTGTGTGAGATTTGGACGATCCGGTAGCACCGCCGCAGCCGTCGCGTCCCGTTCTACCGCCGAGAAGAATAACGATATCACCGTCCTCAGGGCGTTCTCTGCGAACATTTTCAGCCTTTGCCGCGCCGACAACAGCACCTATCTCCATTCTCTTTGCGATATAACCGCTGTGATATATTTCATCAACCTGACCTGTGCAAAGACCGATCTGGTTACCGTAAGACGAATATCCTGCCGCCGCGGTAGTAACTATCTTACGCTGAGGAAGCTTGCCCTGAAGCGTTTCGGAAACGGGAACTGTGGGATCACCCGCGCCTGTTACTCTCATTGCCGCATAAACGTAAGATCTTCCCGAAAGCGGGTCGCGTATAGCGCCGCCGATACAGGTAGCCGCACCGCCGAAGGGCTCGATCTCTGTCGGGTGGTTATGTGTTTCGTTCTTGAAGAGAAGGAGCCAGTCCTGCTCTTCGCCGTCAACTGTAACCTTTATTTTTACCGTGCAGGCATTGATCTCTTCGGACTCGTCAAGCTTCGAGAGTTTGCCCGCTTTTTTGAGGTATTTTGCCGCAATAGTGCCGATATCCATAAGGCAAACCGGCTTTGTACGTCCAAGCTCGCGTCTTACTGCCATATATCTTTCGTAAGACTCGGCAAGTGCCTTGTCTTCAAACTCAACCTTGTCTATTATAGTACCGAAGGTGGTATGACGGCAGTGGTCAGACCAGTAGGTATCTATCATTCTGATTTCTGTGATAGTGGGATCTCTGTCCTCTTTTACGAAATAGTCGCGGCAGAAGCGGATATCGTCGATGTCCATTGCAAGCGAATAATCGTTTATGAAGTCGGCAAGTCCCTTTTCGTCGAGTGTTCTGAAGCCGTCAAGAACCTTTACGCTATCTGGAATATCGTACTCTGTTGCGAGGGTTTCATAGGTTTCAAGCGATGCTTCGCGGCTTTCTACGGGGTTTATGAGATACTTTTTGATCGCCGCGATCTCGTCCGCCGAGAGATCTCCCGAGAGAACGTAAACCTTCGCCGAGCGTACTGTCGGACGCGCCGCGCGAGAGATAAACTGCACGCACTGTGCCGCTGAATCTGCTCTCTGATCGAACTGTCCGGGGAGAAATTCTACCGCGAAAACGGTATCATTTTCGTCGCAAGTGAGAGAGTCCGAAATATCGTCAAGCTGAGGCTCGGAGAAGACCGTTTTCTTGGAGCGCTCGAAAATTTCGGGAGTGATATTTTCAACGTCGTATCTGTTCACGATACGAAGACCTGTAAGCGAGTTTATTCTGAGAAGAGATGTTATATCAGACTTCAAAGCCTTCGCTTCATCGGCAAGTCCCTTTTTCTTTTCAACAAATATTCTGAATACCATATTTATTTTAATAGCCTTTCTGTATTTTATCTATCTGCTTTAAGCGCTCTCAAACCTATATCTTTACGGAAGAAAGCGTTTGCGAAATGTACCTTTTCTACGTTGTTATATGCCTTTTCGATAGCATCATAAAGATATTCTCCGATAGCGGTAACACCGAGTACTCTTCCGCCCGATGTGAGAAGCTTTCCGTTTTCGAGCTTCGCACCCGCTACGAAAAGCTGTGCGTCGAAATTGTCGTCAACAGTTATTTCAAAACCTTTTTCGTAGCTCGTCGGGTAACCCTGCGATGCCATTATTACACAGCAGGCGTGCTTGTCGCTGAATTTCACTTCAACCTCGGCAAGTCTTTCCTGCGCGACAGCCATCATAATTTCAAGCAGGTCGCTTTCAAGAAGAGGAAGGACTACCTGTGTTTCGGGGTCGCCGAAGCGGCAGTTATACTCAATCACCTTAGGTCCGTCGGGAGTGATCATAAGTCCGAAGTAGAGGCAACCCTTGAAGGTTCTTCCCTCTGCGTTCATTGCGTTCATCGTGGGAATGAATATTTCCTTCATCGCGCGTTCTGCGTGCGCGGGTGTGTAGCAGGGATTGGGGGCAACCGTTCCCATTCCGCCTGTGTTAAGGCCCTCGTCGTTATCGTGTGCGCGCTTATGGTCCATCGAAGACACCATAGGCACGAGAGTTTTTCCGTCTGTAAACGCAAGTACCGATACCTCGGGACCTGTGAGGAATTCTTCGATTACGACACGGCTTCCGCTGTTTCCGAAGACTTTATCCTCCATCATAGAGATGATAGCGTTTTTTGCTTCTTCTCTTGTAGTTGCAATTATAACGCCCTTACCGAGCGCAAGACCGTCTGCCTTGATGACTGTCGGAAGCTTTACGCTTTCGATATAGTTAAGTGCGCTTTGGGCGTCCTCGAAGACCTCGTACTGTGCCGTCGGTATCGAGTATTTCTTCATAAGGTTCTTTGAAAAGACCTTACTTCCCTCGATTGCCGCCGCAGCCGCGGTCGGTCCGAACGCGGGGATACCCTTATCGCTTAGTGCATCGACAGCACCGAGAACAAGCGGATCGTCGGGAGCGACCACAGCAAATTCGATCTCGTTTTCAAGAGCGAACTTTACGATAGAGTCGATATCCTTTGCATCGATCGGAACGCATTTTGCGTCGTCAGCCATTCCTCCGTTTCCGGGGAGAGCGTATATTTCGGTCGGTGTTTTGCTTTCTTTTAATTTCTTAATGATAGCGTGTTCTCTTCCGCCACCGCCTACAACCATAATTTTCATCAGTTTTTCTCCTAAAATGCTTTATAACAGTTAATTAGTGGTGGAAAAGACGCATTCCTGTGAATGCCATTGCGATACCGTACTTATTGCAGCAGTTTATAACCACGTCATCACGGATAGAGCCGCCCGGCTCTGCGATGTAGGAAACGCCGCTCTTATGTGCGCGCTCGATATTATCATCAAACGGGAAGAATGCGTCAGAGCCGAGTGCTACGCCGCTTATTGTATCGAGATATTCTCTCTGCTCTTCCTTTGTGAAATGCTCGGGCTGAGTGGTAAAGTACTTCTGCCAGTTTCCGTCTGCGCAAACGTCCTCTTCGTTCTGGTTGATATAACCGTCGATTACGTTATCGCGGTCGGGGCGTCCGAGAGTGTCCTTAAAAGGAAGTCCGAGCACCTTATCGTGCTGACGAAGGAACCATGTGTCTGCCTTACCGCCTGCAAGACGTGTGCAGTGAACTCTCGACTGCTGACCTGCGCCAACACCGATAGCCTGTCCGTCAACTGCAAAGCATACCGAGTTGGACTGTGTATATTTAAGTGTAATAAGCGAGATTATAAGGTCGCGCTTTGCGCTGTCGGGAAGCTCTTTGTTTTCTGTAACGAGGTTAGAAAGAAGTGCCTCGTTGATCTCGAAATTGTTTCTTCCCTGCTCGAATGTGATTCCATAAACCTGCTTATGCTCGATAGGTGCGGGAACGTAGTTCGGATCTATCTTAACTATGTTATAATTTCCGTTTCTCTTTGTTTTGAGAATTTCAAGTGCTTCGGGCTCATATCCGGGAGCGATTATTCCGTCGGACACCTCGCGCTTGATAAGCTTTGCGGTGGTAACGTCGCAAACGTCCGAAAGTGCTACCCAGTCGCCGAAGGAGCACATACGGTCTGTACCTCTTGCTCTTGCATAAGCGCAAGCGAGAGGGGACTTGTCAAGGTCTTCAATATCGTCAACGAAGCAAGCCTTCTTGAGCTTTTCGGGAAGAATAGTTCCGACAGCCGCGCTTGTAGGGCTTACGTGCTTGAAGGAGGTAACTGCGGGAAGTCCGAGTGCTTCTTTAAGCTCCTTTACAAGCTGCCAGGAGTTGAATGCGTCAAGGAAGTTGATAAATCCGGGTCTGCCGCAGAGGATCTCGATAGGAAGCTCGCTTCCGTCGTGCATAAATATTTTTGCAGGCTTTTGGTTGGGGTTACAGCCGTATTTGAGTTCAAATTCTTTCATTTTCTTGTTCCTTTCTTTTTTTGAGGAAAACTTCTTTTTTTGAGGAAAACTTCTTGAAAGAAGTTTTCCTCAAACTCCTTTCAAGAACTTTTAAAAAATATTTACAAAGCCGTTATTTTAAGCGTTTTTATTTACTATTCTTGTATCGCTCGCTCCGCTTTCGATATCGATATATCTTACGAAAAGCGAAACCTTATTATCTTCGTTAAGATTTGTCCAGATAAGGTCTGTAAGCGCGTCTATATCAAGGTCGGGAAGCTCAAGAGTCTTGGGCTCGCCCTCGTACGAAGGAAGCGGATTTCCGTCGCCGTTATATGTATGGATAAACTTTGCTCTGCCTGCTATCGGATTTGAGTAAGCGTATGTAAAGCGCTCGCAAGAGCTGTCGTCGCCCTCTGCACTCTTGAGTATCGACATAGCGTAGTTCATATCGCCGTCTTCGCGGTGGATTATGCCCGAGATACGAGGTGTGAAGTTGGGCTTATCGTCTTCAAATTCTCTTGTACGGAGCGCCTGCTCGAAGGTCATCTGCTTATCCATAAGCTGATAAATAGTATCTGTCTGATCGCCGTTTGTAACGATCGTTTTATTTCCGAGAACTCTTACGGGATAGTAGATAATAAGATGTGGGTCGATCATTTTCGACTCATCAAACGCTTTGGTTCTCATAGCGTCGCCCTCGGCAACGAATACTCTGTTGCGGCTGTTTTCGCTTCTTCCCATAATGAAGTAAGCCGTTACCGCCTTCTTGCCGTCTGCGCTCTTTCCGATGATGATTCCTCTGCCGTGATATGCAAGGGAGTTCAGTTCTTCTTTGATAGTAGATACCTTCATTTTAGTTCTCCTTAATATATACTTTATTATTTTTTACAGTAATTTTATCCTCACAGAAAAGCCTTACCGCTTCGGGAAGTATCTTCCATTCGGCTTCCTCCATAATTCTCTTCTGGAGTGTTTCGGGAGTGTCGTCCTGCTTCACTTCAACCGCCTTTTGAAGTATTATAGGGCCCGCGTCGCATTCAGGTGTAACGATATGTACTGTCGCGCCCGAAACCCTTACGCCCTTTTCAAGTGCCGCCTCGTGAACGTGAAGTCCGTAGTAGCCCTTTCCGCAGAATGACGGAATAAGCGCGGGGTGAACGTTTATTATTCTGTTCGGGAAGGCATTATAGACCTGCTCGTCAATTATCGTAAGAAATCCTGCAAGAACTACGAGATCAATACCTGCCGCCGTCATCTCATCGGCGAGTGCCCTTGAATAATCGGCGATGCTTGCATATTCCTTGCGCGCAAGCACTCTTCCCTCGATTCCGTTATTTTTTGCTCGCTCAAGCGCATAAACGTCGGGCTTTGATGCGATAACGAGTGTTATTTTGCCGTTTCCGAGCTCTCCGCGCTTTTCGGCGTCAATAAGAGCCTGCAAATTCGTTCCGCCACCCGAAACCAAAACTGCAATTTTAGTCATTTTTATTTTCTCGGGAAAACTTTTTGGGAAAAAGCTTTTCCCGAACCCTTTCAAAAACTTTTACTAGCGAAACTTTTTGAAAAAAGTTTCTCCACACAAATTGCCTGCAATTTGTTTTTACCTCTTCAAAAACTTTACTTAAAAGCATTTTACGCGAGGTCTATCAAACGTTACTTGGTAGGGGGCGGCGCCTTCGACGCCCCGCTATAAAGTTAAAAACGTTTTACTTAAGGTCTATTTTCTCGTCGCCCTTAACGATAGAGCCGATAATATAGGCGTCCTCGCCGTTTGCTCTGAGAATTTCAAGAGCTGTATCAACCTCGGACGCAGGAACAACAACGCTCATTCCGACACCCATATTATACGTGTTGAACATATCTCTTTCGGGCACGTTGCCTGTCTTTGCGATGAGATCAAATATAGGAAGCACCTTAACTGCGCTCTTATCTATCTTCGCGCAAAGTCCGTCGGGAATAGATCTCGGAATATTTTCGTAAAATCCGCCGCCTGTGATATGGCTTATACCCTTAACGTCCACCTTTTCGAGAAGTGCGAGAATACTCTTGACGTAGATTCTTGTAGGTGTAAGGAGCGTTTCTGCAATCGACTTGCCGCCAAGCGCCTCACAGGGAGTGTAAAGACTGTCAGGGTTATTATCAATATTGAAAACCTTACGGCAGAGCGAGAATCCGTTTGAATGAACACCGCTCGATGCAAGTGCGATAACGATATCGCCCTCTGCCATTCTCGTATTGTCGAGAATCTTTTTCTTATCTACGATACCGACGGCAAATCCTGCAAGGTCATAGTCCTCGACAGGCATCATACCGGGGTGCTCTGCTGTTTCTCCGCCGATAAGAGCCGCGCCCGACTGAACACAGCCTTCTGCAACGCCGCTTACGATAGCTGCTATCTTTTCGGGAATATTCTTTCCGCAAGCGATATAGTCAAGGAAGAAGAGAGGCTTTGCGCCGCAGCAGATAATATCGTTTACGCACATAGCAACCGCGTCTATACCGATAGTATCGTGCTTATCCATAAGTATTGCCATCTTGACCTTTGTTCCGCAGCCGTCTGTACCCGAAACAAGCACGGGCTCTTCCATTCCCGCTACGGGAAGTCCGAAGCATCCGCCAAATCCTCCGACGTCGTCAAGGCAGCCCTCGTTCTTTGTACGTGCAATGTGCTTTTTCATAAGCTCAACAGCTTTATATCCCGCAGTAATATCTACTCCGGCTGCTGCATAGCTCTCAGATCTTGAATTTTCCATATTTATTTCCTTTCTGTTATTAGTCAAGGGACTTCGCCCCTTTAACCCCACCAAAAAACTTTTTGGAAAAAGTTTTTTGGATTTTCAAAAACTTTACTGAAATTGATTTATAGTTTCATTCGAAGGGCGCAGTTTGCGGTTTTGCGTCAGCAAAATGCACACGGATGTGTGCAAGCGAAACTGCTAAGCGATGCGAAGCATCGTTTTTTTCATTTTGCGCAAGCAAAATGTTCCTATAAAGAATTCAATCTTCATCCGAAGGGCGCAGTTTGCGGTTTTCGCGAAGCGAAAAGTCGGACTGCCGTCCGACAGCGAAACTGCTAAGCGATGCGAAGCATCGGTTTTTATTCTTTTCCATCCCAGCAGTATGTGCAGATCTGATCTGCGGGAAGTCCGATAGACTCTATAAGCCCCTCGATAGACTGGAATTCAACCGAATCAAATCCAAGCTTTTCGCATATGACCTCGCGGAGCTTCTTTCCGCGCTCGGTGTCGGGACTGCTGTATTCTTCAATATACTTTTCGCCCTCTTCGCCCTCAAGCTCACGTATAACTCTGCGTGCTATAAGGTCGAGATCGGACGTACTGCGCGAGAAGTTGAGATATTTACAGCCGTACATAACGGGCGGACAAGCAGACCTGATATGAACCTCTTTCGCGCCGTGCTCATAGAGAAATTCTGCCGTTTCGCTCATCTGTGTTCCACGCACGATACTGTCGTCAACAAAAAGGAGCTTTTTGCCTCTGATAAGGTCGTGTACGGGAACGAGCTTCATTTTTGCTATCTGATTTCTCACCTTTTGGTCGGTCGGCGTAAAGCTTCTCGGCCACGTGGGAGTATATTTTATGATCGGACGCGCATACGGAATATGGCTCTCGTTTGAATATCCGACGGCGTGAGCAATACCCGAATCGGGAACGCCGCACACGTGGTCAACGCCCGCTCCAAGTGCCGTTGACATATCTCTTTTTGCCATTATCTGACCGTTTCTGTTACGCATACACTCTACGTTCACGCCTTCGTAAGAGGAGTTGGGGTATCCGTAATACGACCAGAGGAACGCGCATATTTTTTTCTGTTTTCCGGGAGCGCTGAGCTGTTTATCGCCGTTTGCTGAAATCTCTACGATCTCACCCGGTCCGAGCTCTCTGTAATACTCGTATCCGAGCTTATCTGCGGCAAAGGACTCAAACGACACACAGTATCCGTCCTCGCCCTTACCGAGTATAACGGGCGTTCTGCCGTAGGTATCACGAGCGGCAATTATCGTTCCGCGTTCGGTAAGCACGATAAGCGATGCCGAGCCTTCTATCTTACTTTGGGCATATTTTATACCGTCAACAAAGTCCTTCCCGTGATTCATAAGCGCACCGAAAAGCTCTGTAACGTTTATTTTTCCGCCGCCCATAGCTGTGAGATAATGACTTCCGTCATCTATAAGCTCATCGACAAGCTCGCCCGCGTTCTTTATCGCACCGACCATTATGAGCGCATACGTTCCGAGTCTTGAACGCATAAGAAGAGGCTGAGGACTCGTATCGCTTATACAGCCTATACAAGCATTTCCTCTGAGCTCGCTCAGCTCGGAATCAAACTTCGTTCGAAACGGAGTATTCTGAATATTGTGTATCGACCTTTGGAAGCCGTCTTTTTCGTTAAAGGCAGCCATACCGCCGCTCAAAGTACCGAGATGTGAATGATAGTCGGTTCCGAAAAAGACGTCAAGAACGCAGTCCCTTTTCGAAACAGCACCAAAAAAACCACCCATATATATGTCCTTTCCTGAGTAAAAAGAAAATTAAAATCAAACCTGAAAGTCTATTTTTAAAACACGAAGCGGTCAGCCTCCGAAAAATTCATTCTTTATCGGATACTGACCTCATATCGCTTAGTTTTTGTTATATTTTGCAGAAATTTCCGCGTCCTTTTTAAGAACAGCCGCAGAAGCCTCTGCGCGTGCAGAAGCAAGGCGCGCCGAAAGCTCCTCGTCGGACACAGCGATTATCTGTGCCGCAAGAATAGCTGCGTTTGCAGAGCCGTCGATAGCAACGGTAGCAACGGGAATACCCGCAGGCATCTGAACGGTAGAAAGAAGCGCGTCTATTCCTTCAAGTGCAGAAGCCTTTATCGGAATACCGATTACGGGAAGAATGGTATTTGCCGCGATCGCACCCGCAAGGTGAGCCGCCTTTCCTGCCGCCGCAATTATTGCGCCGAATCCGTTATCCTTTGCCGAAAGGGCAAACGCTCTTGCCTCCTCGGGAGTTCTGTGTGCTGAAAATATATGTACTTCAAAGGGGATACCGTATTTTTCGAGAGTCGTTATTGCTCCCTCCACCTTTGGAAGATCGCTGTCGCTTCCCATAATTATTGCAACTTTTTTCATACTGATTTCTCCTTGGTTTATTATTTTGTTCTGCCGTCTTTTAAGGCTGCAAAAAAACGCAAAAAGGCAGTTCTATCCCAGCTTTAAGGTCAGAACTGCCCAGACGGTCGGCATAATGTGTTGTTTTGCTCCCATGCGGTAATCCGCTCATCCGTCAGTCACAAAAACACTATAATTCAAGGTACGAAACATACCTTCTACAGTATAACACATAATACCCATATTGTCAATAAATTTTTGCGTTTTTAGACACAGCAAAATCAAAGAAATTTTTTAAGCTCTTCGATGTTTTTTTCTTCAGTTTTTACAAGTTTCTCTGCAAAATCGCGTGTAGAGGCGGAAATGTCGCAGGCGTCGTTCAAATGTCTTGTAAGCTTGGTGATTCCGGTGGACGTTCCCTTTATCATATCCTCTGCGATCTCCGAGTCAGAGGTATACATAAGAGTCTTTGCCGCAGTGAATATTTTGGCATACGCGCCCGTTACGTCGCTGAGCGTTTCAACGGGTGCATCTATGCTGTGAAGACGGTTTCCCGCCTCTGCAAGTATATTTCTGTACTCACTTCTCTGCGAGTCGAGAAGTGCGAGAAAGTTCTCGTCCTTGACTTTTTTACGGACAGTATTTATGCCGTCTATTCCCATTTCTACGTTTTGTCTTATATTTTCAAGTATTTTTGCTTCTTCAGTCATGATAGTTTTCCTTTCGAAATTTAAATTTCCAATGTTAGTATGAACGTTTTTTCAAAAAGAATACTATATGTATTTAAAAATGTAAAATCGGCAGGAAATTATATCTCTGCCGATTTTTATTATTAAATATCGTATTTTGCAAGTATCTCACTCGGAGTTTTGCGAAGCAGCGAGAATATCGGAAGTATTCCGCAGAGCGTACATACAGCGTACAGTATCAAAAATACTATGCCTGCAAGCCACAGCGGATAATAGAATATCTGCTCAACGAGAGCTGACATTCCGAGCGCAAGCGAAATGAACAGGCTTGTTACGATATAACCGATAAACACGGTAAAGGTCGTCAGAACAAGTGCTTCTATGAAGAATTTGAAAATGAGATTCTTTCTTGAAACGCCTATCGCGCGATATATTCCCACTTCCTTTATTCTGCTCATAAGCGACGAACGCATAATGAAATACATACAGATACTCATAACCGTAAGTATGACAGCCATCGTTATAAAGTCGCCTACGATCTCACGTCTGATGTCGTCGATAACGTTATCAAAAATATCGCTCGGAGTAATTATCGCAGGAAGAAAATCAATTCCCGTGTCAAGACCCTTGAAATTCTCTTTTATGAATTCTTCGGTGAGCTTCGGATCATTTGAATGCACGACCGTATATACGAGATTTCCCGAATACTCGACGTCGTAATATACGTCAGATTTATAATAGCCCATATTTCCGTAAGCACTTGCAGTCTTGTCGGTATCTCCGTACTGCTTTGAAAGAGCTATATAATCGCTCTCGCACAGTATATACATCGCCGGATAGTACATCGTGCTGTTATAGTTATTCTGCGAGTAAAATTCGTTACTGTACGTCTGACGCGCCATCTCTAAGCGTTCGTGGTATTTCTGCACGAGCTCCTCTGATTTGTTATTTTTATCTAACTCATCAAGTGTAGGATATTTTCCGTAAATATCCTTATACACGCTGAAAATGGCATAATAATTATCATACGCGAAGGTGTATTTCGCTTCTTTAACACCCTTTTCGAGTACCATCCACGCTTCCATATTATCGGGCGTAAAGCGTCTTATATCGCTTATAAAGCTGTCAAGCTCGCTGTAAAAATACTCAAGCCACAGACCGTAGAATTTGTTAACACACTCGTCAAAGAGAGTCTGGAATTCGTGAGTTCCTACACTTACTTCGGGATTTTCCTTCTTTACTATTTCGGTGAAAAATTCTTCCTCGTTTTGCTTTTTGATATTTTTCGCCTCGAGCCAGGAGTTGTAGTCGGAATAGTTTTTAAGAACCTCTGAAACTACAAACGTTTTTCCGTTTATAGCCACCTTTTCGCTTTCCTCGGGATACTCGGGACCTTCAAACACGTTATAGCGTATGAAAAGTATCGCCTCACCCGCCTTTGTCTGCATACCGACCTCTTTATCGGTAACCACGTACAGTCCCGAATTCTGAAGCACCTGCTTGGCCATAGCAAGCTCGGTAAGATATATCGACGTTTCGTTTGATTTGACCACTCCCGCGATACGAAGGGATTTGCCGTCAACATAGCTTGAATTTGAAATAAGTCCGAGAAGGTCTTTATACTCCCTAATATATCCGAGCGACGATTTTTCAAGAAGCGCGTCTGCCACAGCGGTCGTTATAACGATCTCTTCATTTGCAAGGTCGGTCTTCTTTCCTGCCACGAGCGTAAGGTCTTTTGCAAGAGAAATATCGGTATATACCGCGTTTGTCTTGAAGCTCTCGTCATAAAACTCGGTCGAGAAGGTTTCAAAAAATCCGAGTATGAATTTTATATCCCTGTCGCCCTGCGGTGTAGAATAGTCAAGACGCAGGTAGTCTATACCGCTTGAAAAGTCGCCTACCGCATTTAAAAGCTTGTTTGATACCTCCCCGTTTGGTGTATAAACGTAAAAAATATTATGGTTATATGCACCCTGTACGGTAAGAATATCTTTAAATGCGGAGCCGAATATCGCGCTCATAAGCACGATGACCGCTGCAAACATAGCCATACATCTGCGCAAGAATTTTTTGCCCTTTTTACCCTTTTTGAAGTTTGAAAGATATCCGCTTTTAAGTGAAGAGCCAAGGGTGAAAAGTCTGCCGAATTTGCTTCCCTTTACGGGCGGAAGCTTCGACATATCTATGCCCTCGCTTATCCCGTTTTTATCGGCAACGCTCTCGTAAACTCCCTCGCGCAGCCTTACCTCGCTGGACTCGTCAAGGACGTGCACCTTCGGGGTATTTATCTGCACGTACAGCTTTCCGCCGCTGTTTACTATTTTCAGCTTTATCGGATCTTCGGGCGCATCTCCGTAATATTCTATCTCGGCGTTTGCGTTTTGAAGCTCGGATCTCTCGAGCTCTCCGAGATAAATATCGTTTTTATCCTTTGCGGCAAATCCGCCCGCAGCGCTGTTGTTTTTTATGCTTACGACCTTGCCGTCGCTCAGCTCTATTACCTTGTCGCAGTAGTAGTCAACGAGATTTGCCTCGTGAGTAACGAGCAGTACGAGATGGTCCTTTGATATCTGCTTCAAAAGGTCCATTATCATAACCGTGTTCGCTTCGTCGAGGTTTCCCGTAGGCTCGTCGGCAAGTATGATTCGCGGATTTTTGACTATCGCACGGGCAATAGCTATTCTCTGCTGCTGTCCACCCGAAAGAGTATCGGGTGTACGGCTTTTATACTTATCCATTCCGACGTTTGCAAGGGCGGCGCTGACGCGCTTTTCTATCTCATCTTTATCGGTCATACCGCAAAGACGGAGCGCATCGGCTACGTTGTCAAAACAGGTCTGCGTTTTATGGAGATTATAATTCTGAAAGATATATCCTACGTATGCGTTACGTATATCGTCGGTGTCTTTGCGAATATCTCTGCCCTCGATAGTAAGGCTTCCGCTCGCGTAGCCGTCAAGACCGCCTATGACGTTCAGAAGCGTAGTCTTTCCGCAGCCGCTTTTGCCGAAAATGGCGATCATTCCGCTTTCGGGGAGATCGAGGCTTATATCGTTTATAACGTGTATCTCGTTTTGTCTTCCCTTGTTAAAAAACTTATTAAGCTTCTCTATCTTGATCATTCTGCTACGCCCCCTTTCAGAGATTTCTTAACGCTCTCGCCAAAGAGCTTCTTTACCTGAGTGTGTGTTACACGAAGGGTAAGAATAAGCATTCCGACAAATATTACGCCGTACTGCCACGGATACAGATATGTGAAAAATTCATTAAACTTCGGAGTTGTAAATATCAGCACGGCAGTAGCTATAACAAGAATATACGCAGGAATAAGAGAGATCAGCATACGCACGTACATTCCCGTTTTGATGACCTTTACAGATATTCCCATAGAGCGCATTATAGCCATGTCGCCCTTGAACGCGCCTATCGTTCTGTTTGTGCAAAGTCCGATGAAGAGCGCAAGGAATACTATCGCCATAAACCACATAAACGCGACCATAAGTCCCGCAATAAGACCTATTATGACACTCGCCGCGTCGGGACTGTAGGTCGTATCCGACGTTACTGCAATATATCCGTCGCGACGGAGCTTTTCTGCGGCAATATGCGCC
The DNA here is from genome assembly GCA_045580325.1 of Eubacteriales bacterium. Classification (GTDB taxonomy): domain Bacteria; phylum Bacillota; class Clostridia; order Oscillospirales; family CAG-272; genus SIG672. The sequence goes on from JAZNNR010000018.1 coordinate 124,395, forward strand.
TCTTTATCGTTTTCAAAGAAGAGGGACGCCTGTCTGTACGAGCGTTCAAGCACCTCCTCGGATATTTCACGAAGGAGAGATACGCTCATAATAAGCGTAGTGTCGTAATACTCATCGCCAAAGGTATTCAGCGCGGGCGCTTTATCTACGATGCTTTCGTCCTCTATAAGTGTCTGGAAGGAGAGCGCCTTCTGCTCCTCGCCATAATAATTATAATCGTAATTATAATAGTACGCGGTAAAGTTTATCTGTGTTTTATAATTCTTATGCGTGTTAACAAAGTTTCTGTATTCCTTTGATTCTATATAGACCGTTCCGTCTTCCATATCAAAGGACGGAATGATATTATATAGCGGGATCTGATTTACGAGATTTCCATTCTTGTCAAAAACGCTTACTTCTATATTTGTGTCAGCTCTGCCAAAAATATAGTGAAGCGCGGTTACAGTGCGAAATCCTTCGCTTGTAAAAAGACATCTCGGAGTTATATTATTGTCGTAATAATACTTAATTCCCGTTACGTTAAAGACCATTGATCCGTAAGCGATGTTTTTGATCTCGATAGAGTCCTTACCGAACATCGTCTCATAATATATAGGCATATAGAGGAGAACTTCGTTATTCTTTTCGGGGTATCTGCCTATTATATCATCACCGAAATCCTCGCCGTAGGTATATGCGAAATTACGGTATTCATATTCTCCCTCATATTCAAAAGAGATATAGTTTGAATAGGATTCAAGCAGAATATCATAGTGCAGATAGTCCTTCGCACCGTATTTATCTACTATATCCTTCAGATCGTCCTCGCTGAGAACCGCTCCGTTTTGAGTCGTGATGACCACTCTGCCGTCTATATGCTCGAACATATAGTTTTTCTGAAACAGTGTCGCAGCACCTCCGCAGAGTGTCGTTACCATAAATATTCCGAGCGTTCCGATTATCATAAGAAGGCAAAGGAAAAACGAGAGCTTCGGCTTTGATACGAATATCGCGTGTCCGAGGGTAAGTCCCTTTTTGAAATCGCTGCTTTTCTTTTTGTTTGCCGTGTTTTCCTTCGGCTCTGTTTTTTCTTCGCATATTTCGCTGTGAGAGATCACGTGGTCGGACTCGACAGCTCCGTCGAAGATACGCACGTGGCGTGTAGCACACTTTTCAAGCTGCTCAAAGTTATGCGTAACTACGATAAGAAGCTTATCCTTTGATACCTCGCGAAGAAGCTCGATTATCTCGCTTGACGTCGCCGAGTCGAGATTTCCCGTAGGCTCGTCGGCAAGTATTATCGGGCTGTCCTTTGCAAGCGCGCGCGCAATTACCGTCCTCTGTTTCTGACCGCCCGACAGCTTACTTCCTTTTTGCTTTATATGCGAGGTCATTCCCACGCGATCAAGAAGCTCGAGTGCGCGTTTTCTGCGCTCCTTTTTATCCTCGATGTGCATAAGAGAAAGCTCGACGTTTTGAAGAACTGTGAAGCTTTCAATTATGTTATAGTCCTGAAAAATAAATGAAATGTACTTTTCGCGGTACTCTTCCCACTCCTTCTGGAGATAGTGCGAGGTAGGCTGACCTTCGATAAAAAGCTCGCCCTCTTCGTAAGAATCCATACCGCTTATAACGTTCAGAAGCGTCGATTTTCCCGAGCCCGATTTACCCGTTACGGCAACGAACTCACCTTTGTCAAACGAGAGATTCACACCTCTTATTCCGACTGTAACGTTACCCTCTGAAACGTATATTTTTCCAATATCCTTTAAAGTCAGCAGCGACATATCGTTATCCTTTCATATACTATAAAAATTTTTCTATTCACTGTATAAGACACTTTTTCTTTGAAAAGGTTGCGTAGCAAATGAAACTTTTTAAAAAAGTTTTGGTCGAGCTTTTTCAAAAGCTCGCGGGGTTTCTTAAGGGGCAGAGCCACTTAAGTCAGTCGTCATCGTCCTGATCCATTACCGCGTCAATTACGAGAACGACCGAAAGCGCGGTTATAATATCCGCATCGTCGGCTATATCAATAGCATAAGTATCTCCCCAGGTAAACCACTCTTTTGACACGTTTGCTATCTGACTGTAATTGCCAGAGATCGAAAATTCGTGCGAAAGGAAGTCGCCCTGAACGTGCCATTCGGGTCCTTTTACGGTATATTCTTGCTTAAAAAAGGTGAAATTGCGTACCACCTCGGCAACTTGATTACCGTAGCGAAAAACTCTGTAAGTAGGCAGGAATGAAAAGACCTTCTGCGCTATAAGAGCTATCTCGTTTCCGCCGAGGTCAAAGAGGTGAAGCTTCTTTCCGAATGAAAAGACATCTCCTTTAACGAAGTAACGCTCGTTGCCGTTTGCATCGTATATGGAGAATTTATCTCCCCACGAAAATACCTTTTGCTTGATATAAAATTTCATTTTAGATTCTCCTCAAATAGTTTATTTAAGTTAAAATGTCGCTATTTATGCCTTGAAAACAGCCTTCATTATCGCGCTGAGCTTGGGCGGTGTTCCGTAAAGAAGAACTCCGACTCTGTATATCTTTGCGGCGATAACACCGACACCGATAACAGACCCTATAAGAATGGCAACCGAAATGGCGATCTCATACATCGGTACTGTGCTCATAGCTATTCGTGTAAACATAGCCATCGGCGAGGTAAAGGGCACAAAGGAGCAGACCTTCATAAGCATGCTGTCAACGTTTCCTTCGGCAAGTGATATCATAACCACCATAAATCCCGCAACGAACAGCATAGTTATAGGCATTACCGATGTATTTATATCTTCGAGCTTCGATGCGGTCGAGCCTATCGCGCCGAACATAAACGCATAGATAAGGAAGCCAAGAACAAAGAATACGAGCATATACACGAGCAGATCAAGAGGAATATCGAACATCGAGGCGATGATTCCGCTTTCGTCCCAATACGGCTTATTGAGATTAAAGAAAACAAACGCCGAGCCGAATACGCAGATAAGCTGAATAAATCCCGCAAGACAGGAGGCAAGCACCTTGCCGAACATCATACTGATAGGATCAGCGCTTGTGATGAGAAGCTCCATCGCGCGTGAGCTTTTCTCTGTGGCAACATTTGTCGCAACCATCTGACCGTAGAGAAGTATTACCATATAAAGTGCAAAGATCATTATATACGTATAGAAAAAGTTCTGCATTTGGTCTTTTCCGAGGTTTTCGGTAGTATGTACTATCTGTGCAGAAATGATCGCGGCAGCTTCCTCCTCGGAAAGTCCTGCGTTTATCATAGCATCCATACGGTAAATATTCTGCAAAATGCTGTCGGCAACAGAGGTATTGGCATCGTACATCGAAAGATTATTTACGTAGTAAGTGTACTCCGTAAACGAGCTGAATACAAACGCGCAGTCGACCTCTCCGTTTACTATTTTGTCCTTTACTGCCGAAATATCCTCGCTTGACACCTCGACCTTGTAGTCGAAAAATGCGGCAGCGAAGGCTTCCTTCATCATTAAAGAATTTTCCTCGCTGTCGGCTATAACGAGCATGATCGGAAGCTCTATGCTATCGCCCGCAGGCGCGTCTTCATTTTCAAAGCTTTCGGCTATTCGCGGTATGAACATCACCACAGCAAGCGCGACAACGAGAAAGAGGGTTATTCCTACGAAAACCTTGTTTGTTAAATAGTTTTTAAGCTCAAATTTGAGTATTTTTCCAAATTGCTTCACAGTTTATCCCTCCTTATATCTCATTTTCCGCATACTCAATGAAAATATCGTTAAGCGAAGGCTCAAAGACCTTTATCTCGTCTATGTCGTAGCTTTCGGCAAGTTTTTTCATCATTTCGCTCTTATCACCTGCCGATTTGAGCGTAAGGGTAAGAGTATCCGTGTCCGTTTTCTTGCAGATACCTCCAAGATCATTCATAATTTTTTCGACTTCGGTAGAACGCACTACAAGGCGGTTGCGCGGGTAATTTCGCTTTATATCGTGAAGCTCGCCCGTGAGCGCGACCTTTCCGCTGTTAAGTATCGCAACAGAGTCGCAAAATTCTTCAATATAGTTCATCTGATGGCTTGAAAAGAGCACTATCTTCCCTTTCGCGATCTCCTCTTTTACAACGTCCTTGAGAAGCATAGCGTTTACAGGATCAAGTCCCGAAAAGGGCTCGTCAAGTATAACTATCTGAGGGTTATGTGCAAGTGCGGTAATAAGCTGTATTTTCTGCTGATTTCCCTTTGAAAGGGTGTCAAGACGCTTATTTCTGTACTGCGACATTCCAAGGCGTCCGAGCCAGTAGTCTGCCGACTTTACCGCATCGTATCTGGACATACCGTGCAGCTCGGAGAAATAAACGAGCTGATCTATTATCTTCTTTTTGGGATAAAGACCTCTTTCCTCGGGCAAATATCCGAATTTTACCTTTTTATAATCGATCTTCTGTCCGTCAAAAAGGACTTCCCCGCTGTTTTGCGGAAAAACGTTCATCATAATTCGTATAGAGGTGGTCTTACCTGCGCCGTTTCTTCCGAGAAGTCCGAAGGCCTTACCGCCCTCGGCTGTGAAAGAAACACCGCTGAGTACCTTCTTTTCACCAAACGATTTTTCTATGTTTCTGAGTTCAAGTATCATTTGTGTGTAGTTTCCTTTCGTGATTTATTTTCTCTGCAAGCTCGATAAGCTCGCGCTCACCTGCAATATCCGACTCATACGGATAATTTTTCATAATTTTTTCAAACTGATTTTTAATATCCTGCGCTTTTTTCTCGTCCTTTTCGTGAATAAGAGCTATTGCAAACTCTGTTCGCATAACGCTCGAAAAATTCTTCATAGCCTTTAAAATTTTCTTTTCTTCTTCTGAAGGCTTTATCTTGATTTCACCGTTGTAATTTTCATTTATGAGAGCGCAGTATATTCTGTCATACACAAGAAGCGCGCGGTGCAGACCGATCATTCCCGACTTGATGCTCAAAATATGCTCCATGTGCGCATCGGCTTCTTCAAAGCGTTTTTCGTCCATAAGTCTATTGCAGGCAAATACTCCGCTTGTCGCGACCATACTATTTTGCATATCCTCGTCGCTCGGGAAGGCGAACAACTCGTCAGGCATTTCGTGCAGTCGCATACCGCCCAGCTGCATATCGCTTACCTTCATCTGCATCCAAAAGGCTTTAAGAGCCTTTTCGTTTTTGCCGAGCGATATGGCGTTATATCCGTCATTGTCTACCGTTCCCATTCTCATAGGAATACCGTTCATCAAAGCAAATAAAAATCCGATAAGAGCCATCGGCACAAAAAAGGGTGAAAAATAAATGTTTTCGGGAATCAGAAAAGTGAGAAGCCCGAACACTAAAGCTGTTATCATATTAAATATCGAGCCGCCGAGATTATACATTACGTACGGCATTTTTCCGTCCTTCATGTCGGGCGGATCCATAAGGCACTGCCCTGCCGTTCCCGGAATGGAGATGTTTTTCAGACAAAGCTTTCCGTTTATCCTTGCTATCATAATGCTTCCGATACGGAACGAAGAAAATTTATATCCGCTTGCAAGTCCGAAAACGAGATGCCCCGCCTCGTGAATTATTATCTGTGCAAAGAAAGAAACATAAACCCATATCAGAAGCAGCCCCACTGCGAGAAAGAAGTTATCGGTATTTTCAAGGTATCTTACAAGCCACCATCCGCAAATTCCGCCTACCGCGAGATACGGAAGTGTCAGAAGGAGTCCTTTGAGTTTTTTCATTTTTTTATATGTCCTTTCAGTTTGTATTCCGTTTTGTTTTTATGCCCAACCAGCCGTACGTATCAGCATCTGCCTTCTGATATTTCCTTTATGTAGTAGTCAAGTAAATCATATATATAATCCTCAAGATTTGAAAACTCAAATCCTATTGATTTTGCGAGATCGGTGTTTATAGTGTATTCCGGCTCGCCGTTATAAGGCGCATTCTCACCTTCCGCAGATAAAATGGCTTTTTTACCGCATTTATCTTCAACATATCGAATAATCTCACGCAAAGACAGCACTCCGTTTGAGCATCCGTTTATCGGACCTGTAAAATCACACTCTACGAGATAAGCCATAAATTCACCCGCCTCATACGAATTTATAAAGCCCATTTTAGAATCAATGTTATCAATATTCATCGGTATCGATCTCATTACGTGATCTACATAAAAATATAGTCTTTTAGTATAGTCATCCTTGCCTATTACGAACGGATATCGTACTGAAACCGATTTGTGATTACTGTAAATATTAAAGAGTGCATTTTCAGCTTGGCGTTTTATTTCATCATACGGAAAATCTCCGCGCGAACACCAAACAACTTCGTTTTGTGTAGGATCGTAGTCGCTTTCAAGCGTATTTATCTGTTTGGGCTGATATACCGCTGTAGATGACATATGGATATACTTATCGCAGTCAACAACATCAAGCGCATATTTTATATCGCTCGACGTATATGCTATCTTATCAATAACAACATCAAAATGCTTACCGTTAAGTGCGTTTTTCATACTTTCGGGATTTGTGCGTTCAAGTATAATTCGAGATACTCTATCTCCAAAATCGTCAGCTGTTTTTCCTCTTGTAGCCAGTGTAACCTCGTGTCCTGCTTCAAGAAGCTTATTCACAGTATGTACTCCGAAAAATCTTGTTCCGCCAATAACCAAAACTTTCATTTTATCCATATACCGCCTTCCGCGAGATAGGGGAGTGTCAGAAGCAGTCCTTTGAGTTTTTTCATTTTTTTATATCCTCACATTTTATATTTGTCCCGTTTTTATACCACTTCGGAATAGAATTTTTCATATCGTCGTACCAAAAAAGAACGTCTTTTGCCTGATTTATCATAGTATTTATCTCGTCCTGTCCGAACGGAATCGCCCACGGAACTGACGAAAGTGTGTTGCTTGAAATATACAGCGCGAGCAACTTCCAGAATTCCTCGGGAACATTCCCGTCAAAATATCCGTCTACCATTCCCGATGCGAAATAGGGAGCCGCCTGTGCGCACCACACTATACGGTTGAATTCTTCCCACGGATCTCCGAAATCGTAGCGGTCGAAGTCGATTATAATAAGCTTTCCCTTTTCTATCATCATATTTCCGATATGATAATCTCCGTGCTGAAAGGTCTGAGGTCTGTTTTTAAGCAGGTGTCTGTTTTGATTTATGTAATATATAAACGCTTCTCCGTTCTCGTATTTTATCGGACATTCGCTATACATTTTGATCTTTCTGTCGATTTTTGCGTTGAAGCGCGCTTCCCAATCGAGCACATCTGTCGGCGCGGGAACAGCGTGTATAGTTTTAAGTATTCTACCTGCATCAAGACCGTAATTGTACTGCTCGTTTTCTGAAAGACCTTCAATCACTTCTTCGGCATCTTTACCGTCTATCCAAGACTGAACAGTATAAACACCTTCGTCGCACTCTCCAATTTCTATCGGTCTGCACATAGGTACGCCGAGCTCAGCCACGGTCTGCTGCAGACGAAAGATATCCGCACATCTTGCGCTCTTGTTTTCGGGTGTTATCCTCAAAAGATATTTTGTTCCGTCAGATGTCAAAGCGCAGTATTTTTTATCTCCCGACCAACCTTTTTCGATCGGTGTTTTTGTTACAAATTCAAGTTTTGCCACTGTAATATCTCCACACACTTTATTCTATAATATCTCGATCACGCTGTAAAAATATTTTTTATGAAACTCATAGTAATTCTACCACTTTTTATATGTTTTTTCAATAGATTTTCGCATATTTATTTTCTACTGCCAAAATACCGACAGGGCAAACTTCCTGTCGGTATCGTTTTTATATTCTCACAAGATTTTCAACCTCGGCGTTTTCGCTGATCTTTGCTTCTCCGCTGTATTCAAGAGTGCCTATCTTACAGCCCTCGCCGATAATAGCGTCTACCGTGCGAACTGTATCCGCGTGTGTGTTTTCAAGCTCGACCTTGTCTGCTTCTATAAGAGTTGTTTCGAGAATACTGTATTTCTTTCCGAAAAGCTTCCACATCTTTCTGCCTGCCTTGACAGTTACGCTACTTCCGCCGATGCTACTAACCTTACTGCTCGAGAAAGAACCCGAATCAAGCTTGATATAAAGTTTTTCCGCATTCAAAAGTCCTTCGACGTCTACCGCGCCGTGAATCTCTGCATCTTCGGCTGACATATCGCCGAGTACCCTTAAAGCACCCGCAACCTCTATTTCCTTGGCAAAAAGAGATTTTTTGATTTTGATAGCTCCCGCGCCCTTAAACATATCGGCTTTCACTTCGCCTTTGGAAGAAAATGCTCCCGAGATCTTTATATCGCCCTCGCAGTCTATGTTAGCGTGCGCCGATACTGAACCGCTGCCCGAAAGATATTTACACTTAATATCTCCCGCTATACTCGCGCTTCCGCTGCATTTGACTTCATTATAGCTGCCGCCTGCAACAGTTCCTGCACCCGCAATATGTACACTGTTCAAATTATTATCCATTTTTATTCCCTCACTTTTTTGTTTTCAGTTGTTTTCTTTTTTAGTTATCTCATCTATCACGCAGCGCAGTTTTGCCGTATCTTCCCCGCGCTCCTTGCCGTGTAGGTCGACTATGCAAAGCGACGTGATATTTTCAAGCGGAATATTTACCTTTCCGCCCTGCCAAGCGATCTTCAGTACCTGCTCGCCCTTGGCTGACTCCTTCTCCTCAAGCTGTTTTGCTATTTCTTCAAGCGAAAGACTGTCTTTAAGACCGAGTATCGTTTCTATTCGCCGGCAGATCAGTTCCCTTTCAAAAAAGGTTTCCTGCCCCGTTACCGCCGATTTTTTTACAAACCACTCTTCAGGAATAAGTCCCATTCTCTTCCAACGGTAAAGCGCACCGTATGATATACCGTACCGTTCGAGAAGCTCTTTTTTGGAAATAAGATCATCCATTCTCTTGTTTCTCGCTCCTTTCGTAACAATGTTACGAAAGGATTATAGCATAACAATGTTACGTTGTCAATAGTTTTTTTGATTTTTTATAAAAAAATAAAAGCCCGAATGAAACTCGAGCTTTTATCTATCATATAATTACTTGTTTTTAGGCTTTTCGACTAAGTAGCACAAAATCGAAAAAACAAAGAGCAGAGCTGGTGCGGCAATCGTGAGCGGTTCTTCCATAAACTTCCAGTTAAAAACGTGCACAACGACTACTTCGATCGCGATATAAGTAAAAACCGCAAGTGCGAAAAGCACACGAAACCATATTTTTTTATTTTCTTTCATTTCATTATACTCCTCTACACCAATATCCACGCCATTATATCACACTTTATTTCGTCATTCAAGTGTTTATAAAATGTTTTTTCGGTTTTATGGTAAATTTAGTTTATCAGCCCCAGCCGTCGTCGCCCCAGTAGTCGTCGTCCCAAGAGTCGTCGCCCCAAGAGTCGTCTCCCCAAGAGTCGTCTCCCCAGTTGTCATCGCCCCAAGGATCGTCCGGATAAGCATCTCCGCCGATACCGCCGAGGTCGCCAATACTGCCCATTATACCTTCAAATATATCGGGAAGGTCGGAAGAGGCAAGTCCCATTTCTCCGAGAAATTCCTCAAGATTAGATGCGATCTTTTCGATATCCTTTTCCTTTATCTTGGTTACGTCCTTGATGTTCTTCTTTGCAACTATATTCTTTGCCGAGTCCTTTTCTTCAAGGGTGATCTTGACGTTAAAGCCGTCGATAGTTTTCTCGCCTATCTTGATCTTACTAAGACCTATTGTGGTCTTGTCGCCCTTTTGCTCAAAAGTACCTCTTATACTAAGATTTCCGATTTCTTCGGGAGTTGTAATTTTGAAATAATCCTCTTTTTTGTTGATAGTCAGCTTAAGCAGAGTCATCCACTTTTCGCCGTTGTTCATCTTGATGGCAGACGAATATTCTTTAGAGCTATTTTCGGATATTTCGTATTTAACTTCAACGACACCGCCACCTATTTCGAGCTTTATACAGTCGCTCTTCTTAAGACCGCCCTTACCGAAATCTATAGTCAGAATATCCGCCTTTTGTCCCTCTGCTCTTACAGAAAGACCGATTTTAAGAATTTTGGGAGATGTGGCGGGTGTTACAAATTTAACGTAAACCTTGAATTTAGGAAGGCTCTCTTCCATATTTTCGATAGCCTCTGACATAGCATCAAGAGCATCCTCGTAATACTTTTCTATATCAAGATCCTTTATCTCACCCTCGGGTGCTCCCACGAGCGTTGCTGCAATGCCTTCAAAATAGTCAGAATACTCTGTGAGCATATCGCGAAGATCATCGTCGTCGCGAAGCTCTTCATAAAGGTCTTTTACAACGTTCAAAATAACCTTTTGGTCTATTGTAACAGTTATTGTACGCGCGTGCATAAAATCGTCGCCGACCTTGACCTCGCCATTATCACTTTCGTACTTTGCGTGCTTTTCAAGCGATTTCACAAGCACCTTCATATAACGCTTATACACCTTTTCTATGTCCTTGGGCATTTCGCTGAGCTTTTCGTCGGTGTAGATCTCAAGCATTTTTATAAGCTGATCAAAGGTTTCTTCGTCGAGTGAAAACTCGCTATCCGAATCGGGAGCAAATATCGACTTTTTCAGATTTTTTACTATATCGTCATAAACGACACCGTATGTACCGCCAAGGATCTTTTTGTTTGTAAGGTACATATAGTCTTCACCAATATAAAGATCTGCGTCAAGCTTTATATCGTTAGCCTTTGCGTGAAGATTTTCAAGATAGAGCTCATCTTCTGAAAAATAAAGCTTTCCGCCAAGCTCGACTTTGCCGTTTTCACCTATATCAGCCGATGCGTCCACAGTAACAGAGCCCTTGGTAAACACGTCAATAAGGGGCGCGATCTCATCTCTTTCGGCAAGATCCTCCGCCAGATTTTCAAACGAATTTCTTACAACCGTTTTAGGACTGTTAGCGTATATGCTGATGCCGACAGTAACGCCCGCTATGATAAGCGTCGTCGCAAGAATAATAATAGCAAGTTTTTTCATATCTAAATTTCTCCTTTCAAATATCATACATACAGTATATGTATTTGATATCATAATTGTAACACAAGAGTGCTTTAAAGTCAATAGATAAGCGGGGCAATCATCTCCGACTTAGTGCAAATTTCGACAGTTTTTCGCAAAAAAAGAGAATTTTACTCAACACCGTATCGGTATAAAATAAAATTCTCTTATACTTTGTGATCTAACGATCAGAAGTTAAACCCGTAATCGTATTTCCTGCTTTCAGGAAACGGATTTATCAGAACACTGTTCTCTCCTGTCGGCGTTTCGCTTCTTTCGCGCTCCCTACACGGAAAGTACATCTCTGCGTTTGACCATTGGTCATTACCCGCAGGCTTTTTTATATTCTTTTTCTTTTTGCCGTTGATAAACGAATATTTGTCCATTTTATAATTCCCATTTGTATAAAGTTCAGGCGGCAATTATATTGTGTGCAGCACGGACAAATATTATTCGTTTTTTATTTTGTTTTTTAAACCCTTTCGTCAAGCTGGACTACGTATTTTTTGTAAAACTCCTCAAAATTTCCCTCGTCAAGCGCGTCGCGTATTTTTTGCATAAGCTCATTGTAAAAATGGAGATTATGAAGCACGCAGAGTCGCATTCCGAGGATCTCATCGACCTTCAAAAGATGGCGGATATATGCTCTCGAATAGCTTCTGCATGCGGGACAGGTACAGCCTTCGGATATAGGACCGCTGTCCTCCTTGAATTTTTCATTTTTTAGAGTGAGTCTACCCTCCCACGTAAAGAGATTTCCGTGTCGCGCGTTTCTGCTCGGCATAACGCAGTCAAAGAAGTCAACTCCTCTATGTACCGCCTCGAGAATATTCACAGGCGTTCCCACACCCATAAGATATCTCGGCTTGTCCTTGGGCATAAAGGGCTCTACCGCGTCTATCGTTTCATACATAACGCTTGCTTCCTCGCCGACCGCAAGTCCGCCTATTGCGTATCCGGGCAGATCAAATTCGGCGATCTGCTGCATATGGCGTATTCTCAGGTCAGCATACGTGCTTCCTTGATTTATGCCGAAAAGAAGCTGATTTTTGTTTATCGTGCGCTCGAGAGAGTTAAGACGGTCCATCTCATTTTTGCATCTTTCAAGCCAGCGTGTAGTACGGGCAATAGACTGCTCAACGTATTTATATTCGGCAGGATTTTCTATACATTCATCAAATGCCATCGCGATAGTAGATGCGAGGTTCGACTGTATGCGCATACTTTCCTCGGGACCCATAAATATACGGGCGCCGTCAAGGTGCGACTGGAAATAAACGCCCTCTTCCTTTATCCTTCGCAGCTTTGCAAGTGAGAACACCTGAAATCCGCCGCTATCGGTAAGGACAGGCTTATCCCAGTTCATAAATTTTCTTATTCCGCCTTGACGGTATATAAGCTCATCACCCGGACGAATATGAAGGTGATATGTGTTTGAAAGCTCTACCTGACATTTAACGTCGCGAAGGTCATCTGTCGATGCTCCGCCGCGTATTGCCGCGCAGGTTCCTACGTTCATAAATACGGGCGTTTCGATTTCTCCGTGCACGGTCGTCATATGACCGCGGCGCGCTCTGCCCTCTGTTTTCAGTACAGTAAACATTTTGCTAAATTTCCGTTTCGATTTTGATTATTTCAGTTGTTTTTATGCCTTATCAGCTTATATCTGCGTCTTTTACGTACTTACTGCCGTTTTCCGCGATAAACTTCTTTCTCTCTGCAAGATTATCTCCGAGCAGAATATCAAGAAGCTCTGCCGTCTCGGCGGCATCCGCCTCGCATACTCTGATAAGTCTTCTGCTTGCAGGGTTCATTGTGGTCTTCCACATCATTTCGGGCTCGTTTTCACCAAGTCCCTTTGAACGCTGAAGCGTGTATTTTGTTTTTTCTTCCTCAAGCTTTCTAATTATCTCAGCCTTTTCCTTTTCGTCATAAGCGAAATATGTTTCATCTTTGGTCGTTATTTCAAAAAGAGGAGATTCGGCTATATATATCTTGCCCATTCTGAGAAGCGTGGGAAGAAGTCTGTAAAAGAGGGTCAGCACGAGTGCTCTTATCTGGAAGCCGTCCTCATCGGCATCGGTACAGATAATTATCTTGTTCCATTTGAGCATCGAAATGTCAAATCCCGACACTTCCTTGCTCTTGCTCTTGATCTCCGCGCCGCATCCGATAACCTTGAGAAGATCAACGATGATCTCGTTTTTGAATATCTTATCGTATGTGCTCTTAAGGCAGTTAAGTGTCTTACCGCGAACAGGGATAATAGCCTGAAAGTCCGCATCTCTGCCGAGCTTACAGGAGGACAGCGCCGAGTCGCCCTCTACTATATAGAGTTCTCTCTTTTCAACGTCCTTCGATCTGCAGCTTACGAATTTTTCAACTCTGTTAGTAACGTCTGTGTTACCGCTGAGCTTTTTCTTTATATCTAGTTTGGTCGTTTCAGCCGTTTCTCTTGCGCGCTTATTGAGAAGCACCTGCGAGGAAATTGCTTCGGCATCTACGGGATTTTCTGCAAAATATACTTCAAGAGAGCGCTTGAAGAAATCTGTCATCGCGCTCGCTATAAACTGGTTTGTTATAGCCTTTTTTGTCTGGTTAGCATAGCTCGCCTCTGTCGAGAAGCAGTTTGTTACGAGGATAAGGCTGTCCTCAATATCCGAGAAGGTTATCTTGCTCTCGTTCTTCTTATATTTTCCCGCATCCTTGATATATTTATCAATAGCGAAAACGAATGCGCTTCTCGTTGCCTTATCGGGCGAACCGCCGTGCTCAAGCCAGCTTGAGTTATGATAATATTCAATATTCTGCGAATAGTTCGAGAAAGCAAACGCCGCTTCCATTTTCAGCTTATATTCGGGAAGGTCTGCTCTGTCGCGTCCCGAGGTTTCAGAGGTAATGAAATACGGAAGTGTAATAGCCTTTTCGCCCGCGATATTCGCAACGCGCTCTACTATTCCCTTTTCGTAGTAAAAATCTCTTTCCTCAAAGCCTTTTTCTTTTTCTACGCGAAGTATAAAATGTATTCCCGCGTTTGCAATAGCCTGACGCTCAAGCACGTCGGCATAATGCTCGGGAGATATTGCTATTTCTCTGAAAACGTCAAGATCGGGAAGCCATCTGATTATAGTTCCGTGCTTCTTCTCGCCCTTTTTCAGTTCTCTCTTTATAAGCTCGCCGTTTGGCTCACCCTTTGCAAAATTCATTTCGTAATAGCTATGCCCGTTGTGCGATCTTACGGTCATATAGCTCGAAGCGTACTGTGTAGCGCACGCACCGAGTCCGTTCGTGCCGAGAGAGTAGCTATACGAAGCGTTTTTGTCGTTATTATCGTATTTTCCGCCCGCATACAGTTCGCAGAAAACGAGTTCCCAATTGTAACGTCCTTCACGCTCGTTCCAGTCCATAGGAACGCCTCGTCCCTCGTCCTCTACCTGTATGGAGTGGTCTTTAAACACGGTGGTTATTATTTTATTTCCGTGCCCCTCGCGCGCCTCGTCGACCGAGTTTGAAAGTATTTCAAAAAATGCGTGCTCGCAGCCGTCAAGTCCGTCCGAGCCGAAAATTACCGCCGGCTTTTTTCTTACTCTTTCCGAACCTTTAAGAGAGGTTATACTCTGTTCGCCGTATTCTTTCTTTGCCACCTGTTTTTTCTCCTTAATATGTTTTTTATATCCTTTTGATTATATCATTTTTGTCGCAAATTGTCAATAGACCGAAGGGACTCTGCCCCTTTGGGGCTTTGCCCCAATCCCCATTCAAGGAACTTTTGAAAAAGTTCCTTGAAAATCCTCAAAACTTTTCTAAAAGGAAATCATTTCCCTTTTCAGCAAAGTTTTGGAGTTCCCAAAGAACTTTTTTCAAAAAGTTCTTTGGCGGGTTTCAGGGCAGCGCCCTGAACAAATCCCTTGCGTTTTTGGCGACCGTTTGTGCCATTTCGTCTGCCGAAATTCCCTTGATCTCGGCAAGCTTTTCTACTATATAGGAAACGTATGCCGAATTATTGCGCGTGCCTCTATGCGGGTGCGGTGTAAGATATGGAGCGTCCGTTTCGGTCAGTATCCTGTCGAGCGGAACGACCTCTGCGGCTTCTACCGTTTTACGCGCATTTTTGAAGGTAACGACGCCTGAGAATGATATATACCATCCAAGCGAAACAAGCTCCCTTGCCATTTCGGCACTACCGCTGAAGCTGTGAAAAACGCCCCTTACGCCCTTGTATTTACG
Organism: Eubacteriales bacterium; assembly: GCA_045580325.1. Classification (GTDB taxonomy): domain Bacteria; phylum Bacillota; class Clostridia; order Oscillospirales; family CAG-272; genus SIG672. Next base: position 139,636 of record JAZNNR010000018.1, read on the forward strand.
GGCAATTTCAAGGCAGTCGCCGTACGCCTCTCTGTCGTGAACGACAACGGGATAGCCGTGCTTCATAGCAAGCTCAATTTGCGCCTCGAAATACTTTTTCTGTACCTCGCGCGGCGGATAATCCTCCCAGTAATAATCGAGTCCGATCTCACCGATCGCGACGACCTTCGGATGCGAAAGCATCTTTTCAAGCTCTTTTATAGTATAATCGATTTTCTCGGGATCATCGGCGCTTTCGGGGTGTATTCCCACCGATGCGTAAAATCCCTCAAAGCTTTCGGCAAGCTCTATCTGATTTTTCGACGTTTCAAGCTTTGTCGCCGCACCGATGACAGTTTCTACGTTGCCGTCAAAAAGCTCGGCAAGAAGCTCTTTTTCCTTGCCCTCGAATTTTTCGTCGTCGTAATGTGCGTGAATATCTGTTATCTTCATTTTAATTTATTCTTTCACTTTATTTTAAAGTAAGTTTTCCGAGAAGTGTGGTGAAATATTCGGGGAGCTCGCTTTCAAAGCGCATCTCTTCTCCGCTTGTCGGGTGAATAAATCCGAGCGTGCGGGCGTGCAGGCACTGTCCGTTTATTTTTGAAGCATTTATCTGCTCGGTCTTTGTGTGAAGTCCACCATAGACCTCGTCGCAGAACACAGGGTGTCCTATCGACGACATATGCACTCTTATCTGATGTGTTCTGCCCGTTTCAAGACGCAGGCGCAAATGGGTATATCCGTCGTATCTGTTTATGACTTCCCAGTGAGTAATCGCTTCGCGTCCGCCCGTAACTACCGCCATTTTCTTTCTGTCGTACGGATGACGCGCTATCGGAGCGTTCACTATTCCCGAGTCCTCTTTCATATTGCCGACCACGAGTGCCTCGTAGGTACGCAGACAGCTGTGTGCCTTTATCTGCGCGGCAAGAGAGTTGTGTGCCTTATCGTTTTTGGCAACCACGAGTAGTCCGCTCGTATCCTTATCTATTCTATGTACGATTCCCGGACGTATCTCGCCGTTTATTCCCGAAAGACTGTCCTTACAGTGCCAAAGAAGCGCGTTTACGAGTGTTCCGCTGTAATTTCCCGGTGCGGGGTGGACTACCATTCCTTTCGGCTTATTCACTACGATAAGGTCGCTGTCCTCGTAAACGATGCTTAGCTCTATTTCCTCGGGCATTATCGATATTTCCTCGGGCTCGGGAATATCTATTTCTATCACGTCTCCCGCTTCTATCTTATAGCTCTTTTTGGACAGGCAGTCGTTTACCTTGACGTTACCCTTTTCGATAAGTTTTTGAATGGCGGAACGCGTGATCTCCTCGCGTTCCGCCACAAAAGCGTCCAACCTCATACCGAGTTCTTTATCTGTCGGTATATGTGTCATATATTTTTTCCTTCCGTGTCGCTGACATTATTGCTGACCTTATTTTCAGCGATCAGCTTTTTGTCTGCTTTTTCCTGTCTGTACTTTTTGACCTCGTCAAATATAATATCAAACACTGCAAGTCCGACTCCCACGCATACGAACATATCGGCAACGTTGAATATCCACATCCACAGTTCAGGGAAAGCGCAAAAGTCGATAAAATCGACCACCACGCCGTTACCGAAGGTTTCGCCGTTGAAGGTGCGGTCTATCATATTGCCTATACCGCCGCCCGCTATCATAGCAAACGCTATTCCCGTAAGCTTCGATATATGCTTATGGCGTACAACGAGCCAAACGGCAATTCCGATAAGCGCAACTGTTGAAACTGACATAAATACCCAGCGGTAATCGTCCATCATTCCCATCGCCGCGCCGTCATTTGTAACGTAGGTCAAATGCAGAATATTCTCTATAATCGGAATCGATTGTCCTTCGACCATATTTGCGACAACCGCGTATTTGGTTATCTGGTCAAGCACGATAGACAGGGCGATTATAGCAATATAGATATAAAGCATCATAGGCTATCGATAATTCTCTTGCAACGGGGGCAAAGTCTGCCTTCGCCGTCTTCTATCGGAGTCTTTGTGTACATCCAGCAGCGGTCGCACTTTTCGCCCTCTGCCTGCTCAACGAGAATAGCAATACCGCTGTCTGTTTCGGTATGTGCGCCCTCGGGAGCATTACCCTCGCCGAACTGAACGTCGGATACGATGAATACCGTAGGAAGAAGCTCACCGAACGATTCAACGAAGCTCTTTACCTCGTCAGACATATAGAGAGTGATCTTTGCGTCGAGCGACTTACCGATAAGCTTGTTTGCACGAGCAATTTCAAGAGCCTTCATAACGTCATCACGGAGATCGAAGAGCTTATTCCAGCGCTCTTCAAGCTCTGCAAAGTTCCAAGCCTCGTTCCACTCGGGCATATCGTAAAGGAATACGCTTTCCTTGTTTTCGCTCGAAAGGTGAGGCATTTCGCGCCAGATCTCTTCTGCTGTGAAGGAGATAAGAGGTGCGATGAGTCTTGTAAGTGCCGAGAGAATGTACCACATAGCTGTCTGTGCGGAGCGTCTTGCCTCGCTGTCAGCCTTTTCTGTGTAAACTCTGTCCTTCGTAATATCAACGTAAAGCTTGGACATATCTGTTGTGCAGAAGTTGTTTACGCCGTGATAAATGATATGGAACTCATAGTTATCGTATGCTTCTCTTGCAGACTTTGCGAGAGCGTTCATACGGGAGAGTGCCCACTTATCTATATCCTGAAGCTTCTCGATCGGAACGATGTCAGTATCGGGGTTAAATCCGTTAAGGTTAGCCATAAGGATTCTTGCCGTATTTCTGATCTTACGGTAGGTTTCGGAGAGCTGCTTGAAGATGTTATCCGAAACGCGAACATCAACTCTGTAATCACTCGAAGCAACCCAAAGACGTACGAGCTCTGCGCCGTACTTCTTTATAATTTCATCGGGAGCTATCGTGTTTCCGAGAGATTTGTGCATTGCCTTACCCTCGCCGTCAACAGTCCAACCGTGTGTAAGAACTGCTTTGAAGGGAGCGCCGCCAAGTCCCGCGCCTACTGCCGTAAGAAGCGAGGACTGGAACCAACCTCTGTACTGGTCAGCACCTTCGAGATAGAGGTCTGCGGGCCATTTGCCCTTTTCTTTGCCGTGAATAACTGCAAAGTGGCTCGATCCCGAGTCAAACCATCCGTCAAGAGTATTTGTTTCCTTTGTGAATTTCTTTGATCCGCAGTGAGGACACGCGTAGTCCTTCGGAAGAAGCTCCTGTGCCTCGTCCTCGTACCAGCTGTTAGACCCCTTTTCGCCGAATTTCTTTGCAACAGAGTTTATTGTATCCTCGTTGCATATAGCCTTTCCGCAATCCTCGCAGTAGAATACGGGAATCGGAAGTCCCCAATGACGCTGACGGGAGATGCACCAGTCTGCGCGCTCGCGTACCATCTGTGTGATACGGTCGCCGCCCCACGCGGGGATCCACTCAACGTCCTGACAAGCCTTTTCAGCCTCGCCCTTGAACGCATCTACCGAGCAGAACCACTGAGGTGTTGCGCGGAAGATGATAGGATGCTTACATCTCCAGCAGTGAGGATATTCGTGCTCTATGACCTCGGAGGCGAAAAGTGCTCCGCTTTCTGTCATATCATCAAGAATCGCCTGATTCGACGCTTCGTAGTACATTCCTGCGAATTTTCCTGCGTCCTCGGTCTGATAGCCTCTGTCATCAACGGGAACGATTATATCCATATTATACTTCTTGCAGGTGATATAGTCATCTGCACCGAAACCGGGCGCTGTATGTACGCAGCCCGTACCGCTATCCATAGTTACGTAGTCGGCAAGAAGAACAACGCTATCTCTGTCGAGGAAGGGGTGTCTTGCCTTCATCATTTCAAGATCTCTGCCCTTAAATTCTGAAACTACGGTGAAGTCGCTTACGCCGCCATCCTTCATCGTCTTTTCGAGAAGAGCCTTGGCGATGATATAATCCTCGTCCTTTTCGTTATTTCTTACAACAACGTAGGTTTCATCGGGATTTACCGCGATAGCGAGGTTACCCGGAAGTGTCCAAGGTGTTGTCGTCCAGATAATGAAATATGTCTTATCAAGTCTTGCGCTGTCAAGCTTGGAAAGTCCGTCAGAAACTCTGAATTTTACGTAAATAGAGGTACACTTATCTGTCTGATATTCGATCTCAGCCTCTGCAAGTGCCGTTTCGTCGTGAGGACACCAGTAAACAGGCTTGAGTCCCTTATAAATATATCCCTTGCGGAACATTTCGCCGAATACCTTTACCTCGCACTCCTCGAATTTGGGATCCATTGTGAGATAAGGGTTATCCCAATCGGCAACTACGCCGAGGCGGATAAACTGATCCTTCTGAAGATCAACGAATTTCTGCGCGAAATCGCGGCAGGCATTTCTGAACTCGGGAATAGACATCTTTTTGCGGTCAAGCTTGCTCTGCTTGATTATCGCGCTTTCGATAGGCATTCCGTGGTTATCCCAACCGGGAATAAAGGAAATGCGATGACCGCTCATTACCTTCGACTTGTTTATAAAGTCCTTAAGTATCTTGTTGAGCGCGTGTCCCATATGAAGATATCCGTTTGAGAAGGGAGGACCGTCGTGAAGCTCGAAAAGAGGCTTGCCTTCGCTGTTCTTTTCAAGAAGATCGTAAAGACCGATCTCGTTCCAGTATTTTATAGTCTCCGGTTCTCTCTGAGGGAGATTAGCGCGCATCGAAAAATTCGTCTGCGGCAAATTCAAAGTGCTTGTGTAATCCTTAGCCATGTCAGTATGGAAACTCCTTTGTATAATTAAATATTAAAATCATTTATTTTATCCGAGCGGGATGCTCAGGACTGTGCCTTTTTCTTTATTTCAACGATAAGATCGTCCTCGTTTTCATAGCGCAGAGCCGCGTTTCCGAGTCCGTCAAAGCTTTCCCTTTCGGTGATAAGCCTGTCGAGCAGATCATCGCTTATGACTGCGCCGTCTGTGCTATCCGACGCACTGCTATTTCTGCTGCTATCCATTTTAGCCACGTCAAGCTTGATCTGATGAACAGCCATAGTAACGTATTCGTTATCAGCAAGACTCCAGTCGTCTTCCTTTTCGATTTCGGGAACGATAGACTCAAGAAGCTCGATGTGCTGATGATACTGACTGTATATATTGTTTATAAAGTCAGCAACTCTCGCACGAAGTATTCTGAGCGTATCCTTTTCGTTTTTGAGTTCTTTTTTAAATTCTATCAGTATTCTGTCAGTTTCGCTCTTTGCAGACTCAAGTATATCGTCAGCTTTTTTCTCGGCGTCCTCGATGATCTTCTGACCCTTCGCACGCGCTTCAAGAAGCGCCTGTGCTGCCGCTTCTTCGTTTTTACGGCATATACCAAGCTCTGCCTCTGCCTTTTTCAGCTTACCTTCAAGCTTGTTATACGCCATATAAAGCTCGGTATATTTCGCGACAACAAAAGCAAGATGCTCATCTACTTCTGTAATACTGTATCCTTTTATTGCTTTCGCAAATTTTTTACTTTGAAGTTCATAGGGCGGAAGCACTCTATCAGCTCCTTTCGTATGCCCTTTGTTTTTAAACGTAACGCTTAATTTTAACCTTAATACGACCGCTTCGGGTCTCCCCTGCGATCTCTTCTATTATAAATTTTCCCGCGCCTCTTATCGAAAGAATATCTCCCGACTTGATCTCGGCGCTCACCGAAAGCTCCTCACGGTAGTTAAGCTGTACCTGCCCGTGCGAAATTCTTTCCTGTGCAGAGGCTCTCGAAAGCCCCGTGAGCGACGCTGTCGCGCAGTCAAGCCGCAGTGAAGCCATTATTACAACACTGCTTTCGTAGTTTCTTTCGTAATTTTTATAAATATCCTCGCTTGCATACGATACTTTTACCTTATCCCTGCCCACTCTTTCAAGGGGTGAAGGATCATCGGTCAGCATCGCAGCTATCGGAAGCGCGCAGAACACGACTGCCCCGCCGTCTGTAACAATTATATCGCCGAGCGTTTCTCTCTTTATGGAAAGATTCATAAGCGCGCCGAGATAAGCTCTGTGGTCGAGCTGGGTATATCCCGAATTTTTAATAAATACCGCTCTGAATATCTCGTTTGTGTCAAAAAACTCTTTATCGAGATAATCGGGCAAAATCACGAGCATTTTCCGCTCGGCACTGTTATATCCGCCGTCGAAAAGCCACTCACACGGGCATTTCCCGTATGTCAGATATTTCTCAACCCTAACTACCTCGCTCGGCGTCATAAAAGAGCTGAAAGCAAGTCTTCCCTTTTCAGCCTTTTCTATCATATCGTCTACTTTTGAGTATAGAAGCTTGTCCTCGTCAGACATTATTCTTTCGCTGTTTTTCATATTCCCTATGCTCTTGTTATATCGAAATGACGGGGAGCATCATTTGTACGGCAAACAAGATCAAAACGGTAACGAGAAAAGAAATATCTATCATACCGTCTCCGTCAAATCCGAGCTTATGAAGCAGGCATCTTACAGGATATATTACCGGTTCTGTCGCGTAGTAAAGAAAATCGTATATGCGCGACGGACTGTCATCCTGAACGAACCAAGACATAACCGCTCTTGCCATCATCAAAAACTGAAGAATGGTTATTATTCCGTAAACAAAATAAACGATAAAGTAAACAAAGTAATTCAAATTTTACAGCTCCAAACTCAGTCTGTATTATAATCAGAAACCGCCGAATCCCGAATCGTCAGCCGCCTGTGTTACAGCTGCGGCAGGCTTGCTTTCTGTAAGCGATTCTCCCGAAATATCAACGTGGCTGGGTGTAATAACGTAAGTATTATTTGCAACAGCCTTTATCTGTCCGTCGAGAGTATATGCAACGCCGTTAAGAAAATCTATAATTCTTCTCGAAACTTCCTTTGAAGTGGACTCAAGGTTGAGTACTACTGTTCTGCGGTTGATAAGATGGTCTGCTATCTGACCTACCGATGCAAAGTTTTCGGGCTTAACTACTTTAAGCTCAAAAGAAGAATCTGCCGCGCGTGTTACAGTTTCGCGCTTTGCGCTCTGCTCTGCTGTATATGCAGGAGCAGGCTCTGCCTTTGCGCTTTCCTGATATTCGGGGGCTGCCTCGCTCTCCATCTCTGCCGCAGCGTAGGTCTGCATTTCTTCGTCTTCAGGAGCAAAAATTTTTCCTATAACGTTCTTAAATCCCATGATATACCTCCAAGATTTTAGTATTCAATATTTTATTTTGCACCGCGGCTATGTTTTATAGCCAAAGTACTTAAAATTTTCTGTGTTTTTGTGTGTTTCGCTTTTTTACGCTTTTTCGGGATAGACACGCGCACCGAACAGGCACTGTCCCGGTCTTATAACGTTTGCACCGCTTGCAAGTGCCGCTTCGTACGAATCGGACATTCCCATTGACAAAATATACCTGTCTACATTATGGTCTTTTTTCTTCTCTTTGTCAAGAAAGATTTGAGAAAAAAGCGAGTATGTTTTATCAAAATACTTGCAGTACTGTTCAAACGACTGACATTTAGGACCTATCGTCATCATTCCGCGAAGTCTGATATGCTCAAGCTCTTTTATTTTTTCGACAAGCTCCGCGACCTGCGAAGCGTCTGCACCGCTTTTGTTTTCCTCTGCGCCTATATTGACCTCCACAAGCACATCACTTACAACACCGAGCTTTGCCGACTGCTTTTCAATTTCTTTTGCAAGCTCCCATGAGTCAAGCGAATGTATAAGGCATACCTTACCGACGATATACTTCACTTTATTTTTCTGCAAATGCCCTATGAAGTGGATATTCAGCCTGTCCTTATCAAGCTCGTCGTATTTTGAGATAAGCTCCTGAACCCTGTTCTCACCGATGTCGGTAAGTCCGAGATTCTCAGCCGCGTAGTTAATAGTTTTTGCATCGACCGTTTTGGTCGCCGCGACGACGAGCGGCTTTTTGCCGTCTTTTGCATATTTTTTTATATTTTCTTCAAGCCGTGCGAAATTTTCGGCAAGAAGCTTTTTATATTCATCAGTCATAGATTATGACCTTTCCATCAAACAAATTTTGTCCTCTTACTATTACTCTGTCATACTTACTGAGTGCCGATATTCCCTCTGCCACTTCTGCAATATCGCCCGTTACGATAACGTATCCGTCGCCCGCTGCAAGTATCTCGACCTGACGAAATTTCACCAGGCTGCCGCGAAGCACGTACACTCCGCACACACCGTTTTCATATCTTACTGCTGTGATCGGAAGCTTGTACCCTTTATGATTTTTCAAAACGACCTTTACGCTTTGATAATGCTCATAGTCTTCGCGGTCAAGCATCGTATCCGAAGAAAATATAATTACAGCCTCGTCGCTTTCGCGCTCTGTTATTACGCGCTCTACCGACATTTTGTACGTTCCCCCGCTGCTTCCAAGCTGGATTTCAAGCTTGTCGCCTATTCTCATATAATAGGTCGAGGTCTTATCGGTCGCGCAGACAAGATACCAGCTGTTAAGGCTTACAAACTTTCCGAGCTTCCCTACGCTTTCGGGCGCAGAGTCATCGGAAACGTCATTTAGTAAGGTGTGAAGATCCGCCGAGGCAATATCACTTTTCGTTATTTTTGACTCATAACCGTCGCAGTATGAAAAATACACACCGTTAAGTGTCGATTTGTACTCTTTTTTAGCTTTGCCGAGCCTTGAGTATATCGCCTTTATCTCTTTTTCGTAGGTGCTTATTATCGTAGGATAATCGACCGAGCTTGTCATCTTTGATGACCTTGCCGCAAGAAGCACCTCATATTCCTCACGCATTTTATTCTTGTCAGCATTTTTATCGGCTGACAGAAATGCGTTTTCGGCCTTGTCTATAAGCTCATTAAGGCGAGAGACGCTGTATTTTGCGGCATAATCGTTTGCCCTCTTGCAGAAATCGAGTCTTTCACTCAGATATTCAAGCTGTGCTATAAGGTCTGACGCATCTCCCGAGTCGTAAAGACGCACGGCAATATCTCCCACCGACACCTGCGAGGTCTTTCCCTTAGCGTACAGGGCACTCACTCCGTCAACGTATTCCGAGTCGGGTACAACGTGTTCCTCAAGGGACATATACGCCTTCATCTCTATCGCTTCCGCTTCGCTCGTTTCCGAGAGAAAGGTAAGCTCAAGGTCGTCTGAAAGCGCCTCGAAGGCGTGGTATATCAGACTCGCGATCAGCGCCACTGCGAGCAGTGCGAGTATCAGATAAAATCCTATTCGTTTTATATAAGCTGTATCCATACACTCACCGTTCCGATTTCTGTGGCACTCGTTTATTTACGACTACATATTATAACACATATTTCTTTATATATCAATCACTTTTTGCATATGAAATCACAAAATTTACAATATTTTCAAAGTTTTTATCGCAAATATCGACAAACTTCGCCTCTTTGCAGTGTCGCCACCAGGTCTCTTGTCTTTTTGCGTAATTTCTGCTTGCCTGTTTTATTTTATCTAGTGCTTCCTCAAGGGTAACGTGTCCTTCAAGGTACTGCGTGATCTCTTTATATCCGATAGCCTGTCCCGCCGTGGATCTGCTGCTGAGTCCGAGTCTTCTCACCTCTTCGACAAGACCCGCCTCGAGCATAATATCTACCCTGCGGTTTATCCTGTCGTACAGAAATTCTCTATCCGATGCGTAGAGTACGATAATACGCGCATCGTAGTCGGACGTTTTTTCCTTTGAGCGTCTGTCCCACTCGGTTTTTGTTATTCCTGTGGAGTCATATATTTCAAGCGCGCGAATGACTCTTGGCAGATTGTTCATATGCGTTTTTGCTGCTGCCTCTGGGTCTATTTTAACAAGTCTTTCCCAATTTTCTTCGGGTGTATTTGCAGATAGTCTTTCTCTTATTTCCTTATCGGCGGGAGCCTCGGAAAAGCCTCCGTTATAGAGCACGCTTTCAAGATAAAGTCCCGTACCTCCGCAGAAAATCGGCAGCTTACCTCTTGACAGAATATCCTCTACCGCCACGGTCGCCATTGCCTTATATTCGGCGCAGGAAAAATCGACGTCGGGCGAAAGAACGTCTATCATATGATGTCTTACACGGGAGAGCTCCTCACGCGTCGGCTTTGCCGTACCTATGTCCATACCCTTATATATCTGCATGGAATCGCAGGAGATTATCTCTCCACCAAGCTCCTCAGCAGCCCTTAACGCAAGAGCCGTCTTTCCCACCGCAGTAGGTCCGCTTATCGCTAAAATTTTCTTTTTCACTGATGAATTCCTTTTTGAACTTAATGTTATTACAACCGTAGGGGCGATTCACGAATCGCCCGCTTCGATGAGTGAAGAGAGAAGAGTGAAAAGTGAAAAGATATTGTTGCTTTTTGCAAGGCAAAAAGCTTCATTTTCTTTTCTCTCTTCTCTTTTATCTTTTCTCTGTTCGTTCAATAAATCTTTTATTGAATGAACATCGCATCTCCAAAAGAGAAGAAGCGATATTTTTTCTCAACGGCACTCGCATAAGCACCCATAACAAGCTCACGCGACGCAAGTGCAGACACGAGCATTATTAGCGTACTTTCGGGAAGATGGAAGTTCGTTATAAGCGCGTCGGTCGCCTTGAATTTATATCCCGGATAGATAAATATTTTCGTATCGTCGCAGGTTGGGTGAACTACTCCGCTTTCGTCAGATGCGCTTTCAAGCGTGCGGCATGAGGTCGTTCCGACCGCTATTATCCGACCGCCGTTTGCACGCGCTTCGTTTATTATATCGGCGCTCTCCTTGGTAACTGTGATAAACTCGCTGTGCATAGTGTGCTCGGCGATCTTTTCAACCTTTACCGGTCTGAACGTACCCAGTCCGACGTGGAGCATTACGGGCGCGATCTTCACACCCTTCTCTTTTATTTTTTCAAGAAGCTCCTTTGTAAAGTGAAGTCCTGCGGTAGGAGCCGCCGCGCTTCCGCGCTCATTTGCGTAAACCGTCTGATAGCGGTCCTTATCCTCGAGCGGCTTTGTGATATAAGGCGGGAGTGGCATCATACCGAGTCTGTCTATTATCGAGAAGAAATCCTCTTTTGTCTTGTCATACTCAAAGCGGAGCAATCTGTTTCCGCCTTCAATCACCTCTTCTACGTGAGCACGAAGCTCATTTCCGAATATAATGGTAGTACCGACCTTGGTCTTTTTACCCGGTCTTGTTAGAACTTCCCAGAGGTCGCTTTCGTGGCGTCGAAGGAGAACCACCTCGATAGGTGCGCCCGTTCCCTCTTTTTCTCCGAAAATTCGGGCGGGAATTACCTTCGAGTCGTTTATAACGAGAACGTCGCCCGCCTCGAGATAATCTATTATGTCATAAAACTTTTTATCGGTAATACTGCCGTTTTCGCGGTCAACTACCATAAGACGCGAATGGTCGCGCGGCTCTATCGGCTCCTGCGCTATGAGCTCTTCGGGAAGCTCGTAAAAGAAATCGTGAACGCTGAGCTCTGTGGGAGATTTTATATTTGAAATCATAATTTATTTGTCCTTTCAAGACCGAGGATCATAATTTAAAGAGTTTGAAGAAAAAAGTTCCAAACTCCTTGACATGAAAAACAGTTTGTGATATTATAGTATAGGCGAAATTTGTTGATCGGGCGTTTTCTTACAAAACCCCGTCAAAAACGTAGGTTAAACCCTACAAATTCAATTATACAATAACAGATCTCTTTTTTCAACCCAATTTTATATTTTTTTACAACAATACCGAATTCCGCAAATCGCGGTCATGCGGTGATATACAGAAAGGAATCGCTAAGGCAATGAAAAAAACTCTTTTTACAGGTTCGGGTGTCGCTATAATCACTCCCTTCAAGGATTACAAGGTTGATTTCGACGCACTCGGAAAAATTATAGAGTATCAGATAACAAACAAAACAGATGCTATCATTATTTGCGGAACTACGGGCGAATGTGCTACCCTTTCCGATACGGAGCATAAAAAATGCCTCGAATTTACTCTTGAAAAGGTAAACGGACGTATCCCTGTAATTGCAGGAACGGGAAGCAACGATACAAACTACGCAGTAGAGCTTTCAAGATTTGCAAGTCAGGCGGGTGCTGACGGTCTTCTCACCGTAACACCTTACTACAACAAGGCAACCACCACAGGCCTTATAAAGCATTACAGTCTTATTGCAGATGCAGTTGACTGCCCTATCATCGTGTATAACGTTCCCGGACGTACAGGCTGCAACATCACAGCTCCCGTTTACAGAGAGCTTGCAAAGCACCCGAACATCGTCGGTGTCAAAGAGGCTTCGGGCAACTTCTCGCAGATAGTTGACCTCTTCCACGAATTCGGCGACCTATTTGACATTTACAGCGGCGACGACGATCAGATCGTTCCTATGCTTTCGCTCGGCGGCAAGGGTGTTATCTCGGTTATGGCAAACGCTCTCCCGAAGGAAACACATGACATCTGCCAGCTTTACTTCGACGGCAAGGTAAAGGAAAGCGCAGCCCTTCAGCTGAGGCTCCATTCCTTTGCAAGAGCTATGTTCTGCGAGGTAAATCCCGTACCGATCAAGGCAGTAATGGAAGAACTCGGGTTCTGCTCGGGCGAGCTTCGTCTTCCTCTTTCCGAGGTAGAGCCTCAAAACCGCGAAAAGCTCGTTAAAATAATGAAGGACATCGGACTGATAAACAGATAACATAAGCAGCCTCGGTTACGTCAAGGTTTCCGAGGCTGATAATATAACTGACCGTATAGAACAAGGAGTATTTACAATGACAAAAATCATTTTTTGCGGTATCAACGGCAGAATGGGTCAAGCCGTTGAGGAGATCGTATCAGAGAAAGAAAATTTCGAGATAGTTGCGGGCGTTGACCTTAACACAGCGTGCCGAGGAAATTATCCCGTATATGCAAATATAAATGAAGTAAAGGAAAAAGCAGACGTTATAGTTGATTTTTCATTTCACGCAGCCCTTCCCTCTTATCTTGAATACGCAAAGGCAAACAGACTTCCCATAATAGTAGCGTCAACAGGTCATACACCCGAGGAAAGCGCTCTTATGCAGGAATATTCAAAGTACATACCGATATTTTTCTCGAGAAATATGTCGCTCGGAGTAAATCTTCTCATAGAGCTTTCAAAAAAGGCGGCAGCTATGCTCGGCGATGATTTCGATATCGAGATAATCGAGGCGCATCACAACAAAAAGCTCGACGCACCGAGCGGAACGGCGCTTATGATCGCAGATGCTATCTCCGAAACGCTTGAAGACAAGCCCGAGTATATTTACGACCGCACAAAGCGAAGAGAGGCTCGTCCGAAGAACGAGATAGGAATTCATGCGGTGCGCGCGGGCGGAATAGTCGGTGAGCATACCGTGCTTTTCGGCGGCAAAAACGAATCTGTTTCGCTTTCCCACTCGGCGTTCTCGCGCTCTGTATTTGCTCTCGGCGCTCTTCGCGCGGCTGAATTTATGGTCGGTATGCCCGCAGGATTTTATTCTATGTCCGACCTTGTAAGCGATATTGCAAACGTTTAAATTTACGATAAAAAGGAACAGCATTTGAAAGCTGTTCCTTATTTTTAGCTATATATCGGTACTTTTTTTACTTTCCTTTTCGCTTTTCTTTCGTTTGCGAAGCTCTGCAAAAAAAGTGCTGAGCTTTTCCGAGCACTCTTCCTCGCACACTCCGCCAACAACGTTCGGGTGATGGTTAAGAGCCTCTTTGTTCATATCAAAAAGTCCGCCGAATGCGCCTGCTTTATTATCGGACGCTCCAAAATATACGTTTTTGATCCTTGAATTTATTATCGCCCCCGCGCACATCGGGCAGGGCTCAAGAGTTACGTATAGGTCGCACTTATGCAGCCGCCAGCCGCCGAGCTTTTTACACGCTCCGTTTATAGCCTCGATCTCGGCGTGGCAGAGCGCGTTTTTATCGCCTTCCCTTCGGTTGTATCCGTATGAAACTATCTCTCCGTCGCATACAACGACCGCTCCGACGGGAACGTCGAGCGTTTCTTTTGCAAGTGTTGCATATTCCAGAGCTTTTTTCATAAAGTTAATATGAAGCTGATTTGACTTCACGTCTTCACTATTTACATCTATTATTTCGTCCATAAATTTCTCCGTAGCTGATTTGAAATCGACATTGTTATCTTATCACATATCAAAAACAAATTCAAGCCTTTTAATATATTGTAGAAACCTTTTTTCGTAAATTATTGAGGCTTTTTGTTCACAATTATGCCAAAAGTTCACTTTTTAATACAAAAAACGAGTGCTTTTTCTCGAAGAAAGCAAATTATTTCAAAAAATCACTTGACAATATGAGTAAAAAATGCTATACTGATAAGGCTTGTGGCTTTATGACAGCCGCACGGTAAAAGTTCAAAGAGAGGTATTATTATGCTGAAGAAGCAAAGCACACTCGGAATAATAGTGGCAGCAGCACTGCTTATAGTTGCACTGTCCGTTGTTTCAATTGTAGCAAAACTTAATACAGACGATAGTACGGTCGATCCCGGGTTGCCCGATGCTTCACAGCCCGTGGAAAAAGATCCCGAGCTTCTTTACGAAGTGTATATCGACGGACGTTTTTCATGTACGGTAGACGATATACGCGACGTCTTTACAGCATCTGACAAAATTGAGCGCACGATGTCTGAAAAGCTCGGATACGCTTATTCGATCTCAAACGACCTCATTGTAGATTTTGTAGCTGTAAGAAAAACGGCTGAAACGGTGTCTTCAAACGAAGTACATAACCTCATATCAAATGAACTTTCCAGAATTTACAGCGACTGTTATGCATTCTACGTAGGCGAGGAGCTGATCGGTTATTCTCCCCTTTCAAAGAAGGAAGAGCTTGAGAGTCTCGCTGTCGATATAATCAAATATATCGCGAGCTCAAACAGCGCGCACACCGATGCTTCGAGCGTATACGTAACACTTGATTACACAAACAAGAGCAAGATAGTTTCAGACATAAGCGATCTTCACGATGCACTTTCAAGTCAAAGCTCTTCGGAAGACCTCGACAGTAATATTGCCAGCGTAATCGAAAGCATAGATAAGGCAGTTCTTTTCGGCAGTACGTCAAATGCACCCGAAAGTGTTGATCCCGAAATTGTAGTAACATCTGTCCGCAGAGTAGAAACCGAGATTATTCCCTATAAGATATTAAGATTTGCAGACTTTAAATGTCCCTGCGAGAAGTGCAAAACCTCGATCCATTTGCTCGGCACGGACGATCCCGACGAGCTTCACCAAGAAGGTGAAAACGGCAAATGCACCGTCGAATACGATGACATCTATATCGGCGGCGAGCTTTCGCATTCGGTACGAATCGAAGACAGCAAGGTGATTATTAAGGCTGCTGTTGATCAAATAACGCTCTACGGAACGCAGTCGGTCGTAGCAAGCGGAGAGATGGTTTGGCCGACAGTCGGCTGGGTTACTTCCGAATACGGTCCGAGAAGACCGGAGTTCTCGGGAATGACCTCATACCACAAGGGTATAGACATTTCGACCAGTAGAAAGACAAAGATAGTTGCAGCCGATGCAGGTGTCGTTGAGTTTGCAGGATGGCACAGCGGCGGTTTCGGATACTGTGTAATAATTGATCACGAAAACGGAGTAAAAACACTTTACGCTCATATGTATACAAAGCCTCTCGTAAAGGAAGGCGATAGAGTGTTCAAGGGTGAGCATCTCGGCGGTCAGGG
This sequence comes from Eubacteriales bacterium, assembly GCA_045580325.1. Taxonomy (GTDB): domain Bacteria; phylum Bacillota; class Clostridia; order Oscillospirales; family CAG-272; genus SIG672. Next base: position 155,299 of record JAZNNR010000018.1, read on the forward strand.
AATGACAGGAAGCGCAGGCGGAATACATCTGCACTTTGAGGTTATCGTAGACGGCAACAGAGTAAATCCCCGTAAGTATCTCCCCAAGGGTTATCCCCCTACAGCTTGGTAAAACAGATAATATACCCCGATGAGTTTCATCGGGGTTTGTTTTTCGGTGATTTCATAAGTTTTTATGTCAAGTAATTATCCTTCGTCGAACAAACAACCGTGTATATAGGACGGCCGGTAAATCGTATCATTCGTTCACTTGATCGTTTTCTTTATTTTCGGCTTCTTTTGATGCAAGCTTTTTCTTTGTCAAAATACTACCAAGTATAAAGACACCCGCGAAAATAAAGGACAAGATAGACCAAATCATCAGGTCGGAATACGAGCCATAATTAGTTATGCCTATAAGTCCGCCGATAGCATAAAAAGCTCCGCTTACGTATCCTCCTCCAATACTCTTACGGGTACAGATGCCAACAATACCGGCAATTAACATACATAAAGCTACAAAAAATCCCGCACTGCCGCTACTTTCGCCATTTTCGGAAAGTGCATTACCAATTCCGGCCGCACATGATTGAAAAGCTATAACCATAAATAAAACTATACTGATTATTCCGATTACAAGTTTAGTTGTTTTCATAAATGTTCCTCCACAAATACAAAATAAAAAGGTGTGCACAACCGAAGTTACGCACACCGAAAAACGCAAACCCCGATTGTCGTCACACAAACTTATCGGAATAGAGATACTACTCGCTATACTTATCGATAGTGGAGCTTGCATTTTTGCCGAAGCTATACATCAATAAGTATGCCTAAAAAAGGGTATAGTATCCCTATAAGCAAAAATACCCCTGTTTCCGATTATTCAGTTTGTGTGACAATCGCATTATATCACAATTTTGTGCATTTTTCAATATGTTTTTGATAATATTCTTAAAGCCTTTCCTTCAAAATCATCCTCACGCGTCAAACTCGCGAAAAGTGAAGAGTGAAGAGATAAAAATAAAGGATAGGCAACGCCTATCTCTTGTTTTATATCTGCTACCGGACTTACTGAACCAAAATTTGTAGCATATAGTTTCCTGCTCCCGTTTGTTTTTCTTGCTACAAATTGCAAATCTGCGATTTGCGCGGTTCTGCGTATCTTTATGTACTGATATAAAAATAACGGATAGGCAGAGCCTATCTCTTTGACCGGACTTACGAACCAAAATCGACGCCCAAGTTCTCTTTTATCCTATATTCTCCTTGCGTCGATTAGCAAATCTGCGATTTGCGCGGTTCTGCGTATGTTTGTGTACTGATATAAAAATATCGGATAGGCAGAGCCTATCCGATATTTTTATGCCGGTGACCGGACTTGAACCGGTACGGTGTTGCCACCGAGGGATTTTAAGTCCCTTGCGTCTGCCGATTTCGCCACACCGGCGTAATTAACCGACTTTTTAAGTATATCACAAGTAAATCTGATTGTCAACAAAAATCGGTTATTTTATTTAAAATTATTCTACTATCGTTATGAAACTAGGGAGAACTCTTAAAAACTTTTCATACATATAGCTGAGTTCAAGCTCTTTTTTACCAAGAAGCTCAAGTGCCTCTTCCTTGGTTTTAACTCCGTAGGTTTTTTCGTAATTTGCTTTATTCTTTTCCCAGTCCTTATCAAAGGCTTCTTCAAATTCCTCATCGCTGAGAGTAATATCGCACACATCAAAGAAATGCTCAAGAATAATACGTTCATTTGCTATGCCTACTGCCCACTCACGAGCCTTGTCGTAGATAGAGGAATAAAGATCTTCGTACGCTTCATCGTACTCCTTTTGGCTAAGATCTTTTCCGTAGCTGTATATTATATTGTCGTGGATATATCTGTCAATGTAGGTATCAATGAGAACCTTGCACTCTGAGGTGATCTCACACTTACTATAAACGGCGGCATATGCGTAATTGCCTGCGTAATATTCTTCAAGATACTCTCTGTATGCCTCTACCGTTTCAAAAGCTGTAGCCGCTTTACATTCTTCGTCGGTAAGCTCGCCAAGGGTCGGTCTGCTTATCGAATTTATCGTTACAGTAAATCTCACCACAAGCCCGCAAAGCTCTTTTACGTTATATTCATCGGGAAAGGTAACGAGAATATCCTTGGTTTCGCCGACCTTTACGCCTATAAGCTGCTCTTCAAATCCCTTGTTTTTCTTTGCGGGATCTTCGCTGTAATACTCGCCTATAAAGCTCCCCGAGCCAATAACGAGATTACTTCCCTGCATACTTGATGCGTTGCTCATCGAAGCAAGAATACTGTCATCAAGCTTGATATTCTCGTCTGCGGGTACGCCTGTGAAGGTAATATTTGCCGTGTCGTAGAGCATAACCTCTGCGCTGTCCGCGTCCTTATAGGTTGTGCGCTCTGCCTTTCTGAGAAGCACACTTACAAGTGCGTAGTTCACAGAATCGTCTATCTGTTTTTTGTGAAGTACCACGTCTGCAAGATTTGGAGCTTTGAGATAATCATTTACGTCGTATTCAAGCTCATTTACGTCGGGAAATTCCTTTTCGTAAGTATCATTTTTGCCGTTATCACAAGCACAAAAAAGTGAAAATGCAGTTGCCAAAAGCAAAGCAAGCGCGGTAAATCTTACTGTTTTTTTGAAATAGTTCATCATTAAAATCCTTTACATAATTACTGCGTATAATTATATTATACAATTATGAATTTTTTGCAAACTTAATAGGGTTTTCAGGTAAATATTATCTCTTTTTACACTGTAAAACGATTTTGTATTTTTTAACTGTATTTATATTGATTTTTAACCTTTTTATGTTATAATTAAAAAAGTGATATACCTCTTTTATTTTTCTTAAAGAAAGGCGACGAAGCTATGGACAACTACAAAAAGCCCTTTATAGGCGCAGCCTACTATCCGGAGGATTGGGACGAAACAGAGATCGATTATGACATCTCGAAAATGAAGGAAGCAGGTGTTACCTGCGCGAGAATAGCTGAATTTGCTTGGTCAAGACTTGAGCCCACTCCCGAAAACTATGATTTTTCTTGGGTACACAAGGTTATAGACAAGCTTTCGACGGCAGGAATCGACGTACTTCTCTGCACCCCTACCGCAACTCCGCCTATTTGGCTTTCACAGATGCACCCCGACGTTACCGTGCTTCAAAGCAGCGGCGTGCAGGTAAGACACGGCGGTCGCAGACACTGCTGCTCAAACAATCCTCATTATATAGAGTACAGCCGCCGTATCGTAGAAAAGATGGCACAGGAATTCGGCGGCGACGAGCGTATTATGGGTTGGCAGATAGACAACGAGATATATCTCCAAGGCTGCACCTGCCCTCACTGCGAAGCACTTTTCCGCGAGCATCTGATAAAAAAATACGGTACTGTTGAAAATCTCAATAAGTCTTGGAATCTCACCCTTTGGAGTCAGGAATATTCAAGCTTTGACGAAATAAGAATACCGATAAACGCTTGGCATAATCCTCATCTAAGACTTGAATATCTCATTTTCCAGAGCAATTCGCACTCAAATTATATCGGTATGCAGGCTGATATTCTTAGAAAATACACGAAAGCTCCCATCGGCACCGACACTATGCCTCTTGACGGGGTTGACTACGAAACGCTTACCGAAAAGTGCGATATTATTCAGTACAATCACTACGATCATCCACGCGATCTTCACGTTCAGCGCTTCTGGTACGATTTTGTACGTCCCTTAAAGGACCGTCCTTTCTGGAACACCGAAACCTCTACCTGCTGGAACGGCTCCGAGGCGACAGAGCAAAGCATAAAGCCCTACGGCTTCTGCCGCGTAAACTCTTGGATGCCTCTTATTCTCGGCGGCGAGAGCGCGATGTACTGGCTCTGGCGTACTCACTGGGCGGGGCACGAGCTTATGCACGGCTCTGTGCTTGCACCATCGGGACGTCCTCTCCACATTTTCGATGAGGTCAAACGCACAGCGTCCGAATTTGAAAAGTGCGCCGATTTTATAAACAACACGAAGGTAGATACCGAAATCGCTATTCATTTCACGTCGCTTAACTGGAACATGTTCGACACGCAGAGCGTTATTACAGGAGTGAGTTACCGCGATCTTGTCTATAACAGTATCTACACGCCCGTAGTAAACAGAGGTCTTCGCCCCGACGTCATCGGCGCAAAAAAGGACATTTCAAAATACAAGCTTCTCTTCTCTCCCTTTATGCTCTCGCTTGATCAGGGCGACCTCACCGAGCGTATTCATAAATGGGTAGAGGACGGCGGAGTTTGGGTAGTCGGTCCTATGAGCGACATCAGAAGCTCTATCGGAACGCGCTTCACAAACCGCCCTTACAACAGTCTTGAAGACTTTGCAGGAGTCCGTCAAGCTTACGAAGCGCCCGACAGAGAAGGTCTTATAAAGACAAAATGGACGAGCGGCGAGGAATTCGCAGGAAAGGACTACTATGAGCTTTTCGAAGCTGACGAGGACGCTCTTGCGGTCGTTACCGAGGGCTATCCCACTCTTGTCGGCAAGGCAACCGTAATTTGCAAGAAGGTTGGCAAAGGCAAGGTCTATATTCTCGGCACTATCCCGTCAAGCGAAGATATGGCAAAGATAATCTCTCTTGCCTCGGCAGACGCGGGAGTTTCGGGATATGAGATCACAGGTACTCTTATCGTTTCGCCCCGCAAGGGAGAGGACAGCGAGGGGCTTATCGTTGCCGAATGTAACAACTCCGAAGGCTCCATTATACTTCGCGAGGAAATGACAGATATGATCACAGGAAAGAAGTACTCAGGTAAGGTAGAGCTCTCTCCTTACGACGTTTTGGTGCTTAAAAAGTAATTATTATGACAGATAATATTATAATCAGAAAGTCCTGTCCCGAGGACTTCGAGCAGGTGTGCAGACTTTACGCAGAGGCGCGGCAGTTTATGCAGGAAAACGGAAATCCCGAGCAGTGGAAGGACTCTTACCCTTACACTGACTTAATAATCGAAGACGTATCCGAAAAGGGTAACGGCTACGTCGCGGTAGAGGGCGATACCGTACTCGCCGCCTTCTACTTCGAAGAAAATGCCGACGATCCGACCTACCGCACAATATACGAAGGCGAGTGGCTGAACACTCTTCCCTACTCGGTCGTTCACCGAATAGGTGTAAGTAAAGCCGCGCGCGGCAGAAAGATCGGAAAACGCTGCATCGAGTGGGCAATAAAAAAATCGGGAAACGTAAAAATAGACACTCACCGCGACAACAAGCCTATGCAGAGGCTTCTGAGCGCTCTGGGATTTGTCCACTGCGGAACGATATACGTAAATGTTGACGGTGATAAACACAGAATGGCATATCAGTACAGTTTGAAGTGATTTTATGGCAAATATTTTTGATTATCTTAAATGGCGCGGAGATATAAGCGTGTGCAGTTCCCCGTTTTGCGAGGTAGATGCGCTTATTCTCAGCGAAATATCCTATCTCGATTTTTCGGGAATCGTTACAAACGATTTTTCGAGTACGATCACGTTAAAGGAAGCATCTCACCGATTCTTTTCGGATGCAAAACGGGCGCACAAAAGTCTTGGCCTGATAATCCCCGACCTTATACACGACGTGCTGAAAATAGCTGCAAATACCCGCCGATTTGGCGATATGAAGCTTACTTCCTTCGTATCTGACACAAATGAGCGCGAGGAAAAGCAGTTTTCGGCTATGGCTGTCGATACGGGGGACAGACACCTTTTCGTCGCATTTCGCGGAACTGACGACACTATCGTCGGCTGGAGAGAGGATTTCAGTATGAGCTACTGCTACACTGTTCCCTCTCAGGTTGCGGCTAAAAAATATCTTGACTCTGTTGCCGAAAAATTCCCCTCACCCATACGTGTCGGCGGACACTCAAAGGGCGGAAATCTCGCGCTCTACTCTGCCCTTAATGCAGATTATCCGGTAAGAGAGCGGATATGCGCGGTATATAATTTTGACGGTCCCGGCTTTGCCGAGGAAATAACCGAAAGCGAAAGCTACGCAGCTTTGAAAGGCCGCATACACACCTTCGTTCCCGAAAATTCGATAGTCGGTATGCTGCTGAACCACGACAGCGAGTTCGTTACCGTAAGATCGACGGCATCGGGCGTTTATCAGCACGACGGATTTACTTGGGGCATAGACGTAAACAAGTTTGCCGTACTGCCCGAGGGTTCGATAAATAATCAGCGCAACGACAAGATACTGAAAAACTGGCTTTCGTCGTTTGATTACAACAAGCGGCGCGAGTTTACCGAATCTCTCTTTGAGCTTCTCGAGGCAACGGGCGCAAAAACGCTCACAGATCTCTCTATTGACCGTCTTGAAAAGGCAAAGGAATTTATATCGGCGCTCAGTAAATTTGACAAGGAAAAAAGAAAGACTCTTTCTGAAGCACTTGCCTTTTTAGTAAAGGAAACGCTGAAAAATAAACTGAAAAAGGATAATAAATAACAAAAATGCAAGTAACCTGTTCTGCGTTACTTGCATTCTTTTTTATATCTTATGGTTTGTACCCTCGGTAGCGTTTATCTCGTCAAGGCATTCGCGCATCATATCTTTTCGTCCGCGCTCGGAAAGCACCTGAACGAGATCAAATCCGGGACGGCGGTTGCCCTCGATAAAGGTCGCACCCTCTTCGGTGATAGCTACGTCCCAGCCAACAAAATGTATCTTATCGCTGACAAGCGCCGCACTAAGTACTATTTCCTTTACTTTATCCCAGTTCGGTATCTGGAAGCCGTCGAATTTCACGCCTGTAAGAGGGTGATTTTCAAATTCGTTAAGGTCTTTATCGACTGCGTTACCGACAAGCACTCCCGTTTCAAAGTCGATAGAGCAACCCATACCGCCCTGATGGAAATTATCAACAGAGGCAATACCGTTGCCTATACGGAGTGCGGCATATACTATGCGCGATCTTCCGTTATATCCGAATGACATTATTCTGACCGTGTTTACACTCGCGGGACAAAGCTTGTTCATTTCGCTGTGTTGCTTTACGCATTCTTCGATGAAAAGGCGCTCGCTAATCAGCTTTTCGTGGAATTTTTCTATATCCCCTACGCTGTCGCGGCTCATTTTTTCGACCTTATGTCCGCCGTTTCCGTCGTACGGCTTTATCATAAATTCGCTGTTTTTCGAGAGGAATTCTTCAAGCTCCTCGAGCGTTCCGTCAACGAAATAATCTCTCGCGATATAATCCTTAAAATTCTTAAGGAAGTTCGGCTTTATTGTAAAATCCTTCTTATATGCCGAAGGGCAAACGATCTCGTAAAATTTATCCTGATGCTTTATCGTAACGTACTCGTCTATTTCCGACCAGCTTCTCTTATAGAGCTTATAGTTCATATAGTCGCTGTAACCGCAGCCTGTACGCGCAAAGCAGAGTAGAAATTTATTGAAAACAACAAATCCGCTCATATTTTCTTTTTTAGCGACAGCTTTAACGTTTGAGAGAAAGCGCTTCATATTTCCAAGCATAGCATAACGCAGTAAACTCATAGTAAGGCTCCTTTATTTTCCTTGTCAAAATTATTATTTGCCACAAAATTTCCTATTATATATTTTAACACTTTAACACCCGTCTGTCAAGTGGGATTGTCTTTTGCTGACAGAAGATCGCAAAAACGGCTATAATTTACAAAAAATTATTGAATAGTGTGTATTATCGTGCTAAAATGGGCATAAAGTCGATAAAAAGAAAGTAATTTATCTATGAAGCCCTTTGAAAAGATACTCATCTCACATATAGAAAAATATCCGCAGATGCAGAGTCGGGATATAATAAAGCTTGCTATGCAGTCCGAGTACGGAAACGCTCATATGATCTCTGATGAAGGTCTGATTCTTGAGCGGCTCACCGCCGAGCTTGATTCATTTCCCGTACGAGAGGACGAGGAAGCCTTTGAAGAGATCGGCGGAAAATACGTACGTCTGAATCTCACCTCGCCCATGGCAAGAGAGATTTCACCCGAAATAATCAGCAAAATGTTTATTATATCCGCGCGCGAGAAAAACGAGGACGCCCGATCGTTCGAGTCAAAGCTTTTATGCGCCTCGGATATGGCAAAAAGAGGTCTTCTTCCCTGCTCGGCAGAGGAGTTTGAAGAGTACCTCGAATATTACACGACGCACCATATGGGAGAGGCTGTGTCGCACAGCCCGCTTTACAGAGAGCTTTACAAGCCGTCCTACCGAGTTATTCTCTCCGTTTGGAAAGAGCTTTTCCCTGTAATCAAGGCTGTACAAGACGCTGCCCAGAGCCGCGACTGCGTGATCGTCGCCATCGACGGTATGGCGGCATCGGGGAAATCAACTGCCGCAAAATATCTCGCGGGACTTTTTGATGCACCGATAATTCACACCGACCACTTCTTTTTGCCGAGCGAAATGCGTACAAGGGAGCGTATGGACGAGGTCGGAGGAAATCTCCACCGTGAGAGATTTTTCACCGAGATCATCGAAAATCTCGGCACTAAAAAGGATTTTGAATACAAAATTTTCGACTGCTCGAAAAACACTTTCACTCAGACAGTAAAGGTCCCCTCTTCCAAGGTTCTGATAGTCGAGGGTGCGTATTCGCTCCACCCCTATTTTGGCGACTATGCCAGTGTAAAGGTCTGTATGACAGTAGGCGCGAAAACGCAGTCAAAGAGAATCTTAGAGCGTAACGGCGCTACTTTGCACGAAAGATTTATAAATGAGTGGATTCCACTTGAAAACAGATATTTAAAGCACTTTTCCATAAGTGAAAACTGCGATATTATAGTAAACACTGATTAAAAGAAAAACCTCACGCTTAACGCTACTTCTCATAAGGATGTTTTCGGAACATGGTAGGGGCGAACTGTGTTCGCCCGCGGGAGACCGCAGGTCTCCCCTACGGATACACATATAAATATCGGCGGAGAACTTGTTTTCTCTGCCGATTTGTGTTATAATGGGGCTAACAGAAAGCCTCCCTCCGAGAGGGAGGTGGCACGCGTAGCGTGACGGAAGGAGCCTGCGTAACTTAGAGTGTTAATTAACTTTCTTGTAACGAATTCTCCCTCACCCGACTTCGTCGGGAGCTCCCTCCCGGAGGGAGCCTTTCCACAAAAGCATTCGCTTGTTCTGTTATAGCAGATTTTCGTTATGCAGCAAAAAACCTCACGCTTACCACGTGAGGTTTTAATTACGTTTTTTAAATTACATACGGGAAAGAATGTGATTTCTTCTGTGAATAACTTTTTCGGGGAAGGATTCGCAGTCGTAGTCGCTTACCTTAACGAAAGCTTCGAGAAGTGTTCTGTCCTTGTCCTTGATAAGTATCTTATTTACGGTAATTTCGGGTGTGAGCTCTTTTGTGATATACTCTGCACTTTCTATTACGCTGTAATGCACGTCATACTCTTTATCCTCGCAGAAATCCTCTGTAAGAGAAAATGTGCGTGTGAAAACGTAGAGCTTTTCCTTACGTGAATATACGTAGCAAACTCTTGCCATAGGCGAAACGCATACGCTTCCGAACTTTCTGACATTTGCAGCATCCTCGTCGCCTATTACGTAGCCTTCGAACATTACGGCATTTTTGAGGTCGTCAGCATATCCGAACTTGGATTCGCACTTATCCTTTATTTCGCGGGACACTCTGTAAAATATATCGTCAAATTCGAAATCCTTTACAATTCTTCCGCTTCCAAATCCCCAAGTAACAACGCCTGCAACAGCTACTACAAGGAAATAGAATCTCAAATCATAAAATCCAAAAAAGTACATAAATCCGAGAATCGCGGGAATGCCGCCGACGAACGTCGCAATAATTCCTGCAATAATCATAATTTTAGTTACTTTATCGTAGTTTTCCTTAAAAAAAGCTGCAAATCGCTTATATTCGATAAAATCCATATTTTCCTCCACTTTTACCGCAGAGTATATCTCTGCATTATTTACTCCTGTAATTATACTACATTTATTTCACTTTTGCAATATCTTTTTTTACTTTTTTTAAGTTTACGCTCATTTTTGTGCTTTTTATCAAAAATCACGCGCGTTTACTGTACTTTTTGCTGATACAAAAAAGAGTTTTTTCTTTTAAAGCCTTGACAAATATATTTGTTAGATATATAATGTATAGTAAGAGACTCTGCTTTTGTGGAAATCCCGTCAGAGAATCCGTGTCGTAGGCTGAAAGCACGGTGGGGAAAGTAGTAAGCTTGGGAACACTCTTTGCCGACACAAAGACGGTATTAAAACTCACAAAGTGGATGCTCTTTTTGCATCAATGCGGGTGGCACCGCGGACTAAAATAGGTATTTGGTTCGTCCCGGATATGTTTTTCGACATTTCCGGACGTTTTTTTATTTTATACGCTTAGTGCATCGCGGTGAGTGCTATTATCTTCTTTATGCTGTCGGGCTGGACGTCAGCATCGTGCGCGGCGCGGTTTCTGTGTATTTCACCGCACTTTGTGCATTTATATACTATGATATAGCCTTTTTTAGCGTCGGGCAAAGCCGAGATCGGCTCCATAGGTCCGCAGCACTCGTTCGCTCTGTCCCCCGGATTTATATCGACGTGTATCGACCAAAGGCAAAACGGACAGTGATCGCGCGAGCTCTTACCGAGAGGCTTTACCTCCCTGCCGCAGTTCAGACAGATAAATCCGCTGTCATTTTTAGAAAATCTTTTTACTTCCATAGTTTTTACTCCAAAACGCTTAGGTTGTTTTTATAATACCATAGATTTTTTCAAATTACAAGTCATTTAAGAAAGGAAAACCGCTATGACTTACGAGCTTAAAAGTAAATATGGCTATTTAATAAAGGTGCTCGCCCTCATACTTGCGATAGTAGCGGTGCTCCCGACTCTTGCCTGTATCGCTGAAACCACCGCCGGAAGTAGTTATGCTCCCGCCGAGAGCGAGGCTTTTGACTCTTATCTTAGCGACTCGATTCCCGTTATCAGAATAAATACAGACGACAAACACCCGATATACTCAAAAACGGAGTACAAAGGTGCTGATATGATTATTGAAAATAATAAATATTACGAAGACTGTCAAAACTCATACACTAAGGGCGAGGCTATGCCTATTGAAGTACGAGGACGCGGAAATTCCACTTGGGAAGTAAGGGACGAAAAAATTTCCATTAAGCTTAAGCTTCCCAAAAAGGAATCGCTTTTCGGTATGGATGAAAGCCGCCACTGGTATCTGCTTGCAAACTATTATGACGTTACCCACCTTAGAAACAAGCTCGCATATGACCTTTCGGGTACTATGGGACTTTATTATACCCAGTCAACCTGGGTAACACTCTACCTCAACGGCAAAAATCTCGGTCTTTATCAGATTTGCGAAGCGATCCGTGTCGGCGAGGAGTGTGTCGATATTTTCGACTGGGAGGATACCGCCGAGGACGTCGCTTACGCTATTGCTATGCGTGAAAAGATGGATAAAGAAAAGGCAGACTCTCTTGCAAAGGAAATGAAGAATGACCTTTCGTGGATAACTTCGGGCAAATACAAAAATTATACTATATCCGATTATTACAATACGTCAAGTTTCGATATAACCTCAGGCTATCTTATAGAATATGACGCGCGAAACGACGACGACCGAACGCTTATAGTAACCGAGCGCTATGAGATTCCCCTTCATCTCGACAATCCCGAGCGTCTTGACACGTGTCCCGAAATGCTCGCGTACGTAACAAATCTTTTCAACGAGTTCGAAGATGCTCTCGCTTCCCCGACCTTCTATAACAACAAGGGCAAGCATTACAGCGAGTATATCGATATAGATTCGTTTATCGATTTTTGGCTCGTTTTCAATATATTCAAAAATATTGAATTCGGTTGGCTGAGTATTTTCCTTTATATCGACAACGGAAAAATTCATTTTGCTCCCGTTTGGGACTTCGACAACGGCTCGGGCAATCAGGTAACGCTCAAGGAAGATTGGATGGACCCAAATTCGTGGTTCAACATCGGCGGCAGAGCGCGCTGGTGGAAGATGCTCTCCTTTGACCCGAATTTTATCTCCCGCGCACAGACACGTTATTTCGAGATCCGCGAAGCGATAGACGATATGCTCGTATCAATGGATATATATTACAAATATATCAAAGAAGAAGCCATTAAGGACTACGAGAGACTCGGTGCGAGAAATAACTGGTACATGAAGGATTCAAGAACCGAAGGCTTTGAGGAAGAATTTGCAATAATGCGCAAATGGATGTACGACCGCATCGCTTGGCTTGACGATCAAATGGCGCTTCGCGAGCCCTATATAGAAGACAGAGGCCTTGATGCCGAGGATAATATGATCTTCACAATAGAAGGCGATAGCGGCAAAAAGCTCCCGTCTGACAATATCACCCTCTACGGTGCGTCCTCCGATTTCCTTTATACGATAAAAAAATCGGGCGATATTACGGTAAAAATAACTCTTAAAGACAAGGTCAACCGCAATATATCGCTTTATATAAACGGAATGAGGTATGAAACCGCCGCTACAAAAAAAGGCGTAGTGAGGTTCGAAGTTTCAGCCGAAACGCTTGAAAAGCTGAGTGAGCCTGTGGTTGTATTTACAGCCTTTTACAAGAACAAAGAGGACACTTTGGCGAATTTCGCCACGATGCGTATTTCCGAGTACGAAAATCCTGCCAAAAACGAGCTTCTTGTGGAGTTTGGCGGTAATAAATATTTTGTGAGCAACGGCAAAACGCTGAAAGCGCCCAAAGCTCCTGTTGAAAAAAAGGAAATGATCTTCCTCGGTTGGACTTCCGACAAAAAGACGGTATATGCTCCCGGTGAGAAAATTCCCGTACCGACAGAAAACACAGTATATTTCCCTGTATGGCAGCGAAAAGACCCCTTTGTATTTATGAAAAGTATATCCTACGATACGATTGACAGCTCAGTGCAGAAAGATTTTTCGACCAACAAAATAAACGTTTTTACGGTGGTTATTATAATATCGGCATCTGCAGTGGCTCTTGCTGCGGCGGCAGGGGTAACGGTCGCAGTCATTAAAAAGAAAAATAAAAAGTCTTTAATATAAAAGCACTATTTATACAGCTATTTTACCATGAAAGGAAAAAATAAAATGAAAAGAACAGAAATCACTAAAATATTTAAAGATCCGTCAGCATTTGACGGTAAGACGGTAACGGTTGCAGGCTGGTGCAGAACTATCCGCGCAAGTAACGCGTTCGGATTTATCGAGCTTAACGACGGCTCCTGCTTCCCTAACCTTCAGGTCGTATTCGAGGAAACGAAGCTCGAAAACTACAAGGTCATCGCAAAGCAGAACGTAGGCGCGGCACTTGTCGTTACGGGTAAAATCGAGCTTACTCCCGAGGCAAAACAGCCCTTTGAGCTTAAGGCTGACGTGATCGAGATCGAAGGCACCTCTACCCCCGACTTCCCTATGCAGAAGAAGGGTCAGTCGCTCGAATTTCTCCGTACCAAGCCTCATCTTCGTCCCCGTACCAACCTCTTCTCCGCAGTTTTCCGCGTGAGAAGCGTTGCGGCGCAGATCCTTCACCGTTTCTTCCACGAAAACGGCTTCGTTTACGTGCATACCCCTCTTATCACTACATCTGACTGCGAGGGCGCAGGCGATATGTTCCGCGTTACCACTCTTGATATGGAGAACCCTCCGCGTAATCCCGACGGCACTATCGATTACTCGCAGGATTTCTTCTGCAAGGAAGCCTCGCTCACCGTTTCGGGTCAGCTGAACGTAGAATCCTACGCTATGGCATTCGGTAAGGTTTACACCTTCGGTCCGACCTTCAGAGCAGAGCGCTCCAACACTCCCCGCCACGCAGCTGAGTTCTGGATGCTCGAGCCCGAAATCGCATTTGCCGATCTGAAGGACGATATGGAGCTTGCAGAGGCAATGCTGAAGTACGTTATCCGCGGACTTCTCACCGAATGCAGAGCAGAGCTTGAATTCTTCAATCTCCGCGTAGATAAGGGACTTATCGCACGTCTTGAAAACATCGTAAACAGCGATTTTGCAGAGATCACATATACTGATGCAGTAAAGCTTCTCTCCGAGTGCGGCGAAAAATTCGAATTCCCTGTCGGCTGGGGATATGACCTGCAGACCGAGCACGAAAGATACCTCACCGAAAAGGTATTCGGCAAGCCTGTATTCGTTACGAACTGGCCAAAGGAGATCAAGGCGTTCTATATGCGCCTCAACGACGATAACAAGACTGTTGCGGCAGTTGACCTGCTCGTTCCCGGCGTAGGCGAGCTTATCGGCGGATCTCAGCGTGAAGAGAGAGTTGATTATCTCGACCGCGCGTTCGACACCTTCGGTCTTGACAAGGATACCTACGGCTGGTACGCAGAGCTTCGTAAGTACGGCGGCACACGCCACGCAGGCTTCGGTCTCGGATTCGAGCGTCTTATTATGTACGTTACCGGTATGTCCAACATCCGTGACGTTGAAAGCTTCCCGAGAACTACCGGAAACGCAGAATTCTGATAATTTCTAGTCTTTACGCACAAAACAGTATGGAGATCAAAATGAAATATTCTCAAATGACAAAATCGCAAATTTCCGCAGAACTTGAAAAAGAACTGCAAAAATATAAAGAATTTCTCGATATGAAGCTCAGTCTCAACATGGCGAGAGGCAAGCCGGGTGCAGACCAGCTTGCCCTATCC
>JAZNNR010000019.1:0-55463 GCA_045580325.1 Eubacteriales bacterium
AAAAGACACGCCAAAGGCGTGTTTTTTTGTTTTACTATGAGCAGAAAATGATGAGAACCCCCGCAAATCCGCGGACCGATTCGAATCTCTATACGGTAGGGGTCGGCGCCTCGACGACCCGAAAAACGCCGCACAAACGGGCTGTCGTGGGCGCCAGCCCCTACCAATAAAAAATCATTTACAAAGCCATAGATGCAAAGGTGTGTTGGTCAGATTCGAACTCTCGAAACGGTTGAAATGTTTACAAAGTTGTGGTATAATAGTATCAGAAAGGCGGTGTTGATGTGGCAAAAAAACAAATTTTGACAGATGATAATATAGAAAGAGATGTAAAGAATATTCTGGAAAATCCGGCAAATCTGTCGCGTTTTGAGTACCGTAGGTCTATTGTGCCTGTATGTGTGTTTTCGGCACTTTTACTTGTGGCAATGCTTGTTTTCCAAAAATATTATAAGCTTGTACTTCTTGTTGCGCTGGTCTTTATCATAGCATATCTTGCGGTCGATCATATCCGCCTGAAAAACAGCATAAAAAGGGTATCGCTTGACGATTATGAAGTAAGTGAAGAAGTCGTTTTGAACGTCATAGAGGACACATACAGTACCAACAACAGAAGCTATGTAAATAAAAAACTGAGCGAAGTGCGTGCTTACATAATGTACTTTGAGAGCGGTAAAAGCTGGAATATACCCAAAGACAATTATACGTGGAGCGTAGAATTTCCTATGTCGAGTAAAGCGTTATACCAGCTTACACACCCCGGAGATCCTTTTATCGTTGTAACTAAAAAGGATACAGGCGATGTCGTTGTAGCATATCCGTCTAAGTATTTCGAATATAAAACTAATGTTGTCTAAAAGGTCGGTGCTAATGTGTCAGATAAGAAAAAACAAATTGCAATAAACACGCATCTCGTTTTTGCTGTTATAATGTTTATTATTTTTACCCTTTTAGCTATATTCAGCGCAAAAGACCGAGAAATTTGGCTCGCTGTCGGATTCGCAGCTTTTACACTGCTTCCTCTGTTTGTCTTTCTTATATCCCCAATGTATTATGTTTTTTCGGAGGAAGGCGTTAAAATTATATATTTGTGGGGTCAAAAAGAAAAAATAGAGTGGACTTCTGTGAGAAGTATTGAAACAGAAGGAAACTGGATTGGCGGGCGTGAGGGATTTCCTCATTATCACGTAGCATATCCGCAAAACAAGAAACTGATGTTTTTTATGAGCGGAGATATTTCAAAAACAAGAAGAACCAAAAAACTTATAAAGAAATATTATAAAAAACATATAACTTAAACTCAAACAAAGGCTAAAAGTGTGATATAATCAAATCAGAAGTGGCGGCTAAACTATAAGCGCCATCCTATCGTATGTGAGAAGAAAGTCGTGATAAACATAGGTCCGCAAACAAGATTTTTGTGCTTTGTAAAGTCTTGTTGCGGAATTGTAAGCTTGAAGCGGTGGTATTTTGAGGCTTACTTTGCTATAATGAGCCCACCAAATCAGGAGGAATGATTATGAAACTATCCGACAAACTAATCGAACTTAGAAAAGCCAAAGGGTGGTCGCAAGAAGATTTTGCGGAAAAGCTGGATGTATCTAGGCAAGCGATCAGCCGCTGGGAAAATGGAACGGCACTGCCTGACGCGCAAAATATTATGCGTATCAGTAAGCTGTTTAATGTTACCTCGGATTATTTGCTGAGTGATGAATATGAAGGAGAGATAAATATTCCCGAGGTAGAATTAGCTTCACAAGAAAGCGCACCGGTGAATCGAAAAAAATATACATATATAAATCTTATAGTGGCAATTTCTTTTGTTATGTTGTTAGCCTCTGTAATAGTGTTCGCGATTATCGCAGGTCAAAGACATATTCACCCTGAGCTAACTCGCGCCGTAGAGAACAAGACGGCTTCGACTTGCACGACAGAAGGCTCATACGACGAGGTCGTTTACTGCGCTAGGTGTGATGAAGAGGTCCTACGTACAAAAATAACAACGAAAAAGGTAGAACACCAATTTAAAAATAATAAATGCACCGCTTGCGGTGAGATAAAGCCCAGCGAAGGACTGCTTTATATGTCTAACGGCAACGGAACTTGTTTGGTGTCTATCGGAGATTGTACAGACGAATATATAATGATCCCCGATCATTCACCAAGCGGAGATAAAGTAACTCAGATAAAGGCTCGCGCATTTGCAGGAAACAATAAAGTGAAAAGCGTTCAAATTCCCGAAACAGTAACCTTTATCGGAGAGGCGGCTTTTCGAGACTGCATAAAACTTGAAAGTGTCAATCTTCCGAACAAGATTACAGTTATACACCCGTATACCTTCGATGGATGTAAAAGTTTAAAGGAAATTAAAATTCCCGCAGGTGTGAAGAATATAGGGGAAAGAGCCTTTGCTGATTGTATTTCATGCAAGAGCATCGTTATACCCGCAAGCGTTACGAAAATAGGGAGCTTTGCCTTTATGAATTTTTCGGATTGCAAAGGAACTGTAACCTTTGAAGTGAACGCCGGTTGGTCCTTGTATGATGCGGACTATTGGGTACAAGATGTTGATTTTAAGAATAGCATGTCTACTGCGACTCTTGACATTACCTTTCGTTTCTGCGAATATATGTGGAAACGCTGAAAATAAGTCAAACGATTGTCATTAGGCTTTGATTTCAGGAATTGCTGTTTTTTATGAGCGGAGATATTTCAAAAACAAGAAGAACCAAAAAACTTATAAAGAAATATTATAAAAAGTATATAGCTTAAACTCAAACAAAGGCACTTGCGACGAAAACTCGCAAGTGCCTTTTGCAATTTTATCTTGTTTTATTTTTTATGATCTTCTATAAATTTTTTTATGTCCTTTAGAAGCTTAATATCCTTGTCAGTCAAGGAATCATACATATCAAGGTTAAGAAGGTATCTGGGGTCAAGATTTAGAATCTGACAAATTCTGCGCAGTTGATCTAAGCTTGGTTCTTGAAGATTTCTTTCTATTTTGGAGTAATTTGATTGATTCATCGGAATCATAGCAGCTATTTCTCTTTGAGATAAGTCCATATCTTCTCTGGCATTTTTTATTTTATCACCAATATTCATTTCTATCACCCTCACTTTGAATTTATTATAACATTTTTAACTTAAACTCTTGACATTTAGTTAATAATGCGTTATAATTGTTTAAAAATAGTTGATTTTTAACTACAAACATTGGAGGTGAGTTGATTTTAAATTAAAAACTGACACAATGAATCTGATCAAGACGGTGGTAAATAATCAGAAGAGAAAAACAAGCTGTGATAATTATGTGTTGACATATAAATACACATGTGATATAATAATTAAACACAGATTGCTTATATGAGCACCGCGAAAATTAACTAAAAAAGTGAGGAAACAAAAATGAAAAGACTTTTATGTGTACTTCTTGCATCACTTATCCTGATTTCATCAATGTTTGCATTTGCATCTTGCGAAAGTTCCGATGTAGACGACAACGATGAAAAGGAAGACGTAGACGACAAAAAAGAGGATAACTCGAAAAAAGAACCGACCGTTCCCGACGGATATAAGATGTATGACAACGGAGATATCCGCTTTGCATATCCCGAAGCGTGGAAGGTTAGTAATGGAAGCGTAGTTGTAATATCGAGCGAAAACGGCGGTAATAATATTACGGTTGCGTATGAAGGCAAGAGCGATTTTTATGACGATCTTACAGCAGACGAATTTATGTCTACTATGGGACCTCAGTTTTCTGCTCTCGGTCAGAATATATCTAACGTAAAGGTAGCGCATCCTACTAACGAAGTGGGAGTAAAGCTTACCAAGATCTCGCTTAATAATACTGTTTCGGGTATAAATATGAAGCAGACTATGTACGTTATATCGTCGGGAAGTCTTAACTATATCGTTACAGTAACCGAGGTACAGGCAGATACTAAACTCGTAAACGCTGTATTTAATACTCTTTGCGAGTCTAAATAAAATTATAATAAGTATAAAAATCGGCGGAGATAGTAGATTCTCCGCCGATTTTTTATTGACATACGCCGATATTTGTGGTAAAATCTACTCTGTAATGATTTTGAATATTAAAGGACAGTTAAAAATGGAATTCAGTAAAACAGTAACAGATCTCGTAGCGCAGGCTGAAAAAGAGCTTGCCGAAAAATTTGCCGAGTTTGACCGCATCGCGTTTGAAAATACCTCGCGCGTTCTTGACGCTTTCAGAGAGCACAAAGTAAGCGATTCTATGTTCGCGGGAACGACAGGCTACGGCTATAACGATAAGGGAAGAGAAGCGCTCGACCTTATCTATGCAGACGTTTTCGGCGCAGAGGCAGCGCTCGTTCGCCATAATATCGTAAACGGAACACAGACTATCGCTATCGGTCTTTACGCGCTTCTTCGTCCGGGCGACGTTATGCTTTCAGTTACGGGTAAGCCCTACGATACTCTTGAAAAGGTTATAGGAATAAACCCCGATTCTACTCCCTGTAAGACAGGAGAAGGCTCTCTTGCCGACTTCGGAGTTATCTACGATCAGGTTGACCTTCTTCCCGACGGCTCGATAGATTTTCCCGCTATCAAGGCGAAAATCGAGGAGCACGGAAGCAAGATAAAGGTGGTCTTCATACAGCGCTCAAAGGGCTATATGACAAGACCTACGCTTTCGGTAAAAACGATCGGCGAGATCGTAAAATTCTCCAAAGCTCTTTGCGACGCATACGTTGTCGTTGATAACTGCTACGGCGAATTCTGCGAGAATATTGAGCCTACGGCGGTCGGCGCGGATATGATCCTCGGCTCGCTTATTAAAAACGCGGGCGGCGGCACGGCGCTCTCGGGCGGATATATCGCAGGTACGAAAAAAGCGGTCGAGCTTGCTTCGTACAGACATACCACAGTCGGAACGGGCAGTGAGGTAGGCGCAACTCTCGGACAGAACAGAGATATGTTCAGAGGATTCTTCCTTGCTCCCCATACGGTAGCGCAGGCACTCAAAACAGCGGCTCTTGCGGCATACGTATTCGAAAAGCTCGGATATATCACAGAGCCGAGATGGAATGATAACAGATACGATATAATACAGAGAATACAGTGTGCAAGCGGAGAGGGACTCTGCGCATTCTGCCGCGGAATACAGTATGCTTCTCCCGTAGATTCTTTTGCAACTCCTGAGCCTTGGGAAATGCCCGGATACTCCGACCCCGTAATAATGGCGGCAGGGGCATTCGTTCAGGGCTCTTCGATAGAGCTTTCGGCTGACGGACCTATGAGAGAGCCATTCACAGCATATCTTCAGGGCGGTCTGACATATGAATCGGGCAAGATAGGCATTATGTCGGCTGCACAGGAAATGCTCAAAATGCGCGGATAATCAGGACAGACCGAAATAGTCAAGTATTCCTTGATATATTCCCTCGGCAAAGAGATTGGGATTTTTGTCCATAAGCTCGGCGTCTATTGGGTTTGTGATAAATCCAAGCTCTACAAGAGTGGCAGGCATAACCGTTTTCCTGAGTACGTATAAGGACGGGCGCACGTAAACTCCTCTGTTTGGAAGTCCTGTTTTTTCAGAGATGTTTTCGGTTATATGCGCGGCTAAATTATAGGCTGGCGACGTGGTGCTGTAAACAAATGCCTCTGTGCCCGTAGCACTGCTGATGGTCGATGCGTTTGCGTGAATGCTTATGAAATAGTCTGCGCCCCAATTATTAGCCTCGGCAGCACGGATAGCGAGGCTTTCGGCGTTTGAGCTTCCAAGCGAGGTTTCGGGAGTAGGTCGGGATAATTTTACGTCAAAGTTTTGATTTGCGTTAAGCAGTTCTGCAAGCAAAATACCGACCTCGTAGGTTATGTTCTGCTCGTAAAGTCCGTTGCCCTCGGCGCCAGCGTTGGGATTTCTCGGATTGTGTCCTTGGTCAATGAAGATTTTTATTGCCATAATAAATTCTCCCTCTTTATGTTTTTCTGATCTCATAATATGCAGAAAAGATATTTAAGTTAAAGATTTTACCTTTTTACCTTTCACGAAAGGAAAAAAATATGAAATTTGAAAATATAAGACGGCTTCTCAGCTACGCAAGACGCGCTGTCGACGACTATAAAATGATTTCCCAGGGCGATAAGATCGCTGTCGGAGTGTCGGGTGGCAAGGATTCTCTTGCGCTTCTTGCCGTAATGTGCGACCTTCGCCGTTTTTATCCGCAGAAATTCGAGGTCTGCGCCATAACGCTTGATATGGGCTTTAAGGATAGCGATATGTCGGGACTTGAGAATTTTTACAAAGAGCTTGGAATTGAATATAAAATAGTAAAAACACAGCTCGCCGAGATAATTTTCGACGTGAGAAAGGAGTCAAATCCCTGTTCGCTGTGCGCCCGAATGAGAAGAGGTATTCTTCACGATACCGCAAAGGAAATGGGCTGTAATAAGATCGCGCTCGGACATCATTTTGACGATGTTGTCGATACCTTCATAATGAATCTCTTTAATGAGGGAAGAATAGGTACATTCTCGCCCGTTACCTTCCTTGACAGAAAGCAGATAACGATGATAAGACCGCTCGTTCTTGCGCCCGAAAAGGATATAAAATATTTCGTGCGGCATAACGAGATACCCGTAACGAAGAGCCTGTGCCCCGAGGATAAAAACACGGATAGGGAAAAGTATAAGCTTATGCTAGCCGAAATGGAAAAGACCAACGAGGGCATAAAACATCGCATCTTTTGCGCGATCAAAAAGGCGGGACTCGACGGTTACGAAACTGAAAATAAATAATTTCGTAAAAAACTATTGACATTTTGTTCATTTTTTGTTATAATTCTTTTAAAGTAATATTTATAAGGATTTTAACTTGGAAGGAGCAAGTGTCGATTGAAAAATAGAAAGATCTGGGTATCACTTATAGTCTTTGCAACCGTTTTTGCGACGGTAGCACTTGCAATTTTTGTACTGTCCCTTTTTGACATCAGAGTGTTCTCGACAAACAGCACGACAGGTCTGCTTACCGACATTTTCTTTTTGATCTCATCGCTCGTTCTGTCATCTGTTATAATAACCGTTTCTATATATTTAAGCCGCAGGCAGTAAGTGATTTTTGTGTGCATATTGCTCAAAAATAAAGTCATAATTTGTTTAAATATACAAAGCTGGACTTGGCTGACGAAAGTTCATTTGATGTTAACGCGAAGTTAACATATGTGTATTAGACTTACAGCGTGAAGATTTGATACAGCATCTAAGTAAGTAGTATGGAGTAGAAAAATGGCAATATCGGTATTTAAAAGATATGAAAAAAAGTTTTTACTTAATGCCGAGCAGTATCGCGAAATGGTAGACTTTGTTGGGCAGTATATGGATTTTGATAAATACTGTGTTAACGAACAGGATTACTCTCTGCTTAATCTTTATTTTGATACTCCCGATAATCTTCTGATAATTCAGTCGACAAGTAAGCCGACTTATAAAGAAAAATTAAGGCTCAGAGCGTATTTTCCGCCAAAAACACCCGACGATAAGGTGTTTTTCGAGATAAAGAAGAAATATAAGGGAATAGTTACCAAAAGACGTGCCGTTATGAGATACGGTGAAGCTCTCGAGCTTATCGAAACGGGCAAGGCGCCCAAGCTGAAAAAAGACACCTATATTGACACTCAGGTGGCAAAAGAAATAGAATTTATGTTTAAAAGATACGAGGGACTTGCTCCCAAGATCTTTATCGCATACGACAGAATGGCGATGTTTGCAAAGGATAACCCCGAATTCCGTCTGACCTTTGATAAGAATATCAGAACGAGAAGGGAAAACGTCAGCCTCGACTACGGAGACTACGGAACACAGCTTCTCCCCGCGGGATATTATCTGATGGAAATAAAGATCTCCGATGCCGTTCCGCTCTGGCTTACATCTTATCTTTCGGAAAAGAAGATATTTATGACGAGCTTCTCGAAGTACGGAAAAGAATACGAGGGACTCGTTACAGGCAGACCGATAGAAGCTGCAATTCAGCGTTCTGACGACGTTTGAAATATATAATTACTATGTCATATTTAAGAAAGGCTTTGGACTAAACTATGTTAAAATTTGTAATTCCAAGTATACTTACCAATGAGTTTACGGTGGGAGCACTTCTCGCCGTTACAGGATCCGCATTCGGATTTGGACTTGTCCTTTCACTCGTTTATCTTTTCTCTTGCAGAAATGAGCGCTATTCAAAGGGACTTTCAATAACCCTCGTTCTTCTTCCCGTGATCATCGGAACGGTTATTATGCTCGTATCCGATAGCTTTGCAAGAGCGTTCGGACTCGCGGGTGCTTTCTCAATAATCCGTTTCAGAAGCACACAGGGTAACCCGAAGGACCTCGCATACATATTCGCAGGTCTTGCGATCGGCCTTGCCTGCGGAATGGGATATATACTCTGCGCGGCTATCATAACAGTTCTTATCTGTGCTATTCTCCTCGTTCTCGGACTTATTAAGTACGGCTCGTCAAGTACTCCCCCGATGCTTCTCAAGATATCGGTTCCCGAAAGCCTCAATTACGTTGGCGTTTTCGACGAGTGTCTTGCAAAATACACAAAGACTTGGAAGCTCGTTAAGGTGAAGAGCAGTAACTTCGGAACGATGTTTGATCTTACCTTTGATATTAAATTCAAAAATGACACAAATACAAAGGAATTTATCGATGAGCTCCGCACCATTAACGGAAATCTCAATATCCTTCTTCAGAATAACGCGGCAGACCCCGATATTCTTGTTTAATAAGATATAAAAGGCTTCGGAAAATCCGAAGCCTTTTTTGCAGAGGGAACTTTTTGAAAAAAGTTCCCTCTGCACTCTCTCAAAAACTTTTCTGAAAATATAATAAGTTTGTTTTAAAGTTTTTGAAAGTTCAAAGAAAACTTTTTTCAAAAAGTTTTCTTTGCGGGTCATAGGGCAGCGCCCTGAGAAAAGCCTTGACAACCGGCGGCGGATAGTGTATAATATTCTGTGCGCGTGCGCTATTTGCCGCGCAAATAAAAGGGCGGTAAAACCGACCGCTATGAGATAAAAAGGAGAAAAATATGGTAGTTCTTGAAATAAAAGATTATGGAACGATAAAAATCGAGCTTGACGAGAAAAACGCTCCGATAAGCTCTGAAAACTTCAAAAACCTTGTTGAAGAAGGATTCTACGACGGAATTATTTTCCATAGAGTAATTGCTAACTTTATGATACAGGGCGGCGATCCGATGGGAATCGGTATCGGCGGAAGCGGACACAACATCAAGGGTGAATTTGCGGCAAACGGAGTAAATAATCCGATAAAGCATAAGCGCGGTACGCTTTCTATGGCAAGATCGCAGAACTATAACAGCGCGTCCTCGCAGTTCTTCATCTGCCACGTTGACTGTCCCTTCCTTGACGGACAGTACGCGGCATTTGGACAGGTCGTAGAGGGCCTTGAAGTAGTTGACAAGATCGCTTCTGTAAAGACCGATATGCGCGACAAGCCTCTTCACGACGTAGTTATCGAAAAAGCATATATAGAGGACTGATTTCCTTTTAGATAATCAGCATTATTAGCGAAAGGAGGGTGGTCCCCGATGGGCGAATTTTTTGAAGCTCTGCTTAGCTTTTGCGGAGTCTGCGGACTGATATTTGCGGTAGTATATGCGTATAGATCGATATTTGTCGCGGTAGGACTTTTTAAAACAAGGGTCTTTGCTAAAACCGAACGTCAGCATAAATATGCGGTACTTATTCCCGCGCGAAACGAAGAAACGGTAATCGGAAATCTTCTTGACAGTATAGCCGCACAGGACTATCCTGCCGAGCTTGTAAGCGTCTTCGTCGTCGCCGATAACTGCGACGATAAAACGGCGCAGATAGCGCGCTCAAAGGGAGCGATCTGCTATGAGCGTTTCGATAATGAGCACCGCACGAAAGGCTTTGCGCTGAAATTTTTGTTTGAAAATATAGAGCGAGACTTTGGGATAAGATCCTTTGACGGATATTTCGTTTTCGACTCGGACAATCTTCTCAACAGAGATTATATTTCGAGAATGAACGAAGCATTTGATAGCGGAGAAAAGATAATAACCTCGTACAGAAACACCAAGAATTTTGATGATAGTATCATTTCCTCGTCGTATGCGCTCCACTGGATGAGAAGCTCACGAACAGAGCACCGCGCGCGTTCTGTTATGAATATCCCGACGAGAATACAGGGAACAGGCTATCTGTTTGCCTCTGAGATCGTTGAAAACGGTTGGAATTATACCTCTTTTACCGAGGATAGAGCCTTTTCGGCAGACGCTATCGTAAACGGATATAATATATCCTACTGCGACGCGGCAGAGTTTTACGATGAACAGCCGACAAATCTCAAAATAGCGATGCGACAGAGAATAAGATGGGCAAAAGGACATCTTCAAGCGTTTGTAGAGCTTGGCGGAAAGCTTTTCTGCAACATTTTTAGGAAAAAGTCAACACCAATGCGCCGCGTGGCTTCGGCGGATATGTTTTTTACGGTATTTCCGCACGAGCTTGTAACAGCGATAATTACAGTTCTCGTTATGGTCGCATTTGCCGGACTTATGCTTTTTGACAGCAGAGATATTTTTGAAGCTCTCGAAGTATTCTGGCGCTCGGTAGTGCGTTTTGGAAAGGATTACGGAAGCCACGTGCTCCTTTCGGCATACGTGTGCATTACCGAATTTCATCATATAAAGAAGATGAAATGGTATAAATACATACTTTACGTTATCACCTTCCCGATATTCGATTTTATCGGATACGCATCCTCCCTCGTTGCTCTTTGCACGAAGGTTACCTGGAAGCCGATACCGCATAAGTCGGATCTTTCGATAGACGATATTGAAAATATGAAGCGCGAAGCTTCGGAAATTAAAAAGTAATAAAAATCGACGGTAGCCGAAAAAGCTGCCGTCATTTTCGTTATTATATTTACAAATCGTTGATTTACGCGTAAATTATTGACATATCTGTCTTCTTGTGCTATACTTTACCATAATAGTGCAATTATTGTGCAGTTATATATGTTTAAACCCAAAAGGAGAAACAAAATGAAAAAACTCAAATACTTAATTCCGCTCACCCTTATACTAACGGCGCTCGTAACCCTTGTTGTCATTACGAGCATGTCTGTAAACGCAGAAACTGAGGGTTATTTCACCTATACGGTGTCGGGCGGCGAGGCGACCATAACCGATGTTGACACAAGTATAAGCGGCGACGTTACTATCCCCTCGACTCTCGGCGGATACACCGTAACGAGCCTCGGCGACTCTGCTTTTTCCGAATGCACGTCCATAACAAACATAACTATCCCCGACAGCGTAACGAGCATCGGCAAGCGCGCCTTTTACGGCTGCACGGGAATTACCGAAATTACAATCCCTGCGTCCGTAACAAGCATAGGAACACAAATTTTCTATAAAGCAAGCAATTTACACACGGTTTATTATAATTCTTCTTACTATTCGAGCGATAACCCGATTTTCAGCGTAAATAACATCAAAAAGATCGTATTTGACGGCTCGTACGTTCCAAGCAACATACTTAAAAATAACGCGACTGTTAAAGAAGTTGTTATAGGAGGTAGCGTAAAGAGCATTGGTTCTTATGCGTTCTACAATTGCGACAGCCTTACGAGCGTAACAATAGGAAACAGCGTAAAGAGCATTGGTTCTTATGCGTTCTCCTATTGCAGCAGCCTCACGAGTGTAGTGATCCCTGACAGCGTAACGAGCATTGGTGATTATGCGTTCGATGATTGCAGCAACCTCACGAGTGTAACGATAGGAAACGGCGTAAAGAGCATTGGTGATTATGCGTTCGATGATTGCAGCAACCTCACGAGTGTAACGATAGGAAACGGCGTAACGAGCATTGCTTATTATGCGTTTCGTGGTTGCAGCAGCCTCACGAGCATAACAATCCCCAACAGCGTAACGAGCATTGATGATTGTGCGTTCTCCTATTGCAGCAGCCTCACGAGTGTAGTGATCCCTGACAGCGTAACGAGCATTGGTGAGTATGCGTTCCAAAGTTGCAGCAGCCTCACGAGCGTGTATATAACAGATATTTCGGCATGGTGCGGTATTGATTTTGGCCTTAATGGTTCAAACCCGATTTATTACGGAGCTGATCTTTATTTGAACAATACTTTAGTAACCGATCTTGTTATCCCCGACAGCGTAACGAGCATTGGTGCTGGTGCGTTCTATGGTTGTAGGAGCCTCACGAGCATAACAATCCCCGACAGCGTAACGAGCATTGGTGTTCTGGCGTTCTCCGGTTGCAGCAACCTCACGAGTGTAGTAATCCCCGACAGCGTAACGAGCATTTGGGGTTCTGTGTTCTCCGGTTGCAGCAGTCTCACGAGCATAACAGTCCCCGACAGCGTAACGAGCATTGTTAGTTCTGCGTTTTCCGGTTGCAGCAGCCTCACGAGTATAGTAATCCCCGACAGCGTAACGAGCATTGGTGAAGATGCGTTCTACGGTTGCTATGCGCTTACCACTGTATATTACGGTGGAAATCAGAATGATTGGGATAAGATTTCGATTGATAGCGGAAATTCCTGCTTAACAAATGCAAATATTATTTTTGCAACTCCCGATATGCCGATTTACACTATTTCCGCGACACCTGAAGAGGGCGGAACCGTTACAGGCGCAGGCATCTACGAACAGGGCGCTACCGTAACCCTCACAGCAACAGCAAACGAAGGATATATCTTCAAGGGTTGGTATGAAAACGGCGAGCTTGTTTCGGAAAATGCAACATTTACCTTTATAGCAGAAGCAGACCGTACACTTACCGCAAAGTTTGCTCCCGAAGCACCCGAATTTCTTTACGGCGACGTCAACGGCGACGGAGTCATCGATATGAAGGACGTTATCCTGCTTCGACAGTATATAGCAAATTATAACTACGAAACCGGAAGCTCGAGCATAGTACTTGGCCCGCAGCAGTAACAAATAAATAAGAGCAGCCGCACTTCTTAAAAGGGGTGCGGCTGTTTTTGTATATATTTTTTCGGGCGATTCGTGAATCGCCCCTACAAGTAAGGCGTCCTATTTATAAAGCCTTCTCCAGTGGGAGAAGGTGTCGCGAAGCGACGGATGAGGTGTTTATCCTATCGCACAGCCGTCCTTTGAAAAGGTGTCGCGAAGCGAATGAAGCAGTTGTAACGAAGCTTGTTTGTCGGGGAATGCGGGTCGTCGAGGCGCCGACCCCTACGAGTATGCCTTCCTCAGAGAGAGAAAACAAAAATAAATTTCCTCAAATTCAGAATAAAAAGCCTACCCTCACATATACTGTAACATCGGTATCCGACAAAAAATCTCGGAGGGTAACAATGCGAAAGGTATATTCGGACAAAAGGGACGAGCGATGTGAAGAGATAGCTCTCTATATGCTTGAAAACAACGCGACTGTGCGTAAGGCGGCTTCAAGATTCGGTATAAGTAAATCAACGGTACATAAAGACGTTACGGGAACACTTAAAAAATATAATTACAGACTTTATCTCGAGGTTAAGGAGCTGCTTGACACAAATAAATCAGAGCGGCACGTTCGCGGCGGCGAGGCAACGAGGAAAAAATATTCGGAAATAAAAATGAAAACCAAGCAGGCTCTGCCGTAAGACAGGGCTTTGCTTGGTTTAATAATTATTTAAACATTTTAGTGGAAAGGTATCTGTCGCCTGTGTCGGGGAGAAGAACTACGATGTTCTTGCCCTCATTTTCACTTCGCTTTGCAAGCTCTATTGCCGCACTGAGCGCCGCACCCGAGGATATTCCGACGAGTATGCCTTCGAGTTTTCCGATCTCGCGGCCAAGCTTGTAAGCGTCCTCGTCCGAAACAGTTATTATCTCGTCATAGATCTTTGTGTCAAGCACCGAGGGGATAAAGTTCGCTCCGATGCCCTGGATGCCGTGAGAAGATGCAATACCTTCTGAAAGAAGAGGCGAGGATTTCGGCTCAACTGCGACAATTTTTATACTCGGATCTTTCGATTTCAGATAGCGTCCGACGCCTGTAATGGTTCCGCCTGTTCCGACTCCTGCGACGAAAATATCAACACTTCCGTCGGTGTCCGCCCAAATTTCAGGGCCTGTGGTCTCCTCGTGCGCCCTCGCGTTTGCGGGATTGTCAAACTGTCCGGGGATAAAGCTGTTCGGGGTTTCTTTTGCAATCTCCTCGGCTTTTTCTATACAGCCCTTCATACCAAGAGATGCGTCGGTGAGGACAAGCTCTGCACCGTATGCCTTGAGCACAGTTCTGCGCTCCTCGGACATCGAGTCGGGCATAACTATAATAGTTTTGTATCCGCGGGATGCGGCGACCGACGCAAGACCGATACCCGTGTTTCCCGAGGTCGGCTCGATAATTACAGCGCCCTCTGAGATAAGTCCGCGCGCTTCGGCGTCGTCAAGCATAGCCTTTGCGACACGGTCCTTTGCGCTTCCTGCGGGATTTAGATATTCAAGCTTTGCTATCAGCCGCGCTTTAAGAGAATATTTTTTCTCTACTGCGCGTAGCTCAAGCAGAGGAGTTTTTCCGATAAGCTCTTCGGCAGAACTGTATATTTTCAATGTTTTTACCTCCGAAATAAAGGTTTTTATAGAGTGTTTTCTGCGTTCTGGGCAGAGAGTTTCCTGAATTTTTTGAGCTTTATAAAGTAAAGTATAAAGAAGAGTGCGGTAAGAAAGAAGGTGGTAATTGCCCACGATATCGGATATACGAGATAGAGCATAGATAGAGTTCTGTATCTTTCAAAGATCGTATATATCCAGACAACGCGAAGTCCGCACACGCAGAGAAGAGAAATGATCGTCGGCGATGTTGAAGCTCCGAGCCCTCGAAGAGCACCGTTTACAACGTCCATAAGACCACAAATGAAGTGAGGTATTCCGATAGCGCCTATACGTATTATTCCGGTCATTATCGCGGCACTTGAGTCCTTTATGTATATTCCGAGCAGGGGTTTGCTCAGCGTATAGGTTATAAAAGCAAGGGCAAACTCAAATATAAGAGAATATACAGCGCACACACCGAGAGATTTGAGTATTCGGTCGTATTTTCCCGCGCCTCTGTTCTGACCGATAAAGGTTATCGCGGCTTGATGGAATGAGTTTGACGCGGTGTAGATAAATCCTTCGATACTCGCGGCAGCGGCATTTCCGTTTACAACTATATTGCCGAATGAGTTTACAGATGACTGAATTACAACGTTTGACAGAGAAAAGAGAGAGCCGTAAATTCCGGCAGGGAAGCCGATAGTAATTATTGATCTCAGGCTCTTTTTGTCAAAACAGACCTTTTTGAGATTCAGCTTGTGAGGCCCGTCTACTTTTGAAAGGTAGATGAGTATCCACACCATAGCGATGTACTGAGATATTACGGTAGCAAGTGCGACACCGTCAACAGTCATACCGCATACGTACACGAAAAAGAGGTTGAATACTACGTTTACAACGCCTGCACTTGTAAGTATAACAAAGGGGGTTTTGGAGTTTCCGAGCGCTCGCAGTATTGCCGAGCAGAAGTTATACATCATAGACGCGGGCATCGCAAGGAAGTATATCTTCATATACAGAGTAGAGCCGTCGATGTGCATAAGGTCGGTATTCATAAGCGTGAGGAAATAACGTGCTCCGAAAAATCCGACAAGTCCGCATATTATACCGCCGATAAGAGCGGTCGCGACCGCCGTATGTACAAGCTTGTTTACGTTCTTGTGATTTCCTGCGCCGTATTCACGCGAAACGCTTACGCTTACGCCGACAGAAAAGCCGATAAATACGTTAACGATAAGATTTATTATAGAGCCTGTTGCTCCGACCTGACCGACAGCATCACTTCCTGCCGCCTGACCGACGATTATTATGTCGGCGGCGTTAAAGGTGAGCTGAAGGATTCCCGTTATCATAATGGGAACTGCAAAAGCAAGAATGCTTTTAAAGAGATTTCCACTCAGTGGATCTATCTGATTTTTGTTTCGTGTAAATGATACTGATCTTGTATGTGAAATTTTCGCCACCTGCTTTCAAAAGGAGTGCTGTAAGCACACAGAAGAGTCTATCACTTATTTTGTAAAAAGTCAAGAGCAAAAGAGAATAAAAAAAGAAAATAATTCTAAATATCCGAGCGAAAATATTTTATACTCACTATTGACAAACGAGATTTGATTTGATAGAATATATTCTGTAAATTGAAACGTTTCAACTAGATACAAAAGGGAGTGATAGTAGTGGCTACGATGAAGGACGTCGCAAGGGAAGCGGGCGTTGCGCTCGGTACTGTTTCAAGGTATATTAACGGTGAGTCTGTAAAGGATTCTAACCGCGAAGCAATAGAAAATGCCATAAAAAAGCTCGGATACGTTCAAAATCCGATAGCCAAAACTATGAAAACGGGTAAAAGTATGACTGTCGGAGTACTCGTACCCGCGCTCAGTAATATGTTCAGTATGCGTATAATTGAAAGCGTTGAAAAATATCTTGAGAGCTTTGGTTATAGCGTTATCGTCAGCAGCAGTCATAACAGCGAAAGCGAGCAGTCAAAGAAACTGCGTATGTTTAAAAATAAAATGGTTGACGGTATAGTTCTTATGCCTTGCTCGCAAAACAGCAAAAAAATAGTCGAAAGCACAGGGGATATTCCCGTAGTGCTTATCGACCGTCTGCTTGATAAAAACGTCTTTGATTCGGTTATAGTATCAAACCGAGAAACTGTGCGCTCAAACATCAGTGAGCTTATAAATATGGGTCATAAACGCTTTGGAATAATTGAAGGTCCCGACAGCGTTTATACGGCAAGAGAGCGGCGGCTCGGATATGATGACGCACTGCGAGATGCAGGTCTTGAGAGCGTGTTCAGAGGAAGCGGAAATTATACCGTAGAGTCGGGATATACTATTGCAAAAGAGCTTAAAAGCACCGAGCTTGACGTTCTTTTTACCTCAAATCACGAGCTTACCGTAGGCGTTTTGAAGGCTTATAGTTCGTTTGAAAATCCGCCCGTACTCCTCGGATTTGACAGTCCCGAGCCTCTGCTTCCGCAAAATTCGAGGTTCATTATGCAGCCTGTCGAAACTATCGGAACAAAGGCGGCAGAGCTTATTTACGGCAGAATGAACGGGAAGGTTGGAGAAGCTGAAAATGTCGTTATCTCTCTTGCCGACTGCACTCATATCACAAATGAAGATCAGTAATTTAAACGGAAATTTACCGTTTGAAAATAAAAATTAAACGAAAATATATTAACAGAGGAAAAAGCTATGAAAAAATTTGAACCAACCTTTGAATCTCTCAGACAGTTTGAATGTCCCAAATGGTTTAAGGACGCAAAATTTGGTATTTGGAGCCATTGGGGACCGCAAAGCGTACCTATGTACGGCGACTGGTACGCAAGAACAATGTATATAGAGGGAAGCGATGCCTATAAATATCATCTCCGCCATTACGGACATCCCTCGGAATTCGGGTATAAGGATCTTTGCGAGCTTTGGAAAGCAGAAAAGTTCGATCCCGATGCGCTTATGGATCTCTACGTCCGCGCAGGAGCTAAATATTTTGTTGCACAGGCTGTACATCACGATAACTTTTTCAACTACGATTCCAAGGTCAATAAGTTCAATTCGGTAAACGTAGGACCGAAAAGAGATATTTGTATGGAGTGGAAAAAGGCAGCTGAAAAGCACGGACTTCCGTTTGGACTTACCGAGCATCTCGCCGCAAGCTTTTCGTGGTTTGCCGTAAATAAGGGTGCAGATAAGAAAGGACCGTACGCAGGTATTCCGTACGATGGAAATGATCCCGACTGTCCGTTCTATTATGATAATAAGGAGCACTACGTAGAAAATGCGCAGGATCCCTTTGCTGTTGTTCCGTGGTACACTCAGAACGAGGACTTCCATCGCTACTGGCTTGATTCTATGAAGGAGATGATAGACAAATTCGAGCCCGATCTTCTGTATAGCGACGGCGCACTTCCGTTCCATCTGTACTGGGGAGCTGAAAAGACAGATGACTCAAATCCCTATGCAGAGGGACTTGAGGCGGTGTCCTATCTCTATAATAAATCTATCGAGAAATACGGCGAAAACAGAGCCGTTTACAATCAAAAAGAACGCGCAAAAGAAGTATACAGCGTGGGAATACTTGATATCGAAAAGAGTCAGCTTTCCGAGGTATCAAGCGACGTGTGGCAGACAGATACCTGTATAGGTAACTGGTTCTATGACGTCAGACAGGACTATAAAACACCCGGACATATCATAGAAATGCTCGTCGATATTATTTCAAAGAACGGCGTAATGCTGCTTAATATTCTTCAGCGTCCCGACGGAAGTATTGATAAGGAAGCCGTTTATATCCTCGAGGAGCTTGAAAAGTGGTTCAAGATCTGCGCAGAGGCAGTTTATGAAACAGAGCCTTGGAGAGTTGCCGCAGAGGGCGATAGCGCGGTAATAATAAATAAATTCGAGGAGGACAGAGTAGCGTGGAGAGATAGCGACTTCCGTTTTGTAAAGAAGGATAACTTCGTTTATGCTTATATTATGGCTGCCCCCGAAAGCAGAGTCAGCGTAATAAAGAGCTTTACCGAAAACGAAAAAATCAAGTCCGTAACACTTCTCGGCTACGGAAAAGTGGAATTTTCTCAGGCATTCGGAGTGCTTATAGTTAAGCTGCCTGCAGAAATGCCGACAAGCTATACTAACTGCCTTAAGATCGAGCTTTGATCGCTATCAAATATAATTTCATTCTCAAAATTTTCCATACATAAAACAAAACGCCTTGCTCATAATAATACCAGAGCGGAAAAGACCGCTCAAGAAAAAATTAAAGAACTTTTAAGTTCTGAGTAAGGAGAAAATTAAAATGGCAGGAAGCAATAAGAATCTTGTTCCCGATGCAAAGGAAGGTCTTAATAGATTTAAGATGGAAGCAGCAAGCGAAGTTGGCGTAAACCTCAAGCAGGGTTATAACGGCGACCTCACAAGCCGTCAGGCAGGTTCCATCGGCGGTCAGATGGTTAAGAAGATGGTCGAAAAGTACGAAAACGACCTCAAGAATAACAAATAAGTAAATTACTGAAATATATTATTTGCTTAAATCGAAACAGTATACAAAAACTGTTCGGTCAGAGAAAGCAGGGAGCGATAAGCTTCCTGCTTTCTCTTTTGAAAAAGAAGAAAATTTATGAAAATTCAAGCGAAAAATTTTATATTTTCATTGAAATATTGAAAAAAGTATGATATAATATCTCATAATAGGGATATTAGTGTGAAAAGGAGATTTTCTATGTCCGATAAAACAAATATCGAAAAACAAATATCAGAGCTCAGAGAAAAAATAGAATATCACAGCAGAAAATATTACGTAGAAGATTCTCCCGAAATTTCGGACTACGAATATGATAAAATGTTCTATACTCTCGTGCGTCTTGAAGAGGAAAATCCCGAATTTGCCGACGTTAATTCGCCTACACGCAGAGTTGGCGGTAAGGCACTCGATAAATTCGAAAAGATCACTCACACTTATCCGCTTAAAAGCCTTTCGGACGTATTTTCGTACGAAGAGCTTGGAGATTTTGTACGCAAAATAAAAGCTGATTATCCCGACGTGGAGTTTTCGGTAGAATGCAAAATAGACGGTCTTTCGGTGGCGATACACTATGAAAACGGAGAGCTTGTTTACGGTGCAACACGAGGCGACGGACTTGTCGGTGAGCTTGTTACCGAAAATATCAGAACGATAGGCTCGGTTCCGCTGAAAATAGATTACAAAGGAACTCTCGAGGTGCGAGGCGAGGTGTATATGCCCAAAAGCAGCTTCGAGAAGGTGAACGCTCTTCGCGAGGAAAACGGAGAAGCACTCTTTGCCAATCCGAGAAACGCGGCGGCAGGATCTCTTCGTCAGCTCGACTCAAAGATCGCGGCATCGCGCGGACTTGATATTTTCGTTTTCAACCTTCAGTACTGCGATAAGACCTTTGAATCTCACAACGAAACCTTTGATTTTATGCGCGAAAACGGATTTAAGGTAATTCCGTTTGCAAAGGTTATGAGCGATTTTGACGAAATCATAGATACGATAAAAGAGATAGGCGAAAAGCGCGGAAATCTTCCGTTTGATATAGACGGAATGGTAATAAAGGTCAATTCTCTGAAGCTCAGAGAAGAGATAGGAGAGGGAAGCGGAACACCAAAATGGGCGGTCGCGTACAAATTCCCGCCCGAAGAAAAGGAAACAGAGCTTCTTGGCATTGACATTCAGGTAGGAAGAACGGGAGTGCTCACTCCGATAGCAAATCTCTCACCCGTAAGACTTGCTGGAACGACTGTCAGCCGTGCTACGCTCCATAATCTTGACTTTATAAGAGAGCGCGATATAAGAGTCGGCTCAATGGTTACAGTGCGTAAAGCGGGCGATATTATTCCCGAGATCGTGTCTGCAAAGCACACCGAAGGACTCCCTGTCTACGAGTTCCCCGAAAACTGTCCCGCGTGCGGAGAAAAGGTATCTCGCGGCGAAGAGGCGGCAATTAGATGCACAAACTCGGCGTGTCCCGCACAGCTTCGCAGAAATCTCGTGCATTTTGCTTCAAAGGGAGCCATGGATATAGACGGATTCGGACCTGCTGTCGCCGACGCGCTATGCGACAAGGAACTTGTAAAGAATGTCGCAGATATATATTATCTTAAAGAGGAAGACCTCGTTTCGCTCGAGCGAATGGGCGAAAAGAGCGTGAAAAATCTGCTCACGGCTATCGAAAACTCGAAGACGAGAGGACTTGCAAGACTTCTTTATGCGCTCGGTATCGGTCAGATAGGCGATAAGACCGCCGACTCGCTTGCTCAAAATTATACCGATATAGAGGACTTTTTCACAGTAAGCGCTCAGCAGCTTACCGAGATAGATGACGTTGGTGATATAGTGTCAAAGTGCGTTTGCGACTTCTTTGCACACCCGTCAACAAGAGAAACCATTGACCGTCTGAAAGAGGCGGGAGTAGTTACAGCAAGTGCGAAAAAGGAGAAAAAGGATAACCGATTTGAAGGAATAACCTTCGTTCTTACGGGAACTCTGCCGACGCTCACACGAAGCGAGGCTGAGGAAATAATAATCTCACACGGCGGTAAAACGTCGTCGTCCGTTTCCAAAAAGACGGGAATAGTTCTTGCGGGAGCAGAAGCGGGCAGTAAGCTCACAAAAGCCGAGCAGCTCGGTATAAAAATAATTGAC
Organism: Eubacteriales bacterium; assembly: GCA_045580325.1. GTDB lineage: Bacteria > Bacillota > Clostridia > Oscillospirales > CAG-272 > SIG672. Next base: position 21,281 of record JAZNNR010000019.1, read on the forward strand.
GAAGAAGAATTCAGAAGACTGATACAAGACTGAAATTTGTATAAATAACGGATAAATAACGGATAAATAACGGAGAAAAATATGCTATTTGATAACGTAACGGTAAATTTAAAGGCAGGGGACGGCGGACACGGCGCGATATCCTTCAGACGTGAAAAGTACGTTTCTCACGGCGGGCCCGACGGCGGCGACGGCGGAAACGGCGGTAATATAATATTCAAAATAGACGAGGGACAGAATACTCTGACCTACTATAAGTATAAGCGTAAATTCAAGGCTGAAAACGGCGGAGACGGCTCGGGCTCAAAGTATCACGGTAAAAACGGAGAAGATCTCGTGCTTCCCGTACCGCCCGGAACTGTCATAAAGGACGCAGCGACAGGTCTTGTAATACAGGATATGTCCGAATGCGACACCTTTGTTATCTGTAAAGGAGGACGCGGAGGCTGGGGAAACCGTCATTTCGCGACACCCACAAGACAGATACCGCGCTTTGCCAAGCCCGGTCTTATAGGCGAGGAAAAGGAGATAATTCTTGAGCTCAAAATGATCGCAGACGTAGGACTTATAGGATTCCCGAACGTCGGAAAATCGTCTATACTTTCGATGATCTCATCGGCAAGACCGAAGATAGCCGACTATCATTTCACCACACTCGCGCCCAATATCGGCGTTGTGTCGGTAGGTGATGAAAGAGGCTTTGTTGCCGCAGATATTCCCGGACTTATCGAGGGCGCGGCAGAGGGAATCGGTCTTGGACACGCCTTCCTTCGCCACGTTGACAGATGCAGACTTCTTCTGCACGTTGTCGATATTTCGGGCAGTGAGGGCAGAGATCCTGTTGACGATATAATAGCAATAAACTCGGAGCTTGAAAGATACAGCCCCGAGCTTGCAAAGCGTCCGCAGATAATTATTGCAAATAAATACGATCTTCTCCCCGAGGACGCAGATCTTACCGATTTTAAGGAGTTTGCCGAGGTAAAGGGCTGTGAGGTAATATACGTTTCGGCGGCGATGAATATGGGCATAAAGGAGCTTGTTGATAAGACCTTTACCGCGCTTCAGACCCTTCCGCCTGTAAAGATATTCGAGGCAGAATATACCGCTCCCGAGCTTTCCGAGGATACGGGAAGCCACGAATTCTCGATCCATAAAGAAGACGATCTCTATATCGTCGAGGGCGATTGGCTGCGCAGGGTTATGAGCTCTGTAAACTTCTCGGACAGAGAATCACTTATGTACTTCCAGAGAGTACTTAAAAACAGCGGAGTTATCAAAGCACTCGAAGAAGCGGGTGTTTCGGACGGAGATACGGTAAGCATATACGATTTTGAATTTGACTACGTGAAGTAGCGTTCTTTCGGATTTTTGATATAAACCTAAATAAAATTCGGAGGAAAGAAAAATGCTTACTTTAACACAAAGCGAAAAAAATATGATAGAAAAGCTTGGTGTCGCAGTAGAAAGATACCATAGGCTTGAGGAAATGCTCGGAGATCCCGAGGTAATATCAAATCAGACAGAATATACGAAAATAATGAGAGAATATAAATCTCTCACAAAAATTGCCGAGAAATACGGCGATTTTATGAAGCTTGACAGCGAGTGTAAGGATCTTCGTGAGCTTCTTGAAATCGAGGACGACGAAGAAATGCGCGCTCTCGCACAGGACGACCTTGACAAAAACGAGGATACAATGCGCGCTCTTATCGAGGAGCTTCGCATACTTATACTCCCAAGAGATCCAAACGATGATAAGAACGTTATCGTTGAGATCCGAGGCGGAGCAGGCGGAGAAGAAGCGGCACTTTTTGCGGCATCGCTTTACAGAATGTACAGTATGTACTGCGCGGGCGCGGGCTATAAGACCGAAATAATCGGCTGTAACGAAACCGAGCTTGGCGGATATAAGGAAATAGACTTTATGATAGAAGGGGACGGCGCGTACTCAAAATTCAAGTTTGAAAGCGGTGTTCACAGAGTTCAGAGAGTTCCCGAAACCGAAACGCAGGGAAGAATACACACCTCAACGGTAACCGTTGCCGTTCTGCCCGAAGCAGAGGAGATCGAGGTCGTTATAAATCCTGCCGATATAATCATAGAGTCGTGTAAATCGAGCGGCGCGGGCGGTCAGCATATCAATAAGACCGAGTCTGCGGTAAGACTTACGCATAAGCCGACAGGTATAGTTGTTGAATGTCAGGAAGAGCGTAGTCAGTTCAAAAACCGCGATAAAGCGCTTAAGGTGCTTCGTGCAAAGCTTCAGGATATGCAGGAGCGCGAGCAGAACGATAAGATAACGAGCGAGCGTAAGAGTCAGGTCGGCACAGGCGACCGAAGCGAGCGTATCCGTACCTATAACTACCCGCAGGGAAGAGTAACAGACCATAGAATAGGCTTTACCCTCTATTCGCTTGAAAACTTCCTCAACGGAAATATAGGCGAGATGATAGACGCGCTTATTACCGCAGATACGGCGGAAAAACTTAAGAACAGTGAATTTTGATAAGATGTCAGAAAAATATATAAACACAAAGGTAATAACATATCCCGACAGTAAGGGAATGAAAGAGGCAGCAGAGCTTATAAAAAAAGGCGCTCTTGTGGCTTTTCCGACCGAAACGGTGTACGGACTCGGAGCAAACGCGCTCCTCTCGGACGCTGCGGAAAAGGTTTACAGAGCAAAGGGAAGGCCGTCAGATAATCCCTTGATAATACATCTTGCAGACCCGTCAGATGCCGAAAAATACTGCTACACAGCGCCCGAATTCTTGCGCCTTGCAAAAGCGTTTATGCCCGGACCGCTTACCGTCGTAATGAAGAAAAAGGACATTATTCCGAATACGGTAACAGGCGGACTTGACACAGTTGCAGTACGAATTCCGAGCCACGCCGCCGCAAGAGAGCTTATATCGCTTGCGGGCGTTCCGATTGCCGCACCCTCGGCAAATCTTTCGGGAAGACCGTCAACGACCTCGGCAGACCACGTAATTTCCGATATGCTCGGAAGAATAGATATGATAATAGACGGCGGCGAGTGCGAGATCGGACTTGAATCGACGATAGTATCAATATTAGGCGAAAATAAGCTGAAAATGCTTCGTCCCGGCCGTATAACGCTCGAAATGCTTGAAAACGAAGGCTTTGAGGTCGAGCTTGACAAAGCGGTTACCGAAAAGCTTTCAGAGGGCGAAAAGCCTGCCGCACCCGGAATGAAATACCGTCATTACGCACCGGGCGCACCCGTTACTCTTGTTGACGCAGACGATGAAAAGAGAATAGATTTTCTGTCAAAATATGCAGGCGATTCTTCGGTGGCGATAATTTGTTTTGATGAAGACGAAAAGATAAATAGCGCTACGAATGCTTACATAATCGGCAATAAAGGCGACCCCGACGGACAGGCGCATCGGCTTTTTGCGATGCTGCGGTCTTTTGACGATAAAAATGAAATAAAGCAGATATACGCGCCCCTTCCCGAGAAAAAGGGAATAGGACTTGCGATATTCAATCGTATGCTCAAGGCATCTGGATATACGGTAATAACGGTATAAATAAGTGATGATATAAACTGAAAGGAAGTCGTAAAGTGGCAAAGAAAAAGATACAAAAGGAACATAAAGCGGACGATATAGTCGCACCCATAGTAGACCAGCCTATAACTGAAACTGTTGAAAAGAACTATATGCCCTACGTAATGAGTGTAATTATATCGCGTGCAATTCCCGAAATAGACGGTTTTAAGCCCGCGCATAGAAAAGTGCTTTATACGATGTATAAGCAGGGACTTTTAACAGGACCGAGAACAAAAAGCGCGAACGTTGTCGGACAGACGATGAAGATACACCCTCACGGAGATGCTTCGATATACGATACTCTCGTAAGACTCACGAGAGGACATGAGGCTCTGCTTCACCCGTTTGTTGATTCAAAGGGAAGCTTTGGTAAGCATTACAGCAGTGATATGGCTTATGCTGCTCCGAGATATACCGAGGTAAAGCTCGACCCCTTCTGCGCGGAGATATTCAGAGGAATAGATAAGACTGCGGTAGAGATGGTACCTAACTACGATAACACTATGGTAGAGCCCGTGCTTCTGCCCACGACCTTCCCGAATATACTCGTTTCGGCAAATATGGGTATCGCGGTCGGTATGGCGAGCCGAATTTGCTCCTTTAATCTCGGCGAGGTTTGCGACGGAGCAATACAGGTGCTTAGAAACCCCAATACCGACGTTGACCAGATGCTCGATATAATAAAAGCTCCCGATTTTCAGGGCGGAGCGTATATAATATACGACAGAAAACAGCTTGCAGATATTTATGCGACAGGACGCGGAAGCTTTACAATGCGCGCAAAGTACGTATATGATAAATCGTCCAACTGCATAGATATTGTCGAGATACCCTATTCGACCTCGCTTGAGGCGATTATGAAGCGTCTTACCGACCTTGTAAAGAACGGAAGTCTTAAAGAGGTTTCGGACTTCAGAGATGAGATAGACCTTAAAGGCTTTAAGCTTACTCTCGACCTTAAACGCGGAACAGACCCCGATAAGCTTATGAATAAGCTTTACAGACTGACACCGCTTGAAGACGAGTTCTCCTGTAACTTTAACGTGCTTATCGACAGTACACCCCGTCAGATAGGTGTTATAGAAATACTTAAAGAGTGGATACGCTTCCGTATGGGATGCGTGCGCAGAGAACTCGGCTTTGACCTCGGAAAGAAGGAAGAAAGGCTCCACCTTCTCGAAGGTCTGCGTGAGATACTTCTCGATATAGATAAGGCAATAAAGATAATCCGCGATACGAAGAATGATAAAGACGTTATCCCGAACCTTATGACAGGCTTCAGAATTGACGAGGTACAGGCAGAATTTATTGCTGAGATAAAGCTCCGTCATTTGAACCGCGAGTATATTCTCTCACGTCTTGATGAGATAAAGAAGCTCACCGAGGATATAGCAGAGCTTAAGGAGCTTATAACAAGCGAATCAAAGCTCAAAAACTATATTGCAAAGCAACTTAAAGAAATCAAGGCTAAATACGGCAAACAAAGACGTACAGACTTCATTTACGCCGAGGATATATCCTATGAACCCGAGGAAGTAATAGTTGATAAAACTCCTGTCAGAATAGTACTTACCAAGGACGGATACTTCAAGAAGATAACTATGCAGTCGCTTCGCGGAAACGACGAGCATACCCTCAAGGAAGGGGACGCTATAAGAATTTCCGAGGATGCAACAAATAGCGACGATATTATCTTCTTTACCGATAAAGCACAGTGCTATAAATCGAATGCATCGGTGTTTGACTACTGTAAGGCTTCCCAGCTCGGCGACTTTATACCGAGTAAGCTCTCGATGGATAAGGACGAAAAGGTCGTATTTATGAAGAGCATTTCGGGCAACGATTACAGTAAGGGCAACTTTATGTTCTTCTTTGAAAACGGAAAGGGCGTAAAGATCCCCGTTCTCGCGTATGAGACCAAGACCAACAGAAAGAAGCTTGTCGGAGCGTTCTCGGACGTTTCTCCGATAGTAAAGGTGATCTATGAAGAGTCGCCTACCGAGCTTCTCTTTATATCAAACGCAAAGCGCGGAATAGTTATAAGCAGTAATCTTGTTCCCGCAAAATCATCAAGAACATCTCAGGGCGTAACGATATTTACCCTTAAGGGCGGGCAAAAGCTCGTGGACGTTCTTACCGATTTTTCGGATAAATTTACAAGCTCAAAATCTCTTAAAAAGATAAAAATACCTGCAACCGGAATCGCTATTGATGAATACGATGCCGAAAAACAGCAAATTCAGCTTATTTAACAAAAATAAAATAATATAAGGAGGTTTACAAATGTCTAAACAAAACAGACAGCCGGATGAAAAAATACCGCCCAGTCGCGAGCTTCTTATACGCATAGTTGCGGGAATACTTTGCTTTCTGATGGTCTTTTCACTAGTTGTCGTAGCTATAAGTGCATACGAAAATTCAGCTACTGATTTAAGACTTGGAGAAGAAGTAGACGTAGGTCTTTTCTATTCGGACTCTTTGGCAGAAAGCTTTACTGCGACCACCGAGAAGGGATTTCGCGTAGAGATCCCTTCGGGTGAAGGTACACTTACTTTCAACCATGCAAGTGAGATAAAGTCTGTTTCGATTGCAAGCGGAGTAAATCTTCTTAAGGAAGGCGGAACCTACGTAAGTGCAGGTGCAAATACCGACGTACACGTCGGCGGATACAGAATAATGGTTTCGTCCTATTCAACAAAGGTTGGCGGCTCGTCCAAAAACGATAATATCGTTCTTTTCAGACCTATGACAACAACAACTGTCGCTTTTGATAAAGATAACATAGACGGATATATAAAAAGAATAGCCACAACCGCCGAAAATTTCGGAAGCAGAGCATTTCCTGCGTATATAGACGGAAAATATTATATTTGCCTCGGGGCTTTTGAAAGCGAAGATGCGGCAGAGCTTTTTATGGAATCTTTTGGCAATTTCTACGTGTGCGATTATACGGTAACAAAGCCCGATAAAAAGGCATATTCGGTAATAGATTATCAGACAAATACAGTGCTGTTTCATTTTAAGGGCATAGATTCACTTTCGGTAACTCCGGTAGGAAATGCCAAATTCTCGGCAAGTAACGGCAAGGACTATTACGGACGCATGCGTTTTAAAAATGTTTTGGAAAACGGATTTGAAATAGTAAACACTCTTTGTATGGAAGAATACGTGGCGTCCCGACTTTCTTCAGAGGTAGATACCTCATGGAATATAGAAGCGCTTAAAGCTGTCGCTACCGTTATTCGCACAAATGCGTATGCAGGACTTGGGGATAAGTCGGTTCATAAAAATGACGGCTTTGACTACTGCACGAGTGCTCACTGCGGTGAATATCACGGTTGCGGAGATGTAAATGAAAATGCCGCAGTTGCCGTAAATTCTACGCAGAATATAGTAATAAAAAGCGACGGTGAGCTGATAAACGCAGTCTTCGGAAGCAGCTGCCCGGGAGCAACGGTTTCTCTTTCGGAGGCATACGGTGAACTGCTTTCTTCGAGCGGAAAGTACCTTGCAGGAAAGCTTGCCGCGTGGGAAAAATATGAAGATCGCTACTCGGGAAAATGGCGCAGGGAAATAACACCCTATGATCTTTACGAGTTGCTGCGGGTGAGAGTATCTGACTGCAAATTGCAGGGTAATGTTTCGCAGATAAATATTATAAATCGCTCGGAAAACGGCATTTACGTAACAGAAATAGAATTTATCGATATATTTGAAAATAGGCTCACTCTTCGCGGCAGCGAGGTCATACGCAATCTTCTTGCGGGCGTTGTACAAAGCTCGAGCTTTGAGGTCGGAAAAGCGGGAAGCGAAGTAAGAGAGAAAATTCTCGAATATAACCCCGAAATAAAGGAAACGACGGTGTCTGAAAAAACGGTCATGCTTGAAGGTGCATATGGGAACTTCGTTTTCCTAGGACGCGGAACGGGAAGCGGACTCGGACTAAGTCTTAACGGAGTTAACGATATTGTAAATAACGGTTATTCTTACGAGGATGCGTATATAGACGTAATAAAGCTCTATTATACCGACGTTACCGTAGAAAAACTTGAAAATTCAGACGAAATATAAGGTTACGACTCAAGGGACGCCGTCCCTTAAGAAACCCTGCGAGCTTTTGAAAAAGCTCGACCAAAAACCGACGGCAAAGCCGTCGCCTTGCAATTTCGCTGTCAGACAGCCGTCTGACTTTTCGCTCCGCGAAAATCGCAAATTGCACTCCGATTATAATGTCCCATTTCAGCAAAGTTTTTGTGGAGGTTTGGAACCACTTTTTTCAAAAAGTGGTTTCAAGAAAGAAATAGGATTTTCGCGCAACGACGAAGGCGCGACTTAAGGGACGCTGTCCCTTAAGAAACCCTGCGAGCTTTTGAAAAAGCTCAACCAAAACTTTTCTAAAACAGATGGTTTCTTGCTTTCAGTAAAGTTTTTGTGGAGGTTTGGAACCACTTTTTTCAAAAAGTGGTTTCAAGAAAAAAAGCACTACTTTTTCAGTAGTGCTTTTTTAATCTCTGTTAGTCCCCGCCGTACCGTGGGTCAAGAAATATAACCCTGCTTATTACCAGGGTGGTGTCCTCTCCGGTGCTTTATGGTGCTCCCAACGTCCCAAAAAAGACCGTGGCATAAGCAGGGTCTTGTGGGGAGGTCTGCACTCCGGCTCGGAAGTTATTCCGGACTCCAATATCATTTTGTAGGTTTATTTACCTGACATTTCCACGAGTAAGGCAGGAGACCAGTAACAGAATATTCGGGAAGATGCCGGAAAATACCTTTGTCAACACGGCATCTTCCGATTTTCTTTCCGATATTAGTATAACTCAAAAAAGTGATTTTTACAAGCGGAAATTTATTCCGCTTTCAGATTACTCTGCGTCGTAATCGATCTCAGAGAAGAGCATATCGTCGAAAATATCTGCGATACGGTCATACTCATCATCGTCTTCGATAGTGCAGAGAGTAACTCCGCCGTCTTCCTCTTCTTCAACCTTGAGGATAACGTATTCTTCAGCCTCAGAGCCGTCCTCATTTACAGGAGCGAGAGCATAGTAAATAGAGCCGTCGTCTGCCTGATACGTTTCGATAAGCTCGAATTTGGATTCTGTTCCGTCCTCTTCGTCGGTAAGGGTGAGCACTCCGAATTCTTCTTCGGGGAGCTCATTTGCGTTCTTTATTTCATCGTTCATTGGAATCACGTTCCTTTCTTTATTTTTTATACATCTATTCTACACTATTTTATCGATTATGTCAACGGGTTTTAGATTATTTTATTATTGCATTTACAGTTAAAATTAAATAAAAATCGGGAAGTCAAAAACTTCCCGATTTTTTTCGGCTAATTTGTCTGCCTTTTTAATTATTCTTCTGCTGTATCAAGAAGAGGCGATCTTTCTCTGAAGAGAAGAGAAATACACCAGATTGCGGCTACACCAACAAGCGAGTAAATTATTCTGCTTCCTACGGTATTCTGACCGCCAAAAATCCAAGCTACAAAATCATAGCCGAAAAAACCGATGCTACCCCAGTTGAGTCCTCCGATTATCGAGAGGAGCAGGGCAATTCTGTCTATAATCATTTTTTCAGACCTTTCTTTTGGTATGGCTCTTTGTTAACCTTTTATTTTTTTGTTAATCGAGCGCAAAATTATTTTGCGTAGTAAATTTGTTTTTATTCTGAGAAAAATATAGAAAAAATTGTTTAAAAAAGAAAAGCACTTATGCGTACATAAGTGCTTTGCAAATTTAAAATAGTTTCAGGCTGCGGGAGTTTGTGTTTCCTCGGTAACCACGGGCGGAAGTATCTCAACACCGAAGGTGATATTGATGCTTCCCGATTCAACGGTAAGTGTCATATTTCCGGGGAGCTTACCGAAGCTTTCCTCGGCGGATTCGTCCTTCTGACCAATTTCCGTTTCGTTTTCGGTTATAACACCTTCATTTATCTGTATCTTGCGGAAATATGAAGTTCTGTCATATTTTGTGGATACTGTGAAGTTACTTGTTCCGAGGGTTGCATTTATATTACGGAAGTCAGCATTAAGAAGCGAAATATCAGATGACTGAGATTCAAGGAGAATATTTTCGCATACAAAGTTATTTGTGGTAAACTTTGTGCTTGTTGCGTTATATTCGAAGTTGTTTGCCGAAGAGTTGCCGATAGAAATATCCGATCCCGATCCCGATATAGACATCGAAGCGATATTGACGTTACTTATTTCGGCTTTGCTGTCAAGTGTCTTAACGGTAATGTCGCAGTCCTTGTTAATATCTACAAGGCGGAGAGTTGTTCCCGTATCAACATTAACGCTTATCTGTGATATTTCGGCGTCGCTACCGAGATAAATGTGAATTTCTCTTTCTGCCTCAGACGTGTCGTAGGTGAAGAATGAGCGGAGTGTTTTCCAAACGCCGCTGAACGTTACTCCCGTACCGTCAAGATTGAAATAATCGAGAAAAGAAATTCGGTTTGATACAGTGAGTACCTTTTCGCCTGCTGCCGCGATATAGGTATTTTCGTTAAAGTTTACAAGGGTAACGTACGAAGCTTCTGCGCCGCCGTGTATTTCTACCTTGCAGTCTGATACGTTAACGTTGACCTTTGAGAATGTCTGACCTGCGAGGGTGAGCTCTGTAACTACGTTACCGTCTTCGCTGAGCGAGGTCGTACCGTCAATTGCGGCATCACTGGGTGCGGTAGATCTTGCGTAAGCACAAAGAAAATATCCGCCGACTATAAGAACGAGAGAAATAAAAATACTGATAATAGAAGCGGGTTTCACAGGTTTTCACATCCTTTCCTTAATTTTTCCACGAGAAGCTTTAGTTTTGTAAGCAGGAACTTAAAGAGGACGGACGCCTTAGAAAGTATCCAGGGAATAAATCGTACAGCGAGATTGTAAAGCAGTACGGAAGTGAGGATCGTACCGCCGAGAATTATAAGCGCAAGACCGATCTCGTGGATACCTACGTATCTCGGCTCTTGCATTACCTGCGTTGCTCCGTAGAGAAGCGCTACAAGCGATGTAAGAGTTCCGCCGCAAACAATAAAGATTATAAGAAGCACAAGGGCAAGTATTACTGCTGCAAGAGCAAAATAGAGCGATACGAGCGTTCCGATAGAAAGAAAAGCCAGTATGATAAGAAGCGGGAGCGAAAGTACCATAATAATCGTGAAAAGAAGGGAAGGAGTATTTGCCTCTGCCTTTTCAAAAAGCGAGGCAAAAAAGCCTTTTTTCTCGGACGATGCTTTGCTCGTTTTAGGCGCGGGACGCATATCCATACTTACGATGTCATCGTTACTATTTGACTTCTTTTTGGTATCTTTCGATTTTGTTTCGGCCTTTTTAACAGGAGCCGTTTCAGCCTTCTTTACGGGAATCGTATCCTCTGCCTTGGGCTCGGGATTTTTTATGATGATCGTATCCTCTGCCTTGGGTTCGGGATTTTTTATGATGATCGTATCCTCTACCTTAGGCTCGGGATTTTTTATGATGATTGTATCTTCCGCCTTGGGCTCGGGATTCGCTTTGGTTTCGCATTCGGGCTCTTTTGACATATTTTCAATCTTTTTTGTTTCTATAATTATTGTTTCCGAATTGTCCACCTCGATATGCATTGACGTAGGTGCGCTTGCCACTGTTGTACGCGCAAGATATTCTTCTACCGAAGACTTTACAAGCATAGAAATATTTTCCTCTCCCGAACTCTTTTGGAACTCTTCTTCGGGGAGAGCTTCAAGCTTTTCAGAAAGAAGCTTTACTTGCTCTTCTACAAAATCAGGGGTAACCTTTTCGCTACGCAGAGAATTTTCAAAGGCAGTCAAAAATTCTTGTTTTGTCATTATGTCCTCCTTGGATAAATTTGGATAAATATGTAAAATCGAGTTAATTATTAGCTATTTGTCGATTATTTTTAAAAAAACTATTGAATATTTTTTAAAAAGCGGTTATACTGTCTTTTGTAATTACAGTTACCGAAAGGAAATATACGCGTTATGAGAATGAGAAAAAAGAAAAACAGCGAGGCAAGACTCGAGGCGTGCGCCGAGCTGATAATAAATACTCCCGAGGAGCTTGAAGTCTACCGCGACAGGTTTCCCGTATATCTCGAAATAGGCTGCGGAAAGGGCGGCTTTATTCGCGACACTGCTAAAAGGTATCCCGAAAGACTTTTCATAGCAGCAGAGCTTCAGACCTCTGCTATTATCACCGCGCTTGAAAACTCCAAGGCAGCAGAGCTGACCAACGTGAGATTTATGAACGTAAACGCTATGAATCTCGGAGAATTTTTTAAAAAGGGCGATGTAAAGGAGATATATCTCAACTTCTCGGACCCGTGGCCCAAAAAGGGACACACCAAGCGCAGACTTACATACCGCGACTTCTTAAACGTCTATAAAAATATTCTTTCAGACGATGGCGTTATCAGAATGAAAACCGATAACGACGGACTTTTTGAGTTCTCGCTCGAAGAGTTTAAAGAGTGCGGCTGGTCGCTTGATAAGATTACCTACGACCTGCACAGTGAGGACTATGCCCGCGATAATATTATGACTGAGTACGAAAAGAATTTCTCTTCGCAGGGAATAAATATCAAGTCGCTTGAGGCAAGACCGAATTTTTAAAATTTAGGACTTCTGCTTGTGCTTTTTGCCGATGAGAATGTAGAATGGACAGATGAGCGCATAGACGAAGATAAAGAGTATTATCATAAGATACGCTCTGCCTGTGAAATCGTATCCCGCGAGCTTAGAAACAAGAGCGGCAGATGCAAAGACTGCGGCAAAGTGAAGAGCTATCTTTAAAACGAAGCTTAGCTTTTTGTGCGAGAATATGAGGTCGCACAAAGAGAGCAGAAGTGCAAAAAGTAGTAGAACTGCCGAGTTTTTAAGGGTTATCGCCTGCTCGGTCTGGCTTGTAAGATTTGCAAAGCAGAGTATGAGAAAATACACCGCTGTAAAAATAACAGCCGAAGGTATAAGTATTTTCCTTAATAAGAATTTTATGAATTTGGTCATTGTCGGACCTCTTTGAATTAAAGTACTTTACAAAGTCTATTATAGCACAGATTTTCAACTTTTCAAGTGCTGACGTATAAAAATATACATATTGTTAAAATTTGTTGAAAAACCGGCCTTTTCATATGGCGCAGTATCTTTTTTTGAGGGTACTGCGCTTTTAATTTTGTGCATAGAATGAATATTCAAAATAAAAGCCAAATAATGTATATATTATAATATAAAATTTACAATATTTATTGACATATCTTGAAAGTGGGTGTATAATGTATTTAATATGCAGAATTATGCAAAAAATTTATACATTACGTTTGGAAGGCAGATATGACAAGAAGAGAAGCACGTGAAGCACTGTTTACGCTTATATACGAAGCACCCTTTTACAAGGAAAATAAGGTAAGCGAGGTTTTTGAAAAGGAAGCGTCGGAGAGAGATCTCGGCGACCCCTATATCAGCGAAGGACTTTCGGGTACTTTTGCACACATAGAAGAAATAGACTCTCTTATTTCCGAAAACTCCATAGGCTGGAAGCTCGAAAGACTTTCAAGAGTATCCCACGCGATACTCCGCCTCGGTTGCTATGAAATGGTATATACCGACATTCCCGTAAAAATCGCGATAAACGAAGCTGTTGAGCTTGCAAAGAAATTTGACCACGACCAAGCCCCCTCGTTCATTAACGGTATTCTTAACTCGATCGCCGATAAGAACGGTCTGAAAGACAAGCCGGAAAATAAGTAATATGCTTTATCTCGGAATAGATACAAGTAACTATACGACGTCGGCGGCAGTCGTGTCTGATGACGGAACGCTGGTCGCCGATTCAAGACTTCCTGTAAAGGTCGCATCGGGCGGACGGGGAATACGTCAATCAGACGCAGTTTTCGCGCACGTGAAAAATCTCCCCGACGTTATGGCGGGTATAGGCGATATAGGCGCTTCACTTGCGGCGCTCGGCGTGTCCTACGCACCGCGCGACACCGAGGGCTCTTATATGCCTTGCTTTCTTTCGGGAGTGGCGGCGGCAAAGAGTATTTCGTCCGTTGCGGGTCTGCCTTGCTCCCGGTTTTCGCATCAGGCAGGACATATCGCGGCGGCAGTTTGCACGGCGGGAAGAGAAGAGCTTTTAAACGAGAAATTCATAGCATTTCACGTGTCGGGCGGCACTACCGACCTGCTCCTCGTTGATAATTTGAAAATAACGCAGATAGGCGGAACGCTTGATCTTAATGCAGGACAGGCGATAGATAGGGTGGGCGTTATGCTCGGACTTGAATTCCCCTGCGGAAAAGAACTTGAGAAAATATCTGCACCGCTCGGCTCGGTAAAGCCTATGTCGTGCGTCAAGGGTATGCAGTGCAATCTGTCGGGGCTTGAAAACAGAGCGGCGGATATGCTGAAAAAGGGGGAAGGACGCGAAACTATCGCGGCGTTCACTCTCGGAAGCGTACTTGTTACACTCGATAAAATGTGCGAAAACGCGATAAAGGAATACGGAAAACTGCCTGTCGTTTTCGCAGGCGGAGTTACCGCCAATAAATATATAAAAAACGCGCTTGAGGAAAAATATAACGCAATATTTACCGCTCCTGATTATTCAAGGGATAATGCGGTCGGAATTGCCTATCTTACAAGAAAAGCGTACCTTGGGATATAGCTTATGATAAACGAAAGAGAATGTCCGATACTTACCGTATCGCAGATAACACAGTATATAAAATCAATGTTCTCGTCCGACGTTCTCGTTCAGAGTATTTCGGTCAGAGGGGAAATATCCAACCTTGTCGAGCGAGGCGGACATATGTATATGACGCTCAAGGACGAGGGCGCGGTGATAAAGGCGGTAATATTCCGCTCGTCGCTTGCACGGATAAAATTCAGACCTGAAAACTCAATGAAGGTCGTAGCCCACGGACGTATAAACGTGTATGAGCAGAGCGGGCAGTATCAGCTTTATGTCGATATGCTTGAGCCCGAGGGCATAGGAGCGCTCGCGCAGGCATATGAACAGCTTAAGAAAAAGCTTGAAGCCGAAGGACTTTTCGATGTAAAATATAAGAAAAAGCTTCCGCAGATACCGAGGACGGTCGGTGTGATAACCTCTCCCGCAGGTGCGGCGGTAAGAGATATAATAAACGTAATGACAAGACGCTTTCCGCGAGCGAAAATGATCCTTTACCCGTCGCTTGTGCAAGGCGAGGGCGCGGCAAGAGATCTTGTCGAGGCGCTTCGATATTTCAATAAGACGAGCAGCGTTGACGTTATCATTATAGGTCGCGGCGGAGGCTCAATAGAGGACCTGTGGGCGTTTAACGACGAAAACCTCGCACGAGAGATCTTCGCATCAAGGATACCTGTAATATCGGCGGTAGGACACGAAAGCGACTTTACGATATGCGACTTCGTAGCCGATATGAGAGCACCTACGCCGTCGGCGGCGGCAGAGCTTGCAGTGCCTGACGCTTCAGAGCTTTCAGCAAGAATACTCACGCTTGAGTCAAGGCTTAAGACCTCGCTCTCGGGACGTGTAGTCAGAGCGCGAAAAGAGCTTGACTCGCTGATGTCAAGGCGTGTGATGCGCTCACCGAACGTGATTCTTGACGATAAGAATATGCGTCTTGCTACTATTACCGAAAAGCTTGAAGGCACATACGGCAAGATGGTTGCCGATAAAAGATCTCAGTTTTTGCAGAAAATATCACAGCTTGAGGCGCTCAGTCCGCTTGCGGTTTTGTCGAGAGGATACTCTGTGGCTTTTGATGAGAAAGGTGCTCTTGTAAAATCTGTGTCCGATGTTAAATCGGGAGAAAAAATAACACTTCGCGTGTCTGACGGAAGGATAAACGCCGAGGTTTGCGGCGCGGTAAAAGAATAATGGCTGAAACAAATAATATAAATAATTATAGCTTTGAGGATATGCTCGCAGAGCTTGAAAAGATAGTTGAACAGCTTGAGGGCGGCGAGGCTTCGCTTGAAGAAGCTCTTGAAATGTATAAAAAGGGCACTTTGCTTGCTTCAAAGTGTTCAAAACTGCTTGATAACGCCGAAAAGCAGATAAAAATACTCGTAAATAACGGTAGCGACGAACTAAAGGAAAACGATTTTTCGGGTAGTGAAGGATGAAAGAAAATAATATTAAGGGTGTGCTTGCAGAGCGCGCGAAACTTATAGAAAAAAAGCTCGATGAGCTTCTTTCAAAAAACGATGATGATTTTTCTGTCCTTATAGAAGCGTCAAGATATTCTGCGCTCGGCGGCGGAAAGAGAGTAAGAGGATTTCTCACGACAGAGTTTGCAAAGCTCGGCGGAGAAAGCTCCGAAAAGGCACTCGTTTACGCGTCGGTAGTCGAGATGATACATGCGGCATCGCTCATACACGACGATCTGCCCTGTATGGACGACGACGATATAAGACGCGGAAAGCCGTCGGCTCATATTGCATACACAGAGGCGACCGCGCTTCTGGCAGGCGATGCACTTATGATATATCCGTATGAGGTAATAGCGTCGATGGAAGACGTTTCTGCCGAGGAAAAGCTTGAAGCCGTGAGGATACTCTCCGAGGCTTCGGGAATGTACGGTATGATAGGCGGTCAGCAGATGGATATTTCGGGCAGTGTTCGCTCGCAGGAAAAGCTTGTGAAGCTTCAGAGCCTTAAAACAGGACGTATGATACGCGCGGCCTGTCTTCTCGGCTGTATTGCTTCGGGTAATTTTAAGGGAAGTAAGCTGTACGAGGCGGCAACAGTCTATGCTGACGGTATAGGACTTGCTTTTCAGATAATAGACGACCTTCTCGACGTTACGGGCGATCCAAAGCTGCTTGGCAAGAATATCGGTATGGACGAGAAGAACGATACGTTTACCTTTGCAAAGCTCTTTTCGTATGAGGAAGCCTTTGATAAGGCGGCGCAGTATACAGCGCAGGCGTGTGCCGCTGTGTCAGAGTTTGAGCATTCGGAGATACTTATAGACCTTGCGAAAGATCTTCTTATGAGAAATAACTGAGTTATGAGAATAGATAAATATCTTTTTGAAAACGGATACGCACAAAGTCGCCAGAAGGCAAGGGAAATAATCGAGGCGGGAATGGTGTATGTCGATAAAAAGCAGATAACTAAACCGTCTTACGATTTTGACCCCGAGGCAAAGGAAATAGAGGTTACGGGCAAGCCGTACGTCTACGTCAGCCGAGGCGGAGTCAAGCTTGAAAAGGCTCTTGACTATTTCAGTATTGACGTAAATGACCTTACCGCCGCAGATATAGGCTCTTCAACGGGCGGTTTTACCGATTGTCTGCTGCGAAGGGGCGCGAAAAAGGTTTTTGCGATAGACAGCGGAACAGACCAGCTTCACGAGTCGCTGCGAGGCGACAGCAGAGTGGTCGTTATGGAAAACTTCAACGCAAGAGCGCTTGATGCAGCCTCTCTCGGTGAAAAGGTCGATATAGCGGTATGTGATCTCTCTTTCATATCGCAGAAATACGTTTATAAGCCTGTTACAGAGATACTCAAAGAAAACGGACTGTTTGTCAGTCTGATAAAGCCGCAGTTTGAGGCGGGACGAGATCATCTCTCAAAAGGCGGGATAGTAAAGGATAAAAAAGTACATAGAAGAGTAATAGAATCTCTTGTAAATGAAGCCGCAGGCTACAGGCTTTACTGCCTCGGAGTTACGATCTCCCCAATACAGGGTGGCGACGGCAATACTGAATACCTTGCGCTTTTCAGATTCAGTGAGTCTGAAAGTATAAAGCTGCAGGGCTTTGAAATGCCTGAGGGTATTTGATAAAATAACGAAAACGGAGGCTGCAAAATGAAATATGAATTCAGAAAGATAGCGGTACTTCCGAATCTTTCAAAGGATAAAGGACTTTTACGCACACGCGAGCTGATCTCCTGTCTTGAAAGGGATTACGAGGTGCTGCTTGGTAAAGAGTTTTCATCACTTGCCGAAAAATGTCTTGCAAGAACGGTAAATGAAGATGAGTTTTACGCGAGCGCTGACCTTGTTATCGTTCTCGGAGGGGATGGCTCTATACTTCGCGCGGCTGATAAAGCGGCAAAGGCGTGTGTGCCGATAATAGGAATAAATCTCGGCCGTCTTGGATATATAGCAGAGCTTGAAACGTCCGATATATGCAGAATAAACGAGATACTTTCGGGTGAGCTTTGGACCGAGGAGCGCACGATGATAGAGGCAGAGGTAATACGCAGCGGCAAGGCTGTCGTATCACAGGTGCTCGGTCTTAACGACGCGGCGGTAGTTCGCGCAAGCGGTCTCGGCGTGATAGAAACAGAGCTTTTCTGTAACGGCCAGCCGGTATATAAATACAGGGGCGACGGAGTGATCGCCGCAACGGCAACAGGCTCGAGCGCATATTCGATGTCAGCAGGCGGTCCTGTAATGGATACTACGCTTGACTGCATCTCGGTAACCCCGATATGCGCGCATTCGCTCAGATGCCGACCGATAGTTTTCTCGGGAGAATCTGTGTTCGAAATAAAAAACCGTGCAACCCCCGACCACGCAAAGCTTTCGGTGGACGGCTCGGAGACCTACGACCTTGAAGAAGGCGACATAGTAAGAATTAAAAAATCCAAGTATATTACAAGACTTATAAGAACAGGCGAAAGCGATTTTTGCAGTATACTTTACCGTAAGATGTCGGACGTATAACAGTTATGGAGCAAATGAAATGAAAAATGAAAGACAGTTAAAGATACTTGAGCTTATAAACAAGTATGACATAGAAACACAGGAAGCCCTGCTTGAAAAATTAAAGGAAGAAGGCTTCCATGTTACACAGGCAACTGTGTCAAGAGATATTAAAGAGCTTGATATTGTAAAAATATCAATGAAAAACTCGGGATATAAGTATTCGGTTAAAAGTAGCGAGGAAGAAAGACCGGGCGCGAAATATGCAAATATTTTGCGTGAAGCCACACAGTCGGTGGTTTCGGCAGGAAATCTTGTTATAGTAAGGACCTATTCGGGTATGGCAGACGCATCGGCTGCGGCTATCGACCTTATGTGGCACTACGCTATTCTCGGCAGTATTGCGGGAGATGACACTATATTCGTCGCTACGGCAGACGAAACCTCAGCAAAGGCTCTTGCAAAGAGGATAGACGACGTACTGCGCCGCGATAACTGATATAAAACAAGGGAGATCTAAAATATGCTCACCTCTATGCATATAGAAAATATAGCGGTAATAAAAAGCCTCGACGTTGATTTTCCAAAAGGCTTTTCTGCACTCACAGGCGAAACGGGTGCGGGAAAATCGATACTTATCGACTCGCTTAATATCCTTCTCGGCTCAAAGACCGAAAGGGATCTTGTAAGAACGGGAGAGGATAACGCCTCGGTTTCGGCAATTTTTTCGGATATTTCCCCGGAGATCGCCGAAAAGCTGTCAGAGCTCGGAATAGAGCCTGACGAGGAAGGCTGTATCTTCATACAAAGAAGTATAAGCGCGGACGGAAGATCAAAATCGAAGATCAACGGCTGTACCTATCCGCTGTCAACCCTTCGCGACGTAGGAAAGCTGCTTGTAAACATTCACGGACAGCTCGATAACCGCGATATATTCGACGAAAAAACATATATAGACCTTGTGGACTCTTATGCCGATATATATGATCTGAGAGAAAAATACTGCGAGGAATATAAGAAAATGACATCGGCGCTTTCCGAAATAGAGCGTCTGTCAAGCGATGAACGCGAAAAAGAGCGCAGGACCGAGCTGCTTGGCTATCAGATAAACGATATAGAGTCGGCAGAGCTAAAGCTCGGCGAGGAGGAAGAGCTTGACAGCGAGAAAAAGATGCTCAAAAATTTTCGTCAGATAGCAAAGCAGGTAAGTACGGTCTATAGAGCGCTTTATAAAAACGATAAGGGAATGTCGGCAACAAGGCTTGTCGATATTGCGCACGATACTCTTGAAGGTATGACAGAGTTTATCCCCGAGGCAGCCGAATACGCAGAGCGCCTTTATGAGATAAGCTTCGAAATGGAGCATATCGCCGAGAACGTTCTTGCTGCGCTGCCAAGAGAGGGCGGCGATCCCGAAAAACGCCTTGACGAGATCGAAACAAGGCTTGACACTATCCATAAGCTTAAACGTAAGTACGGAAGCAGCGTGCCCGAGGTGCTTGAATATCTCGATAAATCGAGAAAAGAGCTTGACGAGATACTTCTTTCGGACGACCGGATAAAACAGCTCGAAAAAGAGGTAGTTATCTACCGCGAAAATGCGCTTAGGCTTGCAAAGGAGCTTTCCGAAAAGAGAAGCACAGCCGCAAAGGAGCTTTCAGAAAAGATAACTGCTGAAATACGTTTTCTCGATATGGAAAAGGTTAAATTCTCGGTTGACACCTCTACGCTTTATGACGCAAAGGGAGAAATAGTTTTCACAAAAGACGGAACAGACAGGATAGATTTCCTTGTTTCGACTAATCCGGGCGAACCGCCTAAATCCCTTTCCAAAATAGCGTCGGGTGGTGAGGCTGCGAGAATACTTCTCGCTATGAAATGCGTTATGACGAGCGCGGATAATATAGAAACACTCATTTTTGACGAAATAGATACGGGTGTTTCGGGTAAGACCTCGCAAAAGATAGGTATAAAGCTCAGAGCGCTCGGAAGATCGCTTCAGATCCTTTCTATCACGCACTCGGCACAGGTTGCCGCAACTGCCCAGAACCACTTCAAGATAAAGAAAAGCACGGTTGATGGCAGAGCACAGACCGAGGTTGAACTGCTTGACAGGCAGGGACGTATCGATGAAATATCGAGAATTATGGGCGGAGTTAATATAACTGAAAAAATAAGAGATTCTGCAACAGAAATGCTTGAAACGGCAGAAAATCTTTAAAATAAAAATAATATTTTCTTAAAATAAAGGAGTAAAAACAAAAATGACACTTTACGAAGAACTTAAAGCACGCGGACTTGTAGCACAACTTACCGACGAAGAAGAGATCGCCGACCTTATAAATAACGGAAAAGCAACCTTCTATATAGGCTTCGACCCGACCGCAGATTCGCTTACAGCGGGACACTTTATGGCGCTCACCCTTATGAAGAGACTTCAGGATGCGGGCAATAAGCCGATAGCTCTCGTAGGCGGCGGAACGGGCATGATAGGCGACCCCTCGGGCAGAACCGATATGAGAAGAATGATGACAAAAGAGATAGTTGACCATAACTGCGAGTGCTTCAAGAAGCAGATGAGCCGATTTATCGACTTTTCCGAGGGAAAAGCGCTTATGGTAAATAACGGCGACTGGCTTCTCGCTCTCAATTACGTTGAATTTCTCCGCGACATCGGACCTCATTTCAGCGTAAATAAAATGCTTTCCGCAGAATGCTACAAGCAAAGACTTGAAAAGGGTCTTTCTTTCCTCGAGTTCAACTATATGCTTATGCAGAGCTACGACTTCTATGAGCTCTTCAACAGATACGGCTGTAATCTTCAGTGCGGCGGCGATGACCAGTGGTCGAATATGCTCGGTGGCACAGAGCTTATCCGCCGTAAGCTCGGTAAGGACGCATATGCGCTTACTATCACTCTTCTTTGCGACTCTAACGGAAATAAGATGGGTAAGACCGCAGGTAACGCAGTATGGCTCGATCCCGAAAAGACCTCTCCGTACGATTTCTTCCAGTACTGGAGAAACGTTGGCGACGCAGACGTTCTTAAGTGCATAAAGATGCTCACCTTCCTTCCTCTCGAGGAGATCGAAAAGATGGAAGGCTGGGAAGGAGCTCAGCTTAACCAAGCAAAAGAAATTCTCGGATATGAGCTTACAAAGCTCGTTCACGGCGAGGAAGAAGCGGAGAAGGCACTTGCGGCTGCAAGATCACTATTTGGCGCAGGAAACGCATCTGCCGATATGCCCACAACAGAGCTTGAAGAGGCAGATTTCACAGACGGACGTATCTCCGTGATAAATATGATGCTTAAAGCAAAGCTTGCGTCCTCGAGAAACGATGCAAGAACACTTATAAAGCAGGGCGGAATCGCTCTGTGCGACGAAAAGGTTACCGATATGAATCAGTCTGTTGCATCTGAAGATTTCGACGGCAAGGATATTGTTATCAAAAAGGGTAAAAAGGTACACCACAAGTTCGTTATTAAAAAATAACTTTTACATCTGCGAAAGGCGGTAAGATCCGATGAACTCGATCAAATATGAAGGCTTTTTAAGAAAATTATCTGAAATGTCGGAAAAGGGAGTACTTTCATACTCTGAAAACGCAGACCTTGCGCCCCATTCGACCTTCAAGATAGGTGGAAAAGCGGATCTTATCGTCAAGGTACATACCAAGGATGCACTCGCCGAGGTTTTGAGATTTGTGCACAGCGAAGGTATTAAATATGCAGTCATCGGAAACGGAAGTAATATTCTTTTTTCGGACGATCGCTATGACGGAGTCATTATTCTCACAACGGGTATGACCGCTCTTTCGTGTCAGAATAACGTTATCGAAGCAGAGTGCGGATATTCTCTTACCGCACTCGCCTCACGCGCACAGAAAATGTCGCTCACAGGCCTTGAATTTGCCTACGGTATCCCCGGAAGCGTCGGCGGTGCTGTCTTTATGAACGCAGGCGCATACGACGGGGAGATCAAGAACGTTGTAACAAAAACTTACTATTATGACGTGAAAAACGATACCTTCGGTGAGTTTGCGGGCGAGGAAAACAAATTCGGATACCGCGAGAGCGTCTATCAGGAAAAGGAAGGACTCGTAATTCTCGGAGCTCGGTTTGAGCTTGAAAAGGGAGATAGCGAGGCTATTGTTGAAAAAATGCAAGGCTTTATGCGCGCAAGAAGCGAGAAACAGCCTCTTGAATACCCGAGCGCAGGAAGCACGTTCAAGCGATCCCCCGGATATTTCACGGCAAAGCTCATAGACGAGGCAGGTCTTAAAGGCTACTCGGTCGGCGGCGCACAGGTGTCCGAAAAGCACGCAGGATTTGTCATAAACCGCGGCGGCGCGACCTCGGATGACGTTAAAAGACTGATAGCCGATATACAGAAGGCTGTGTATGAAAAGAGCGGCGTTGAGATCAAATGTGAAATAAAAATAATAGAATAAACGGTGGAACTATATGCAGATAATCATACTTACAGGAATGTCAGGTGCGGGAAAATCAAGCGCAGGGCAGGCACTTGAAGATCTCGGATACTACAAGGTAGATAATATGCCCGTGTCGATGCTGAAGGAATTTGTACTGCTTTGCAGTCAGTCTTCTCTTCATAAAAAGGAAATAGTATATACTGTGGATATACGTGCGGGAAATGAATTTTCAACCCTACTCATTACGATTGAAGAAATAAAAAAAGAGATAAGCTGTTCTTTCAAAATAATTTTTCTCGATGCTTCGGACGATGTGATCGTTGCACGATATAAGGAGAGCAGACATGTCCATCCGTACGTTTTATCTGACGGAATAACGCTGACCGAGGCTCTTAAAAGGGAGCGTGAAGTAATTTCCGTGCTCAGAGAAGCGGCGGATAATGTGATAGATACCTCTAATCACAGAACAAGTCAGACCAGGGATAAGCTTTACGAGATACTTGAAAACGAAAAGCCGGGCAAGTTTACCCTTACCTGTATGACCTTCGGCTTTAAGTACGGTGCGCCGACAGATGCCGACCTTGTTTTCGACGTCAGATGCTTTGCAAATCCCCATTATGACCCCGAGCTGCGACCGCTTACAGGACTTGATAAGGTCATAAGAGATTTTGTTTTGGCGGACGGTAAGGCGGCAGAATTTCTTAGCAGACTTGTCGATATGCTTTCTTTTCTGCTTCCGCTCTACATAGAGGAGGGAAAATCACATCTCACGGTAGCCATCGGCTGCACAGGCGGAAGACACCGCTCGGTAACCTTGGCGTACGAGCTTTGTGAAAAGATAAAAAATAATATGCCCGAAATAAGAACGGTACTCTGCCATAGAGATATTGAAAAATTAAAAATAAACGAATAAAAATAACGAAAGGAAAATGACAAAATGTCCTTTTCGTCAGAAATAAAAACAACGGTAAGCACAGTCAATATAAAAAAACACTGCTGTAAGGCATCGGTGCTTTACGGAATGCTTTATCCGCATAACGAATTTAAGGGTGCACCGCTGAACTTTACAACCGATAACGAAGCCACCGCATCACTTTTTACCGCGATGGCAAAGTCTGTTTTCGGAACGAAGGTGTCTTTTACGGTAGGGGAGCGTCTTTCGAGAAAGAAGGAAGCGCAGAATTTTTACCGTCTTGACTACCCCGGCCTTGAAATAATGGCGCAGATAAACGAAAAATTCTCTTCACAGCAGATCGTAAACGAGGATCTCTTCGAGTGCGAAGCTTGCGTGGGTGCTTTTATGCGAGGTCTTTTTCTCGCAGCCGGCTCGGTTACAGACCCAAATCACGGGTATCACCTTGAATTTTCGGTGTCAAACGATAAAAAATGCTTCGCACTTATGGAATATCTGAATGAAAATGGCTTTCCCGCGCGCCGCACGGTAAGACGCGGAGTGCCCTCGCTTTACATTAAAGAAAGCGAAAGCATCGAGGATTTTATGACCTTTATCGGCGCGGCACAGGCATCGCTCTCAATTATGAACGCGAAAATAATGAGAGATATAAGAAATAACGTCAATAGGCGAATGAACTGCGATTCGGCAAATCTTTTTAAAACAACGGGCGCGGCAACTCATCAGATACACGCGATAAAGCATCTGATGGACACGGGAAGATTTGATTTTATGCCCGATCAGCTAAAGGAAACCGCGAAGATAAGGCTCGAAAATCCGCAGGCATCGCTTGAAGAGCTTGCAGCTCTGCACGAGGGAAATATAAGTAAATCGGGCGTGAGCCACCGCCTTGCAAAAATAGTCGATTTTGATGATAGTAAAAAATAAAAGATAATTTCAGGGAAAGGAGTAATACGGTATGAGGGATTTTGTTCATCTGCATTTGCATAGCGAATATAGCCTGCTTGACGGCGCGTGCCGTATTGCCGATATTCCTAAAAGAGCAAAAGAGCTCGGACAGACCTCTGTGGCAATAACAGATCACGGAGTTATGTACGGGGTAGTTGATTTCTACAAAGAATGTAAAAAAGAGGATATAAAGCCGATAATCGGCTGCGAGGTCTATCTTGCCGAGGGTAGCCGCTTTGATAAAAAGCATACGGGCAGATATTTCAATACTCATCTCGTGCTTCTTGTTAAAAACGAAATAGGCTATAAAAACCTTTCATATCTTGTTTCTTCCTCGTTTACCGACGGCTTTTACGTAAAGCCGAGAGTGGATATAGAGATACTTCGCGAGCATAGCGAGGGACTTGTCTGCCTTTCGGGCTGTCTTTCGGGATATATGGCAAGAGCCGTGCTTGCAGATGAAAGGGAAGACGCCGAAAATTTCGCGCGTGAGATGCAAAGAATATTCGGCGAGGATTTCTATATTGAGCTTCAAAATCAAGGTCTTGCCGATCAGAAAAGGGTCATTTCCGAGCTTTATTCTATTGCAAAGAAGCTTGATATACAAACGGTAGCCACAAACGATGCGCACTATATCTCGCGCGAGGACGCAAAGGTGCAGTCTGTACTCGTTTGCGTGCAGACGGGAAATAAGCTCTCGGACGGAAATCCGCTCGGCTTTGAAACAGACGAGTTCTATATGAAGAGCGGCGACGAAATGGCAGATATATTTTCTGACATTCCCGAAGCGATAGAAAATACTCTGAAGATCGCAGAAAAATGTAATTATGACTTTGAATTCGGTAAGCTGAAGCTTCCGACCTATACCCCCGAGGACGGCTCATCGCCGCGAGATTTTCTCAAAAAGCTCACCTACGAGGGCTATGAAAAGAAAAAAGCGCAGGGTAAGATAGTCTTCACTGAAAAGCACAGTGAGGACGATTATAAGGCGCGTATTCTCTATGAGCTTCTTATGATAGAGAAGATGGGATATTCGCAGTATTATCTCATCGTGCGCGATTTTGTAAACTACGCAAAGCAAAACGGCATACAGACAGGTCCGGGCAGAGGCTCGGGCGCGGGAAGCCTTGTCGCATATCTCGTCGGAATAACCGACGTTGATTCGATAAAATACGACCTTCTTTTCGAGCGATTTTTGAATCCCGAAAGAGTAAGTATGCCCGACTTCGATATAGATTTTTGCTATATAAGACGTGATGAGGTAATAAAATACGTTATTTCACGCTACGGTGAGGATAGAGTTTCGCAGATAATAACCTTTGGAACTCTTGCGGCACGCGCGGCTGTGCGCGACGTAGGACGAGTCCTCGGAATGCCCTACGACGACGTTGACCGTGTATCAAAAATGATACCGCGAGATATCGGCATAACGCTTAAGGATGCGCTTGCTTCAAGCAAAGAGCTTGCGGCGGAATATGCGCGAAGCGTAGAGGTGAAAACGCTTATCGACTATGCCTCCAAAATTGAGGGAATGCCTCGCCACGCCTCAACACACGCGGCGGGAGTCGTTATAACTAGGGACCCTGTAAGCTCCTATCTGCCGCTTGCACTCAGCGGAGATACTGTCGTTACGCAGTTTGATATGGATACTGTGGCAAACCTCGGACTTCTGAAATTTGACTTTCTTGCGCTTCGAAATCTCACGATAATCGCGGACGCAGAAGAGGAAATAAGAAAAACAGAGCCAAGCTTCTCGGTAGAAGCTCTCGGATTTGACGACGCGGAAACCTATGAGCTCTTTTCACAGGGCAAGACCGAAGGTGTATTTCAGTTCGAGTCCTCGGGGATAAAAAGGCTTCTTATGAATATGAAGCCAAGATGTATAGAGGATATAATGCTCGCGCTGTCCCTCTATCGCCCAGGACCGATGGAATCTATACCGAGATTTCTTGAAAACAGAAGAGATCCCTCGCTTATTTCGTATAAAACCGAAAAGCTGCGCGAAATTCTTGAAAATACGTCAGGCTGTATAATATATCAGGAGCAGGTAATGCAGATATGCCGTAAGGTTGCTAACTATTCATACGGCAAGGCTGATACCGTGCGCCGCGCGATGTCGAAAAAGAAGGCGGCGGAGATGGAAAAAGAGCGCGAAAGCTTTGTTCGCGGCGCTATGGATAATTTTATTTCCGAAGAAACAGCAAATGAGATTTTCGATGAAATGGTGAGCTTTGCTCACTATGCGTTCAATAAATCGCACGCGGCGGCTTATTCTATAACCTCGTACAGAACGGCATATTTAAAAACGCATTACAGCGCACAGTACTATGCCGCGCTTCTCACCTCGGTTATGGGAAATACCGCGAAAATGTCAGAGTATATAGCAGACGCGCGTACTATGAATCTTAAGGTTCTGCCGCCCGATATAAACGAAAGCAGATCGGGATTTACGGTAAGCGGAAATCAGATAAGATTCGGTCTTGCGGCTGTAAAGGGTGTCGGAGAAGCCTTTGCACAGGCGATCTCGGCTGAATATGCACGCGGCGGACCTTATAAATCACTCGGCGATTTTGCAGACCGTATGACAGGCAGAGAACTTAACAGACAGTCGCTTCTCGCGCTTATCTGCGTGGGAGCCTTTGATAGCCTCGGAACTCCGCGAAGCAGTCTTGTCGAAGCACTTGACGTAGTTCTTGAGAGCGCATCAGCGGCAAAGAGAAGAAATCTTGACGGACAGCTCGACCTTTTCGCTTCGCTTTCGGACGACGGAGGAGAAAGCATTTCGGCTCAGCCGACCTATGAGTATCCCAGCGTTCCCGAATACGACGCAAGAAAGAAGCTCTCGCTTGAAAAGGAATATATAGGAATTTATATTTCGGGAAGTCTGCTTGACGATTATACCAAAAATATCGAGGCGATTTCACCGATAAATATCGGATATATAAATGCGTGTGCAAACGAAGAAAACGAAGAATACGGTAGTATTTCGGATAAGCAGACCCTTACAGTCGTAGGTATAGTTACCGCGTGTAACAGGAAAACTACAAAAAGCGGCGATATGATGGCGATAGTTACCCTCGAGGATAAAACGTCGCAGATAAGAGTTCTTGTGTTTTCCAAGCTCTACGAAAAGGTGTCTTCGCTTGTAAGCGTTGACTCTATTATTTCGGTAGTTGGCGATCTGTCAATGAGAGATGACGGTACGGCTGAGATCCTTGCAAAACGAGTCGAAGCTCTCCGCAGAGATAGCGAATATTCTGCGCCGACCTCGTCGGGCAGAGATTTCGGTAAAGAAGTAAGGAAAGCTCCTGTAAGTGAAAAAACAGGGTCGCAGACGGTAAAAGAGGAGAAAACCGACTTTTCGGGCGCTTCAAAGATATACGTAAAAGTCCCGAGCCTTGACTCGACACAGTACAGGCGCGCTATGGCACTTGTTGAAATATTCTGTAGGGGCAGTTGCGAGGTGATCTTTTACGATAACTCGAGCGCGTCCTATAAAAAGCTTTCCTCGCCCCGCCTTGAGCTTACAGAAAACGTATATAAGCTTCTCAGTGATATATGCGGAAAAGAAAACGTTATTGTCAAATAATTTATAAGGAAATTTACTCTTTGTACAATTATGGAAGGATAAATTTTCACAGTATTATAGTATTATAATATTGATATTTTCTATAAATTTGTGGTAATATAAACACAGTAATCAATCGACGAGCTTTCGAGAGGTTGTAAAGTGAAAAAAAGAAAAGATATGAAGAACGAAAAAGAAAAAGAATCTAAAATAGCAGAGCGTATTCCGCTTATCATTATGAAAACGATAGGACGAGCTGTGCTGGCTGTATTTAACGTTATACTTACAGTAGGACTTATAGGTGTCATAGCGGCGGCTATAATTGGCTGTGCCTTTCTTATCTATATTTCCAATAACGTAGATATGAGTGTTGACGAGATTATCATTTCGACACAGGATAACGAGCTTGCAACACGCCTTTACTATTATGAT
Source organism: Eubacteriales bacterium (assembly GCA_045580325.1). Taxonomy (GTDB): domain Bacteria; phylum Bacillota; class Clostridia; order Oscillospirales; family CAG-272; genus SIG672. Next base: position 49,823 of record JAZNNR010000019.1, read on the forward strand.
GACGACGGTAATCTTGTAGAAAATACCGAGCAGAATATAAGCAGCGGAAGCGGTGCTACGTGGGTTGAATACGAGGATATTCCGACCTACCTTCGCGACGCTTTTATCGCGATAGAGGATAAGCGTTTCTGGGATCATAACGGAGTTGACTGGATAACTACCGCGCAGGCGGCAATAGTTTTCTTTGTTCCGATAGGTAATGACCGAGGCGGCTCTACGCTTACACAGCAGCTTGTAAAGAACTTAACGGGTGATAAGGATTACTCGATACAAAGAAAGATACAGGAGATATTCCGAGCGATAAATCTTGAAAAAGAGCTTGGTGATAAGACCGAAATAATAGAGCAGTATTGTAATATAGTATATTTTGCTCAGGGCGCTGACGGAATTCAGGAAGCGGCGCAGGTCTATTTCAGTAAGGATGCGAAGGATCTTACGCTGATAGAGTGCGCGGCGATGGCGGCAATCGTGCAGAACCCGTCCTACTGGGACCCGCTTGTTTATCCCGAGCATAATGCGAGCAGAAGAAATCTGATACTTAAGCAGATGCTCAGTCAGGGACTTATCACACAGGCTGAATTTGATGAAGCTTATCTTAAAGAGCTTGTGCTTGATACAAGTTATATTAAGGAGTCGTCGGGCGGTACTACCTCTTGGTACACCGATGCAGTTATCGAAGAATGTATTGATCTTTTTAAAGAAAAGTACGGAGTTACGACAAGGGTCGCAGAAAGAATGCTTTTCTATGGTGGTTATCAGATAATTACCGCGATGGATCCTGAAATTCAGTTCATAATTGAAGATTATCTTGAGGACGAAAAGAGCGAATTTCTGAAAAACTCGGAGGTTCTTAATCACGAGGCTTCCTTTATCGTTATAGACCCATTCACAGGACATGTTAAAGGTCTTGTGGGCGGACGCGGAGAAAAGACGGCAAGCCGTATTCTTAACAGAGCAACCGCTACCACAAGATCGCCCGGCTCGTCGATGAAGCCGATCGCCTCGTATGCGCTTGCGCTTGATAGAGGAATTATAAATTACGGCTCGGTTCTTGACGATACTCCGCTTACAATATCGGGAAAATCGTCTTTCTGGCCGAGAAACTCAAATAACCGTTTTGGCGGTCTTACAACTATTGAATACGCACTTGCGTATTCAAAAAACACATTCCCCGCAAAGCTTGTTTCTACGCTCGGGGTGGATAATGTTTATAAATTCCTTACCGAAACACTCGGAATAAGTACACTTTCTTCGAGGGATAAGGTTCTTTCAGCTCTGGCACTTGGAGGTACTACCTACGGTGTAACTCTCAAGGATATGACTACTGCATACGGAATTTTCCCGTCGGGCGGTGTTTATACAGAATCCTCTACTATTGTTAAAATTCTCGATTCTGAAGGTAATACTGTCATAGATAATAAGCCAAGACAGACGGTTGCCATAAAAGAAGAAACCGCGCAGTCAATGGTAAGACTGATGAAATCGGTTATCAATTACGGTACCGCATATACCTATACTAAAAGACTTAATAAGCTTAAGCTTGAAGTAGCAGGAAAAACAGGAACTACCGATAATAACTACGATAAGTGGTTTATAGGATATTCACCGTACTATGTCGCAGGTGTGTGGATCGGATACGATCAGCCGCAGGATCTCGGCGGTACGCACGGTCATATAGAGCTTTGGGACGCTATTATGGCGGATATTCACACAAAGAAGATTACCTCAAAGGGTGAAAATCTTAAAGGCTTTGACAGCGATATGCTTATAAAGGCGACCTTCTGTAAGGATTCTGGTAAGCTTATATCAGACCTTTGTAAGAAGGATCCCCGCGGAAGCCGTTCAAATACGGGTTACTTTACAAAAGACACTCTTCCGACAGAAAAATGTGATGTGCATATTGAGGTCAAGTGGTGTTCTACCTGCAACGCTCCTGCACATGCGTATTGCCCCGCGGATTCGGTAATAACAAAAATAATGCTAAACGTTGACAGAAGTATGATTCCGGACGATTTCAGGTATAAGCCGACCGATACGGACTATGTTTACAATCCGCTTAAATCCTGCGTGTGCCACTATAATCCCGACTTTATACCCGTGCTTCCCGAAAATCCTGACGACACAGACGATACAGAATGAGCAATGAGAGAGGGAGGACTAAGTTCCAAACAGTGCGCTCTAACGACAGCATAAACAGAATAAAAAATACGACCGTTTCATATTTTGTATGGAACGGTCATTTTTTGTTTGAAGGGGAGAATGAAATAAAATGAAAATACGTTTTGATTTCAAAAAAGAGTGCTACTGTATTGATCTGACACGCGCGATCATATTTTCAGCTGTCTTTCTCGCGCTCGGAATGCTTGTATGCTTTTGCGGGGGAAACACCTATATCTACACTATGCTTCTTTTGCCGAATTTTGCTGTGGGCAGGGGAGTGTTTGTAGTACTCTCCACTCTTTTTTATATTGCCTTCGGTTTTACGCTCGAAATAATACTCGCAACGAGGTGCGTTTTCCGTAGGGAAAAACTATTAACGCTTTTTGTTCTTACAGTTTTGACAGGATATTTGTGGTTTCCTCTCTTTTTCGGTGCAAATGCTTTTTTTCTCGCCTTTCTCCTGTGTGTAATAATGAGTGTTATGACTTTTATTACTCTAAAGAAATTTCTTCGGATAAATAAACTTGTATCAACCGTTTTGGGTATCTATTTCCTGTGGCTTATCTACGCCTGCGTCCTTAATTTCTGTATCTGCATACTCAATTAAAAATAAATAACTCATTAAAAATAGATAAAAAATACGTTAAAGCCTTGAAAAAACAAGAAAAGTGTAATATAATGATAGAAGTATTTGTGTAAAGGAGCGTGCCGACGTTGAAAATTATAGGACTAACAGGACCAAGCGGAAGCGGAAAAGGCTACGTCTGTGGAATTTTTTCTTCGTACGGCATAAGATCGATAGATACCGATAAAACAGTGCATACACTCTATGAGCGCGACAAAGAGTGCAGAAACGAGCTTTTAGAGGAATTTGGTGAGTGTATTTTCGACACAGACGGTAATGTTTGCAGAAAGACTCTCGCGCAAATAGTTTTTTCTGATAGAGAAAAGCTCGCGAGGCTGAATAGTATAGTTCATAAATACGTTATTAAAAAATGCGAGGAAGAGATCAAAAAGGCAAGAATAAACGGAGAAAAAGCGCTGATAATAGACGCTCCGCAGCTTTTTGAAGCAAAAATGGAAGGCATTTGCGATTTCACAGTCGCCGTTACGGCAGATACTTCTGTTAGAACCAAAAGACTTTCTGTAAGAGATGGGATGTCTGGCGCTGATATTGAAAAAAGAATAAGAAATCAGCATACAGACGAGTTTTTCAGAGAAAAAGCAGACTACAATGTAATCAATAACGGAAACGATGACCTAAAGTTGCAGATAGAAAAAATACTTGAAGCGGAGGAAATTCTGTGAAAAGTATTTCTAAAAGAAAATCGGACAATATTGTAGCTTTTTTTATAACTGCGCTCGTTATTCTGACCGTAGCCGCGATTTTTCTTGCAGTGGCAGCCCTTTTTGAATATCTCCCCGGTTTGTTTGACGACGTCGATGAGATAACCTATCCGCTCGAATACAGAGATGAGATAGAGAAAGCATCCGAAGAATTTAACGTACCGATAGAACGAATATGTGCGGTAATATACGTTGAAAGCCGCTTTGATCCGAGCGTTACCTCACCTGTCGGCGCGCGCGGTCTTATGCAGATAATGCCTGCGACCTTTAAGGACATTCAAAAAGCACTCAAAACCGATCATACAGACGATGATCTTTATGATCCTGCAGTGAATATCCGCGCAGGTACTTACTATCTCTCGTATCTGTATAAGATTTTAGGCGATTGGGAGCTTGTTCACGCGGCGTATAATGCAGGGATTGGAAACGTATGGTCTTGGCTCGACGATGAAAGGTATTCAAAGGACGGAAGGCTTATCGATATTCCATTTAGCGAAACCGAAAATTATCTAAAAAAAGTGGCAATAGCCAAAGAAAAATATAAAGAACTTTATTTTTCAAAATAAAAACAAAACAAGGAGAAAACAAAAATGATGAACGTAAACAAGGAAGAGCTTGATGCGCTCAGGGGCGAGCTTACTTATAAGCGTAAGAACGTTTACTCGTGCGTTTCAGAGGAAGAGATCGAAAAGATCAACGAATATGCAAAGGGATACTCTGACTATCTCGATAATGCCAAGACCGAAAGAGAAGCGGTAAAGACTTCGATTTCAATAGCTCGAGCAAACGGATTTGCGCCTTACAGCTTTGGCGATAAGCTCGAAGTGGGCGGAAAATATTACTATAACAATCGCGGAAAGTCGCTCTATCTCTTCGTAATAGGAAGTGAAAATCTCGAAAACGGTATCAGAATTTCTGCCGCACATATCGACTCGCCCAGACTCGACCTCAAACAGAATCCCGTATATGAGGAAGGCAATATGGGCTTCTTCAAGACTCACTACTATGGCGGAATCAAGAAATATCAGTGGACAGCTATGCCGCTTGCACTTCACGGCTGTATCATTACAGGCGAGGGCAAGAGCATAGATATTTGCATCGGTGAAGACGAAAACGATCCTGTATTCTATATTAACGACCTTCTGCCTCACCTCGGAAGAGATCAGATGTCCAAACCTGCATCGCAGGTTATCCCCGGCGAAAAGCTGAATATTCTCGTAGGATCTATTCCGCTCGGCGAGGATTCAAGCGACATAAAGCTCGGAATACTTAAGCTTCTTAACGAAAAATACGGTATCAAGGAAGAAGATTTCCTTAGCGCAGAGATCAGCGCAGTTCCTGCATTCAAGGCAAGAGATATCGGCTTTGACAGAAGTATGATCGGTGCATACGGCCACGATGACAGAGTATGCGCATATCCCGCTCTCAGCGCAATAATCGAAACACAGGCTCCTGTTCACACTCTTATGACTATCCTTGCGGATAAAGAGGAAACAGGTAGCGGTGGAAATACGGGAATGAGAAGCGACATCTTTACAGACCTTATAGCCGAAATTTCGGTAGCTATGGGTGCAAACGAAAGACTTGTAAAGGCAAACTCCAAGTGCCTTTCGGCAGACGTAAACGCTGCATACGACCCCAACTTTGCAGAGGTATATGAAGCGCGCAACTCTGCACTCATCAACTGCGGTGTTGTAATGTCCAAGTACACAGGCTCGGGCGGAAAGAGCGGAACCTCTGACGCTTCGGCTGAAATGGTAGCCTTCGTTCGCAATCTCTTCGATAAAGAGGGCGTTATCTGGCAGAGCGCAGAGCTCGGTAAGGTGGATCAGGGAGGCGGCGGAACTGTTGCTATCTACGTTGCAGACCACAATATAGACGTTGTTGACCTCGGCGTAGGCGTTATATCTATGCACGCTCCTTACGAGGCTATCTCCAAGGCAGACCTTTATATGACTTATAAAGCATTCCTTGCGTTTAATAAATAACAAGCAAATAAATATCCACCCGCATAGCGGGTGGTATTTCATTTTCGGGCATAGCCCTAACACTACTGGCAACGCACAAGTGCGCTTTTTATTGGCCTGCCAGCCATGCAAACATTACTCGCTACCCGTAAACGGGTTGCAATAAA
>JAZNNR010000020.1:0-139862 GCA_045580325.1 Eubacteriales bacterium
CCATAGGGGCATACTGAACTACTTTTACTTCTGTACCGGGAATAACTCCCATATCAAGAAAATGTTGTCTTAACGAGCCCTCTCCGCCAACAGACGTGATTTTTCCACTCTTTCCGATTTCTAACTCTTTCAGTGTCATAAAAAATATCCTCTTCTAAACCCAAAATTGCGAGTTAGCCTAAGCTAACTGTGTGTATGATATCACCAATGTGAGCGTTTGTCAAGAGAGGAAAATGTAAACAATTTGTAAAAAAGAAAAAAAGGGTTGAAAAAATATACATATAATGGTATAATTCTTGGGTATGAAAATTCACACATACGGCTGACTTCGGTGCAATATCTAGAGGGCTGTATGGTGGAAATAACCGAAGGAGGACATTAAAAATGTCAGTAATTACAATCAAACAACTGCTTGAAGCAGGCGTCCATTTCGGACATCACACAAGAAGATGGAATCCCAAGATGGCAGAGTACATCTTCACAGAAAGAAACGGCATCTACATCATCGACCTTCAGAAGACCGTTAAGAAGTTTGAAGAAGCTTACATGTTCGTTCGCGACATGGCAGTTGAAGGCGGAACACTTCTTTTCGTTGGTACAAAGAAGCAGGCTGCAGATGCAATCAAGGAAGAAGCACAGCGCTGCGGAATGTACTACGTAAACGTACGTTGGCCCGGCGGTATGCTCACAAACTTCAAGACAATCAAGAGATCTATCGCTCGTCTTAACAGCCTCGAAAAGATGGAAGCTGAAGGCACATTCGAGCTTCTTCCCAAGAAGGAAGTTGCTTCTCTTCTCAAGGAAAAGGCAGACCTCGAAAAGTGCTACGGCGGTATCAAGACAATGGAAAAGCTTCCTTCGGCAGTATTCATCGTTGACCCCCACAAGGAAAGCAACGCAGTTCTCGAATCCAAGAAGCTCGGTATCCCGGTAGTTGCTATCGTTGATACAAACTGCGATCCCGACGATGCAGATTATATGATCCCCGGTAATGATGACGCTATCCGCGCTATCAAGCTTATCGCTTCTGTAATTGCTGACGCAGTTATCGAAGGAAACCAGGGCGTTGACGCTGCTCCCGCAGAAGAAGCTGCAGAAGCTGAAGCTGTTGAAGCTACCGACGCTGAATAATTAAAAACACTCAAAAATAACTTTAATTTGGAGGAAATAAAAATGGCACAGATCACAGCAAAAGACGTTGCAGCTCTCCGTGCAAAGACAGGTCTTGGAATGATGGACTGCAAAAAGGCACTCGTTGAAGCTGACGGCGACGTTGAAGCGGCTGTAAAGATCCTTCGTGAAAAGGGACTTGCTACCGCAGCAAAGAAGGAAAGCAGAATTGCCGCAGAAGGCGTTGTTGATATTATGGTAGACGGAAAGAACGCTGCAATGATCGAAGTTAACGCAGAAACAGACTTCGTTGCAAAGAACGCTACTTTCCAGGAATTCGTTAAGGGACTTCTCAGAACTCTCCTTGCAAATAAGCCCGCAGATCTTGCTGCTTTCGGCGCTTGCAAGTTCGATGGAAGCGACATCACAGTATCCGATGCACTTGTTGAAAAGATCGCAATGATTGGTGAAAAGATCAGCATTCGTAGATTCATTCTCACAGAAGGCGTTATGAGCACATACATTCACGGCGCAGGTAACACAGGTGTTATCGTTGTATTCGATACAGACGATGCAACTGCTGCAAAGGCAGAATTTGCTGAGTGCGCAAAGAACGTAGCACTTCAGATCGCTGCAGGCTCGCCTCCTACCTACGTTGCTAAGGAAGACGTTCCTCAGGCAGCTATCGACGAAGAGGTTGCAATTCAGGTTGCAGCTGCAAAGAACGATCCCAAGCTTGCAAGCAAGCCCGATGCAGTTCTTGCAAAGATCGTTGAAGGTAAGCTTGGTAAGCTCTTCTTCGAGAAGGTTTGCCTCCTCGAGCAGCCTTACGTTAAGGACGACGCTATGAGCGTTGGCAAGTACGTTGCTTCCTGTGCTAAGGCTATGGGTGCAGAGGTTGCTGTTAAGGCATTCTACATCTTCGAAAAGGGCGAAGGCATCGAAAAGAGAGAAGACGATTTCGCAGCAGAAATCGAAAAGATGGTTAAGGGTTAATCCTGTACCGAAAACTTAATAAAAAACGCCTCGGCATCATTTGATGCCGAGGTTTTTTGTTGTATTAAATTTTATTCAATATCAAATTCTTCACCGCAGTTTGTACATTCGGTTTCACCGTAGTAAACGAAGTTTCCACAGTTAGGGCATTTGAAGCCGTCTTCATTGAAAAGGTCATTTTCAGGAATCTTTTGTTCGTCTCGTGCTCTTTCGTTTTTTGTGTGTTGCTTTTGAGTTGTTTGTTTTTTATCCTGTTTCTTTTTGGCGTTCTTGTTTTCTTTGTTATTTAAAATTTCAAGAATCTCTCGTGTATTATTTTCGTTATCGACGGTCTTTTCAACAAGCTCACCGAAAGCGTAAAGCAACCAAGTACTTACGAATTCAATCAAAATAGCGAGCGGAACAGCAAGGATTAACAAAAGAAATGCAAAAAATGCTCCGGGTCCTCCTTCAGACGTTGAATAAGATAATAAAATAATACCTGTAATTATAGTCGCTATTGCTTCAAATATAAAAATCCATATTGCCCAACTCTTGATTTTTGCACCTATGTTGTCGTACCAACTTCTGATGCTGAAACTTCTGATTTTGTCCATTTTTCCCTTCAAAGATAAAAAATATATTCTGTCCATTTCTACCTCCAAAATATAAAATATAAAATTATAAAATAAAAAGTGCGCCAACCGAAGCTGACGCACAAAAAACGCGCTGCTCCAATTGTCGCCAAACAAAATTCATTTTCCTAAAAGAATACGGAAAAACGAGCATAAGCGTTTTTATCAAAAATAAAAACACGTATCCCCTTAGGAAGCTATTGAATTTTGTTTGGCAGGGTTAGTATATCACGACTTTTTATATTTGTCAAGAATTATTTTACTTCTCCCGTAAAACGGACCGTCGAGCGACGGTTTGGACTTGCCTCTCTTACAAGTAGGGTTTCGTGTATCGGAGATGACGGGACGCCGAGGGCGTCGTCCCCTACAAAGCTTCCCCTTGAGGTAGCGAAGCGCCGACGAAAAAAGCCTTCCCCAGTGGGGGAAGGTGGCGGCGAAGCCGACGGATGAGGTGTTTATCTCATCGCACAAGCGTCCCTGCAGAGTCGCCTGCTGCTATAAATTTGAAAATTGTATATTATTTGTAAAAATCCAAAAAAACTATTTACAAATTGCGTTGAATATAGTAAAATAATAAAGAATAATATATATAGTTATATGGAGGTTTTATGGACGCTCAGCCTAAATATAAAAGAATACTTCTGAAGCTGTCGGGAGAAGCACTCAGCGACGCTCCTCGCGGTATTCTTAACTTTGAAAAGATCGAAGAAATCGGAGAGGTCATAAAGGAATGTCTTGCCATCGGTGTTCAGGTAAGTATCGTTGTCGGCGGTGGAAATATCTGGCGCGGCAGACAGGGCGGAAAAATGGACAGAACGAGAGCAGACCATATGGGTATGCTTGCAACCACGATAAACTCACTTGCAATTCAGGACGTTCTTGAACAGCTCGGAATTCAGACGCGTGTTCTTACGGCTGTCGAAATGAAGCAGTTTGCCGAGCCGTATATAAGAAATAAGGCTATTTCTCATCTGAATAAGGGCAGAGTCGTTATTTTCGGCTGCGGAATAGGAAGTCCCTTCTTCTCGACCGATACGGCGGCAGCACTTCGCGCGGCAGAGATCGGCGCGGATATAATGCTTTTTGCCAAGAATATCGACGGAGTATATACCGCAGACCCGAAGAAAGATCCCGACGCAAAGAAGCTTGACTCGATAGAGTATATGGACATACTCAGCAATCATCTTACAGTTATAGATACAACGGCGACCTCCTTCTCGATGGATAACGATATACCGATCCTTCTCTTTGGACTTGACGATCCGAAAAATATCATAAGAGCGGTTATGGGCGAAGAGATAGGAACTATCGTAAGCGGACCGCATATCGAAGGATAATATAAAACAGGAATTATATAAACACAGAAAGGAACTGATATATTATGAAACTTGATACCAGAGAATTCGAAGAAAAAATGAAAAAAAGCGTGTCTGTGTATGAGGAAAATCTCGCACAGGTAAGAGTAGGAAAGGCTTCTGCGGCAGTGCTTCAGAAGGTAACGGTCGACTACTACGGAACACCCACTCCCATTAAGGATATTGCACAGATAAAGACAACAGATGCACATACACTTACTATTCAGCCTTGGGATATGAGCCTTCTTAAAGCAGCAGAAAAGGCGATACTTGCAGCAAATCTTGGTATGACACCTCAGAACGACGGTAAGGTTATCAGACTTGTTTTCCCGCAGCTTACAGAGGACAGACGTAAAGAGCTTTCTAAGCAGGTCAACAAAATGGGCGATGACGCTAAGGTTGCACTCCGTAACATAAGACGCGATGCAAACGATAAGTGCAAGGCTCTCAAAAAAGAAGGAACAATGACAGAGGATGAGCAGAAGGCCTCCGAAAAGACGGTACAGGATCTTACCGATAAGTATATCAAGAATATCGACGATATTACTGCCGATAAGATCAAAGACATAATGTCCCTCTGACATAAAAGTAAAAAATATCACGGGGAGGAGAGCGCTGTGCCATCCTCCCTATTTGAGCAATTATAATAATTTTCACAAGGGGTCTGAAAATGGCAGCTTTGAAGCAAACTGATAAAAATATTTCAGAAGTAATAGGAGAAAAAATAAAGCATATCGCGTTCATAATGGACGGAAACGGAAGATGGGCAAAAAAAAGACTTCTTCCGAGAAGTCAGGGACACGTTGAGGGTCTTAAAACCTTCACCGAGATTGTAAAGCACTGCTTTAATCTTAGAATCGCCAATGTAACCGTATATGCTTTCTCGACTGAGAACTGGAACAGAAGCGAGGAAGAGGTCGGCGCACTTATGGGACTTCTCGAAAAAAACATTGACGAGAACGCCGACGAACTTATAGAGAAGGGCGTCAGAATAATATTTCTCGGAGATAAAAGACCGCTTAGTAAAACGCTCGCCGAAAAGATGGAAAAGCTTGAAGAAAGATCGGCGCACAATAAGGCAATACTTAACGTTGCGGTAAATTACGGTGCGCGCGATGAAATAGTAAACGCGGTAAATACGCTTCTTAAAGAGAAAAAGAGCGAGATCACCGCAGAGGATATAAACGCGCATCTTTACACGAAAAACTCCCCCGATCCCGATCTGATAGTCAGAACGGCAGGTGAGAAGCGTCTTTCCAATTTCCTCTTGTGGCAGGCGGCGTACAGCGAGTTTTATTACAGCGATAAGCTTTGGCCCGATTTCACACCCGATGATGTTGATAAAGCAATTGAAAACTTTATGTCGCGCCACCGTAAGTTCGGCGGATATTGAGTTTATAAAATAAAAGACAATTTTAAACAAAATTATTTGGAGCAGATATGAAAACCAGAATAATTACGGCTGCGGTACTTCTTTGTATTCTCACGCCAATACTTATTTTTTCACACACCTTTATTTACGTAGTTTTTGCGGCACTTCTCTCTCTTGTTGCGACCTACGAGCTGCTCGGCTGTATGCGTCTTGTAAAAAGACTGAAGCTGACGCTCACGTCTATGATATATTCTGTGCTTACAGTTTCGCTCACGCGCGTAGCGTCAATAGACGGCACCATGAAGATTTTTGCCTGCACGACATTTGCGTATATATTTATCCTGCTTGCAACATCTCTCTTTGAGAGCGAAAAGAAAAGAGAGAAGCTTCCCGAGATCATGTTTGCCGCGGCGGTAGTCGTGTATATTACCTTTGGCTTTGCGTCATTTGTAACTGTAAGAGATCTTGCAAACGGAGTACTGCTTTTCCCGCTTGCATATATCGCAGCTTGGGTGTCGGATACGGGCGCATATTTTGTAGGAGTAAAGTTCGGAAAGAGAAAGCTTATTCCCGAAATAAGCCCGAAAAAGACGGTAGAAGGATTTATAGGCGGACTCAGCTCTTGCGTTATAGTCTTTATGATATACGCACTCTGCGTCCATATTTTCGCAAAGGATATTCGTCCTAACTATCTCTGGATACTCGTTTGCGCGCTTGTCCTTTCGGGCGCATCGGTTATAGGCGATCTTATCGCTTCGATGATAAAGAGAAGGTATCATATCAAGGATTATAGCCACCTTTTCCCCGGACACGGCGGCGTTCTCGACCGTTTTGACAGTATAATCGCAACGACGGCAGGACTTTTCGTGCTGTCGAGCATACTTCCTCTTTTTAACACAGTTGCGGGATAAAATATTATGAAAACAGAAAATAAAAAGATAGCGGTACTCGGCTCGACAGGCTCGATAGGCACTCAGGCGCTTGATATTGCAAGGAGATATTCTCTCGAAGTTGAGGCGCTCGCCGCAAATTCGGATATAAAGACTCTCGAAGAGCAAATAAGAGAATTTTCGCCGAAATATGTTTCGCTTGTCGATGAAAAAGTGGCGGCAGAGCTTGCTCTCGCGATAGCCGATACGCCTACAAAGATATTTGCAGGTAAAGACGGCTCGTGCGAGATGATAACGCATCTTGAATGCGACAGTGTACTTAATTCGATAGTCGGTACGGCAGGACTTTTGCCCACTCTTACGGCTGTCCAGTGCAGGAAAAATATAGCACTTGCAAATAAAGAAACTCTCGTTACTGCGGGCGAGCTCGTTATGAGTAAGATACGTGAAAACGGGGTGTCGATACTTCCCGTTGACAGCGAGCACTGCGCGGTACATCAGTGCCTTCGCGCAGGAAAAGAGAGCGAGGTCGCAAAGCTGATACTTACAGCTTCGGGCGGTCCGTTTTTCTCGAAAAGCAGAGAAGAGCTTGAAAGGGTTACCGTCAGCGACGCGCTTAATCACCCGACTTGGAGTATGGGTAAAAAGATAACGATAGACAGCGCAACGCTTATGAATAAAGGCTTTGAGGTGATCGAGGCGGCGCATCTTTTCGGTATGAAGGCGTCCGACATAGACGTTGTCGTGCATAGGGAGAGTATTGTGCACTCGATGGTGGCGTATAAGGACGGCTCTGTTATCGCGCAGATGGGTCTTCCCGATATGCGTACCTGCATATCGTATGCTCTTTTTGACACAGAGCATATGGAAAACGTGTCTGAGATCCCCGATTTTGCAAAGATCGCAAGACTGACATTTGCATCTCCCGATGAAAAGACCTTCACGCTTTTGCCTCTTGCGCGCTACGCATTTGACGCGGGCGGAACACTTGCCGCGATGCTTAACGCGGCAAATGATAAGGCAGTGGCCCTTTTTCTCGAAAATAAAATAAAATTTACCGATATTATGGATTTGGTAAGCGAAACTGTGCATAAATATAGTAAAAGTAAGGATAAGCTCGCATATCACGGAAAGCTGCCGACGATAGAGGATATAACAGAGTCGGCTCGTGAGGCAGAGCAGTATCTGACATACCTTGCACAAGTTAAATAAGAACGGAGAACCTATTTTGAATATACTGTTTGCTATTTTGATTTTTGGATTTTTAATTTTCATTCACGAGCTCGGACACTATCTTTTCGCGCGTAAATTTAACGTAGAGATAGAAGAATTCTCGATAGGAATGGGACCGAAGATCTTTTCAAGAGTGTCTAAAAAAACAGGAATACTATATTCACTCAGACTCCTTCCGATAGGCGGATACGTCAGTATGAACGGCGAGGACAGCGAGTCGGAGAGCGAGAACGCTTTTGGAAATAAGCCCGTATGGCAAAGAATAATAATCACCGCGGCAGGCGGAGTAATAAACATTATCGTTGGAATTTTGGCTATGTGTATATTCGTAGCCTGCTCACCGCAGCTCGGGAGCACGGTAGTTGCCGATTTCGATGATGATGCGCTTTCCGTTCAGTACGGACTTGAAGTAAACGACCAGATAATCAAAGTAAACGGAACAAGAGTTTACAGCTCGACCGAGCTTCTCTACGAGATAATGCACGACGGTACAGAGCCGCTCGACCTTACCGTTATAAGAAACGGCGAAAAGATAGTTTTAAACGATGTAAAGTTCGGAACAGAGGATACCGAAGGAATAGTAATAGGCTCTCCCGATTTTATGGTGTACGGACTTGAAAAGAATTTTAAGAACGTCGCACAGCAGTCATTTGGTTATTCGGGACTTGCGATAAGACAGGTTTGGGAATCGCTTTTCGACCTTGTTACAGGCAAATACGGAATAAACGAGGTTTCGGGACCGGTCGGTACGACAGAGGTAATAGGCGAGGCGGCAGAGCAGGGATTTATATACGTTATCTATCTCGGTGCGCTTATCTCGGTCAACCTCGGAATACTCAATCTTCTTCCCGTACCCGCGCTTGACGGCGGACGCATAGTATTTCTCATAATAGAAGGCATAAGAAAAAAGAAGCTTCCGAACAATATCGAAGCGAAGATACACTATGTGGGAATAATTCTTCTTATGCTGCTTATGCTTATCGTTACCTGTAAGGACGTACTAAATCTTTTTAAATAAACGGAGACTGAGTTTTGGAAAATTATCAGTATAATCTTTTCAGAAGAAAGACAAATAAAATAAAGGTCGGGGAGCTTTATATTGGCGGAGATGCTCCGATAAGCGTTCAGTCTATGACGAATACTCCCACAGAGGATTTCGAGGCAACGCTCAAACAGGTTCGCGCGCTTGAAGCTGTCGGATGCGATATAGTGCGTATGGCTGTTCCTACTCTCGAAGCCGTAAAGACGATATATAAGCTTAGGGACGCGGGAGTAAAGAGCGCGCTCGTTGCCGATATTCATTTTGACTACCGCCTTGCACTCGAAGCGGCAGAGGCGGGGATTGATAAAATAAGAATAAATCCCGGAAATATCGGTGAAAATGCCAAAATCAAGGCTGTTGCCGATAAATGTACTGCACGGAGTATTCCGATAAGAATAGGGGTAAACAGTGGCTCAGTCGATAAAAAGATACTCGCAAAGCACGGCACAGCGACTGCCGAAGCACTTGCCGAGAGCGCGCTTGAAAATATCGCTCTTCTCGAGCAGTACGATTTTAATAATATAATAGTCGCAGTCAAATCCTCGGACGTGAGAAAGATGATACAGGCAAATCGAATCGTCGCAGAGCGTTGCAGCTACCCTATGCACATAGGCGTAACAGAGGCGGGAAGCGATAAAAGCGGCAGCATAAAGGGTGCTGTCGGAATAGGAGCTCTCCTTGCGGACGGCATCGGAGATACGCTCAGAGTGTCGCTTACTGCTGACCCGACGACCGAGATAAAACGAGGAAGGGAAATACTTTCCGCCCTCGGACTTGACGTGAAAAACCTTGTGAACATAGTGTCTTGTCCCACCTGCGGACGCACGAAGGTCGATATGATGGGCACGGTTTCCGAGCTTGAAAGACGTGTCGGCGAGATAAAGGTGCCAAAACCGATAACGGTCGCAATTATGGGGTGCGCGGTAAACGGACCGGGCGAAGCGCGCGAGGCAGACATAGGAATCGCGGGCGGCGACGGTGAATTTCTCCTTTTCAAAAAAGGAGAAAAGATAAGAAAACTGCCGGTGGAAAATGCAGTCGATGAACTTATAAACGAAATAAACAGCTCACAGCTATAAATACATATAAAATATTTTTATCGGTGGGCTTGTGGAAAGTAAAATAAAAAGGAAAAAAGATGACTTTCAGAGAAAAATTTGCAAAATACGAGCCGACCGACGAATCGGGTGAGCTGATAAACAGAATAAAAGAATTTTCTCTGCGCCTTGATAAAGAGCGCAAAATGCTTGAGATCTTTATACAGGTCGATGGCGAGCCTGCCGAAAAGAGAGTCCTTTATCGTATGGAAGAGGAGCTTTGCAACGCGTACGAGCTAAACTCGGTAAGAATATTCCCGAAATATTCTTCGGACAAGTTTACTGTAAGGAGAATGGACGGAATTATCGAGGAAGCGGGCAGAATAGGCGTCGTCGCAAGAGGATTTTTCGATAGCTACTCTCTCTCCGAAAAGGACGGAAAGATAGTTATAACTCTCGGCTTTACAAAGGGCGGAATAGGACTTCTATGTAAGGCGGAAACCCCCGAAATACTGTCAAATATAATAAAAAGTGAATACGGACTTAATATCCCCGTTGAGATAGTCGGTAAAAAGACTCCCGATATTCTCTATGAGGATTTTGCAAAGAGTCAAAGTAGCGAGCTTGTGCATAAAGCGATAGAATATCAGGCATCGCATCCTCGCCCCGTGCATAAGGAAGAAAAGGAGCAGCCGCAAGGCCCTGCGCTTCCCGATAACGTGGGTAACAGCGTGTATAAGAAAAATCCCGATTATAAGCCTGCTCCCGCAGAATGCGTGGCAGAGGGAATATACAAGTGTGGTACTATGCGTTTTGATGTAAACGCGCCCGAAATTATCCTCGGAGAAGAAACATCGGGCGAGATAAGCTCTATCGGACTGCTTGAGCGAGCAACGAAAAATATAAGGACGGTCGGTAAGGTCATTTCGGTAGAGTCCTTTACCACAAGGACGGGAAAGACGATAGTTACGGTAGGAATTACAGACGGACTCTCCTCGATAAACGTAAAGGTGAGCTTTACCGACGAGGGTGAGGCTATCTCCTTTCAAAAGAAGCTTGAATCGCACGGACGTAAGATATTCCGAGGAATACAGGTCGTTGTCGTGCTCTACGATATTGCGCTCGACGTGTGCGGAAACTGCCTTAAGGACAGAAGCGATAACGAGTTTTTCGTAGATGCGAGCTCGGCGGCAATCGTGAAAATAATAGAAAGAAGCGACGACGCGAGTGAAAAGCGTGTTGAGCTTCACGCGCATACGAATATGTCGGCGATGGACGCGCTGACCTTCCCAGAAGTCCTTGCCGAAACGGCAGACCGCTGGGGCTGGGACGCTATTGCCGTTACTGATCACGGAAACGTACAGGCATTCCCGATAGTTATGGAAACTGTCGCAAAGAAAAATCTCAAGATCATTTACGGAATGGAAGCATATTTCGTAGACGATACCGCAAGAGCAATATACGGAAACGCAAGCTTTAAATTCGAAAGCGACGAATTTATAGTATTCGATATAGAAACGACAGGACTTTCGCCGACAAACTGCAAGATTACCGAAATCGGCGCAGTAAAGGTGAAAAACGGCGAAATTCTCGAAGTATTTTCAACCTTCGTCGATCCCGAATGCCATATTCCCGAGCAGATAACCTCTCTTACGGGAATCACCGACGATATGGTAAAGGGCGCGCCTTCGCAGGAGGAGGCTGTAAAGGCATTCCTCGAGTTTTCGGGAGACCGAATGCTTATCGCGCATAACGCAGGCTTTGATACGAGCTTTATAAGAACTGTCTGCGAGCAGTATTCTATGCCGTTTGAAAATACCTTCCTTGATACCGTTGCCCTGTCGAGATACGTAAATCCTACGCTGAAAAAGCATAAGCTTGACACTCTTGCAGAGCATTTCGGACTCGGAGAGTTCAATCATCACAGGGCCTCGGACGATGCCCATATGCTTGCGCTTATATTCTTCAGAATGGTCGAAAAGCTCAACGAAGAGGGTATTTATACGGTCGAGGAAATGAACCGCGCGATGAACGATAAGGCGAACCCCTTGAAGCTTCGCCCCTATCATATGATAATACTTGTAAAGAACTTGACAGGTCTTAAAAATCTTTATAAGCTTATTTCGTCGAGTTATCTTGAACATTATCACAGATACCCCAGAATACCGAAAAGCAGACTCAGTGAATTCCGCGAGGGACTTATACTCGGCTCGGCGTGTGAGGCGGGTGAGCTTTTCCAGGCGATACTTCAGAATAAGCCTCAGGCGGAGCTTGACGAGATCGCATCTTATTACGATTATCTTGAAATACAGCCTCTTGTAAATAACAGATTTATGATAGCAAACGGAACTGCATCAAGCGACGAGGATCTTCGTAATTTCAACCGTAAGATAGTTGAGATCGGCGAGCGCCTCGGTAAGCCTGTAGTTGCGACCTGCGACTCGCATTTCACAAATAAAGAGGACGACATTTACAGACAGATACTTCAAGCGGGAATGAAATTCTCGGATGCCGATAAGGAAAGCGGACTTTATCTGCGAACGACAGACGAAATGCTCGAGGAATTTTCCTATCTCGGTAAGGAAAAGGCGTACGAGGTAGTTGTTACAAATACGAGAAAAATTGCAGAACAGATAGAAAAAATAAGACCTATCCCCGAGGGAACATATACCCCGAATATCGACGGTGCGGAAGAGGAGCTTCAGGATATGTGCTGGAGCAGAGCGCACTCGATGTACGGCGATGAGCTCCCTGAGATCGTCGAAAAAAGACTCGCAAAGGAGCTTGAATCGATAATAAAGCACGGTTTTGCCGTTCTCTATATGATAGCGCAGAAGCTCGTAAAATACAGCGAGGATAACGGTTATCTCGTAGGCTCGCGTGGCTCGGTCGGCTCGTCGTTCGTTGCGACAATGGCGGGAATTTCCGAGGTAAACCCTCTGCCGCCGCATTACAGATGCCCGTCTTGCCGATATAATGAGTTTATAACCGACGGAAGCTACGGAAGCGGATTTGATATGCCCGATAAGATGTGTCCAAAATGCGGCACGAAAATGCTCAACGACGGACACGATATCCCCTTTGAAACCTTCCTTGGATTTTACGGAGATAAATCTCCCGATATCGACCTTAACTTCTCGGGCGAGGTGCAGGGTAAGGTACATAAATATACCGAAACACTTTTCGGTAAGGAAAACGTTTTCCGCGCAGGAACTATATCCTCTCTCGCGTCGAAAACAGCCTTCGGATACGTTAAAAAATATCTCGAGGACAGAAACGTGAGCGTAAATAAAGCCGAAGTCAACAGACTTATATTCGGCTGTGTGGGAACGAAGAAGACGACCGGACAGCACCCGGGCGGAATCATCGTTGTACCGCGTGAATACAGCGTTTACGACTTTACACCCGTACAGCATCCCGCGGACGATGCAAGCTCGGATACGGTAACAACGCACTTTGCGTTCACCTATCTGCACGATACGATACTTAAGCTTGACGAGCTCGGACACGATGTTCCGACCAAATACAAGTGGCTTGAACGCTATACCGGACTCAGCGTAATGGACGTTCCGATGAACGACCCGAAGGTTTATAAGCTCTTTACTTCGCTTGAGCCTCTCGGACTGAAAGAGGGCGATATCGACTGTAACGTCGGTACGTATGCGCTCCCTGAAAGCGGAACGAGATTCGTTCAGAAGATGCTTGAGGAAGCACAGCCGAAAAACTTTGCCGACCTTCTTCAGATACAGGGACTTTCGCACGGTACTGACGTTTGGACGGGCAACGCGCAGGATCTAATCAGAGATGGAACGTGTACGATTTCCGAAGTCGTGGGAACACGAGATAGCATAATGCTGACTCTTATAAGGTACGGACTTGAAAACAGCCTTGCCTTTAACATTATGGAAAAGGTAAGAAAGGGTAAGAGTCTGACTCCCGAATGGGAAGCGGAAATGCGCGCGCATAACGTTCCCGAGTGGTATATTACCTCTTGTAAAAAGATAAAATATATGTTCCCGAAGGCACACGCAGCGGCATATCTTATGTCGGCTATACGACTTGCGTGGTTCAAGATATACCGTCCCCTCGAATTTTACGCCGCTTATTTCACGGTTGCACCCAAGGGAATAAATGCGACTGTAATAAGTAAGGGTAGGGGAGAGGTAAGAAAGCGTATGGCAGAGATAGCTGATAAGCAGAAGGATAGAACAGCCTCGGCAAAGGAGGCAGAAGAGCTCTCGACCCTTCAGCTTGTGGACGAGGCTATGGCGCGTTCGGTTAAATTCCTGCCCGTTGACCTCTATAAATCGGGCGCATATGAATTTTTGCCCGAGGACGGAAAGATAAGAATACCCTTCAATGCTATTCCCGGACTTGGCGACGAAGCGGCAAAGAAGATAGTTGCTGTGCGCGATAGCGGAAATCTTCTCTCGCGCGTCGAGCTTCAGGAAAAGGCGGGAGTTTCGAAGGCTATTATGCAGCTTCTTACAGAAAGCGGAGCGCTTGACGGACTCGCCGAAACAAATCAAATATCAATGCTTGATTTCTTTTGATCCTAGATGATAAAATACACGTACGCTCTGACCTTGGCGGACGTGTATTTTTATTTTCATTTTTCAATTTAGCACACTAAATTGATTGTAAAGCGTATGATTTTTGTAAAAAATGTAAAAATGTACGGTTTTTGATAAAAAATTCGTAAATCCTATTGATTTTTAAGAAGAATAGTGATATAATTCATAACATATTTTATAAGTGATGCGTGGGTGTTTTTTTACTATCCGCGAAATCCTTTAAGGAAGGTGTATATTATGAGCTTTAAAAACCAGTACCTCAACGAGCTTATGGCAAGAGTTGAGAAAAGAAATCCTAACGAGCCTGAATTCCATCAGACAGTAAAAGAAGTTCTCGAATCTATCGAGCCTGTTCTTGAACAGAGCCCCGAATACATCGAGAGCGGCGTTATCGAGCGTATGGTAGAGCCCGAAAGAATCATCAAGTTCCGCGTACCGTGGGTAGATGATAACGGCAAGGTTCAGGTAAACCGCGGCTTCAGAATTCAGTTCAACAGCGCGATCGGTCCGTACAAGGGCGGTCTGCGTTTCCACCCCACAGTTAACGAAAGTATTATCAAGTTCCTCGGATTCGAGCAGACCTTTAAGAACTCTCTTACCTCTCTCCCTATGGGCGGCGGTAAGGGTGGCTCTGATTTTGATCCTCAGGGCAAGTCTGACGCAGAGGTTATGCGCTTCTGCCAGAGCTTTATGACAGAGCTTCAGAAGTATATCGGCGCAGATACCGACGTTCCCGCAGGTGATATCGGTGTTGGCGCAAGAGAGATCGGCTACCTCTTCGGTCAGTATAAGAGACTCCGCGACGAGTTCACAGGCGTTCTTACAGGTAAGGGACTTTCCTACGGCGGCTCTCTTATCCGTCCCGAAGCAACAGGCTACGGCGCGGTTTACTACACAGTAGAAATGCTTAAGCACTTCGGCGACGACATAAAGGGCAAGACATTTGCCATCTCGGGATTCGGTAACGTTGCTTGGGGTACCGTTAAGAAGGTAAATGAGCTCGGCGGTAAGGTCGTTACCATTTCCGGTCCTGACGGATATATCTACGACGAAGAGGGCATTTGCACAGAAGAAAAGGTCAACTTCCTTCTCGAAATGCGTGCTTCCTGCCGTAACAGAGTTGAGGACTATGCTGATAAGTTTGGCGTACCCTTCTTCAAGGGACAGAAGCCTTGGAGCGTAAAGGCAGACATTCTTATGCCTTGCGCAACTCAGAACGAGGTTGATATGAAGGAAGCTGAGCAGATCGTTGCTAACGGAGTTAAGTACTACGTTGAGGTTTCCAATATGCCTACAACAAACGAAGCTGTTGCATATCTCAAGGCAAACGGCGTTATCGTTGCTCCCTCTAAGGCAGTTAACGCAGGCGGCGTTGCAACATCGGGACTTGAAATGTCGCAGAACTCTATGCGTTACTCTTGGAGCGAAGAAGAGGTTGACGCTAAACTCAAGACAATTATGAAGAACATCTTCGATGCATCTGTTAAGGCTGCAAATAAGTACGGCCTTGGCGACGACCTCGTAGCAGGCGCTAATATCGCAGGCTTCATCAAGGTTGCTGATGCTATGAAGGCTCAGGGTGTAGTTTAATAAAATATACCAAATAAACATAAATACGGCGGTCTGTTTTCAGACCGCCGTATTAAATTTAAATTGATCTTAAAGAGAAAGAACGATTTTCTCAATATCATCTGCGATCTCCTCGGGAGTGCGAGATGCGTCGATTATCTTGATGTTTTCAACGTCCTTAAGCCGTTCAAAGACCTCAAAGAATCGGCTTCTTATGCGCTTTAAGGTCGATGCCTTTTCGTATATTTCGGTAAAAGCGCGCGAGGAATCTATTCTCTGCATACAAACGTCGGGGTCGACGTCGAGGAATATGCAAACGTCGGGCTTTAAGATATCGGGGCAGTCGAGATTCATTTTCATTACCCAGTCAAGTCCCACGTCAATACCCTGATATGCAAAGGAAGAAAAGTAGTAGCGGTCGCAAATGACGTCCTTGCCCGCGTTAAGAAGGGAAAGGATACCCTTTTTCGTGTCGGTATTGTGCTGAACTCTGTCAGCGAGAAATAGAGCGGCAAGCTCAGAGGGGGTGCGTATATGATTTCCCGCAAGAGCGTCGCGGATCATTCCGCCGAGCGCCGTTTCGGTAGGCTCTGCGGTGAGAGTAACGTCGCGTCCGGCTTCAAGCAGTTTCTTTTCGATAAGACGGATCTGCGTGCCCTTTCCGCTGCCGTCAAGTCCTTCAAATACTATAAATTTTCCTCTTTTTATTTCCGACATAATACCTCGCGACCTTTCTGTGTACTTACACTACATTTTAGCACAGTTTTACATCGATTTCAAGATTAAAATGAGAAAATGAAAATTTCTTGCGACAATTTTTTATAAACTTCTTCGTTATACCCCTGTTTTACTTGAAAAAAGAGCTTTTTTGATATATAATATAGAAAAGACCTTTCGGAGATTTATATGGAAAATAAAAAATTCAAACGAAATATTATAAAAGCTATAATATTTGTACTTGTACTTGCGCTAATACTCTTTCTTATCGCAAGGTGTCTGAGTAAAGAAAAGATGCCCGAGGATATGCTCGCCGTACATTTTATCGACGTAGGGCAGGGCGACTGTGAGCTTATCGTAACGCCCGACGGTCAGACTATGCTGATAGACGCGGGAATACCCGAATCGGGAGATGATATAGTCAGCTATATTTCAGAGCTTGGAATAGAGGAAATAGACATTTTCGTGGCAACGCACTACCACGAGGACCATATAGGCGGAAGCCCGCAGGTCTTTGATGCCTTTGAGATACTTTCGGTTTTGATACTTGACTGCGAGGTCAAGACGGTATGCGCGAAAAATCTGCTTAAGGACATAAAGGATGAAAAAAGCGAGATAATGTACGCAAGGCGCGGGTATGAATTTGAGCTTGGCAAGGCCGATTTTCTTACTCTTTCTCCCGATAAGATAACCGATAACGGCGGAAACGATGACAGCATAGTACTTCGTATGGAGTACGGAGAGGCAAGATACATATTTACGGGCGATGCTGAGGAAGAAACCGAAAAGGAAATACTGTCGTACTACGACAAAAGCGAGCTGTCAGCAGATCTTCTGAAGGTCGGACATCACGGCTCGCGAACGTCAACCTCGGATAAATTCCTTGAAGCACTGTCGCCAAATATTGCAGTAATATCGTGCGGACAGGGTAACAGCTACGGACACCCGCATATCGAAACCGTCGAAAAGCTCAGCACGGCGGTGAGCTTTATTTATCGCACGGATATACTGGGAAGCATCGTGATAGTTACAGACGGGGAAAAGATATACAGGAAGTAAAAATTCCAAAAGAAAGGGCTAAAAATAATGCTTGAGATAATATACTCACGGGAAAGAAAAAACAGCGACAGAGAACTTATCGAACGTATAAGAAAAGACGTTTCCGAGCATAAGAAGGTTACTCTACTCGTGCCCGAGCAGCAGGTATATAACGCCGAGGTTATGCTCAGCTATAATAATATAATTTCTCCCGAGCTTGAGGTGGTGGGCTTCAGACGCCTTTGTGAGTCTGTGTTCAGACGCTTCGGCGGACTCAGCTATAATAATATCACAGACGGCGCGCGTCTTATACTTATGTGGAGAACTATCGCTGAAATTTCTCCTATGCTTAAAGAATATAAAAATATCGCACTTGACGACATTGATATGATAAAGAGTCTTATGGCATCGGTCGGTGAGCTTTCGCTTTACGGTATCTCTCCGAAAACGCTCGAGGATATCGCGGAGAAGGTGAAGGACAGTAACGAAAAGCTCTCCCGAAGGCTTTATGATATTGCGCTTATCGCGGCAGCAAACAGCGCGCTTCTCAAAAACGATTATAACGATCCTGCCGAAGATACGAAAAGAGTGGGCGAGATACTTGAAAGTAACGATTATTTCGGAGAAAGAAGTGTTTATATCGCGCATTTTATCTCTTTTACGGTATATGAGAAAAAGATAATTGAAAATATAATAAAAAGGGCAGAGAGTGTTTCTGTTTTTCTCGGTATGGACCGCGCGGATAAGCGCGACATTTTCGAGGGCCTTCGCAAAACCGAGGCGACACTTCTTAAATGCGCGGCATTAAATAACGTGGGCGTTGTCCGCA
The DNA here is from genome assembly GCA_045580325.1 of Eubacteriales bacterium. Classification (GTDB taxonomy): domain Bacteria; phylum Bacillota; class Clostridia; order Oscillospirales; family CAG-272; genus SIG672. Next base: position 18,377 of record JAZNNR010000020.1, read on the forward strand.
CACAGCTTGAAACGGAAAATACTGAGGTTTCGGACGATATAGCATACCTCTCGGAAAATATATGGAATTTTTCTGCCGAGAAATATGACCGAGAGTGTAAAAATATTAAGGTTGCAGCTGCCGAAAGTCTTGAGGACGAGTCAAGATTTGTCGCTGCCGATATTGCGCGAAAGATACGAAAGGGCGGTGTAAGATACCGCGATTTTGCCATTATTTTGCGCAGCACGTCCGAGTATGAAGGAGTAATAGATAAGGCACTCAAAAATTACGGCATTCCCTCGTTCATCTCAGCACGAAACGATATAAAGATGCGCCCATCGGTTCGAATGATACTTCTTGCGCTTAAAATAAAGTCGCATAACTGGCAGACCGAGGACGTTCTCACCTATATGAGATGCGGATACACGGGCATAAGTGTCGATATGTGCGACAAAATAGAGGAGTATGCAAATATCTGGAAAATATCGGGAAAAAGATGGTTTGACGAGCATCCTTGGGCGATGCATCCGAGAGGTTTCGGCGCGACCTTTACCGATGAGGATAGTGCTCTTCTTGAGGAACTTAATAATTATAGAAGCATTCTCGTTTCTCCGCTTGTGAAATTCTTTGAGATATTTGAGAAAAAGCCGACTCTGCGCGACGTATCGGCGAAACTGTATAATTTCCTTGAAGAAATATCACTTCGCGAAAAGCTTGAGGTACGCGCAGCTGAGCTAAGAGATAAAAAGAGAGTTTCCGAGGCGGACGAAACAGTTCAGATATGGAATATACTTATCGACTGTCTTGACAGCCTTGTAAGAGTCGCGGGAGAGATGCCGTCAGACTCATCGTCCTATTTAAAGCTCCTTTCGACGTCGCTTGAAATGAGCGACATCGGTAAAATTCCCTCGGGAATTGACGAGGTCATTATAGGTGAGGCAAATTCTCTCAAGCTGTCTGGAGTAAAACACGTCTATGTCATCGGACTTAACGAGGGCGTTTTTCCCGCCCCTATACGCGAGGACGCTATTCTCGGCGACAGGGATAGACGCGACCTTGAGGCCGCAGGAGTAGAGCTTTCGCCCGAAAGCTCGGAGCGTGCAAGAGATGAGATGCTATACTTCTATCTCGCGCTGAGCGTTGCCGAAAAAGAGCTTGTGATGACATATAACAGCGAGAAAAATATGTCTACCTTCATTTCGTCGGCAATTTCGCTTTTTGACGACCTTGAGGTGATAAAAATTTCAGAGCTTCCCGATGAGTTTTTCGTGTGGAGCGATATGTCTGCGCTTGAATATTCGATAAGACTCCGCGAGAGCGATGAAGAAAGATCCTGCGAGATAAAAAAATATCTTGAAGATCGCGGGAATATCGGTTTTTTTGCCGAAAATGATCTCACAAACGGCGAGTATCGCTATACGGGCGATAAAAAGCTTTTCGGGGAGTATATGGGACTTTCGCAGTCGCGCCTTGAAAGCTACGCGATGTGTCCCTTTGCATATTTCTGTAAATACGTGCTTTCTCTTGCAGAGGCACCGTCAGGTGATCCGTCAAGCGCGGATATAGGAAACTTTGTCCACTCATTTCTAGAGCACTTTATAGCAAGGGTCTTTGACGGGGAACAGGTTGTAACAGACGCGCTGCTTGCAAGCACTCTTGAAGAAACTATGGATATTTGCATACGAGCGCTCGGCGAGGTCGCAAAAGAGCCGAGAATAGAGATGCTCGTGTCAAGACTTAAAGATAACCTGTCTATCGTTGTAAAAAGTCTTGCCGATGAATTTGCGCACTCAAAGTTTAAGCCTGCGTTTTTCGAGCTGAAGATCGGAAACGATACTCTCCGTCCGATCACGGTAGAGCTTCCCGATGGCACGAAGGCAGGTGTTTACGGAGTTATCGACCGCGTTGATACCTATGAGAATGGCGGTAAGGTATATGTAAGAGTCGTTGATTATAAGACGGGTAAAAAGGTCTTCTCGAGAGCAGATCTTAAATACGGTCTTAATATGCAGATGCTCCTGTATCTTGCATCGCTCTCTCGAACAACGGATAAAGAATTTCTTAAAAAGCTCGGTGTAAAAGAGGGTGAAAAGCCGATTCCTGCGGGAATACTCTATTTTTCGACCAAAATGCCCGAAGCCGAGGTCGTGTCCGATATGAATATAAATGCAGATGAAATAGAGGATATTACTCTCGGAAAGCTTAAAAGGGTAGGACTTGTTTGCAAGGATATATCGGTCCTTGAGGCGATGGACCCGACGCTCAGCGGAGTATATATTCCCGTGTCGGTAAAAAAGGACGGCAGTATTTCAAAAAAATCGGAAAATTCGGTCGTTTCTTCCTTTGACGAGCTTTTTGACGAGATAAATGGTACGGTGTCCGAGCTTGCTTATAAAATGAAGCAGGGCAACGCGGACGCTGTGCCGCTGAAAACAAACAATCAGGACGCGTGCAGATACTGCTCTATGGCACCGGTGTGCAGAAGAAAGAGCTACTGCGAGGAGCATAGCGAGATACTCCACGGCGTGCCCGATGACGAATATGATTTTGAAGGAGGCAGAGAAAATGGCTGATAGAGTATGGACAGCCGGACAGAGCGCGGCTATAAATATGCGTGGTAGCGACCTTATTATCTCTGCCGCCGCAGGCTCGGGTAAAACGGCTGTACTTTGCGAAAGAGTCATACGCTCTCTCCTTGATGAAAAAGAGCCGATAAATATCTCGGATATGCTGATAGTTACCTTTACAAAGGCATCTGCCGAGGAGCTTAAAGAAAGAATAGCCAAAGCAATTCGTGAGGAGATCGTTAAGAGCCCCGATAACAGAAGACTTGTCAGACAGCTTGTGATGATCCAAAATGCCGATATAGGTACGATCCATAGCTTCTGCGGAAATCTTATATCGGCAAATACGGCAGCCCTTTCGCTTATGTCAAACGTGCGGGTTTCGGACGCTACCGAAAGCGAGGTCATCGCGCGCAAAGCTATGGAAAAGTGTATAAACGATGCTTATGCGCTTGATAGTGAGTTTGCCTATATGGTGAAAAATTTTGTTTCGCTCAGCGACGCAGCCCTTGCCGATAAGCTCCTTGAAATATATAAGGACACGCAGAGCAGTCCGCGCGGAATCGAGCTGCTTTATGAGTATGCGCGCGAATTTTCCGAGATGGACAAGGAAACTTGGAGCAGTAGCCGCTATGCAAAACAGATACTTACCTCTCTTGCCTCGGAGCTTAAATCCTATATTTCCACCATTAAAGACGGACTTGACTATATAATAAACGACGAAAAGGTGTATAAGGCAAGAGGCGGTGCATATGAGTACGATATTTCTTATATGACAAAGCTGTGCCGCGCCGCGAGCGGTACTTGGGACGACCTTATGAACGCTTTGGCGGAAAAATACGATCCGCCCAAATGCACGGCAGTCAGAGGCGGGACGGACAGTCGGACCGAGGAAATAAGGCAGGAGCGCGACGATGTAAAGGATAGATTAAGAAAGATCAGCTCGGAATACCTGTGGGATACGAGTGCAGTAATTAAGATCTGCGAAATAAACGCAAAATTCCTGCCCACGCTTCACAGAACGCTTTCAAGGTTTGAAAAAGCCTTTTCCGAGGAAAAACGCCGCCTTTCGATAGTCGATTTTACCGACCTTGAAAGAATGGCGTATAAGCTGCTTGTCGACGACGACGGCAGACCTAGTGAGCTTGCAAGGGAAATTTCAAAAAAATATAAACAGATATATATAGACGAATATCAGGATACCAATGCTTTGCAGGACGGTATTTTCGCTGCCATTTCAAACGCAAATCGCTTTATGGTAGGCGATATTAAGCAGAGTATATATGCTTTTCGCGGCGCAGAACCTTCGATTTTTGCAAGATACAGAGATACGTTTACCGACTGCACACCCGAAAATAAAGACACAGAAGGCGGCAAAAGAATATTCCTCTCAAACAATTTCAGATGCGATAAGCCGATAATAGACTTCTCAAACCGCGTTTTTGAAATGCTTTTCAGAAATAACAGCGGCAGAATAGAATATCTTGACGAGGATGCTCTCGTTTTCTCAAAGGAAAATAAGGAAAAATACGAAAAAGTCGAGATATTACTCACCGAAAAGGACAAAGAGTGTACGGGATATTCGGAAGCTGTACTGATCGCAAATGAAATAAAGAAGCTTCTTGCGCGCGGTGTAAAGCCGTTCGATATAGCTGTTATGATGAGGTCAATGGGTGAAAACGCGCGCGTTTTAAAAAGAGTTTTTGAGCGCGAGGGAATACCGATCGACACTTCGGGTAACGCTGACCTCTTTTCAGTTCCCGAGATACTCTTTATTTTGTCCCTGCTTAACTGTATAGACAATCCCCACCGCGATATATGGTTTGCTTCTGCCCTCAGCAGTAAGATCTTCGGTATAGAATTTAACGATATTGTCGATATCGCCTGCGAAAAATACGAAACACGTATGTCGCTCTACGATAAATTCAGAGCCTATACCGAAGAAAATGACTTCGAAAAGGGCAAGAGATTTTTGTCTTGGCTGTCGGACGCAAGAGAGAACGCGAGCGGCAAGAAGGTCTTTGAAATAATAGAGGATATTTGCTCGAATTTCGCAGTATCGGCACTTGCAGAGCTTGACAGGGAAAAGGGCGGCACTACAAAACGCCTTATAGAAACCTTTAAAAATCTTGCAAGAGGATATGAGAGAAGCGCTTTCAGAGGACTTCACAGCTTCCTTGGCTACGTGGAAGATATGAGAAGCGGTAAAGTGGGCGGAGATGCTCTTAAAATAGAAGGTACGGACAAAAAGGACTGCGTACAGCTACTCACCGTACATCATTCAAAAGGTCTTGAATTTGAGTACTGCTTTGTTTCAGGCTGTGCCAAAAACGTAAATAAAAGCGACATCAGAGCGAGCTTCCTCTTTTCAAATTCGTTCGGCGCAGTTGTAAGAGCGCTTGACCTCGGCGGACAGATAAGATATAATTCGCCGATGTATAAAGCGATGGTAGAATATATCTACGAAATGCAGATAGACGAGGAAATGCGTATTCTTTACGTTGCGCTCACACGTGCGAGAAAGAAGCTTTTCGTTACGGCAGAGGTTAAGGGAGTGGAGGATACACTAAATAAAGCTCTCAAAATGCAGAGAAACCCCTCACCCTACGTTTTCAGAGCATCAAGCACGTACATTTTGTGGATACTTGCGGCAATCTATCAAAGAGCGAGCGACGTTGATATTTCGATATGTGAAAGTGCGCCATATTACGAGTGGAAAAACGGCAGAGGAGGTGTCAGCCTCAGAAAGCTTGATAAGGAGTGCGAGAAAATAGCTGCTTCAGACGAAGGCACAGAAATACCCAGTGCAGAAGTCGAGCCCGATGTGCCGAAATCAAAAACACTCGAGCTTGACGAAATACGTGAAAGACTCGAATACTCATATCCGTATGAAAAAGAGCTTACGCTTCCCGCAAAAATGTCGGTTTCACGCCTTTTTCCCGAGGTGCTCGACTATGACTATGTCGATCTCGTAAAAAGCGAGGAAAGCTTCACCGATATTCCGAAATTTATGTCGGGTGATGCAAGTGTCAAGGTTACGGGAGCTATGCGCGGAACGGCAACCCACACCTTTATGCAGTTTTGCGATTTTGAAAACGCCGAGAAAAACGGTGTTGAGATCGAGCTTGCGCGTCTTTGCGATAAAAAATTCATCGATCCAAGCCTTGCCAATCTTGTTTATATCGATAAGCTCAAAGAGTTTTTTAGCTCTGAGCTTTACCGCGAGATAAAGGCGGCAAAAAATATCTGGCGCGAAAAAAGATTCAGCCTTATGCTCCCCGCAAGCGAATTTACGGGCAGAGAAGAGCTAAAAGACTCTCTTTCGGGTGCAAAAATTCTCGTTCAGGGTGTTTTTGACTGTCTTATCGAGCGCGAGGATAAAACCTTAAAGCTTATTGACTATAAGACCGACTATGTAAGCGGAAATGTCAAGGAGGACGAAAAAATGCTCCGTGAGAGATATTTCACACAGCTCTCCTACTATAAAAAGGCATGTGAGCTTATGATGGGACGCCCTGTCAGCGAAGCTGCGGTGTACTCCTTCGGGCTCGGCAGAGAAGTAAGGATAATTTAACTAATAAAAACGCAGGGATCTTACTCCCTGCGTTTTTGGCTATATTATTAAATATAACAAAAAGTTTAAAAATAGCTGTGTTTTTTGCCTTGAAAGTTTGCGCTTAAAATGTTATCATTATTAAAAATGCACTACTTACAGTTTGTATTATCGAAAGGATCTACACTAAAATGACAGACGTTAAAATAAAGATACTTCGCGAAAATATTTCGCTTCCCAAATATGCAACAAGCGGCTCGGCGGCATTTGACCTCGTTTGTGCGTCGGAGACTCCTATTCTTATTCCCGCAGGAAAAAGAGCACTTGTGCCGACAGGTATAGCAATATCCATTCCGACAGGTACGGTGGCAGTTATAAGCGCAAGAAGCGGTCTGTCCGCTAAAAAGGGAATAACTGCGGCAAACGGTATCGGGGTAATAGACAGCGACTATCGTGGCGAAATATTCTTCTCTGCGGCTAATATCTCGGACGAGGATTACACCGTCTCTCCCGGTGAAAGAGTTGCTCAGATGATGATAATGCCCGTGCTCTCGGCGAATTTTATAGTTTGCGACGAGCTTGATGAAACCGAGCGCGGAGCAGGCGGATTCGGTTCTACGGGAAAGATATAGTCGGAGGAAAAAATAATGAAGCTTATACTTGCATCGAAAAGTCCAAGACGCCGCGAGATGCTCGACTCTCTCGGCCTTGAATACGAGGCACTTGCGACAAGCGTTGACGAATCGTATAAGGGAAAAATTACGCCCTCAAGACTTGTGGAGATACTTTCGCTTCGCAAGGCACAGGCTGTAAAAGCCACCGGCGATGATATAGTTATAGCGTCCGATACGGTGGTTGCGCTGGGCAATCGAATATTCGGTAAGCCCTCGGACAGACACGAGGCATATGAGATGATGAAGGCTCTTTCGGGGACGGTTCATAAGGTGTATAGCGGATACGCGATAGTTTGCGGAGATAAAAAGATAAGCGGCTCGGTCGCTACAAAGGTTAAATTCAGAAGCCTTACCGACGATGAAATAAACGCCTATATAGATACCGACGAGCCCTATGATAAGGCAGGCGGATACGGTATTCAGGAAAACGGCGGATTTTTCGTCGTAGCTATCAACGGAGATTTCAATAACGTCGTCGGAATGCCTCTTTCGACAATAGAAATGGCACTGCGAGAGAATTTCCAAATCTCACTTCTTGATTTCAGAAAGAAAAAATAATATGAGTGATAATTTGAAAAAATTTGCTTCGGAGATAGTCGAAATACTCGAAAAAAGATACCCCGAAGCACCCTGCGCGCTCGAGTATAACGGCGAACCCTGGAAGCTTCTCGTTATGGCAAGACTTTCGGCACAGTGTACCGACGCAAGAGTTAATATAGTTTGCAGAGAGCTTTTTAAAAAATATCCGACAGCTAAGGCTCTTGCCGAGGGTGAGCTTTCGGACATAGAAAAAATAGTATATCCGTGCGGACTTTACAGGGTAAAATCCGCTGAAATAAAAGAGGAATGCAGACTTCTCACCGAGGTGTACGGAGGTCTTCTCCCCGATGAAATGGACGAGCTTCTGAAATTTCCCGGCGTCGGACGAAAGGTGGCAAATCTTCTGCTCGGAGATATTTATAAAAAGCCGGCTATCGTTACCGATACGCACTGCATAAGAATAAGCGGCCGCCTCGGACTTGTTCCTGCGGGCGAAAAAAATCCCGTGAAGGTAGAAAGAATACTTTCGGGTATGATCGAAAAGGATAAGCAAAGCGATTTTTGCCATAGACTCGTTATGTTCGGGCGCGATATTTGCAGAGCGAAAAATCCGCTTTGCGATGAGTGTCCGCTTGCAGATCTGTGCAAAAATAAAAAAGCGTGAATTTGCGCGGGATATACGTATTTTTTAGGAAAGTACGGCTTTTATTTAATACATTATTTACACTTTCTTAAAAAGCTTTTATTGTTAAAATCTTTATATAATGTTATAATGTGTAGCATAATATAAAGTGTTATATCTGCAAATACATATATATAAAATGGGGAATTTTATGGACTGGTTAAGAAATATGTCTGCACTTGAGCTTACCGTATGGAGTATCGCTGTGGGCGCGGTTTTGGCGGTTTTGTTCACCTACTATAACCGAACTATCCTCGGCGGTTTTGTTCGTACTCTTATAAACAAAGAAGCTTTGAGCATCGACTCGGCTATTACTCTTGCGCAGGCGGGGTATCAAAAAAATGCTTTTGTTAAGCGCGCACTTCTAAAAAGAGATACCTTCAGAAAAATAGTTTTTGAGGTTGACGATGAAATAGTAATAGCTTCGGAGGGACACTCCTTTTCGGCGAGAACAAAGCCTATAAACTTAAATACCGCACGCTTCTACGTGGCACAGGAAAACAGGACAATGGCAGAGCTTCGTTATGATAATCAAGGCGCGAATATATTTGGTGTTATCACCTCGGTTATCGTCATTTTTGCGCTTGCGTATGTCGTTACTCTTATCTTCCCGTACCTTGTAGGCGCATTTTAAGATTTGACCTAGAATTCAACTTGGAAGTGAGGATTTATTTTGGCAACACAGAATATAAATGGTAAAACTCATCCTAAAAAAATAAAAAATATGAAAAAATTCAACCCCACTTATTATCTTTTGGCAATTGCGGGAGCTGCAATCTTGCTTGTTTCGATACTTATACTGTCGATACACATATCGGGCTTCAGATATGCCAAATACGAGGTGGGCGACATAGCCGTTAAATTCCTCGGAAAAGTGGACTCTGACGGAAACTACGTTTCTGGCGATATTTATTACCTTGACGGACTGACTGCCGAGTATTCTTATGACGTGGCGACAAAAAAAGCGACTATCAAGTATAGTAACGGCGATCTTTATGTCGGAAAAACAGAAAAGTTTTTAAGACACGGCGAGGGACGTATGGAGTTCAGCAACGGAAATATCTACGTCGGCAATTTTGATTACGATAAGATAAACGGCGAGGGTACTTTTTACTATATCGGCGGAGATAAATATACAGGCGAGTTTCTTGACGGTCTGAAACACGGCAGGGGACTTTACGAGTGGCCGAGTAGTAGCGAAGGTGCCTATGACAGCTACGAGGGTGAGTACTATAAAGATCTGCGTAACGGACAGGGGACGTACAAATGGGCAGACGGAACCATTTATACAGGTGAGTACGTCAATGACCAGAAGCACGGAAAAGGAACGATGACCTTCCCGAACGGCGACGTTTATACGGGAGATTTTAGTAACGATTTCCGCACAGGAGAAGGAACTTATAACTTTGCAGGCGGCGATGTTTATGTCGGAGAGTTTGTCGAAAACAAGATGACAGGCTACGGAAAATACACGTGGGCAGATGAATCTATAAAGCCTTATGAGGGATATTTCGAAAACGGCGTTATCGTAGTAGTTGACGAAGCGAAATAATAAAAACGGACAGAAGATATGATTTCTTCTGTCCTTGTTTTTTCTTTCAGCAAAGTTTTTGAAGGTTTTTAGGAAACTTTTTTCAAAAAGTTTCCTAAATGGGGTCTCGGGGCAAAATCGATGCCTCTGGCATCGATTAGCAGGTTTGCTTGCACACGGCTGTATGCATTCTTGCCTGCTATTTTTTCTTTCAGCAAAGTTTTTGAAGTTCCAAGAAACTTTTTTCAAAAAGTTTCTTGGCGGGGTCTCGGGGCGGAGTCCCGAGTTACTCTGCGAGCATTTGCATAAACTTTAGTATTGCTCTTGAAGAATTTTCCGAAACCTTTACGCAGTACGCGGGGAAATCCTCGGGCGAAGAATTGTTGGCATCGTCCGATATTGCGCGAACCACCAAAAATCTCACACCGTTTACAAAGCAGGTATGACCGACGGCCGCACCCTCCATTTCGCAGGAAATGGCGCCGAAGTTCTCCTTTATCTGCGCTTTCTTTTCAGAGGAAGCGATAAACTGATCTCCCGAGGCTATTACGCCGACAGTATTGTTTATGCCGATAGAGTCAAGCGCGCTTTGCATAACGAGAGTCGCAGAAGCGTCACTTTCTATCTCGACCTTGTTTATTCCCGAGATAAGACCGATAGGATCGCCAAAAGGAGTTGTGTCCATATCGTGCTGAACGACGGCACTTGAGAGCGCAACGTCGCCGATGCGAAGAGTATCCGAGAGATTGCCTGCAACACCTGTGTTGATTATGAGATCGGGCGAGAAGCCGAGAATCATAGTCTGCGTACAAATAGCGGCAAAGACCTTGCCTACACCGCATTTTGCGGCAACAGCCTCAACTCCGCAGATGTTTCCGCAGAAAAACTGAATATTTCCGTATGTTTTTACGGTGAGATCCGAAAAAAGCTTTCTAACAGCATCGAGCTCGCACTGCATAGCACAGATAAATCCTACCTTTTTTACAGATGCGCTAAGCTCGGTGAGCGCACTCTTGATATCGGTATTATTCATATAAAAAATCCCAGCTTTCCTTTGAATTTAAAATATCGAGGTATCTTTTTGCCTCAGCCTTGGCTTTTTCAAGCGAGAGTGTACGGTAGTTTCCGCACTCGATCGGCGAGTTGCCGAAAATATCCCCCGTGTGAGCGATCGTCTTTTCGAGAGTGCTCTTTACAGCGGAGAGAATTTCATCGTTCGTTCTGCCGTTTACGAGCAGATAAAAGCCTGTCTGGCAGCCCATCGGACCGAAATAAATTACGTCAGAGGCTATTTCGGAGTTTCTTATGTAGGTCGCAAACATATGCTCAAGAGAGTGCATAGTCGAGTGATCCATAAGGTCGTCTGTGTTTGGAATTCTTGTACGCAGATCGTAGGTAACCGTTTCGCCGTCTTTTCGGGAAATGTAAATCCCCGGGCGAAGAGTTTCGTGATTTACGGTAAAGCTTGCGATTTTTTTGATAGAGTTCATTATAGAAGCCTCCAAGATTGTTATGACCTTTACATATTAGCATAAATACAGCTAAAAGTCAAGTAAAGATAAAATCCCTTTGCCCAAGGCAAAGGGATTTCCTTTTAATTTTCCTCTTTTTCGCTTCGTGAAACGAGCTGCTTTACCCAGGTCTTTCTGCCCACGAGCCATAGTCCGAGAAAGGCTTTTATTGATTCAAGACCGTGGCAGATAGGGAAGAGTATCTTTATTGAGATCTTCGTGAAATCTGCAAGTACACGCGCAACGGGTATAGCGAGCGCCCACATAAACACGCTGTCAAAAAGTATGGTTATCATAACCTGACCGCCCGAGCGCAGAGTAAAATACGAGGCGTGAGCGAGCGCGTGGAAGGGCATAGTTGCGGCGAATATCATAATAAGATATGCCGCAAGGGATCTGACGCTTTGTGTGGTGTTGTAGAAAAGAGGAAATATAGGAGCAAAGCCGATAAGCATAATAGCCATTACGACCGCACTTGTAAAGGATAGGGCAATAAGCTTTCGGTCGGTATCCTGCGCCTTCTCGGTTTCGCCTGCACCGAGCTGATTGCCGACGATTATTGCGATAACCGAGCCCATCGACAGAAATACGATACTGAACAGATTGTTTATCGTAGAGGCGATATTTATAGCCGCGAGAGCATCAAGACCGCGTGTGGAATAGCACTGATTTGTAACGGTAACGCCAAGAGCCCATAAAAATTCATTCATCATAAGGGGCAGTCCGCGCACGGTTATACGGGCGACGAGCTTTGCGGGAATATAGAGCGATCTGAGCGCGCCAACTATAAAAGGACAGCGCTTTTGGTTAAGGTGAGTCCACAAAACGAGAATAGCAAGCTCGACAAATCTTGCAGTAACGGTAGCTATTGCCGCTCCCTCGACTCCGAGGCGGGGAAGACCGAGCTTTCCGAAAATGAGCAGATAGTTGAGTATGAAATTGGTGGCTACCGAAATAACGCTCGAGATCATAGGGAGCAGAGTTTCGCCTGTTTCTCTGAGCGTTGACGAATAGACCTGCGACAGAGCAAAGGGTAAAAGACCGATGATCATTATTTTCAGATAATCAAGCGCGTACATCATAGTCTTTTCGGGGTCTGTTGCGTCAAGCTCCGCGTTTGTGTTTATAAAGAGCGAGATAAGCTCCTCACCATAGAAAACAAACAGACCGATTCCGACGGCAACACCGATGAGAATTATCAGAAATTTGAATCTGAACGTGTGTTTTTCGCCCGTCGAATCGCCGAGCCCGTGATACTGCGCGGTGAAAATTCCCGCTGCCGAGATCGCACCGAAAACAGTCAGATTGAAGACGAAAAAGAGCTGATTGACAATAGAAACTCCCGTCATAGCCTCGGTGCTCAGGCTGCCGACCATAATGTTGTCAAGCAGGTTGACAAAATTTGTTATAGCGTTTTGAATGATTATAGGTAAGGCGACCGCAAAAACCATTTTATAGAACTGCTTGTCGCCGATAAATCTTTTCATACTGAGAAAACCTTTCAAAAAATGTTTGTTAAGGCAAAAAACTTGCCAAGTAGCATTTTACCATATTTGGCGACAAAATCAATGGTATAATTGCACAATAAAAAGGCGTTTATTATGTAGTATTTGACAAAAAAGCTCCCTCTACGCAAGGGAGCTTTGATATTGTATTTTGAAATGCTTATTTCGCTGTAACTATGAGGAGCTCTATCGTCTGACCGCTACCCAGCGTTACGAATGCGCGGACGAAAATGTGCGCGCTGAATTCTTTTCCGATAGATGATATTTCAAAAGAATATTCCTCGCCGAGCGAGTTTGCCTCGCAGAATTCCTTTAGATATGCCTTGAGCTGCTTTTCGAGTGTTGTTTTCTGTTTCGAGGTGATCGTTACAGAAGTTCCTTTTGCTTCCAAGGATAATATATCGTGGGGAAGAGAATCTCCGATATTTTCCTCAAAGCTTCCTATATTTATCGCGTATACGCCCGTGAGTCCCGGTTCGACCTCGATCTCTCCGTCGAATTTGCCCTCATCGCTGTCGCCGTCGTGTATCCCGTCAAAATCATCGTCCTCCTTGTCCGCAGGGGAGTCGCCGGCCTCACAGTCAAGATCAGCATAGCCTTTTTCGGCATCCTCCGATTTGTTGTCCGAGCCTGTGAACATAGCGGCAACGCTGAGCGAAAGCACAAGGGCAACACACGCGGCAAAGACAGAAACACTTTTTAAAATTCGGCTTCTTCTCAGAGCCGCGCTCTTACGGGCTTTGAAAAATGCTTCGGCGTCCGACGCTTCTTCTATATGACGCTCTGAAATCGATTTGTCCAGAATTTCAGAGCAATAATTCTCGTTCATATATTAAACCCTCCCTTTAATAATCTTTTTTTCAGCTTGTTTCGCAAGGTGAAAAGCTTTTGCGAGATATTGTTTTCGCTGTAACCCGTGATCTGCGAGAGATATGACAGCGAATCCCCGTACCAATACCGCCTTACAAAAAGTATTCGCGAGGACTCGTCAAGACTGTCGAGAAAACGCTCTATTTCACCCTCAAGACGTGTTTTTTCACTTTGACTGAAGGGCGAATCGGTATTTTCCGATAAAACTCCCTCGAGCGTTTCGATAGAAATTACACTGTCCGATGAGCGCTTCTCTGCAAGATTGTATTTGGCGCGGTTTATAGAAATGTTTTTCACGACCTTAAGAAGATATGCTTTAAACGAGGTCGGCCTCAGTGGCGGAATAGTGTTCCATATCTTTAAATAAGAGTCGTTTACGCATTCTTCTGCGTCTGTGTGATTTGAAAGAATATTCATTGATATATGTAGGCATAGCTTTCCGTATATTTTTTCGATCTCTCCGAGTGCACCTTCGGAGCGCTCGAAAAGCATATCTATTATTTGACTGTCGCTCACGTGATATGACTCCTTCCTGCGTCGCGGTAAGGTCTTCTGACCGTAAAGACAACTTTCCTTGCCCTTCATTAGTACTTTTTGAAAAAAATTTTCATTTTTTTCAGTATAGCATACTTTTTTGTAAATATCAACAAAGGAAAGAGTAAAGAAGATGACGCGGTTTGTGCGAAGCTAAAGTTTTTGCCCTCATATCTGCTAATTCAAGCACCGCGAGTGCCGACATAAAAGGGGATAAATGGCAGATAAACCCTGTTGTTTACAGAAAGTTCATATAATATGCTATAATTATACCTATTTATATGGTAAATTTATATCGTGGTTTGGCACTCTGAATATCCGAGTGCTAAACCGATAAAGAGTAAAGGATGCCGAAAAATGAGCGAAATACTCAGCGAAAGAAAAAAGAATATTCTTAAAGCGGTCATAGAAGAGTACATTTCTTCGGGCGAACCGATAGGATCAAAGTTCCTTGCATCACTCGACGGTATATCTCTATCGCCCGCAACGCTTAGAAACGAGATGTCAGAGCTTACCGAAATGGGATACCTGTTGCAGCCGCACACCTCGGCGGGAAGGATCCCCTCGGAGCAGGGCTACAGATTTTACGTTGACTCGCTTATGCAGAGCTATGATCTCACCACAAGTGAGATGGACAGACTTAACGATATGCTCCGCGATAAAGAGGAACAGCTTGATAAGATAATTGATTCGGCGGGACGCCTTATGGCTTCGCTGACCAACTATCCTGCAATATCTGTAAAATCGGTGAACCGAGTAAATAAGGTGCTGAAGTTCAGCGTGCTGTACGCGGACGATTTTCACTTCCTTCTTATAATGATACTTCCGCAAAACGAGGTAAGGACCAAAACGGTACGTTCAAGCTTTCAGCTTACAGAGGAAGGGCTCCTTACGCTTCAGAATGCGCTTAATAAGTATCTTGTGAACGTTCGTCTTGAGGCTCTTACTCTTGCACAGATGATGGAGCTTGAAAATATGCTCGGCATTTACGGTTCGCTCATTACTCCGATAGTCAAGTGCGTGTACGAAGCACTCGGTGAGGATTCGGACGGCAACGTAAGAGTTGACGGAGTGGATAGACTTCTCGGCTATCCCGAATATGCAAGTGTTGATAAGCTTCGCTCGGTGCTCAGCACTCTCGAGCAGAAGGATTCGCTTCTTGAGCTTGTTGAGAATACCGACGAAAGCGGAGTGAGCGTGTTTATCGGTTCGGAGAATACTGTTAAAACTATGGGCGACTCGACCCTTATACTTAAAACGATCTCGATAGACGGTAAAAAAGTGGGCGCGATAGGAGTTATAGGACCTTGCAGAATGGATTATTCAAAGGTCATCTCGACGGTTGACCAGCTCGTTCAAAGTATAACAGAGCACATGCAGCCGACAGTACCAAACAATTTGCTTCCCGAAAAGGGAATGACAGAAGGAGAAGAAAATGACTGAAGAAAATAAGATAAATGAAGCCGAGGCTTGTGAAAACGAAGGGGCAGAAAGTGAAGCTACCTGTGAAAAGGGAAGTAAATCTGACAAAAAGCTGAAAAAAGAAAACGCCTCTCTTAAAGAAGAAAACGAAAAGCTCACAAAGGCACTTGAAGAAGAAAAGGATAAATATTTAAGACTTGCGGCAGAGTACGATAACTTCCGCCGCCGCAGTCAGAAGGAAAAGGAGCAGATATATACCGACTCGTATGCCGATATAATCGAACAGCTTCTTCCTATCATAGATAACTTTGAAATGGCAAGAAATTTCAGCGACGGCGATAAGCTTGCCGAGGGCGTGAAGATGATACTTTCTCAAGCGTCCGACGTTTTCGAAAAAATGGGAGTTACCGAGATCGAAACAAAGATCTTCGACCCTAATGTGCATAACGCAGTAATGCATATCGACGACGACTCTTACGGAGAAGGCGAAATCGTCGAGGTTTTCCGTAAAGGTTACCGCAGAGGCGATAAAATAATCAGATATGCTATGGTTAAAGTAGCAAATTAAGCATAAACTAAGCCAATAATATAATAAAATATATAAAGAAAACATTTTTATCGGAGGATTAAGATATTATGGGAAAAATTATAGGTATAGACCTTGGAACAACAAACTCTTGTGTGGCAGTATTTGAAGGCGGCGAGCCTATCGTAATAACAAACCCCGAAGGCGCAAGAACAACACCTTCTGTTGTAGGCTTCTCAAAGAGCGGCGAAAGACTTATCGGACAGGTAGCAAAAAGACAGAGCATCACAAACCCCGACCGCACGGTTATGTCTATCAAGCGTGAGATGGGTACAAATTATAAGGTAGCGATCGATGATAAGAATTATACGCCTCAGGAAATTTCGGCGATGATCCTTCAGAAGCTTAAGAGCGATGCTGAAGCATATCTCGGCGGCCCTGTAACACAGGCAGTTATCACAGTACCCGCATACTTCTCGGACGCACAGCGTCAGGCAACAAAGGACGCAGGTAAGATAGCAGGACTTGAGGTCCTTCGTATAATCAACGAGCCTACCGCAGCGGCTCTCGCATACGGTATGGATAAGGAAACCTCCCAGAAGGTTATGGTATTCGACCTTGGCGGCGGTACCTTCGACGTTTCGCTTCTCGATATTACAGACGGCGTGTTCGAGGTTCTCGCAACAGCAGGTAATAACCGTCTTGGCGGCGACGATTTCGATGCAAGAGTTATCGACTGGATCGCAACAGAGTTTATGAAGGAAAACGCAGGCATCGACCTTAGAAAAGACAAGATGGCTCATCAGCGACTCAAGGAAGCTGCTGAAAAGGCAAAGATCGAGCTTTCGGGCGTTGCTACGACAAACATCAACCTTCCCTTTATTACAGCAGATGCAACAGGTCCTAAGCACTTCGACGGCACTCTTACAAGAGCAAAGTTCGACGATCTCACAAAGGATCTCGTAGAAAAGACTATGGGCCCCACAAGACAGGTGCTCAGCGACGCGGGACTTTCGGTAAGTCAGGTCGATAAGGTGCTTCTCGTAGGCGGATCGAGCAGAATTCCCGCAGTTCAGGAAGCGGTTAAGAACTTTATCGGTAAGGATCCCTTCAAGGGAATCAACCCCGACGAATGTGTTGCTATCGGTGCGGCTATTCAGGCGGGCGTTCTCGGCGGCGACGTAAAGGATCTTCTCCTTCTCGACGTAACTCCCCTTTCGCTCGGTATCGAAACACTCGGCGGAGTATTCAATAAGATCATTGAAAGAAATACAACAATTCCTACAAAGAAGAGCCAGATCTATTCGACAGCGGCTAACGGACAGACGTCTGTTGAAATTCACGTTCTTCAGGGTGAGCGTCAGATGGCTGCGGGAAATACAACTCTCGGCAGATTTATTCTCGACGGAATCGCACCCGCTCCCAGAGGTGTTCCGCAGATCGAGGTTACCTTCGATATCGACGCTAACGGTATCGTAAACGTAACGGCTACCGATAAGGGAACAGGCAGAGAACAGCATATCACTATCACTTCTTCGACAAATATGAGTCAGGAAGACATCGATAAGGCTGTAAAGGAAGCAGAAAAGTTCGCTGAAGAGGATAAGAAGCAGAAGGAAGCTGTTGATACAAAGAACCACGCGGAAGCTCTCGTATATCAGAGTGAAAAGACTCTCGAGGAGATCGGCGATAAGCTTCCCGAATCTGATAAGGCTGACGTAAAGGCAGCTCTTGAAACTCTCAAGAATACTGTAAATACAGGCAGCACAGAGGACATCAAGAGAGATACAGAGGCTCTTGAAAAGGCATTCTACGCGCTTTCCGAAAAGCTCTACGCACAGCAGGGCGGAGCACAGGGCGGACAGGATTTCGGTGCAGGCAATCAGGGTGCAGGTAACGACGGTACCTACTACGACACAGGATTTGACGATAACAATAATGGCTAATGACCCTTAGGGCTCTGCCCTAAGAACCCGCCAAGAAACTTTTTGAAAAAAAGTTTCTTGGAACTTCAAAAACTTTACTGAAATTTGAAGTAAGTATAAACTAAAATATATCGGGGAAGGCAAGATTTTGTCTTCCCCGATAGGTGCGAAAATCAAAACAAAGGAGATTTACGCTTTATGGCAGATGCAAAGCGTGATTATTACGAGGTTCTCGGCGTGGACAAGAACGCCGATGACGATACTATAAAAAAAGCATACCGAACGCTTGCAAAAAAGTATCACCCCGATATGAATCCGGGGAATACCGAAGCCGAACAGAAATTCAAAGAAGCAAACGAAGCGTACTCGGTTCTTTCCGATAAGGAAAAGAGAGCAAAGTACGACAGATTCGGCCACAGTGCATTTGACCCTTCTGCGGGCGGTGGCTACGGCGGAGGCGGATTTGGCGGCTTCGGAGATTTTTCCGATTTCGGATTTGGCGACATCTTCAGCTCATTTTTCGGCGGCGGAGCGCAGGAGCGCCCGCGAAGAAACGGTCCGATGCGCGGTGATGACCTTACGGCAAGGGTTACTCTTACCTTTGAAGAGGCTGTTTTCGGTTGCAAGAAAGAAATAAATTACTCGAGAATAGAAAACTGCTCACATTGCGGCGGAAGCGGCGCGGCGGCGGGCACGTCGCCCGAAACCTGTCCTAACTGTCAAGGCAGCGGTCAGGTCAGAGTTACGCAGCGTACTATGCTCGGAATGATGCAGACTACAAAGGTCTGCGATACCTGTCAGGGACGCGGTAAAATAGTGAAAAATCCTTGTCAGGAATGCCGAGGCAACGGCAAGGTAAGAGTAAAGAAGAGCGTAGAGATCAATATTCCCGCAGGAATAGACGATGGACAGAGAGTTGCGCGCAAGGGCTACGGTAACGACGGAGCAAACGGCGGTCCCGCAGGCGATCTTTTCGTTCACGTTTCGGTAAAGCCGCATAAATTCTTCCAGCGCGACGGATACGACGTCTACGTAGAAGTCCCGATCACCTTCGTTGAGGCGGCGCTCGGCGGTGAAATTGACGTTCCTATGCTCGACGGAACAAACGCAAAATATAAGATTCCCGAGGGTACACAGACAGGTACTACCTTCACTATGAAGGGAAAGGGAATACGCCTGATAAACGGACGCGGAAACGGCGACCTTCACTTTACCGTAACTATTGAAACACCGAAAAACCTTTCTGAAAATCAGAAGGATCTTCTCAGAAAATTCTCCGAGTCCTGCGGACAGGGTAATTTCGCAAAAAAGAGAGATTTCATAAAGAAAATTTTCGGAAAATAATATTTGTATAAGATTGTATAAGATTGTATAAGAGAAAGGACTCTTTCTTATGATATGGACTCAGCTTAAAGTAAGCGGCAGACTTAAGGATCTTGAAAATATCTCTGCTATTGTTTCGATGATAGATTCGAGCATAATGGTAGAGGATTACAGCGACATAGAAGAAAATCTTATGACCGTGTACGGTGAGCTTATTGATGAGAGTATTCTCAGCGCTGACCGTGAAGCAATCGCGGTGAGCATTTTCGTTCCCGAGGATAAGAATTATAACGAATACGTTGCTTTTATTAAGGAAAGACTCGCGGCAAGCGAAATAGACGCCGAGGTAACTCTTTCGGGACTCGATGAAACAGACTGGGAAAACGCTTGGAAGGCGCATTATCACCCTCTTCATATAGGTGAAAAGCTCGTTGTCGTTCCCACTTGGGAAAATTACGATGCGGCAGAGGGAGAGGTTACGATCAAAATGGATCCCGGTATGGCGTTCGGCTCGGGAACTCACGAAACCACACGTCTATGCGCGGCTATGATAGAAAAGCATATGCCGAGGGGCGCAAGAGTGCTTGATATAGGCACGGGTAGCGGAATACTTTCGCTGTTTGCGCTCAAACTCGGTGCAAAGAGCGCAAATGCCTACGATATAGACTCCTCTGCCGTGAACGTGGCTCTTGAAAACGCTCGCGATAACGAGGTCGAAGGATTTTCCTGTGCGGTGTCCGATCTTCTTGAGGACGTTGACCTCACGGGCGGAAAATACACATTCGCCATGGCAAATATAGTTGCTGATATACTTATCCGTATGGCAGACGGCATTGCCGATTATCTCGAGGAGGGCGCAAAGCTCGTATGCTCGGGAATAATCGAGGGCAGGGAAAAGGACGTTGAGGAAGCTATGACCGCTCACGGACTAAAGCTCTGCGACACAGATACCGATAACGATTGGTATGCACTTGTGTTTGAGAAATAAAAATAAAACGCAAGAACGAGATGTTCTTGCGTTTTTTGATAGCCAAAAAGAAACCCCGATGCATAGCATCGGGCGTTTTTCTTTTACTTAACTTATGCAGAAAGTCCGTTGAGCATATTTGTGTAACGGCTCTTCTTTCTGTCAGCAGCGTTCTTGTGGATGATACCCTTAGCAGCAGCCTGGTCAACCTTCTTGATTACGCTTGCGTAGAGTGCTTTTGCAGTATCCGCATCACCTGCGTTTATAGCAGCCTCATATTTCTTCATCATAGTCTTGAAAGCAGACTTGAACATTTTGTTCTGAAGAGTTTTTACCTTGGTAACAACAACACGTTTCTTTGCAGATTTAATGTTAGGCAAACTATTCACCTCCCTTTATTTCCTGTTTCACTTAATCACCAAACAATAATACCACACCTTTAAAGAAAAATCAAGTCCTTTTTTGAAAAAAAGTCATATTTTTTAAAAAAAAGTATTGACAAGGAAAAAAATGTATGGTAATATGGTAACATCTAATAAAATCGGTAAAAATACGCCGATTTGAATTTGTTTAAAATCGAGGTTTAATAAAAACAACGATAAAATATCAAATTCGGATAAAAAAACAGACAAAATAGGGTTAAGTTTATAGGTCATGCTTGTTTTTGGCGGTCCTGTTCAAACGTTTGCAAATCTTAGTGTTACTGTATGGCGGTAACCAGCTTGCCACAATGCTAAGGAAATTTGTAAATTATTTGTTAACAGGCTTTCCGTCAGTTAGAGGTATGGTCTATTTGTTTTGCCTTTATTTGCTGAAACGGAGGAAAGAATATGGTAAAGCCCCATAAGCTTGGTAAGACTACCAGAATGAGCTTTTCCAAGATAGACGAGGTACTTGAGATACCGAATCTTCTTGAGGTTCAGAAGAAGTCATATCAGTGGTTTTTGGAAGAAGGACTGCGTGAAGTTTTGCGCGACGTCTCTCCTATCATCGACTATTCGGGTAATAAGTACATCGAATTTGTCGATTATTCGATTGACGAAACTCCCAAGTATCCCGAAGAGGAGTGTAAGGACCGCGACGTAAACTACTGCGCACCCCTTCGCGTAAAGGTTCGTCTTTATAACAAGAGCACCGATGAAGTTGTAGAAAAGGTTATATTTATGGGAGATTTCCCGCTTATGACCGACAACGGTACGTTCATTATCAACGGTGCAGAGCGTGTAGTTGTTTCACAGATCGTCCGTTCACCCGGTATGTACTATGAAACATCTATCGATAAGTCGGGCAAGAGAGTTTTTGCATCGACAGTTATTCCTTATCGCGGCGCTTGGCTCGAGTATGAAGTAGATGCCAACGATATGCTTATGGTTCGTATAGATAAGAACCGTAAAATCCCCGCAACAGTTCTCGTTCGTGCGCTTTGCGAGGGTAACGATGAGGACGTTATCAGAGTTATAGGTAAGGATCCCAGACTCCTTCTCACACTTGAAAAGGACGCTATGAACTCTGAGGCACTCAAGAATAAGACAACAGCGGGCGATGAAGCTCTTAAGGAAATTTATAAGAAGCTCCGTCCGGGTGAGCCGCCCACAGTAGAAAGTGCACTTACCCTTGTAAATAATCTTTTCTTCGATGCAAAGAGATACGATCTTGCACCTGTCGGAAGATATAAGTACAACAGAAAGATGAATATTGCTCCCAGAATTGCGGGCAGAACACTTACAGCAGCGGCAGTAAGTCCTATCACGGGCGAGATTATTGCCGAGGCAGGTACTTACGTCAGCGACGAGCTTGCTGCAAGGATCGAAAGAGCAGGTGTAAACGAGGTGTCGGTTGCTGTCGATAACGAGTTCGAAAGCTTCACCGTTATTTCCAACGGTACCGTGCTTCCCGAGGAAGTACTCGGATACGATCTTACAGGCGCAGGTATCGGTAAGAACGATAAGGTAGTTATGTCTGTTCTCCTTGAGATCCTCGAGGCTTGCGAGGGCGAGCAGGATGCAGTTGTAGCAGCTTGCCGCGACAGAATAGCTGACCTTATGCCTAAGCATATTACCAAGGAAGACATATTCGCTTCCATTAACTATATACTCGGTCTTGGATACGATATCGGTATTATCGACGATATCGACCATCTCGGAAACAGACGTCTGCGTTCTGTCGGTGAGCTCCTTCAGAACCAGTTCAAGATCGGTTTCTCACGTATGGATAAGAATATTAAGGATAAGATGGACCAGAACAGCGACAGTCTTTCTCCCGAAACTCTTATCAATATCCGTCCGATAGTTACCGCTCTCAGAGATTTCTTCGGATCTTCACCGCTTTCGCAGTTTATGGATCAGAACAACCCTCTTGCAGAGCTTACACATAAGCGCCGTCTTTCCGCGCTCGGTCCGGGCGGTCTTTCGCGCGACAGAGCGTCCTTCGAGGTTCGTGACGTACACTATACCCACTACGGTAGAATGTGTCCCGTAGAAACCCCCGAAGGTCCTAACATCGGTCTTATTTCTTACCTTTCCACATATGCACGTATAAATGATTACGGCTTTATCGAAGCTCCTTACAGAAAGATCGATAAAGAAACGGGAACAGTTCTCGACGAGATCAGATATATGACCGCTGATGAAGAAGATAATTATATCGTTGCACAGGCTAACGAGCCTCTCGACGAAAATAAAAAGTTCGTTAACCGCAAGGTAACAGCACGTCATCGCGCAGAGATCTTTGAGGTCGAAGCATCGCAGGCAGACTATATGGACGTTTCGCCTAAGATGGTCGTTTCGGTTGCAACCTCGATGATCCCCTTCCTTGAAAACGATGACAACTCCCGTGCGCTCATGGGATCGAACATGCAGAAGCAGGCAGTGCCGCTTATGGTATGTGATTCTCCTATCGTAGGTACAGGTATGGAATATAAGGCAGCCGTTGACTCGGGTGTCGTTGTATGTGCAAAGAAGGCGGGTATCGTAGAAAAGGTATCTGCTGACGAGATCGTTATTCTTAACGATGAAGGCACAAAGGACGCTTACAGACTTATTAAGTTCAAGCGTTCTAACCAGGGTACCTGCGTAAACCAGCGTCCTATCGTAAGCCACGGCGAAAGAGTTGAAGCAGGCACAGTTATTGCAGACGGTCCTGCAACCTCTAACGGCGAGATCTCGCTCGGTAAGAACGCTCTTATCGGATTTATGACCTGGGAAGGTTATAACTACGAGGACGCGGTACTTCTTAACGAAAGACTTGTTGCCGAGGACGTTTATACCTCTATCCATATCGAAGAGCATACTCACGAAGCAAGAGATACAAAGCTCGGACAGGAAGAGTTTACAAGAGAAATCCCCAACGTGGGCGAGGATGCCCTCAAGAACCTCAATGCCGACGGTATTATCAGAATCGGTACAGAGGTCAAGTCGGGTGATATTATAGTAGGTAAGGTAACTCCCAAGGGAGAAACAGAGCTTACCGCAGAAGAAAGACTTCTCCGTGCAATATTTGGAGAAAAGGCACGTGAGGTTCGTGATACCTCGATGCGTCTGCCTCACGGTGAATCGGGTGTCGTTGTTGACGTTAAGGTATTCTCGCGTGAAAACGGCGACGAGCTCGCTCCCGGTGTAAATAAGGTAGTACGTGTTTACGTTGCACAGAAGAGAAAGATCTCTGTCGGAGATAAGATGGCGGGACGCCACGGTAATAAGGGTGTCGTTTCGAGAATTCTTCCTCCCGAGGATATGCCTTTCCTTCCCGACGGAACACCGCTTGATATAGTTCTTAACCCTCTGGGCGTTCCTTCCCGAATGAATATCGGACAGGTGCTTGAGGTTCACCTCGGTATCGCGGCAAGAAAGCTCGGTTGGAAGGTAATGACTCCCGTGTTCGACGGTGCAGGCGAAAAGGACATCGCAGAATGCTTCAAGATGGCAGGAATGTACCGTGAGGTTCTTCCCAGCGAAGGCGTTGAAGGCAAAGAGATCTTTACCGAAAAGGTAGATGAAGAAACAGGAAATATTGAATACGTTCCCGTTCCTGCAGAGCTCCTTGCTGACAGAGCTTGGGTTAACAGTATGATAGAAGAGAAGAAGCTCAAGATAGTTGACGGTAAGTCGGTGCTTTACGACGGACGTACAGGTGAGCGCTTCGATAGCCCCGTAACAGTCGGAATTATGTACTACCTCAAGCTTCACCACCTCGTTGACGATAAGATCCACGCACGTTCGACAGGACCTTACTCACTCGTTACTCAGCAGCCTCTCGGAGGTAAAGCTCAGTTCGGTGGACAGCGTTTCGGAGAAATGGAAGTTTGGGCGCTTGAAGCGTATGGCGCAGCATATACACTTCAGGAGATCCTTACAGTTAAGTCGGACGACGTTACAGGACGTGTTAAGACATACGAAGCGATCGTTAAAGGACAGAATATTCCTACACCCGGTGTTCCCGAATCGTTCAAGGTACTTGTAAAAGAGCTTCAGTCGCTCGCACTCGATGTTCGTGTTTACGATAATGCCGGAGAAGAGATCGAGCTTGCAAAGCTTGGCGAAGAGGACGATATCCAGATGCCTACTATTGCACCCGAAACACTCGGCGAGAGCGTAGAAACATCAGAGCTTGCAGAATCCTTCTTCGAGGAAGAAATTCCCGATGAGGACTACGGCGAAGATGAGTACGAAGATGATTATATCGACGGAGATTATTCCGACGATGATATTGATGAATAAGAGAGGAGATACGGCAAATGGAAGAAAATATTTTTGATTCTATAAAAATAGGGCTGGCGTCTCCGGAAACGATCAGAAGCTGGTCTTACGGCGAGGTAAAGAAGCCGGAAACAATAAACTACCGTACACTCAAGGCAGAGCGCGAGGGTCTTTTCTGCGAAAAGATCTTTGGACCGACAAAGGACTGGGAATGTCTTTGCGGAAAGTATAAAAGAGTACGCTACAAGGGCAAGATCTGCGAAAAGTGCGGAGTTGAGGTAACAACAAAGAAGGTACGCCGCGAAAGAATGGGACATATCGAGCTTGCTTGCCCGGTATCTCACATCTGGTATTTCAAGGCCATTCCTTCGAGAATGGGACTGCTTCTCGACGTTTCCCCGAGAATACTCGAAAAGGTTCTTTACTATGCAAGCTATATCGTAGTCGATCCCGGTCAGACACCTCTTAAGAAGATGACACTTCTTACAGATAAGGAATACAGAGATGCTTGCGAAAAATACGAAGGATACGATTTCAAGGCAGGAATGGGTGCTGAGGCAGTAAAACAGCTCCTTGCCGAAATCGATATCGAAGCACTTTCCAAGGAACTCAAGGAAGAGCTTGGCAAGGCATCGGGACAGAAGAAGACGAGAATAGTTAAGCGTCTTGAAGTCGTTGAAGCGTTCAGAAAGAGCGGTAATAAGCCCGAATGGATGATCATGGACGTTGTACCTGTTCTTCCTCCCGAAATCAGACCTATGGTACAGCTCGACGGCGGAAGATTTGCGTCCTCCGATCTTAACGACCTGTATAGAAGAGTAATTAACAGAAATAACCGTCTTAAGAGACTTATGGAGCTTCGCGCGCCCGAGATCATTATCCGTAACGAGCGCAGAATGCTTCAGGAAGCTGTTGACGCACTTATCGATAACGGCAGACGCGGAAAGCCTGTAACAGGACCATCTAACCGTCAGCTCAAATCTCTTTCGGAAATGCTTCGCGGTAAGCAGGGACGTTTCCGTCAGAACCTTCTCGGTAAGCGTGTTGACTACTCGGGACGTTCGGTTATCGTAGTCGGACCTGAGCTCAAGATCTATCAGTGCGGTCTTCCTAAGGAAATGGCACTCGAGCTCTTCAAGCCCTTCATTATGAAGCGTCTTGTTGAAACACAGAAGGCTACAAACATTAAAGATGCTAAGAAGAAGGTTGAACGCGTACACGAGGACGTTTGGGACGCACTTGATAACGTAATTCAGGAGCACCCCGTACTTCTTAACCGTGCACCGACACTTCACAGACTTTCGATTCAGGCATTCGAGCCTGTACTCGTAGAGGGAAGAGCAATCAAGCTTCACCCGCTCGTATGTTCCGCGTTTAACGCCGACTTCGACGGCGACCAGATGCCTGTTCACGTACCGCTTTCGGCAGAGGCACAGGCAGAAGCAAGATTCCTTATGCTCTCGGCTAACAACTTCCTTAAGCCCGCTGATGGACGCGCAGTTGCAGTTCCTTCACAGGATATGGTCCTCGGTTCCTTCTACCTTACGATCGATAAGGCAGGCGAAAAGGGCGAAGGACACGTATTCCGTAACTTCGACGAGGCTGTTATGGCTTACGAAAACGGCGAGCTCGGACTCCACGCTCCTATCAAGGTTCGTGTTTCCAAGGAGATCGACGGCGTAGTAAAGACAGGAATAATCGACGCAACTCTTGGTAGACTTATATTCAATAACGCAATTCCTCAGGACCTCGGATACGTTGACAGAAGCGATCCCTCCAAGGCTCTTGACCTTGAAGTAATGTTTACCTGCGGAAAGAAGCAGCTCGGTGCGATAGTTGACAGAACTATCAAGATCCACGGACCTGTTGAAGCTGCAAAGGTTCTTGATAATATCAAGGCTATGGGCTTCAAGTACAGTACAAGAGCTTCTATTTCGATCTCGCTCTCCGACGTTGTTATTCCTAAGGAAAAGGCGTCTATTATCGCACAGGCAGAGCGCGACGTTGAAGTTATCCATCAGTACTATCTCGACGGTGAGCTTACCGACGAGGAACGCTACAATTCTGTTATAGCTATTTGGGAAAAGGCTACCTCGGACGTTGTCGCAGCTATCCAGAGCGGCTTTGACAGATACAATCCTATTAAGATGATGTCTGACTCGGGTGCCCGTGGTAATATCACACAGATGCGTCAGCTCGCAGGTATGCGTGGACTTATGTTCTCTGCGACAGGACGTACAATGGAAATTCCGATCAAGGCAAACTTCCGTGAAGGTCTTAATATACTTGAATACTTTATGGCAGCCCGCGGTGCGCGTAAATCCCTTTCGGATACAGCGCTCAGAACGGCTGACTCGGGTTACCTCACCCGTCGTCTTGTTGACGTTTCTCATGACGTTATTATCAGAGATGAAAACTGCGGAACAAAGCACGGTATGCTCGTAACAGAAATCAAGGAAGGCAACGATGTTATCGAAAAGCTCGAGGACAGACTTGTAGGAAGATTCTGTATCGGCGATGTTGTTGATCCCGCAACAGGCGAGGTTATCGTTGAAGATGATACAATGATCACATCTGCGACAGCAGATAAGATCATTAAGGCAGGAATTAAAGAGGTCAATATCCGTACAATCCTTCAGTGTAGAAGCCGTTACGGCGTATGCGCTCACTGCTACGGTGCAGACCTTGCAACAGGCAAGAAGGTAAACGTCGGCGAAGCAGTAGGTATCGTTGCGGCTCAGTCTATCGGTGAACCAGGTACACAGCTTACAATGAGAACCTTCCACTCGGGTGGTGTTGCAGGTGCGGACATTACACAGGGTCTTCCCAGAGTTGAAGAGCTCTTCGAAGCACGTAAGCCTAAGAAGACTGCCGTTATTTCTGACGTTACAGGTATCGTTTCTATTGTAGAAGGTAAGAAGGCAAGAACTGTTACAGTTACCGCTACTGCAGAATCTATCGAAGAAAACGATAACGTTATCGCTAAAATGGACTATCAGATCCCCAACGGAACAAGACTTGTTGTTACCGAAGGCTCGTTCGTTCAGAGAGGTCAGGCACTTACAGAAGGTTATATGAGCCCCGCTGATATAACAAGAATTAACGGTCTTGACGCTGTTTACGATTATATCATCAAGGAAATTCAGAGAGTTTACCGTATCCAGTCGGTT
This sequence comes from Eubacteriales bacterium, assembly GCA_045580325.1. GTDB lineage: Bacteria > Bacillota > Clostridia > Oscillospirales > CAG-272 > SIG672. Next base: position 46,347 of record JAZNNR010000020.1, read on the forward strand.
GAAATCAACGATAAGCACATTGAAGTAATCGCCCGTCAGATGACGAGAAAGGTAAAGGTCGAGGACGGCGGAGATACAGAAATGCTCGCAGGCTCGCTTGTTGATCTTATCGAATTTGAGCTTCAGAATGAAGAAATTCAGAAGAGAATCGATGCAGGTGAGATCGACCTCAGACTTGCAAAGATGTCGCCTGTTCTTCTCGGTATTACCAAGGCATCTCTCCAGACAGATTCCTTCCTCTCGGCAGCATCCTTCCAGGAAACCACAAAGGTTCTTACCGAAGCGGCAATCAACGGAAAGGTTGACCACCTCAAGGGACTTAAGGAGAACGTTATTATCGGTAAGCTGATCCCTGCAGGAACAGGTATGGAGCGTTACCGCAATCTCCAGGTAGTTCATAAAGCAAATGCAGAACCCGAAGCAGAAAACGTTTTGGTTGCAGACAGCGAAGAAAATTAACGCATAACTCTATGAAGTAACACAGGCAGACCGAGGCGGTAAGTATAGTGTATAATACTATACCTAAGTCAAGGTCTGCCTGACTCATTAAAATCGAAAGTTGGTAGATCAAATGAAAGCAATAATTTCTGTTATAGGTAAGGATACTTACGGAATACTTGCCAAGGTAAGCGTGGCATGTGCCGAGTGCAAGGCAAATATCGTTGACGTTACACAGTCGGTTCTTCAGGATATGTTCGTTATGATAATGCTCGTAGATATCTCCGAATATAACTGTGATTTCGCAAATTTGCGCGAAAAGCTCGAATCTCTCGGGAACGAGATCGGAATGAAGATAAGCGTTATGCACGAGGATATTTTTAATTCGATGCATAAAATCTGATTTGAGTAAGCTTTTCGAAAGGTGGCGAAAAAATGCTAAATATTACTGATATCATGGAAACCATAACCATGATACAAGAAGAAAATCTTGATATAAGAACGATAACTATGGGAATATCTCTGCTCGACTGCGCCGATAGCGATATCGATGCTTCCTGCCGTAAGATATATGAAAAGATAACACGTCTTGCAGGAAATCTTGTGTCGGTCGGAGATGAGATAGAGGCAAAATACGGTATTCCGATCATAAATAAGCGTATATCGGTTACACCTATATCAATGCTCGTCGCGGTAAGCGGCGGAGATCCCGTGAAATATGCTCATACGCTTGAAAAGGCGGCACTTGCGGTAGGAGTAAACTTTATAGGCGGATATTCCGCGCTCGTACATAAAGGCTTCTCCGCAGGAGACAAGGAGCTTATAGAATCTATCCCCGAGGCTCTTGCTACGACAACGAGAGTTTGTTCCTCTGTAAATATAGGAACTACAAAATCGGGTATAAATATGGACGCTGTCGGTATGATGGGCAAGGTTGTTCGAAGAGCGGCTGAAATAACGGCTGATCGCGACAGTATCGCCTGTGCAAAGCTCGTAGTGTTCTGTAATGCACCCGAGGATAATCCCTTTATGGCGGGTGCTTTCCACGGAGTAGGCGAGCCCGACTGTGTTATAAACGTCGGTGTATCGGGCCCCGGAGTCGTTCACGCGGCAATTAAAAAATGCCCCGACGGCGACCTTACACAGATAGCCGATATAATAAAGAGAACTGCGTTCAAGATCACACGTATGGGACAGCTTGTCGGCACGGAAGCCTCCGCAAAGCTCGGCGTGCCCTTCGGTATAGTTGACCTCTCGCTCGCGCCCACTCCCGCAGTAGGCGACTCGGTTGCTCATATCCTTGAGGAAATGGGACTCGAGGTCTGCGGAACTCACGGTACGACAGCCGCTCTCGCGCTTCTTAACGATGCAGTTAAAAAAGGCGGAGTAATGGCATCTTCGCACGTCGGCGGACTCTCGGGAGCGTTTATTCCTGTGTCCGAGGACGCAGGTATGATAGCTGCCGCAAGAAGCGGAGATCTTAAAATAGAAAAGCTCGAGGCTATGACCGCTGTATGCTCGGTCGGACTTGATATGATCGTCGTGCCGGGCGATACCACAGCAGACGTTATCTCTGCAATAATTGCAGACGAAGCGGCTATCGGTATGGTAAACTCCAAGACGACCGCGGTAAGAGTTATTCCCGCGATAGGTAAGGGTGTCGGAGAAGAGCTTGAATTCGGCGGACTTCTCGGCAGCGGACCCGTAATGCCTGTGAATAACACAAAGAGCCCTGCGAAATTTATTTCAAGAGGCGGACGTATCCCCGCACCGCTCCAGAGTTTGAAGAATTAACTTAGGGGTTTTACCCCTAAGAACCCCACCAAAGAACTTTTTGTAAAAAGTTCTTTGGAATCTCAAAAACTTTTCTAAAAGGGAATAGGAAATTTGTTGTAGGGGCGTTCAGTGAACGCCCGCGGGCGACTAGTAGTCGCCCCTACAGGTAAATACACAATATAAAAAAGAAAGAGTAGGAAATTTGATGTTCCTACTCTTTTTCTTTTTGCATTGTTGTTGGTCGCGGATGCGGACCGTCGAGGACGTCGGTCCCTACAGGAACGCGCCTCATATTTTTTTCAGTAAAGTTTTTGAAGTTCTTAGAAACTTTTTTCAAAAAGTTTCTAAGTGGATTCCAAAGGCAGAGCCTTTGGCGGGTCCTTAGGGCAGAGCCCTAAGTTAAGGCTGTAAGAGCTCGAATTTATAGCCTACGCCCCAAACGGTCTTAAGCTGCCACTTGTCAGAAACACCCTCGAGCTTTTCGCGCAGACGTTTGATGTGAACGTCAACGGTACGGGAGTCGCCGAGGTAATCAAATCCCCAAACCTTGTCAAGAAGCTTGTCGCGTGTGAAAACGCTGTTGTAGTTTGTTGCGAGGAAGTAGAGAAGCTCGAGTTCCTTGGGAGGAATGTCCGTGCTCTTGCCGCACAGCTTGAGTTCGTACTTCTGAAGGCTTATTTCGATGTTGTCAAACTTGATGACCTCGTTGTCGCTCGGATTGTCGTGCGCGCTGTATCTGCGGAGAACTGCTTTAATTCTCGCGGAAAGCTCCTTCATATCGAAGGGCTTAACGATAAAGTCGTCTGCGCCGAGCTCAAGGCCGAGTACCTTGTCGAACACCTCGCCCTTTGCTGTTACCATAATTATCGGCTTTGCGGAGATCTCGCGGATCTCGCGGCATACCTGCCAGCCGTCCTTGCGGGGAAGCATAATGTCAAGAAGAACGAGATCGGGCTCGAACATCTTGAAAAAGTTTACTGCTTCAACGCCGTCGGAAGCAATCTTTGTTTCATATCCTTCCTTTGTAAGATATACCTTTATAAGCTCTGCTATATTGCTGTCGTCTTCTACAATAAGTAATTTTGTTCCCATAATTTTTTCTCCTTTTCTGTTTTGTTTCTGTAATTGTTAAGATTGTTAAAAAAACTTTTAAGTTCACAATTATTATAACAGCACAAATTGAACAATAAGCGAACGTGGCGTGAACATTTAGTGAATTTTGCAAAGATACGTAAAAAGTGAAATTTTAGTAAATAAATTGATTTTTCGGCATAAAAGAAGGGGAAATACGAAAAAAAGACTTGTAATAAGAGTAAAGATATAGTATAATATGATGTAAAACAAAAATAAATTTCTAATGCGAAAGGAAACATAAAATATGAAACTCGGAATAGTGGGAATGCCTAACGTAGGTAAGAGTACACTGTTTAATGCTATAACAAACGCAGGCGCACAGAGCGCAAACTATCCCTTCTGCACGATAGAGCCTAACGTCGGTATGGTTGCAGTACCCGACGCACGCCTCGACTATCTTGCCGAGATGTATTCTCCCGAAAAATATACACCCGCAGTTATCGAATTTGTTGATATTGCAGGACTTGTAAAGGGCGCATCGAAGGGTGAAGGACTCGGAAATAAATTCCTCGGACATATACGTGAGGTCGATGCTATCGTTCACGTTGTGCGCTGCTTTGAGGACTCGAATATCATTCACGTTGACGGAAGCGTAGATCCTATGCGCGACCTTGAAACGATAAATTTCGAGCTTATATTCTCGGATATTGAAATCGTTGAGCGTAGAATAGACCGCACCAAAAAGCTCCTTAAGGGCGATAAGACACTCGCTGCCGAGGTCGACTTCCTCGAGAGAGTTCTCGGCGTACTTACCGAAGGAAAATCGGCGCGTACCATTGAGATGAACGAGAACGAAGCTAAGATAATGGAAACTCTTCCGCTTCTCTCGAATAAGCCTGTTATATACGTTGCCAACGTAGGAGAGGACGAGCTTGACGGAAGCTATAATGACTCTGAAAATTACAAAAAGCTCTGTGCCTTTGCCAAGACAGAGGACGCGCTCGTCGTTCCGATCTGTGCAGGAATAGAGGCGGAGATAGCCGAGCTCGATATGGAAGAAAAGAAGCTTTTCCTTGCAGATCTCGGAATCGAGGAAAGCGGTCTTGATAAGCTCATCAAGGCAAGCTACAGCCTGCTCGGACTTATAAGCTTCCTCACCGCAGGACCGAAGGAGGTTCGCGCGTGGACTATCACAAACGGTTCAAGAGCACCTCAGGCGGCGGGAAAGATCCATACAGACTTTGAAAAGGGCTTTATCCGTGCCGAGATAGTTTCCTTTGAGGACCTCGTTCGCTGCGGCGGAATAAACGAAGCAAAGGAAAAGGGACTTTACAGAAGCGAAGGAAAAGAGTACGTTATGAAGGACGGCGACGTAGTTCTCTTCAGATTTAACGTATAAAATATTCTAATAGAGAAAGGGTTATAAAATGCTCTTCAAAAGTGTATTTGCGCGCTATATGCTGGCGTTTGTTGTAATTATTCTTATAAGCTTTTCGATACTCGCTATGATAATATCGGGTCAGGTTATGAATTATTCAAAAGAGTTAAAAAACGATGAGCTTTCGCGTATAGCAGACTGGTCGTCCTCTATTTTGAAAACCTCGTATGATAATAGTGAGTACACCGATCTGCGTGAGTTTGTAAACGCAGAATATATGATGCTCTACAAAATGTTTGAATTTGTTGACAGTGGAGAAGAAATAAACGTTATACTTGCAGATACAAACGGTAAAATACTTTGGTGCACACAGCTCGATTCTCAAAAGGATACTTACGTAGACCAAAGTAAGACCTTGTCAGAGGAAACGCTGAAAAAAGCATTAAACTCAGAATTCGGTAAAGAAGAAACCACACTTAACGGAGTTCTTAAAAAACCGTGCTACGTAAACTCTCTTGCGCTTGACGTAAAAGGAGATACGCAGGGCGTTCTTTTCGTTACAACTGTATCCTCTAACGTGTATAATTTCGTGATTTCGACCGTAAAAACGATAGTTATGTCGTGTATGTGGGTAATGTGCGGAGCGATAATTGCAAGTTATTTCATAAGTGAAAAGATCGTTCACCCGATACGTCAGATGAGTCAGGCGGCGCGCGAATTTGCGGTAGGAAATCTCGATGTTCGTGTTCCGGTTACAGGAAATGATGAGGTGTCCGATCTTGCTATGGCGTTTAATAATATGGCATCGAGCCTTGAGCGTAACGAGGAAACAAGACGAACCTTCCTTGCTAACGTTTCGCACGATATGAGAACACCGATGACGACGATAGGCGGATTTATCGATGCTATCCTTGACGGAACGATCTCCGAGGATCAGCAGGAGCATTATCTTAAGATCGTTTCGTCCGAAATAAAAAGACTTTCCCGACTCGTTTCCACACTGCTTGATATTTCAAAAATACAGGCAGGAGAGCGAAAATTCACTATTGAGCCCTTTGATATATGTGAGCTTTCGCGTCAGATAATAATATCTCTTGAGCAGCGACTTACCGATAAAAAGCTTGACGTCGAATTCGAGTGCGACGATGACAGAATGATCGCCGTAGCCGATAGAGATGCAATATATCAGGTGCTTTACAATATTTGCGATAACGGTGTCAAATTCTCGCGCGAGGGCGGAAAATATAAAATCTCGATCAAGGATTCGGATAAGAAAATACTTGTCAGCGTGTATAACGAGGGCGAGGGTGTTCCCAAGGAAGACCTGCCGTACGTTTTTGACAGATTCTACAAGAGCGATAAGAGTCGCGGACTTGATAAAACAGGACTCGGCCTTGGAATGTATATAAGCCGAACGATCATGGAAGCACACGGCGAAAACATAACTGTAAGAAGTAAACAGGGCGAGTTTTGTGAATTCACAATAACTCTCAAAAAGAATATTCACTAATAAATATGGCTAAAACAGAAATAACTAAAAAAACTGAAAATCCGCACGAGGGTCATCGCGAAAGAATGCGCGCAAAAATAGAAAATGGGTTTATCTCCTCTTTTACCGACGTAGAACTGCTCGAAACGCTCCTTTTCTACGTAATAAAGAGAAGTAACACAAACGTTACCGCACATAATCTGCTTGATAAATTCGGTACACTGAAGGATATATTCAGCGCAGATCCCGAAATTATGAAAACTGTTGACGGAATAGGCGAAACCTCGACTACCTTCTTTGCGATACTCGGTGAGATAAGCAGAAGAATAGAATCGTCAACAGGTACTGTCGAAAAGCGATTTTCTTCGATAGAGCAGATAGGCGAGTACTTTATAAAGAAGTTTAGGCGTATCACCGAGGAAAAGGTTATGCTGCTTTTGCTTGATAATAAAAACGCGGTGATAGACTGTAAGACTATCGAAAACGGAACGGTATCCTCGTCGGTACTGCCTCTGCGCGACGTGGCAAAGGAAGCGCTTCTCGCCAATGCGTCGAGAGTCGTTATAGCGCATAATCACCCGTCGGGCGATCCGTCGCCTTCGGACGATGATATTATAGTTACAAGAATGCTTCGCAGAACGCTCAGTGAGCTTGATCTCGACCTCGTTGAGCATATAATTGTAGCCGACGACCGCTATATGCCCGTTATATCTTATATGACAAGGGTAGCGGAGCTTGATTACGGTAACTGAAACGAGGTTTTTAAATGGACATAACTGATATGAAGAAAACCGATAACGAAAGATATGCCCGTACAAAAATGCTTATCGGAGAAAAGGCTCTTGAGAAGATAATCGGCTCGCACGTTATAATTTTCGGACTCGGCGGAGTCGGCGGCGGAGTTATTGAGGCACTCGCAAGGGCGGGTATAGGTAAATTTACACTCGTTGATTTTGACAGCGTTTCCGAGAGTAATATCAATAGGCAGATAATAGCGGATATAACTACGGTCGGTAAGCTCAAAACAGATGCCGCGAGAGAACGAATAAAGCTCATAAATCCCGATGCAGAGGTTATGACACATAATCTCTTCTACTGCGAGGAAAACGCAGCACAGGTCAATTTTTCGGGCGCGGACTATGTCGTAGATGCGATAGACTCGGTGAAATCGAAGATTTCGATAATTTTGAGGGCGAAGAGAGAGAATATCCCTATAATATCCTGTATGGGTACGGGAAACAGAGTCGATGCGCTCGGATTTGAGATAACTGATATATATAAAACAAGCGGCTGTCCGCTTGCACGAGTTATGCGCCACGAGCTTCGCAAAAACGGGGTTGACTCGCTCAAGGTACTCTCTTCAAAATCGGAGGTTTATACTTCGCCTGAGGCGCAGCAGCAAGGGAACACAGAAAAGCGCGTTCCTGCCTCAATATCGTACGTGCCGCCCGTCGCAGGATTTATCATCGCGGGCGAGGTTATAAAAAATATTGCTGAGATAAAATGAAAATATCCACCTTGTGTGGATATTTTTTTATCCGAATACACCCCTGTTCCTGCCGAACACACAAAAACGCTTGAATTTTTTTCGATTTATATTAAAATAAAACTGAAAAGCATTTTAGAAAGGAAATATCAGTATGAAGTGCCGAACTGTGATAGATAAAGACAGGGAAGAAGAGGTCGTGATATACGTTCACGAAAAAAACAGCCTGTCGTATGAAATAGAGGAACTCGTCCTGGGTAAATCACTCGAGCTTTTCGGGTATAAAGATAAAAATATCGTAAAGCTTTCGCCGTCCGACGTATTCTGCTTTACGGTTGAAGATAATAAGGTTTATGCTGTCTGTGAAAAAGAAAAATATCAGATAAAACAAAGGCTTTATTTGCTCGAGGAGATACTTGACAGGGATTTTGTCAAGATAAATCAGTCATGTATAGCAAATATAAGAAAAATATCAAAATTCGACACCTCGATAACAGGTACTCTTATGATAAGCTTTAAAAACGGACATAGAGATTACGTTTCGCGCAGACAGCTAAAAAAGGTTAAAGAAAGGGTAGGACTTTAAGATATGAATAGATATTTGAAGGCTTTTTTGCATAGAGGACTGATTTTCGGCGGCTTCGGCCCGATAGTCGTAGGGATAATATATCTCATACTTTCGATGACGCTTGATAATTTCAGCGTAAGCGGAAAAGAAATGTTTTTCGCTATAATTTCGACCTATCTTCTTGCCTTTGTTCACGCGGGCGTGAGTATTTTTAATCAGATAGAAGAGTGGCCGATAACGAAATCAATGTTTTTCCACTTTTCGACGCTTTATCTCGCGTATATGGTGTGTTACCTGTTTAATGATTGGCTAAAACCCGATTTTAAAGTAATTATGATATTTACAGGAGTTTTTGCCGCAATATATTTTATAATCTGGGCGATTGTTGTAATTTCTATAAAGATCACCGAAAAACGTCTGAACGCAAGGCTTAGATGAATTACACTTCTTGAAAAGGACAGCGCAGAGATAGTAAATGCGAGCGTTATTCAAAGACACGAAAACTGCAAGGTCTTCGTAACTCCCAAGGTGGAAACGGACAGGGCAACTGACCTTCGTGTTAAGGTTACCGCGCCCGACGGAGAGGTATTTGAGATAGAGGCAAACAAGGAAAGCGAAATAAAAGACGCAAAGCTCTGGTGGCCGAACGGACTCGGAGCACAGGACCTCTACAGCTTTACCTTTGAGGTGCTCGAAAGCGGGGAAACAGAGGTGTCGGTAGCGCCGATGTCTGCGCTTTGGCTTGATAGAGATCTTATTCTCAGCGATAACTATTTCGATATGGAAAAGGGCGAGGTCAAGGTGCGCGTTCTCAAGGGAAGCGCCGAAAAGCTTGTTCTTCGCAGTGTTTGCGATATAAACTGATAATAAATAGCGGACGGAAATTGATTTTCGTCCGCTGTTTTATTTTTAGGACCTCACACCCTCGCTTAGCTGTTTTGTTTTTTCCTTTGATGTCGCGTGGCTTGCTACTTCGGGGTTTGTTTTTCTTAAAAACTTCAAAATAATTACGAAAGGTCTTGCTTTTGAGGGTTTTTTGTGCAATAATAGAGAAAGGAAATAAAAGAAGGTGTTACTAAAATGAAAATAGACGGCGCGATATTTGATATGGACGGAACTTTGGTTGATTCTCTCTCGGTATGGGAATTTATATGGACAGAGTTTGGTAAAACGTATTTGAATGATGAGAATTTCCGCCCAAGCAAAGAAGCCGATAAAACGGTAAGAACTATGGTGCTCGACGATGCTATGGAGTATATCCATAAGACCTGCTCGATAGGAAGTAGCGGCAAGGAGCTTACTGCAAAGGCAAACGAGCTTTTAATTATCTTTTATAAAGAAAAGGCGAAGCTTAAAAAGGGAGCCTTGGAGCTTCTTGACTATCTCGAGGGCAGTGGTGTAAAAATGTGTATAGCATCGGCATCGGCTACCGTGCTTATAGAGATCGCGCTTGAGGCCTGCAAAATAAAGAAATATTTTTCAAAGGTATTCTCGTGCAGGGAGATAGGAAAAGGGAAGGACTGCCCCGACATCTATCTTGAAGCGCTGAAATATTTGGGGACTCCGCTTGAGAGCACGTGGGTGTTTGAGGATTCCTTTGTTGCGCTTGATACCGTACGGAAAATAGGACTTCACAGAGTCGGTGTTTTCGATGAAAACAACTTTGATAACGAGAGATCCGAGGATATTTCGGATATATATATTTCAGACGGCGAAGGTCTTGATAAGGTTATATCGTAAACTCTAAATTTGTAAAACGTAAGAATGGAGAAAGACATTATGAAAATGAACAAGTTAAACAAAAGCGTACTTAAATTATGGTATATCAGAGCGGCAATAGGAGCTTTGGCGCTTGTTGGAGCAGCGGTCAGCGTATTGGTAATTCTGCTTGCAACAAAAACACCAAACAACGTAACGCTCGCAGTTTCTTTAGGTGTGGGAATCCCCGCTGCTCTGCTTCTTGGTATTACTTTAATAATGCCGGCTCTGCGTTACAAAATGTACGCCTGGGGTTATGATGACAAGCGAATTGCTGTAAAGCAGGGCGTGATCTTCAGACAGAGAGTGGTTATCCCTATTTGTCAGATCCAAGACCTTCACAGAACACAAGGTCCGATCATGATGATGCTGAGGCTGAGCGACGTAACTATTTCTACCGCAGGCTCGAACTTTGATATTTCCACCCTTACGACCGACGAAGCAGATCGCTTGATCGATGCACTTGAGCAGAACCTTGAAAAAAGGGTGGAGGAGCTGAAAAATGAAGAGATTTGACAAAGGATATATCTATTCAAATTTATTGACCGATTTCATCTACAGCGTTGCCGTTGTATTTATTTTTCTTAAAGATCTTTTTTTCGGTGAGGAATCAAATCCCGAGAATATTGCCGCGGCAACTCCGTTTTTAGTGGGTGGCTTTACTATAATCTATCTCTGCTTTGTTGTCTACAGAATACTCTATTACAGAACCTCAGGATATGAGCTGACCGATAAAGAGATCAAATGTAGCAGGGGCGTGCTTTTCAGAAAACGCTCGGTACTCGATTACAAAAAAGTACACGCCATCAATAAAAACCAAAATATCATTCACAGAATCTTTGGTATCGCCGTTTTAACGGTAGATAGCGGCTCTGCCAACACCTCGCACCAAGCGGAAATTACGATCATCGAAAAGAATACGGTCGTAGACGCACTGCTTAGTGAACTAAATTCGCTGAAAGAAAAGGGCGTCAGAAGCGGTGCGAATGAGCCAAAAGCAGAAGAGGTGCTCCTGTCCGATAAGGATAGTCTGTACCGCTTCACATCCGGCAAGAAAATGCTGTATACACTCATTAGTATTGCTTCCACGGTATTCTTCACAGCTTTGTTTGCCGTATTAGCTATTATCGTCATCGCTGTTTGTAAGGGAATACTGCAGCTTGACTTTCTCGGCACGTGGGGAGAGTATTTCATCTATTCTATTCTGATCACGGTAGGAGCGATGCTGCTGCTCTCGATATTCTCCTTTGTCGGAAGCATCATTCATTCCTTTGTTGGTTATTACGATTTCACTATTACAAAAAATGATAACAACATTCAGATATCCTACGGACTTCTGGAGAAGCATACCAACACCTTCAGCTATGATCGGATCAAGGCGGTAAAAATATCGCAGGGAATTGTTCAAAGGATTCTTGGTTTCGCTTCTATCAGGCTCGAGGTGATAGGCTATACTGTGAGTAGCAGCGACGATGACAAGAATGCCGATCTTGGCGTACTCGTTCCGTTCTGCAAATACGACGAGATCGGAGAGATACTCGGCAAGGTTTTACCCGAGTATATCCCGAGCGAAAAGCAAACGAGATCGGTATCCTTTTTCCCGTTCGTGTCTTGGTTCCTTCTGATATTCGGTATCGTTATCGGAATCACCTTGATCGGAGCTGCTATACTTATGACGATACTAAACGCTCCGCCCAAACTCATATCTGCAGTTGTACTTGCAGTTTTAGGCTTTGCCCTCCTCGTGCTTGTACTAAAGCTTATCAGCGCGATCCTCAGCTATCATACAAACGGCATTGCCGTCGAGGACAAAAAGATAACTGCATATAGCGGCGGTTTTAACAAAAATATTACGGTGTTTATGGCAAGACACCTTGTTGCAGTAGAGAAGGTAACTACTCCTCTTCGCAAGAAGCGCGGGATCGCAAGCCTTGTAATGCACCTTAAAACCAATGAATCGTCTAATGAAGTAAAGGTTCATATCCAAAAAGACACGCTTTCGGATGAACTTGAAAAAATGTTGACATTATGACTTTGGCTTTTATAAACGCCCTCGTTCCATTACGGAGTGAGGGCATTTTATCTAAATAATTGAAATATCTGTAAAAATATGATATAATTATGATATAATAAAGAAACGCAACCCGAAGTTTACATAAAGAAACGCAAACTTTATGGTCTGATTTGACCTTGTGTGCTAAAGTAGTGTCAGGAAACACTTGAAAACGTAAGGAGATAAAATTATGACACTTGGCGAAAAAATATCAAAACTCAGAAAAGAATACAATTATACACAAGAACAGCTTGCTGAAATTCTCGGCGTTTCCCGCCAGTCGATCAGTAAATGGGAATCTGACACTGCATATCCCGAAACCGATAAGCTTATTAAAATGGGAAAGCTCTTTGAATGCTCGATGGATTATCTTTTGAATGAAGAGGTTACTGAAAAAGAGGGTACACGGCCCACCGAAAGATCAAGCTTTGGCGATATACTCAAAAAGCAGTTCCGCGAACGCAGGAGCGAAAAAACAGTGCTTGGTATGCCGCTTTATCATATCGGCAAAAACGCACACGGATTTTTTGCAGTAGGACTTAAAGCAAGAGGGGTGTTTTCGGTAGGTCTGATGTCTAGGGGAATAGTATCCCTTGGTCTGCTCTCGCTCGGAGTAATTTCACTCGGCGCACTTTCGGTCGGTTTGATTTCGGCAGGAGTACTCTCGCTCGGTCTTCTTGCATTAGGCTCTATCGCGCTCGGTCTGATTGCGATAGGTGCGATAAGTGTGGGAATTATATCACTTGGAGCACTCTCTGTCGGCTGTTTCTCGTGCGGTGCGCTTGCTATAGGTAAATATGCCGCCGTTGGCGAACAGGCGCACGGTATGATAGCTATCGGTAAATCGGTGGCAGAGGGAAGTCTGTATAGCCATATTGGAGATCTGACTACGGCAGATATAGCGAAAGTCGTTGATATACTTGATAAAAACGTTCCGTCGTGGCTCGGTTTTGCAAAAGAAATTTTTAAATTCTTTATACAGTAAAAACAGCCCTCGCTTTTTAGAAAGTGAGATTGCAATTATTAAAAAACCAAAAAGCAACTATTGGTTGACAGATTGAAAGCTCGCAGTTGGTGGTGTGTAACCGGAGTTTATGTTATAGTATAGGCACAAAAGAGCCACGAGCTTAAAAAATCAAATGAGGTGTTTTTATGATTTTAGCAGACAAGATTATCAGACTAAGAAAAAAGAACGGCTGGTCGCAAGAGGAGCTTGCCGACAAAATGAATGTTTCCCGTCAGGCTGTTTCAAAGTGGGAAAGCACACAAAGTATTCCCGATCTCGAAAAGATATTGCAGCTTTCCGTGCTGTTCGGAGTTACTACCGATTATCTATTAAAAGACGAGATCGAGGTAGAGGAATTCACAGACGAAGCTTCTTATGATGCTACGGTGAAAAGAATTTCGATAGAAGAAGCAAATACATATCTTGAACAAAGAAGGAAGGCTTCTTGGCGTATAGCTCTTGCTACATTCTTATGTATTCTTTCGCCTATCACACTTTTTGTACTAAGCATGTTATCAGATCCCCCTGTTTCACTTGTTACGGAAACGACAGCGGGAGCGGTAGGAATGGTGATTCTTTTTGCCCTTGTAATGTGCGCTGTTCCCATCTTTATTTACTGCGGTTTCAAAAATCAGCCGTATGAGTTTCTTGATAAAAATATCCCCTTTGAGCTTGAATACGGAGTGAAAGGATTTGTAAAAGAGAAGAAGAACGCTTTCAGAGCCATATACGTTACCTTTAATATAATTGCAACTTGTGTTTGTATTTTTGCGGCTGTTCCGCTGATTGTACTTTCATTCACAGAAGATGTAATTCTTATTGCGGTGGCGCTTGCGTTTTTGATGATTATTGCAGGTATAGGCGCAGGAATGTTTATTGTAGTAGGAGTTCAAAATGCAAGTATGGAGAAGCTCTTGAAAGAGGGAGAATTTACGGACCAGGAGAAAAAGAAAACAGAAATAAAAGATGTTGTTGGAACTTGTTATTGGGGTATATTAACAGCAGTTTTTCTTGTTGTATCTTTTCTCACTAACTATTGGCACCTAACTTGGATTATATTCGCCGTAGGAGGTCTTTTGTTCCCAATAGTGATGTATATTTGTGCTTGTATTGCTAACAAGCAAAACAAGGATTAAAAAAAACAGCCCTCGCTTTTTAGCGAGGTTTTAGTACGGGAATCTGAACGAAGGCGTGCGCCAAAGGGAAGAGCCTACACACAAGAGCGCACGTTATAACAAATCCTGCGGATTTGTGGGGTTCGATTTAGAACGAAAACCCGTACGGGAATCTGAACCCAAACGTGCGCCAAAGGGAAGTGCGTACACACAAGAGCGCACGTTATAACAAATCCTTACGGATTTGTGGGGTTCGATTCCACTAAAGAATATAAAAACAAAAAAGCATCTGCATATGCAGATGCTTTTTTGTTTATGACCCGTACGGGAATCGAACCCATGTTACCGCCGTGAAAGGGCGGTGTCTTAACCGCTTGACCAACGGGCCGAAACTGTCGGTAAAACCGACACTTAAAAGATGCTACGCATCTAAGTAGCGGAGATTGGACTTGAACCCATGACCTACCGGGTATGAACCGGTTGCTCTAGCCAACTGAGCTACTCCGCCATTCTGTAGCGGGGGGCTCGCCCGACCGCTTGAATATTCTATCATAATATGTGTAATTTGTCAATACCTTTTTTGAAAAAAATTAAAAAAATATAGCTTTTTTTATAGGATTGTGAAATCTGCTGTAAAATGATTTGTACGTGTATTTTTATTTGCACGAAATCACTGTTTCGTATATAAGAAGAGTGATCATTATGAGCAGGGAAAGGTTAAACTGTGAAAAAATCAGCAGATAAACCGCGAATATCCATATTATGATAAGCACCGCGAGAGATATGTACTGTCCGACTCTTTTTGCCGTCTGAGGCGAAAATAAACACAGCAGGATCGATCTGAGTGCACAGTACCCATCAAGAGGGCTTGCGGGAATAAGATTGATCACAGCAAGCACGAGGCTCGCATACGCAAAGCTTCCGAGCGTGTCTGTGAAAAGGCATATCAAAAACGAAAAAATATTCACAAGCGGTCCTGCAAGACTTATCATAGCATCGGCAAAATACGAGGTTTTTATGTCGCTGCGCTTTATTACAGCACCGAAAGGCCTGATAGTTATTTCGGCAATATTTCCTCTGAATAAATATATAACGGAGATATGACCGACCTCGTGAAAAAGCACCGCCGCAAGAATTGTCGATATGTATTTTACTCCGTAGATTATAATAAACGCCGTAAGACATATAGGGGTAGATAATGAGATTTTTATTTTGGGTAAGCTCTTCACGTTTTGCTCCTTTGTGTTGTCGTTACTACAATATATTCTAAAAAACACAGATAAAGAAGCAAAAAAAGAACCCTTGAAAATCAAGAGTTCTTTAAATAAGCTATATGTAAGACTAATTATTCAGCGTCTTCGGGAAGCTCTGTGGGGTTATCGGAAGAATAAACGAGACTGTCGTTTTCTTCTTCAACAGCTTCTTCAGCAGCTTCTTCGGTAGCTTCTACTGCGGGCTCGATAAGAGCGCGGATAGAAAGGCTTACCTTCTGCTTTTCGTCGTCGATAGCGATGATCTTTGCGTCAACCTGCTGACCAACTGTAAGAACCTCAGAAGGATTTCCGATGCGCTTGTCAGCAATCTGAGAAATGTGGATAAGACCGTCAACCTCGGGAATGATCTCTGCGAAAGCACCGAAGGGAGTGATGCCTACAACGGTAACGTTCGCAACGTCGCCAACAGCATACTGCGCGTTAAAGAGAAGCCAAGGATTTGTTTCGTCTGTCTTGCAGCCGAGAGAGATGCGCTTCTTTTCAACGTCGAATGCCTTAACGAATACGTTAATTGTATCGCCAACCTTTACAACCTCGGAAGGATCCTTGATTCTTGACCAAGAAAGCTCGGAAATGTGAACCATTCCGTCAACTCCGCCGAGGTCAACGAATACACCGTAAGAAGTCATAGACTTAACAGTACCTGTGAACTTCTTGCCAACTTCCATTTCAGCCCAGAACTTTTCAAGGAGAGCCTTGCGTTCGCGGCGAAGGATAGCGCGGATAGAACCAACAGCGCGGTTCTTCTGATCATTTACTTCGATGATGATGAACTTCTGAGTGGTTCCAACGAGAGTATTAAGATCTCCGGAAGCGGGAACGCCCGACTGGGAAGCGGGAATAAATACCTTGGCAGCGCCAACAGTTGCGATAAGACCGCCTCTTGTAACTTCTGTGATCTTGCCCTCAACAACAGCACCTTCTTCGGAAGCAGCCTTCAGCTTCTTCCAATCTGCGATGCGGTCGATGCGGCGTCTGGAAAGACCAACAACGCCTTCAACGTCGCTTACTCTTACGACGAAAGCTTCGATCTCGTCGCCTACCTTATACAGGGAACGAACGTCGGTGTTAGGGTCTGTTCTGATCTCGTCAACCGACAAAATTCCGGTTCCCTTGCAGGAAAGGTCTACATGAATTTCTGTGTTAGAAATAGATGTAATAACACCTGTTACTATGTCTCCTGTATTTAAAGTCTTGAGGGAATCCTCAAGCATTGATGCAAAACTTTCATTTGCCTGCTCGTTTGTGTTAAAAACTTCGCTCATTGTTTTTATTACCTCCTCTATTATAAAGCCGGGTGTCGATGCACCGGCTGTAATAGCAACTTTATCTACTCCCGAAAGGGAGATATTACTGATGTCAGAAGCACTCTCAATAAGGTGAGAATTCTCACACACAGACCGTGCAAGTGAGAGCAGACTCATCGAATTTGAGCTGCTTGGATCGCCGATAACAAGTACCAAATCAGAGTCTTCGGCAAGACGCAAAACGTCAGTTTGCCTATTTTCAGTAACACCACATATTGTATCAAAAAAAAGTGCATTTGTACAGGTGTTTTTGAGTTTTTTCTTGCATTTCTCCCATTCGTACAATTTCTTGGTCGTTTGAGCGACCATTATGGTCGTTTTGTTGGTGAAATTGCACAAAGTTAGTTCTTCGGCAGAAGAGATAACACGGACATTTCCGTTTGCTCTGCCGACAATACCGCGAACCTCGGGATGATCCTCATCGCCGTAAACAATAAGCAGGGAATCTTCCTCGGTATTTTCAATAACGATGTTGTGTATTTTCTTTACGAAAGGACAGGTTAGGTCGCAGACCGTGAAGTAGGGATTTGCCTTTGCATAGCCGTTTAACTCATCTTCTACCGAAAGCTCGATTCCGTGTGCGCGTATTACGACTGTGCAGGGAGAGTCCTCGGTAGCAGAGAGCGCCGTTTTTTCTATATCATCTCTTGAAATGACAGTGAGTCCCTTGTCAGTGAGCGACTTCATCGCGTGCCTGTTGTGAATAATATCGCCGAGCGAGAATATCCTTGTATTCGAAGAGCCGTCAAGCAGGCTGTTTACCATATCGACAGCGCGCTTTACGCCAAAACAGAATCCTGCGTATTTAGATACCTTTATATCCATATAAGCTATAAGTTTCCTTTAATTTTATTCTGTTGATTTTATTCTATCATATCGGTAATTTTATCAAAAACCATATGCGCTGCGCGGTCATATTCGGACTGATTACCCTCGGTGAAGTTAAAATCAGCGTAGGTCATAGGCTTGCCGATACGGACGTGTGTGCGCTTGAAAAATCCTATTTTCCAGCCCTTTGTCTGAATACAAACGGGAAGAACGGTAGTCTGTGAGCGGTAAACTATCTGACCGATCCCGTTCTTTATAGAGGTTTCGCGCGGGTCTTCTTTTGCGTGGCGTGTGCCCTGTGGGAACATACCCACCATTTCACCCTCGCCAACGAGAGTTATCGTGTGTCTTGTCGCAAGAGCGGCAGATGCGGGAGATTTTCTGTCAACAGGGAATGCTCCCATCGCTTTTACGAAATGTCGGAGTATCGGAACGTGAAAAAGCTCCTTTTTTGCAAAAAATCTGACCTGTCTGTTCAGAACAGCACCGATTATAGCGACGTCCCAAAGTGAAAGATGGTTAGCGCAAACGACCACACCACCCTCTGAGGGCTCGTTTTCAAGACCTTCGGCTTTTACTCGGAAGATGAATTTCACGAGCGAAGAGCAGGTAACAGACATGAAATTATAAAACTTATTCATAATATAAAATCCTTCCAAAAAGGGAATATATCAGACGTCGATGCGTTCTCTGATGATTTCAAGAGCGCGTGCAAAGGTCTGATCGGGTGTAAAGAGCGAATTGTCAAGAAATGTCGCATCGGACGCGGGAACAAGGGGAGCGACCGCGCGCGAGGAATCGTTTGCGTCGCGCTTTTCAAGGTCGGCAAGGACTTCCTCATAGGTGGTCTGAACGCCTTTGAGCAGAAGCTCTTCGCAGCGGCGCTGAGCGCGTGTTTCGTTGTTTGAAATAAGGAATATCTTTACGTTTGCATCGGGCATAATGACAGTACCGATGTCGCGTCCGTCCATAATGACGTTGTTTGATTTTATTATGTCGCGTTGAAGTCCGAGAAGAAAGGCTCTGACTGCGGGGATCGCCGAAACGGCAGAAGCGTACATAGATATTTCGGGGAGTCTGATGTCGCTTGACACGTCCTCATCGCCTAGAAATGTCTTCTGTTCTCCGCTAATGTATTTTATGCTGACCGAAATTTCGGGCAGAACTGCCTCTACAGCGACAGCATCCTTGGGGTCAATTTTTGCTCTGTAAACGAAAAGACCGATAGCACGGTAGAGAGCGCCCGTGTCTACGTAAACGAAGCCGAGCTCGGCAGATAAACGCTTTGCGAGGGTTGATTTTCCCGAGCCGGACGGCCCGTCAATAGCAATTTTAAACATCTGTAAAATTTCCTTTTATGTTAAGTTTTTAAATAAGTTTCTTTTTTAGCTTAAGGGGTTCCGCCCCTTAAGAAACCTCGCGAGCTTTTGAAAAAGCTCGACCAAAACTTTTCTGAAATAAGTTTTTTCAGTAAAGTTTTTGAAGATTCTTAAGAAACTTTATACAAAAAGTTTCATAAGTGGGGTTCGGTGCAAAACCGACGGCAGAGCCGTCGATTGGCGATTTCGCTGTCGGACAGCCGTCCGACTTTTTGCTTCGCAAAAACCGCAAATCGCACCCTTCGAATTGACTTTTCAGAGAAGTTTTTAGGAATCCAAAACCCTTTTTACAAAAAGGGTTTTGGCAGGATCCAAGGACAGAGTCCTTGGTGGGTTCTTAGGGTAAACCCTAAGAAGAAGCCGAAAGACCGGCAAGGTAGCCTGTGGACCAAGCGATCTGGAGATTAAATCCGCCCGTGTAGGCATCGACGTCAATGATCTCGCCCGCGAAATAAAGACCGGGGATAAGCTTTGACTCCATCGTTTTCGGATTTATTTCACGAATATCGATACCGCCCGAGGTGATAATAGCTTCCGAAATAGATCGGGGAGCCTTGACGGTGAGATCAAACGATTTGAGAAGATTTAGTAGCTTTGCGCGCTCGACCTTGGTTATTGAATTGACCTTTCTTTCGGGAAGAATGCCCGAGCGTGTAACGAAAACAGGAATCATTTTAGCGGGTAAAAGGGCAGAGAGTGAATTTATAAAATTCTTATTCTTTTCCTTTTCAAAATCGGAGATAAGACGCCTGTCGAGTGTTTTTTCGTCGAGCGCAGGCTTTAGGTCGATAAATATCTTGTATTTTTCGGGCTTTATGTCACGCAGATGCGCGGACATAGAGAGTATGACAGGACCGCTGACTCCGAAATGAGTGAAAAGCATTTCGCCGAAATCCTCATAAACAGTTTTGCCGCTCGACACCTCGACTGCCCGTACAGAAATGTTTTTAAGAGCGAGTCCCTGCATATCACGGCAGTAGCGCTCGCAAATTTCAAGAGGAACGAGCGAGGGCTTTAAGGGAATTATATTTATCCCGAGCTTTTCGGCAAATTTGTAGCCGTCGCCGTCCGAGCCCGTAAGGGGATAGGATAGTCCGCCCGTTGCCACGATCACGCGGTCAAAGGATAATATATCGGAACGGGAAGCAACCTTTATTCCTGAAATTTCTGCGCCTGAATCGCCGTTTTTTACAAGTATGTCGGTAACACGGTCGAAGATGACTCGCACACCGCAGGCGCGCATCTCGCGTCTGAGAGCCTCTACGATGTCAGATGCCTTGTCGGAAACGGGGAATACTCGGTTTCCGCGCTCTGTTTTAAGGGGAACACCCGCGTCTTCGAAAAATTCCATAACCCTCTCGGGTGTGAACGCGGCAAGCGGAGCATACATAAATCTCGGATTGGTCGGGATATTTTCTATGATCTCGTTTACAGAGCAGTTGTTTGTAAGATTACATCTTCCTTTGCCCGTGATACGAAGCTTCGAGCCTGTGAATTTCATTTTTTCAAACAAGGTTACAGATGCTCCCGATCTTGCGGCAGTGATGGCAGCCATCATACCTGCGGCGCCTCCGCCGATAACAGCGACTCGTATCAAAATATCCCTCCTTTGCGTAAAACAACATACGAAACTATTATATTTCATTTTCGCTCGCTTGTCAAGTTTTTTGTGTTAATAATAAAGGAAAAGCCGTCTTAAAAGGCGGCTTTTCCTTGAAATTATAAACTTCTGTTACTGAATTGTGTTAATTGTAAATGTATACTGATTTTCTGTTTTGATGTAAGCGTTCTGAACTGTCGACCAGTATCTTACCTCTACGGTCTTTCCACCATTTGAGAAGTAGAACATAGCAATTGCACCGACAGAGCCCTGACTCTTGAAGAGAGTATCCATATCCTGAGGGTCGATAAGAATGTTGGTAACCGTGTTGCCGTGAACACCCTTCCACTGCGAGCAAATAACGTCCTCGGTACCTATATGACCGCTGAGAACAAGCACAATATTTTCGTGCTGCGAGATCAGCTTATCCCACATGTGATCTCCGTTATTGGCAGTTGCACCCATAGCGGTATTATAAAGGGGGTCGTTAGTTCCGTTAGTCTTTAACGCGCCTGCGTCGCTGTTGCCAAGCGTTGTGCCATCTCTGTCCATATATGCGTGAGTAACTATGATAACGTTGTGATGCGGATGCGCCGAAATCACTTCGCTTGCCCATTCAAGTACGGGATCACCCGCACCGAAGTCAAGAGTAACTACCATATAGTCAAGATCGCCTGCCGAGAAATAATGAACCGAATTGGTGCTGTTGATGTAGTAATCCTCTATGTGAGAAGCGTAACCGGTCTTTGTGCTGTTAACTCCGAAATATTCATCGTAGAAGTCAGCGGGATCGTGATTTCCACGAATGAGAGAATAATCTACCACGCCGTCGAGCTTGATAATTTGCTGGGTAATAAGCTCTGCTTCTGCGTACATCTTGTTTTTAGCAGTGTCGCCGCTTATGTAAGGCCACGTTGTCTGTACCAGATCACCGAGATGGAAAACGTGCTTGATCTTTTTGGAGGATACGTTGTCAATTATATAATCGTAGATTCTCTTCAGATACTTATCCGAATTCATTTCTCTTGCATATTCAACGATACACTGAGGGTCGCCGATCACGGCAAATGAATAATCAAAATCGGTCGGGTCTTTAATCGAGCCGTCGCTTATAAAGAATTCATTTTCAACACCGCAGTCGTAAAGGATCGGCGTTCCTGTGCTGTGGGCAGAACCGTAAATTTCATTTACGTTGGTATTACCGCTTACTTTTCCGTAATTTCTGCAGCTTGTTAAAGTGCCGCTTGCTTTACCTGCGATACCGCCTACGCTGTCAGTGCCTTTGACTGTGCCGTAGTTTATACACTTAGTGATGGTACCCTTTTCGCTCGTTCCCGTAATACCGCCCGTTTCCGAAGCTCCGGTGGAGGTTACGTTTACGTAGCTTGCGCAGTTCTCAAGCGTACCCTTGTACAGCCATCCGACGATAGCGCCTACCATTTTATCGTTGCCTTTAACAGTGCCGTAAACGGTCAGATTTTTGACCGTACCCGAAACAACGCTGAACAGTCCGCCGCCCATTCCCGAATCAGTCATATTAAGGTTTCGTATAGAGCAGTTGTTACCGTCAAATATACCGTTAAATATTATTCTTCCCGACCAACCGGGGTAATATCCGATCTTAACAGACTTGCCGTTAAGGTCAATACTCTTTGTCATTTTGAAATATACACCCTTGAAATTCTCGGCGGCTGTCATATTTTTGTCGATGTAGGCAAGGTCAGCTCCACTTTGAATGAGATACGGATCACTTGCGGTACCCGAGCCCTTAAGACTGCTGCTTACAGAGCTTCCGTCCCATACGTCTATTTGTGAGTAATAAATAGTTACCGTTGCTGCCGATGAAGTGTAATCAAGCATCACGTAATCGTGGGAAGGAACAAGACCCGAAATATTCAGAGCCTCAACCTTGTAGGGATCTGCGTTAAGAGGGAATCCTACAACTGTCTGCGCGTGAGCCTCGCTTCCATCTATTTTAAGATGCTTTACGGTAACAACAAACGCGTTTTCGCTTTTAGTGTAATTACATACTGAGCAGGTATACATAAGCTTATCTCCATTTAATACACCGCTGCCGAAGCTGTGATCTTTTACGGGAACTATTTGCTGTGCTGTGAGAATTTTACCGCAAATACTACACTTTGAGCCCTTGGTAAGACCTGTCGTTGTGCAGGTGGGCTCTACTGCGGGAATATCAACGGGAATATGGGAAGGTCCTAAAGTTACCGTTGAGCTTCCGGTCTCGTAATCATAATTTACTATATACTTTCTTAACAATACAATGTCTTTCATATTGATCTTACCGTCGCCGTTAGCATCAGCTCCGGCTTCAACATTTACGTTTGAGGTGCCAAGATCGTAATCAAAACTTGTAACATACTTTCTTGTCGATATAACGTCATTCATATCGATCTGCTTGTCGCCATCGGCGTCACCGTACATAACCTCGTCGATAGCGTTGGCAGTAAAGGTTGCAGTAGGTGCAGTGTTTACTGTTGCAGCTAAATTATGTACTGCATTATCAGACGTCTTAATTACGTACTCATGGTCGCCCACGTCGCTTTTAAGACCGCATTCACACTCGTGCCAATGCTTTGCATCATCGTTTTCCCATCCGCTACTGAAATTACACTCGTGAACATCGAGAATGCCTTGGCACGAGGGTAAGAGAAGTGAGATGATTAACAGAAGTGCGACTATTAAAAAATTCTTGTTTTTCATTTTCATACCTCCAAATATATTTTACAAATTTTTAGTCGCCGATAACTTGTTCGGGAAGCTCAGTACAAGCCTGCGCGCCGTAAGCCGAAAGATAGCAAACGATGTCATATTTTAAGTCATAAATCCTCTTTGTGTATTCACTTGCTACCATTGAATAAGTAACGTAAAGCTTGCCCGTGCTGTCATCTGTCTTTTTGATGATAACACGCTTTGCGAAGCTTCCGTCCGCGTTGCCGAAGTTTACCGTTTTAACGTTCCCCGCTCTGTCGCGGACGGTAACCTTTGCTGTTGACTGGAAGCCGCCAAGGTACAAAACGTAATATTTTGTGCTCTCGTCGGTATTTATCTCGAAAGAGAAGTCCTTTTGAGAATTAAGGGCGGGGCGCTCGCCGTCAGATCTCCAGGGAGTGTCGTAAGACTTGAGAGGCGAGAAAATATCACTTGCCTCATCAAACGAAACAAAATTCGCGGCTTTGCCTGCAGCCTCGTCAAAGGATAATTCAAAGGGGATCTCATTCTTTTCGTACGAGGTATTATAGAGTGATTCTGCAACGCTATCGTAGAATACCTTTATTTCATACGACTCATAGACCGAGCCGTTTACCGTAAACTCATATATATCGCCGTCGGGGGACGCACCGTCAAACGCGAAGGGCAGGCCGCTGTCCGATTTTGAGATTAAGGTGAGATCTGCCGCCTTGCCGTTTACGGTGATAGATGAGGGAGCACTCCAAGAGGGATTTGTATGCAGTCTTACTCTCCACGTGCGCTCGGTAAATGCCCTCTCGCCTGTAAATTCGCCCTGCGCTCCTCCAATATTTACAAGGAGCGTTTTGTTTTCACCCTCAAAGTCCATTGTAATATCGGTCGTTCTGTAAAAGCCCGATTTGTAAGCATTTGTCAGAGTGTCGTCTTCGTACAGACTTATTTTCGCACCGTAATTACTTGAAGGATAAACGTCGAGAACGCTCTCGCGCCAGTTCTTTTCGCTTGTGCTTATCATATTCGGAGCAAGTACGGTGAGCGCACCCTCTCTTACGAAGATCGGAGAGGTTTCGAGCTTGTGGCGTACCGTGTAGGTGGCAGGACCGACAAATCGCTTCCCGCTCCATACGTCTACCCACGTGCCATCAGGAATAAATACGCTTCTTTCGTTATACTCGGTGCTTTCGTCGGCACTGTCGATAGGCGCGACTAAAATATATTTTCCGAGCAGATACTCGTCGTTTCTGCTTGCTTCGACGTAGGCAGGATACTGAATGTCCACTCTCTGCATAATGGGAAGTCCCGTTTCGTAATTCTGTCTTGCAAGAGCGTAGAAGAGGGGAAGCAGGCGGTATCTCATATCAAGATAGGTGTGGGCGATCTTTTCGGATCTTTCGCCGTACAGCCAAGGCATTCTTCCTTCCTGGTGAATGTATCTTTCGTTGGTACAATGAACACGGCATATTGTGGAAAGCGCGCCGTACTGTACCCATCTTGCGTACATTTCATTCGTAACTACCTGATTATGTCCGCCGATATCGCTTGACATATAGGGCAGACCGACCTCTGCACCGCCAAAGACCGATGTATATATCTCCTGTGCAAGAGCGTCTGTGTTCGCACCGATATCACCCGTCCACTGAATTGAATATCTGTGAGCTGAAATATCGGAAGCGTAATACCATTTTCCGTGTAAAACGCCGTCAACGTTTGCCATTATGAGCGCTCTTTTTGCAAATTCATTTAGATCGGTAATACTCTCACGGTACTCGGAGGTAACCCAGTGATAAGCGTACATACCGAATGCGTAGACGCTGATTTCGGGGACACATGAGTTAAGTGCAACGCTCCAGTTTCTGTCGTACCACCAATAATTTATACCGAGCGAAAGAATAAGCGTAAGCTTCTTTGAGCGGTACTCAACCTCTGCTTGATCAAGTCCGTTTGTCGTGTTTCTTACAGGCTCGGGGTGATCGTTGAAGCAAATACCAACGTCCATTTCCTTGCACTTTGCGAGGAAGGCTGCCATATCGGGAAAAAGCTCGGTGTTAACATCATAACCGATACCGTCCGAGCCTTCGCCTCCCGAAGCTCGCCAGTCGGTGTCGATTACGAGGACGTCGATGCTGAATCCTCTTTCGCGGTAATCGTTTATCTGCTTTATTGCACTCTCTGCGGAGTAGGGATACCAGCGGGAGTCCCAATAACCGAGTGTTTTGAGATTTACCATTTCGCTCCTGCCCGTAACTCTTACGTAGTCAGAGCAAAATTTTGAATAATCTCCGTCGGGTAAAAATACGAAAATATCGAGCGCATTGTTTTCAAAATCCCAGTCCTGCAGATTTGTAACGTCCTCCTTGTAGGAATATCCGTGCACAGAAGGGATTATTCTCGGGCTGTCTGTAAAATACCAGCTGCGAAGCTCGTCGGACGGGCTGGGCAGGTAAACGTTAGTGTCGGTTCTTCCCGCATCAGCATAAGCCCAAAGCTTTTTGCCCTGAGCGTCTGTGATGTAGGTGTCCTGCGCGCATGCGCCGTCGGGAATATGAACGGTGTATTTAGATGTTTTTATCAAAGTAACGCCGTTTTCTTTAACTATGGAATAATCGACCGAAGGGTAATCCTCGCGGTTTAAAACTATGTAGCTTGGACGGTCCTCAAAACCTTTTGGACCTTTGTTTTCAATACGAACGGAAGACTCGGAAAGAAGCTGAACACGCAGAGCGCCAAGCTCAATACTTGCATTTAACATAAGCGTTACCTCTAAAACAAAACCTAATAAACAGGATTGCCTTTCTTGAAAATTTCTTTTTGATTAAGATACCTTTGTGCAAATATAATTATCCACATCTACATTATAATAAAAAAAGTGTCGTCAATAAATACCTAAAATCAGCAAAAAGATGTAGATTAGTAGCGTAGAAAGCGCGTGAGCGGCGAATTTCCCTTTGACAAAGGCGAAAAAATGTGTTATAATGTATAAAAACAATAAATAGACACCAAAATCCGCACAAAAGATGTGGATTAGTAGTGCCACTTGTAAAGAATGGTGATATAAATGCTGCGTGATTCAAAAAAATTTCCCGACCCCAGAAAAAATATTATTTACGGTGATACAAAATACGAAATGTTAAATCATTTCACTTATGACGAGTCAAAGAAATATCCGATACGAATAGAGGCTATCGGTATCACAAGACCCAATAAAAAATACTTTATCGAAAGACAGCACTCGGACTACTTTGTACTTGAATATATTACGGCAGGGAAAGGCTACGTAGTGTGCGACGATAAAAAATACACCGTCGAAGAAAACGATATATATCTGATACATCTCGGCACAAAGCACCGCTACGGAGCAGATCCGAGCGACCCGTACGAGAAGATATGGGTAAACTTTTTCAGCAGTATTTTTACCGATATTATCAGCGCATACGGGCTCTCAAGCCGCGTAGTTTTCAAAAATACAAACTGTAAAGATCTGTTTGAGGAACTGCTCGACCTTGCAATAAAATATAACGACAATGAAGAGGTATATCTGAAAGCGTCAGAAATAATTTTCAAAATTATTTTAAGACTCGTTGAAAGCAGTGAAAACCGGAATATTTCTCCCGTTGCCATCAGGACAAAGGAAATGCTCGACCGTCTGATCTACAAAAAAGTATCAATGCAGTATGTCTACGATGAGATCCATCTGTCGAAATCGCAGATCAGTAGGGAATTTAAAAGGTATTTTAACGTAACACCATATCAGTATCTGCTGAACCGCAGAATAACTATCGCGCAAAATCTTCTGACCAAAACGAAGCTGAGCATCAAAGAGATCAGCGACTCGCTCTGCTTTACGGACGAATACCATTTTTCCACGCTTTTCAAAAAGAAAAACGGTATGTCGCCGAGTGCATATAAAAAAGCGCATCAGTAATATAATTTACGGTTTTTCCTACTCCTTTACCGCATAAATCATCGAATACAAAGTGAAAATACGGCGTATAATAAATGAGTGATTTTGGCAAATAAAGAGAACAAAAGGAGAAAATACCGTGAAATTACCCGAGGCGGGATATAAGAGAGATTTTGTTATATTCGGATATTTTGTAATAATACTTACGCTGACAGCGCTTGTCGGCACGGTAGTTATAAAGCTTCTTCTGCCATTTGTTGCCGCGTGGCTGATAGCCCTTCTTTTGAGGCCTGTCGTTGCAAGGACTGTCGAGAAAACAAAGTGGTCAAGGAAGGGCGCGGGAATATTTGTATTTTTCCTTATAATGATCCTGCTCGGCTCGATAATTTTTCTCCTCTTTCGCAGAGTATATACAGAGCTTCGCTCGCTCAATATTTATATCGGTGAAAATTATGAGGATATAGCCGCAAAGGTAGCCGACCTTATAAAAAATATCACCGAAAAATTCAGAATAGACGGCTCGCCCGACAGCGCGTATATATATAATATGCTCGTAGATACGGTTCGTTCGTCGCTTGCCGACCTTACTGCAAAAATAACCGATAACGTCGGCGATATTTTGGGCGGACTTCCGTATTTCTTCTTCACACTCATCATTTTTCTTATGGCATCGTACTATTTTTGCTCGGATTTTGACAAGATAAATAACGCTCTTGTATCCCGTGTCCCGAAAAGAATAATGCCGAGCTGGAAAAACGTGCAGAAAAAGGTACTTGCGGCGGCTCTGAAATATGTAAAAGCGTACGTTATACTGTTTTTAATTACCTTTGTTGCCCTTATGATAGCCTTTATAATAGTGGGCGAAAAATACGCAACACTTCTCGCCGCTGTGATAGCCCTGCTTGATATTTTACCCGTTATAGGAGTCGGAACTATACTCATTCCTTGGGTAATAGTGCTTTTCGCACTCGGGAAGGTGAAAAAAGCGATAGTTCTGACTATCGTGTGCGCTGTCGTAATGATAGGCCGTCAGATACTCGAGCCGCATATCGTCGGAACACAGCTCGGAGTGCACCCTCTGCTTACGCTTGTGTCAGTTTTTGCAGGATATAAGCTTTTCGGACTTCTCGGTTTTATTATAGGACCGATCGCGGTAGTTGTGATAAAAAATCTTCTGGAGCTTGTCATAAACAACAAAAATACAGCTTGACCTTTGTGAGTTTAGCTAAAATTCAAAGGTTTTATCCTTCCTCTGCATCGAAGCATTGACAGTCGATTTGAAATATGGTAAAATAAGACACCTTTTTAAATGAGGATAGGAGAATAAACTATGGAAAAGAAAGCGGTATATTTTTCAAGGACAATAACACCCGAAAAGGTTCTTGAGCTGTATAAAATGGTAGGAAAAGAGCTTAAGGGGAATATCGCAATAAAGCTTCATTCGGGAGAAAAGGGCAATCAGAATTTTCTGCGCCCTGAATTTTGGAAGCCTGTTATAGACTTTGTCGGCGGAACGGTAGTAGAGTGTAATACCGCGTACGAGGGCGCAAGAAATACGACAGAGCGCCATCGCAGACTTATGGCAGATCACGGCTGGAGTAAGTATTTCAAGGTAGATCTTCTTGATGCCGAAGGACCCGATAAGGTCCTCGATATTCCAAACGGAAAGGTAATAAAGAAGAATTACGTGGGAAAAGATATAGAAAACTATGATTCTATGCTCGTTCTTTCGCACTTCAAGGGACACCCGATGGGCGGTTACGGCGGAGCTATCAAGCAGCTCTCGATAGGCGTGGCATCTTCCTACGGAAAGGCATACATTCACGGCTCGGGACAGACAGATAATATATGGAAGTCAGACCATACGAAATTTCTCGAATCGATGGCAGACGCGGCAGGCTCGGTAATAGATTATTTTAAAGGTAATATCATTTACGTAAACGTTATGAAGAATATGTCTGTTGACTGCGACTGCTGTGCGGTAGCTGAGGACCCTTGTATAAAGGACATCGGAATACTCGTTTCGAGCGATCCTGTAGCAATAGATCAGGCGTGTCTTGATCTCGTATATGCCTCGAAGGATCCGGGCAGAGATCATCTTCTTGAGAGGATCACATCACGAAACGGAGTTCATACTATCGAAGCCGCTGCCGAGCTCGGTTACGGCACACGCGAGTATACACTCGTCGAAATTGACTGATTTATACGAAAATAGAACACACCGCAGAAGATGTCTTCTGCGGTGTATCTTTTTGTATGAATTACGGGTATCTGCTCACAGTAGGGGCTATGTCAGAGGCACAGAGTATGCGTACCTGCTTTGACATATCCTCGTAAATTTCTTTGTATCTTGTAACCTCGGGACAAAGTACCGTGCAGATGAACATAGAACACATACTTGCAAACGAAGTGTCGTAAGGAAACTCGTCGTCAAGATCGAGCGACCCTATCTCTGTTATGGTAATGTTGTTTGACGAGGCATAAAGATCGTAAAGCCATTTTACCGAATACACCCAGGTTTTAAGAGTCGCGTGTCCTCTTTCAAGCTCTGCAGGGTATTCATCATCTGCGGCAAACCTTCCCGTCATCAGCAGAGCTGACGTAATAAGTTCTTTTATCGTCATGCAGCGGGTTTAAGGTTTACAACTACAAACTCATCGGGGTATATGAGCTTTGCGCCGTAGAGGTAAAGTCCCTTGATAGCATCGGAAAAACGGTTTTCAGGTCTGTATGCTATGATGGACTTGATCTTTTCGACAAATGCGATAGCACGCTTGGTACGTGCAAAGCACTTATAGGTGCCATCAACTACATCTATGTTATTTGAAACGTATATATCAAATCCGATAAAAGATCCGATGTATCCGTTATACATAGCATCGGCATTGTTTCCGAGCTTGGCGATCTGCGCCTTGAGAATAATAGAAGCTACTGCAGGGCTTACTTCAAGAACAGTTTCTGTATTGCTGTTTACATTGTTAGTAAGCATTTTTTCTCTGACAGAAATGATTGTATCTATAATATTTTCGGGAGTAACGGAATCATTTGTTATGTTGTGCAGTACATCAACATCGTTATGAAGAGAGTACACGTATTTGTCAGCTTTGTTTGCAAGTCCGTTTGCAGCCTGACGCATAGCGGCTTTCATAATGTTGGGGGCAGACTGAGCCTTGTCGATATCGTCTATCTGAAAGTTGAAGCCGTTCGCCATGTCGGCACAGATACGAATAGCCTTGTCTTCAAGGGGATGTGCACCCTGAATGGCGGAGTTTTTTATATAGTTGAAAATAGCAACAGGCTTAATTCCGCATACCTTTACGCTGTCGCCCTTGGCTTTAATCTCGCCGTCGAATTCTCTGTTACAGTTACGTACAGCAATATATTCTTTTTCGAGTGAGTTGAGAAGAGTTTCACTCCATATGGAAGTAATAAAATTTGTTATAGCCATTTAAAAATTTCCTTTCTTTATTTGTTTTTTATAGTTTTTATTGATTTGAAAGAGTTTTCATTATCTGCTTGTAGTGTCTTTTGACCTGAGATGGCGACATCGCGCGTATCTGTTCTATCGAGAGAGATTCGCCGAAGTTGTCCGCTTTTCCGAGAGGACCGCTTGAACGACCTGCGTTTGTCTTGTTGCGAGCCTCTGCAGTGGCAGCGGCGAGCTGCCTTCTTCTTTCGTAGATGGCGTAAGCGGCAACAAGCGGTAAGCCCTTTTCGTTAGCCTCTGCCCTTACAGAGTCGGGGATACTTTCTCTATCGGTATCAGGAAAAAGCTCCTTGAATAAAAGGGATTCACTCTCAACGCGCTCTTTTTCGGCAAGCAGATCCGAAAGACGCTTTATTTCGTCAATGTACTCTTGTACTGTTTTTTCGTTGCCGTTCATTCTTTTGAAGTTTCCTTTTCTTTAGTATTTTCTTTGAAAAAATTAGCTCTGAGAAGCTCTGAATCTGTACGCGCCCTTTCGAGAAGCTCTTCCTTACGGGTAATTATTCCGTCGGGAATACGCTCAAGATATTCTTCAAAGGTTATGTGTCCCGATTTAAGAAGCCCCTCAAGCGTATTTGTGAGCAGACTTTGCGAGAATCTTCTGCTTGCACCGGTGTCAACACGTGCATCAATGAGCTCACTGTCAAACATACGGAAGTTGATAGAGGTACATTCGCTGTCGCCGATGGTTGAAATGATGATAGGGCGCTCGGGAGCCCAGTATTCGCGCAGAAGCTCAAATCTTACAAGAGCAAGCTCTTTTACCGCGGTGATAAAATAAGAACGTACAGTATCAAGAGCCACCTCAGAGGTTTCCCTGAGCGCGAGAATAGCGCTTGTGTTTGTCGGGTCTGTTTCTCCGAGAACAGTATCGTTAGCACCCGTAAGACGCTTGGTGTGCTTTATTACAGATTCGATTATTTCGATGAAATTATCCTGCATTTCACCTACACCGACGGTGGTAACGACGTTTGAAACGTCGCCGCCGCTCATAACACCGATAGCCTCGCCAACCTCGTTAGACCATTCGGGTATAAGTCTTTTGTCGTAAATAACCTTTGAAAAGGCGGTATCTATCATATGCTTCATCATCATAGCGTACGCCTTATTAACGTACTTCTGGTTTTGGATAAGCTCGGTAATAGGAGAAGAACCGAAGAAGCTGTTTTTAACCTTGTCCCAGACAAATGAAACGATAGGATAGAGCCTCATACTTGTTTTACAAGATGATATAACCACGTGCTTTACAGATTTTTCCCAAGAAACGAAGCCGTTTTCATCTTTGGTGAATTTGATGAGATAGGTGGCTTTTTCGGACTCGGAATCTCTGTTTTCATAAGTGGAATAATCACCCGCAAGCGACTCAACGTCGTCATCGGATATGATCTTATCGATCATATCGTTTGGTACGCCTGCAGTTGCCGCTTCGGCGCGAAGTTTGTTGACACTTGCTCTGCCCGAAAGAATAATGTAATCCTGACTTTGAATGTCATCCGAGTTTACGTCTGCCACGAAAACGTTTGTAGAATCGACAGTTTCGGTACGAATATCGCCAACGTATCCGTTTCCGCCCGCAATACTTTCGTCCCAGTACGAGTAAAATATACCGTTTCCCGAAAGAGCGGCGTCGGTCAGACCTTCTCTTAAAACGTTGTCAAGATTTTCAACGTCCCAGCGGTAAGCGTGCATTTTGTTTAGAAGATCGAGCATATCGGAAACCTTCTTTTTTCTCGGCGAAGGGTCTGAATAGGGAAGACTTCTGTTCAGATAGTTTACAGAGAGCTTGTAGTAAAGTATCGCGCTTATAAGATAAGAGGTTATCCTTTTTATAATGTTGAAAACGGGAGTGGGGAGTCCTTCGGAAGAAACTCCTCGCCACTGATCACCGCGAAAAAAGCGCTCATTTTCATCTACACGGTTGTAAAGACCGATCTGACGCTTGTGATCTTTCCCGTGTTCATACTGACGCCAAGCCGTAACGACACTTTTGTTTTTTTCTGAGTTAAAAATTGTTTTTCACCTCGCTTTTAAAATTATTCGTGCTTTAAAAGACTTATAAAAGCACTGTTTATTCCGTCGCTCCGTGATTTGCCTTTTTTTGCCTGTCCGCGACGGGAATAAAGAACAAGGTGGGCAAGTATCTCACCGATCATACAGGAAAATACACCCGAAACAAAAACAGTAATAACAAGCAAAAATATTTCGAGAGTTGTCATAAACGTTAAATAAATTCCTTTCTTAAATTCATAGAGCTTTATATAATACGTTCTCTGAGTACCTACCCGTATGCAGCCGAATACGAGATAGGGACGGTAATTTATGAAAAACGCAGGAAATCGCTTATGGAATTCTGCTTCTTTTGGGAGGAGAAGAAGTCATCTATAATTTTTGAAGTGTAGTTGTCAGATGCTTCAAAAGAAGGCATAAATGCCATAACACCGTATCTGAGTGCTTCGGGAAGATGGGTTATACTGTGCGGCTCACCCGATGCGTCCTCGGGATTTTTCCTGTCGTGTAGAAGTGCGGGCAGACAGCGGATAAGACCGCCGCAATTTTCAAAAACAGACAGACGGGAATTGTACTCGCGGCTCTTTGATGAGAGAAGCTCACGCAAAAAACGCCACCCGATTATTCTTCGGTTGTCTGCTTTTACTAGGGTAGGGAGTCCTTTTTGTGAGCTCATTATCTCAACGCCGCTGAGTCCCGAATCCTGCCGCCTGTTCCAAAGGTCGGGGGAGGCGACGATGTACTCTGTAGCACTGTCGCAGTAACTTGCGGTAAGCTCTGCTGCCTTTGAAAGAGTCAGACCGCTCTGTGTGAGCTCTCTTTCGATAAAAATATTTCCGTCTGAATCGGAGGATAACCATAAAACGGCAAGCATATCGAAGCCGTAATCCATGGCTGCCCAGTGGCACCGGCAGTATGAGGTATCAAACGGTTTTATAACGTGTATTTCCCGGGAAAATTCGCTGAAAAACTGACCTTCAAAAATATCCCAGTTGCCGCATAACCAGGCTTCTTTAAGCTCGTGGGGAAGGCTTTCAAGCTGCCTTACGTATTCCGGATCGGAGTTTACCAAAATCTTATTATCATATACCTTAGCCGGTATGAAGCTGTAATCCGCCGGATCTTCATTTGCTTTAAAGACTCTGTCAATAAAAAGACGTTTTACCCACGCATGTCCGACACCGCCGGGATTGCAGGTCAGATACATTCTTTTTGGAAGGTCGTTTGCTCCTCTAAGACAAGCCTTGAGAGTAGAAAAATGGTATTCGGTAAGTTGTGTTGCTTCGTCAATTGCGATGACGTCGTATTCTTGTCCTTGATAACGAAGGACATCGCGCTCGCTGTCCATATATCCAAGGGTTATCCGACTTCCGTTTGGAAAAAGGAAAGCCTTTTTCGATTCGGAGTAGGAAGCAAAGGTGCCAAGCTCGGATAACATAGGCATTATGTGATTTTCACGTAGCTCAGAAAGCGTGCGGCGGATTATAAGTATTTTGAGTCCGCTGTAACGTAGAGCCATAAGAATGAGCTTGCGCCGCAGAGCCCATGATTTACCGCCGCCGCGGGCGCCTCCGTAGGCGGTGTAGCGTGTGCGCGATGCAAAAAATAGCTTTTGTCTTTCACTCGGCCTGCCGCGTAGATATATGCTTGTCGGAAGAGAGGCAGAGCGTTTTGTGAAAGAGTGCTTACTCACCGTCGCAGGACGGGTCGTGCTCGCAGATAATTCTTACCGTGTCCTTGCCTTCGCCGCTCATAGAATTGTTGAAATCGGTGATAAAGGACATATTTGCCGCAGAATTTGGGAATTTTGTGTTGAGTGCTTCGTCGATAAAGGTTGACTGTGCAATATCGAACATAAGAGGGAAAGTAACTCTCAGCTGTGCGAAATCGCTTCTCGAGATTGAGCAGAAGCGGCAAAATCCGGCGGCGTTTGGAAGGCGTCGTGCCTTGTCATTGTTGCAGTGCTTGATGTACGATTTGAGTTTTCTGCGAAAAACCGCCTCGTTTTCAAAAACTGCGCCTTTTACTATGTGTTCGGTCATTTCCGTGCTCCTTTCTGTTTTTTTCGGCTGCGAGTATATGATAATATATTTTCTGTTTGCAAAACATAGCAAAAAGTAGAAAAGGGTATTAAAATACGAACATTTGTTCGATACAGGTGGTTGACAAATCAATAAATATGTGATATAATGTGAATAATTATGCGTTATGTAAAGAATTTTAATGGCTTAAATTGTAACAAGTAAAATATAGGAAAGAAAAAGATATGAATTTTCAAAAAAGACCGCTTGCGGAAATGATGCGACCTGAAACCTTTGACGATATGGTCGGACAGGCACATCTTTTCGGAAAAAACGGTGTTATACGCAAGATGACCTCGGGCGGTTACCTTCCGAATATGATATTTTTCGGACCACCCGGTACAGGCAAAACGACGGCGGCGGGAATACTCGCCTCGTCCACCGATATGACTATTCATAGACTGAACGCGACTACGGCATCTCTTGCCGACGTAAAGGAGGTCTGCGCTCAGACTGCCTCGGTCTTTGCCTCGAACGGAATACTTCTTTATCTCGATGAGATACAGTATTTCAATAAAAAACAGCAGCAATCCCTTCTTGAATATATTGAGGACGGTCGGATAACTCTTATAGCATCGACTACCGAAAATCCCTATATGTACGTCTATAACGCGATAATATCTCGTTCGGCAGTCTTTGAATTTAAACCTGTTGCACCAAAGGATATGATCCCTGCGCTTCGGAGGGCACTCGGTAAATTAAACGAGGAATACGGAGCTGTGAGGAGCGCGTCTGACGAAACCTTAAATGCTATCGCCTCGGCGGCGGCAGGGGACGTGCGAAGATCGCTTAATCTCCTTGAAAACTGCTATTTCGCGGCAGAAGAGGAGATATCTACAGAGATACTTTCCTCAATAAATTCGACAACGGTAGGCAACTTTGATAAGGACGGCACGGTCCACTACGACCTGCTTTCCGCACTTCAGAAATCTATTCGCGGCTCCGACCCCGACGCCACACTCTTCTATCTCGCACGGATCCTCGAGGGCGGCGATATGCTCGGTGCTTGCAGAAGACTTCAGGTGATCGCGTCCGAGGATATAGGACTTGCCTATCCGATAGCAGCAGCAGTTACCGATTCGTGCGTGAACAGCGCACTAAGGCTCGGTATGCCTGAGGCTGCAATTCCTCTTTCACACGCGGCGGCACTTCTTGCCACCTCGCCAAAATCGAACAGCGCGCATGTCGCGTATGAGGCGGCACTTGCGGACGTGAGAGCGGGTAAGGGAAGAGAGATTCCTAAAGCACTCAGGCAGGTAAATAATTTTGACGGATATAAATATCCGCACGATTATCCCGATCACTACGTAAATCAGCAGTATCTTCCCGATGATATTAAGAATAATAAGTATTTTACATACGGAATAAGTAAGAACGAAACATCGGCAAGAGATTACTGGAACCAAATAAAAAAGAAACACGGAGAAAACTGAAATGGATAACATGACACCGCAAAATGAGCAGACCGTAAATCAGCAGACGCCCGAAGCGGCAAAACCCACTCCCGAAAAAGCTCCTAAGGAAAAGAAAAAACGCTTTAAAGAGGGCAGAAGAATAAAGACCATAACTCCGATGAGCATTTTTATGCCCTACGTTATGCCGCAGAGATGCGATGCCTGTAACTTTATAAGCGACGAGATCGACATTACCGCGATAGAGGATTACGTCTTCAAAAAGCGTGCAGAGGGCTATAAGAGCTTCGGTATAATGCACGTTATAATCGCGGCATACGTCAGAACAGTTGCCGAAAAGCCGGGCGTAAACCGCTTTATTCGCGGTCAGAGAATATGGGCGAGAAACAATATCGAGGTAATGCTAACGATAAAGAAGGAAATGAAGCTCAATTCTCCCGATACCGTTATCAAGATCTACCCCGAGCCTACCGATACGGCGGCAGACATTTATAACCGCATAAACGAGCTTGTTACCGAAAACAAGCAGGAGGGCGAGAGCGATTTCGATAAGACTGCAAAGGCGCTCACCTCTATTCCCGGACTTGTTATAAGAGGAGTGGTGGGAATTCTTAATTTCCTTGATTATTTCGGACTTCTTCCGAGATTTCTTACCAAGGTCAGCCCCTTCCACGGATCCTTCTTTATAACCTCAATGGGCTCACTCGGAATACCGCCTATTTACCATCATATCTATAACTTCGGAAACGTACCCGTATTCCTTTCGTTCGGCGCAAAGCAGAGCGAGCTTTATATGGACAAGGACGGCACGGTAAAGGAGCGCAAGACGATCGGACTCAAGATAGTTACCGACGAGCGTATCTGCGACGGATACTACTACGCGGCATTCCTTAAATCTATGAGATTTTACCTTAAAAATCCCGACAAGCTTGACTTCCCGCCCGAAAAAGTAATTCCCGACATTGACTAACTGTAATTTATTTGGAGGAAAATAAAAATGAAAAAAATATTTGCAATTATTTTGACAGTTCTTATGCTTTGCAGCCTTACGGCTTGCGGAAACTACGATGTGTTCGATACAGTTTATACGTACGATTACGCGATCGTAACCTTCCCCGACGGAACGACACAGACGATAGAGCTTGCACAGTGGACAGACTACGAAGGCGAGCAGATACAGATAACAGCCAAGGACGGCACAGTTTATCTTGTAAACTCTGTTAACTGCGTTCTCGTTAAGAAACCCGAAAATAAAGACTAAAAAACAAAGCAGATACGGTAAAGAGAAAATCAACCGTATCTGCTCTTTTTATATATAAATAACCCGCCGACCGAAGTCGGCGGGTATTTTGTTACTTAAATTAGTCTACGATAGTGATCTGGTCGAGGATCTTGTCGGAAAGCATGTCATACTTGAATTCCATTTCAAGTGTTTCCTTGCCGAAGTAATCTTCAACGCCGTCTATGTCGGTAATACCGAAGTAGTACATATAGTAAACCTTGTTTTCATTGTAGAACTCTTCAAGCTTTTCGTTGTATTCCTTCTTTGTGAGGGAAATATTCAGCTTGTCGAAGAGATATTCGTAAACGAGTCTGGACTTAACGCTCTTGATTGCTGTTTCCATAGCTGTCTTATTAGCTTCGGAATAGGTCTTTTCGTCGATAAGAAGTTCAAACTCTTCCTGTGTATAGTTACCGATGTCGATCTGAGTCTGAGAGTTGGGGCTAAGGCTCTGGAGAATAGAATCAACGTTGCTCTTAAGAGCAGACTTGTAAGCCTTCTTTGTTTCGTTCCACGGAACTTCTTTGAACTTAGCGTAGTCGATGATTGCCGAGATAGCCATTTCGTTACCGAAATTCTTGTAAAGGAAATCGTCGTATTCCTTGGCTGTCTTGTATTCTTCCTTGGTATATTCTTTTACGAACTCATCGTCCCAATCGGGAAGCTTTTCGATCTTTTCAACTGTGAATGTTACCTTGATCGTTCTGCCTGCGTAATCAGCGAAAGCCTTAACAGCCTTGTCTGTAGAATCCTTAACGTCTTCGGGAACTGTGAAATCAATTTCGATCTTGTCGAGCTTGTCGTGCTTGTCGAGAACTTCAACTACCTTAGAAATTTCGAAGATAGTATTGAACTTCTTGAACTCTTCTTCGGAAAGATCTATGGAAATCTTACCTGCCTTGAAAAGAGAAGTGAACTTAGAATTGTTTTTGTCGGTGTCAGGCTTGGGCTCGGGATCCTTGGGATCATCGTTATCGTCGGGGTTTTGGTCGGTATTGCCGCCCTCGGTACCTTCGTTGCCTTCTGTACCCTCGGTGCCTTCGTTGCCTTCGTCGCCCTCTGTGCCTTCAGCTGCGTCGCCTTCAGCGGCTTCACTTGTTCCGTCGCCGCCTTCTGTGCCTTCATCGCCTTCAGTACCTTCGTTGCCGCCTTCTGTGCCTTCGCCGCCTTCAGTACCTTCGTTGCCGCCCTCGGTGCCTTCGTCACCCTCGACCTTGTCGCCTAAGTTAAGGTCGGGATCTAAGAATACGTAACTCAAATTAACGAGAAGCTCTTTGTTTGTGAGGTCGATAGAAGAACGGGAAATGCTGTTGATGGTTACCTCGAATACTACGATAACCTTCTGGAGCTCCTTGGTCTTGTAGTTGCTGGGGAAGGTTACAGTAACATCAACCTTCTCGCCTGCCTTCTTACCTTCGAGCTGCTCTTCAAAGCCCTTGTTGGTGAGAACTTCGTCTTTGTCTGTATAAGCACCTACGAAAGTTCCCGAACCGAGAACGAGATCCTGCTTTTCGCCCTTCATACCCTTGAGGGTTTCCTCGGAGAGCTTAAGATCGGGGTTGCTGGGATCCTTGTGGCTCTTGTAGTTAAAGTCGATGTTGAGCTTGTCGCCGTTCTTGGAAACAACATCTTCGCCTTTAAGCTCTACGTAAAACTCTTCGCGAGAAGATTCACGTATGTCGAGAATAGCATCAGCAACTTTCTTAAGGATCTTAGCTTCGCTGAGCTCGACCTTCTTAAGATCGTCGATCTGGATGTACTTGTCGTAGTTTTTGTAAGCACTGCAGGATGTTATAAGTGTGCAGAGCATTACAGCTGTGAGGATAAGTGCAAGAATTTTTTTCATTTTGATTTACTCCTTATATTTAAACATATAGTTAACCATAAACAACCACATAATTGTACCATATCATTCCAAATAAATAAAGGGGGTAAAGAAGGAATTTACCATTTGGACACACTTAGGTTACAATTTGTTCACTTGAGTGGGACGCGATATAAATTACTCGCTTTCAGAGGAACTCGCGATGCTGTCCTCGTCTTCATCTTCGTTTTCGTACGAGTCGTCAGAGGGACTCTCGTAGGGATCTATCATTATTTCCTTGATCTTGGGCCAGGCGGCGTATGTTGCCATAAACATACAAAGACCGACTGTAATAATAAGGGGAAGAACGATACCGATAGGGGTATATAGCCACATTATATAGAAATTTACGATAACAGTGAGTATTATACCGATAGTGGCGAGGAAATTACGCTTGAACCCAAGAAAAGCGAAGATAAGCGCGTTTTTGAATATCTGACGTATTTTCAGATCGAAGGTCAGGGTGAGAAGGTAAATATAAAATCTCATAGCGAAATATATGAAGATCATAAATACCGTCGCCCAAAGCATAACACTGTTTACAAAGCTTCCAAGATGGTTGTAGAAGAATATCAGGTCATATACAAGCAGGAAGCAGATCACAAGGTCAAGGATGCCGATTATGATCCCCTGACGGAGATTTTTCTTTACGGCATACCAAAAATCACGCATAAAGAATATCGGTTCGCCGCGTACTATGTTGCGAAGAATATACGAGGTACCGATAGATGCGGGACCAAATGTGAAAAGAATCAGCACGACGCCGACTATCAGCACAGTCCACGCAAGAGGAGTCGGAATATCGACAACTGCGGGATTTCCGAAAAATCCCCAGAGCGTAGATAGCGTAGGAGACACTGCGCCGAACTCGTAAGCACCGTACAGAGGCAAAAATATCGGACTCGTCGGAGAGATCGCGTGCAGGTGGAAAATTTTTGCGGGGAAGAGCATTATTATTATCAAAGGAAAATTCGCGAGCAAAAAGGTAATATTGATATAGAATATTCTTGTCAGATTTCTCCAAGCAAGCTTGAAGAAGAAGGGAAAATTTCGCGGAGCTTTTCTGTCGTCCTCGGTTATTTCCTTTCCCTCACGCGAATATAGTAGGTCAAACAGATTTTTTCTTTTCTTTTTCTTCGGCAGAGAGTCATCATATCCGTCGTGAGAGCTTCGCGACATATTCGGATACTGTTTTTTCAAATGTTATCACATCCTTGATTATATTAAAAGGTAATTTTATACGAAAGCAAGCGCAATATTTCTGCAAAAGAGCAGAGTGAACATTATTCCCGTGAAAAATAGAAATTCAAGTGCATAGGAGAGCGTGCTGCGAGTGTTCGACTTTGAATATTTGTAAGCGCATTTTGAAACTGCAAAGCAAATGCAAAGAAGAAAAGCACTCGAAATAGTGTGCAAAATATAAAGAGCCTCGGTAGCACCGCCAAGCGCGAGCAGCAGGCAGGAATAAGAAGCAAGAAAAGCTCTTATAAAAAGTATGCCCGATGATATAATTGACGCGTATGGAATAAATCCCGTCAAAAATATAACCGCGAGGTATATTACCTGCTCACACGAGGTCTGCATAAAAGCGGAAAAGCCGCCTTTTTGAAGGAAGACCGAGCTAAGCTCCGGTATATCTTTTACAGATAACAGCCCCGAAGAAGCCGAGAAAACAAGCCCGAAAATATATCCGAAAACAACTGCGTACGTCGATAGGTCGCACTCAAAAACGCGCACAAGCTTTTTATACATAATAATCACCACGATAATATAGAATAAAACATATACGTTTTATTTTTATTAGTCGCTCGTCTTGATTATTACATAGCTTACAAAATACAGACCAATATATAATATCATATACTTTTGCTCTTTTCAATAATTTTTTATAAACTTTTTTAGATTTTGTTGAAATGCAGATGAAAATAAGTATAATGTATAATTGTAGGAAGAAATCACGCATAAGGGGACAAAAATGAGAAGCGATTATCTTGAATTTTTCAAAAGTGATAATACCGTTATAGAAACTCCGCGCCTTCGTCTGAGAAAAATGGCAAGACGGGACAAAAACGATATGTATGAGTATGCAAGATGTGATATTGTAACAAAATATCTTCTTTGGCGCACGCACCCCGACGCCGAGCATACGAAAAGATACCTCGATTACGTTACGACACTGTATAAAAGCGGACAATTTTTCGATTTTGCGGTAGAATACCGCGAAAACTCGAAAATGATAGGGACCTGCGGCTTTGCATCGATAGATGAGGCAAATAACTCGGCAGAGGTCGGATACGTTCTCTCACCTGATTATTGGGGGCAGGGAATCGCGACCGAAGCGCTCACGGCATTACTGCGCTTTGCCTTTTGCGATATGAGATTTAACCGCGTGGAAGCGCGATATATGATCGAAAATACCGCAAGCAGAAGAGTAATGGAAAAGTGCGGTATGACCTTTGAAGGAGTAATGCGTAAAAAGCTTCTTGTAAAGGGCTCTTACCGCGACGTCGGTGTTTGCTCGATTCTTTCAGAAGAATATTTTGCAAATAATAAAGAAGGTACGGCACTTTCGAAAATTTCGGGAAAATTTCTCGGGATGAGAAGAATATTACGTAAATAACAGTTTACAACAAAAAAGTTGACAATCAAGGTGTCTTGTGTTAAAATATAAAAGCATGTTGCAGAAAGGAGAATGGCGGCAGATGTCAGATAAAACAGAAGCAAAAAAACTATTACATAAGCAGTATAGTAAACAGCGGAAAATGCAGCCGACACAGATAATCGTCGTTGGATTTCTGTGTATTATAATTTTGGGCACACTTCTTCTGATGCTTCCCATATCGTCTGCAAACAGAGAGTTTACAGACCCGATTACCGCGATGTTTACAGCGACAAGCGCGACCTGCGTAACCGGACTGTCTGTTGTAACCACCGCTGAGTATTGGAGTCTTTTCGGGCAGATGATCATACTTGCTATGATACAGGTCGGGGGACTCGGATTTATGTCGATGGCTGTGCTTTTTTCGATGATTGTAAAACGTGCGATAACTCCGAGAGAAAATCTTATAATAGCCGAGTCTTTCAGCCTTTTTAACAGAGAAGAAACGGCGAAAGGATTTGTAAAAAAGATACTTGTTTGGACCTTTGTTTTTGAATTTACGGGAGCGCTTTTGCTCGCAACGAGATTTATTCCGCGCTTTGG
Organism: Eubacteriales bacterium; assembly: GCA_045580325.1. GTDB lineage: Bacteria > Bacillota > Clostridia > Oscillospirales > CAG-272 > SIG672. The sequence goes on from JAZNNR010000020.1 coordinate 88,821, forward strand.
CTGGGTTGACGGGATATATAAAAGTGTATTTCATTCTGTTTCGGCTTTTTGTAATGCAGGCTTTGATATTCTCGGATCGGACAGCCTTATAGGTTTTTCGGGCGATTATATAGTCGTATTTACAATATCTGCCCTCATAATAATCGGCGGAATAGGATTTTTTATATGGTTCGATATATCGTCGGGCTTTAAAAGAAAAAAATTCTCGGCATATACTAAGCTAGTACTGATCACAACGGCAGTGCTTCTTGTTTCGGGTACGGCGGCAACGCTTATACTTGAGTGGGATAACACTCTTGCAGGAATGTCGGTCGCGGAAAAAATATCGGCATCGTTTGCCCACTCGGTTTCGCTCAGGACTGCAGGATTTGCCTTTTTCGATAATGCATCTATGACAGATGCCCTGAAATTCGTTTCTATCGGTATTATGTTTATAGGTGGAGCATCGGGCTCTACGGCAGGCGGAATAAAGGTTTCTACTATTGCTATAATAATCGTCGCCGTTATAAGTAACGCCATAGGAAGAGAAGAAACTGTGATTTTCAAAAGAAGAGTAAAGCAGTCGGTAATAGTCAGAGCAATGTCCCTCTTTATCATAGGAATAACCTTTGCGGTCGCGTCAGCCATTATCATATCGGTAACAGAGGATATTTCCATAATATCTTCTCTTTACGAAACAGTTTCTGCGTATGCGACTGTCGGACTGTCATTGTCGCTTACACCGACGCTCAGTGTGCTGTCAAAGGCAATACTTATGCTGCTTATGTTTATGGGGCGCGTAGGTGTTCTTACGCTTACCTTTTCTCTGGCGATGTCTTCTTCAAAAAGAAGAATCTACAGTACCTTTGCAGATACGAATATTATGGTAGGATAATAAAGATAGGAGATGTTTTTATGAAATCTTTTTGTGTAATAGGAATGGGAAGCCTTGGGTGTACGATTGCCAAGGAGCTTGAAAAAAGCGGACATCAGGTGCTTATAATAGATAAAGACGAGAAAAAAGTCAACGATATAGCAGACTTTGTTACAGATGCAAGAGTTGGAGATTCTACCGATCAGAATGTACTTATCTCAGCAGGAGTAAAGCATTACGACTGCGCGGTTGTATGTATGTCAAGCGATATAAACGCAAGCATACTTACAACACTCTTTCTGAAAGAGCTTGGAGTACCGAGGGTCATCGTCCGCGCAGGCAATGAATATGAATGCAGGGTGCTTGAAAAAATAGGGGCAGACGATATAGTATATCCTGAACGTGATATGGGTGAAAAGCTCGCATATACTCTTGATAAAAACAATGTGGTCGAAAGACTTACCTTTTCAAACGAATATTCGATAGTTGAGCGTAAGGTTCCGAGATCTTGGGTGGGAAAAACCATAATAGAGCTTAATGTGCGCAGAAAGTACGGTATAAATATAATTGCGGTAAGCAATTCTGAAATGACAGAGTTTGATATGACACCGATGCCTGACCGTGTGTTTGCAGAGGGAGAAATAATAACTTTGATAGGCGCGAATAAAGATCTTGACAAAATAGCCAAGGGTGAATAAAAAAATAACTTTATAAAAATTAACAAATCTGTAACTATATTTCAGCTTGCTTGGTGTATAATCTAAAGCGTACATAAATTTTGATTAAAAGAATGGAGAAAACAAATGAATAAACTCTTTTTGTTACTTGAAGAGCAGCCTGCTCCCCAGGGCGGTGGTTGGTTGACTATTATCCTTATGCTCGGCGTAATAGTCATTATGTTCTTCATTACCGGTCGTTCGCAGAGAAAACAGCAGAAGCAGATCGATGATATGAGAAATAATCTTCAGATCGGCGATGAGATCACAACTATCGGCGGAATTATCGGCAAGATAGTAAGCATCAAGGACGAAACCTGTATTATCGAAACAGGCAGAGATGGCGTAAGAATGAGAATACTCAGAAGCGCGGTAAGATGCGTTGACGTACCTGCAAGTGCTATGAACTACTCTATCAACGTTGAAGATAAGAATACCGAAGAGGCTTCCTACGATAGTGCTGAGGCTCCCGAAAACAGCGAAAACGAAGGCAAAAAGAAAAACAAGAAAAAATAATCGCTTTCTCGGTTGTTTTTTCGCACCCGACCGAATATTATTTAATAAATAATTATTTCGGACGGTGATTAAAATGAATGCAAAACTGACTTTACTGAAAAAAGCAACGCTCTCCGCCGTTATAGGACACGGCGCGGCATTGCTTTTTCTTTTTCTCTCAAGCGCGGTGCTTGTGAAAAACGAGGATCCCTCGACGATGATGCCGATAGCGGCAATAGTAGCCTTTTTTATAGGCGCGGCTGTGTGCGGAATAATCGCGGGAAGAAGCGGGGGTGGACTGTGGGACGTACTTGCCGCAGGACTTATCTTTTCGCTGCTGCTTATAGTTATTTCGCTTTTGCTTAACGCGGTGCTTCCTGCACCTGAGAGCGAAAGCAACTATGGGCTTGGCTCAAAGGCGGCGCTGATCGCAGGCGGCTTCGCAGTATCCGTGATCGTGGGACTGTGGATATCCTCGAGAAAAAACACAAGCCGTATGGGCGCAAAGCGCAGAAAAAAAGAACTTGATAAATACATAAGCAAGTAAACAAAACGTGTACCCAATACTGCAGTAGCCTTGGGTACACGTTAAATGTTATATAGAATTATTTGTCAAGAAGGTTATCACGTATGAATTTCGCGAGAGCGTTAGCGGCAGTAGCGTGCGCCGCCTTGCTGGGATGAGCAAGACCGCCATCTCTGTTTTCGGTAAGAGTGCAGAAATATAATCCTTTTTCCTCACCGCCAAGCTCTTTTATAGCCTGCATAGAATAAGCCTGCATACACGGTCCCATCATATTTGCTACCCAGACGATCTTTACGTCCTGGCCGTATGTACTGCGAACGAGCTTTATAAGAGCTTTGGCGCCCGCTTTGAACTGTGTTCCGGTAACGTCGCCCTTGCCCTGATCGTTTGTACCGAGATTTATTACTACGATGTCAGGAGTAAAGGTCTTTTCATACTTTTTGATAGTATTCTTGAAGTAGGATTCAGCGGAGAAAAAGTCCTTCATAACGAAATTACCGCTGTAGCTGCTTACAACACCGATTCCGCTGCAAGAAATAAGGGAGTGATCCGCGCCGAGCTTTTCAGCCGTCAGATATGCGTATGCCTGAGTTGCGTCTTGGTTTAAAGCGCTTCCGGGATCCGCGACTCCGTTGGCACAGAGGTTGCCGTATCCACTTGTTATACTGTCGCCGAGAAATTCAATGAAAAGATCCTTTTTTGCGGGAGCTTCTTCAAAATATCCCTTGAAGCTGAGAGTTTTAAGAACACTGAGCGAGTTTGCCGATTCTGTCTGCTTGAGCACACGGATATTATGTACTCCGGCTTCTTTGAAGTCGGCGATAGTAAGAGTAACAGTACCTTTTTTTACGTTAAAACGCTTTTCCTGTCTTACTCCGTCGATGTAAACCGTAAAGTAGGTGTTACTGCTGACAAAAACAGAGAGCTTTACCTTGCCTTCCATATATGCAGAGAATTCTATTCCCGTTGCCGAGTGGTCGCAGGCGATGCCGTTTGAGGATACAACGGTTCTTCCGTGCAGCTTAAGAGAGTCGGTAATGTCCTGAAGAGCATAAGTTTTATCTTCAATTACTTTTTCTTCTTCTTTGTCGTCTTCTTTTTCGGTGTCGGGTGAAGGTTTGTCCTCGGTGTTACCGCACGCGAAAAAGGAAAGACACATAACAAGCAAGAGTAAAAATGCTAAAATTCTTTTCATAGCTACTTCTCCTTGTAGGTGGATTTACTGCACCATTATATAACAAATCCTTTTGAGTGTCAACATATTTTAAATGATATTATTTACAAATCGGATTTTATATGATAAAATACAAAAAAGTACAGATACTAAAGATGTCCGTTCGGAATTTAAAGGAGAATGTCCGTTTGGTTTATGTGAAAGAATTTTTGTACGGACTTTTTATCGCATATATCGTGTTTCTTATAGCAGCCTTCGTGATGATGAGATATTTTGCGATATTGTAAGGATATTAAATCCGATGTAGATGTATTAAAAGTGTAAATGTAGATATAAATATGGAAGAAAGTGAGCGCACAGTATGTCGGGAAAAACAAATGAAAAGATGCGTCTTGATAAATTTCTCGTTTCAACGGGAAGCGTTACGAGAAGCGAAGCAATAAAGCTCTGCCGCACAGGAAATGTTACGGTGAACGGACGGGCAGAGAAGGATTCTTCGGTAAAAATAGATCCCGGAAAGGATACGGTTTTTCTTTGCGGTAAAGAAGTGGAGTACAGAAAATACACTTATATTATGATGAATAAGCCCGAGGGTGTGGTTTCTGCTACCGAGGACGGCGACACTACCGTTATAGACCTTCTTCCGCAGGAGCTGAGACGCATAGGACTTTTCCCGTGCGGTAGACTTGATAAGAATACTCACGGCTTCGTGCTTCTTACCAATAACGGTGAGCTTGCTCACTTTCTTCTTTCGCCAAAGCATCACGTAAAGAAGAAGTACTATTTTGAAACAAAATTTCCTTTGTCCAGTGAAGATAAAAACGCGCTTGAGGGCGGCGTAGATATAGGCGGATATATCACAGCACCGTGTGAGGTGGAGATTATAGGCGAAAAGAAGGCGGTAATAACCCTCACGGAAGGGAAATACCATCAGATAAAGCTGATGCTTGCGGCGGTACATAATCAGGTTATCTACCTTAAAAGAATATCCTTTGCCGATATAGCCCTTGACAGCACGCTCGAAGAGGGTTCTTGGCGATATCTGTCGGATAGCGAGATAGAGATTCTCGAAAGACGTTTTTAATAAATTAAAACAAGAGTCTTTTTGAAAGGCATAGAGAGGGTTTTAAATTAGGAGATTTGTACATATGTTACAAATTAAGCCGTTAAATTTTGTAGGATAAACATCTTTAAAAATTCATACTTTTGAGTTATAATAGATGCTGTAAAAGGTTTGCAATACGCAGACTTATAATATTTAGGAGGCTATTTAAATGGCAAGTATATCGTTCAGACATCTTTACAAAAAGTATCCGGGCGGAGTAACAGCCGTATCGGACTTTACTCTTGAAGTTAAGGATAAAGAATTTCTTATTTTCGTTGGTCCTTCGGGATGCGGAAAAACAACCACACTTCGTATGATCGCGGGTCTTGAAGAGATCACCGAGGGTGAGCTTTTCATCGGAGACCGCCTCGTAAATGATATAGCACCTAAGGATAGAGATATTGCGATGGTTTTCCAGAACTACGCTCTGTATCCTCATATGACAGTATTTGAAAATATGGCGTTCGGTCTCAGACTCCGCAAGACACCGAAGGAAGAGATCAAGCGTAAGGTTGAAGAAGCAGCAAGAATTCTCGACATCACACACCTTCTTGACAGACGTCCGAAGCAGCTTTCGGGTGGTCAGAAGCAGCGTGTTGCGCTCGGACGTGCAATAGTTCGTAGCCCTAAGGTATTCCTTCTTGACGAGCCGCTTTCCAACCTCGACGCAAAGCTTCGTGCAGCCATGAGAACAGAGCTTACAAAGCTTCATAAGAGACTCGGAACAACATTCGTATACGTAACACACGACCAGGTAGAGGCTATGACAATGGCAACCCGTATCGTTGTTATGAAAGACGGTATCATTCAGCAGGTTGATACACCTCAGAACCTTTACGATTTCCCTGTAAACCTCTTCGTTGCAGGATTTATGGGAACACCTCAGATGAACTTCATCGAGGTAATGGTTATGAACAAGAATGGCGAAACATATCTCAGATGGGGTGAAAACAACATCAAGCTTCCCGCAGAAAAGGCTAATGCTCCCGAGCTTAAGGACTACGTCGGCAAGGAAGTTATCATGGGTATCCGTCCCGAGTGTATCCACGACGAAGAGCGTTATCTCGAAATGTTCAAGGATTCTACACTTGAAGCAACAGTTGACGTTACAGAGCTTATGGGCGCTGAAATTTATCTCTACCTTACAGCAGAAGAAACAAGCTTCATCGCACGTGTAGCACCTACTTCTCCTGCAAGAAGCGGCGATACCGTTAAGATTGCTCTTGATTCTTCCAAGATTCACATCTTTGATAAAGATACAGAAAGATGCATCGTTCACTAATAGAGTAGAATACGAAGGGATACAATATAATTTGTGTCCCTTCTTTAATTTTATACGATATAAGGATAAACCGAATGAAAAAAATAATAGCAGTTGTTTTGGTGCTACTCCTCGCCGCCGCAGCGCCTGTCGCCGTATTTGCAAAGTCGGAGAGTGAAGCCAAGGACAAAATTATTCCCAAAGCCAAGGTCGAGGCGATGACGGTCCTCGGGGACTCTGTTGCGACAGGGTACGGACTTGATGGATACAATGAGGAAGGCGGTAACGCCGAAATTCCGTCGTATGCGAATTTGACTGCGGCTTACTACGGTCTGACTCTTGGCGAGAACTATTTTAATTACGCCAAAGACGGCGCAACGAGCGCTGATCTTCTCAAAATGCTTTCAAATGAGCTTTCCGAGGAAGAATATGATAATGTCGCAAAGTCGGACGTTATAGTCATAAGTATCGGCGGAAATGATATTTTTGAGCTTCTTCTGACATATATGAAAGGATTTTTGAAGCTTGACCAAAACGCAACGCTCAAGCAGGTGATCACAAAGCTCTCGGAAATGAAAGACGGCGAGCTGAAGGATTTTGAAAAGAAGGCCGACAATTTCTATAAGGATAAAGAAAAAGACCTTAGAGAAGCGTGCAAAAAAACAGGCGAAAATATTTCGTCTGTTTGTGAACGTTTAAAACAGATAGCACCGAAGGCACAAATATATATTCAAAGCGTTTATAATCCTGTAAACGAGCTTCCGCAGTATAAAGCGCTTTCGATAGTGAACGCAAATATAGTTTCAAGGCTGATAAATTCCATGAATAATGAAATATTCAGCGTTGCAAATAAGAATAAAATGTATACTATCAACGTTTTTGCCGAGCTTTCGGGAAGAAAAGATAGCTGTACGAATATATCTGCCTTTGACGTTCACCCAAATCAGCACGGACACGCGATCATAGCAGACGCTTTGCAGGTGAATATAGATAGCGTTTACGATATGCTGAACAATGGCGATCAAAACGAATTTACCGAAGGCAAGTTCCCGTGGCTGTGGCTCGTAGGAGCGGCGGCGGTGATCTTGCTGGCTGTTCCCGTAACCTTTTTTGTAGTTAAAAAATCATCGGGAATAAAAGAATAAAAAATAATCCTAAGGACACTGAGATCCTTAGGATTTTTTATATTACCATTTAGGAGGTCTTCCACCGCCGCCACCATTGGGTCTTTCACCGCCACCGGGCATACCGTCGCCACCGGGCATACCACCGCCACCGAAGCCGCCGCCGAGGGCATCTGCGCCCGAACTTAATGTTACTTCGCTGCCGCCCTTGACATTTCCGCCGATAGCATAGCCGCAGTCGTTGAAATTCCCCTCGTAGTCGGCGTTTAATACCATAACGGTATCTTCAATGTTTGATATCATATCACTCATAAAAATGACTCCAATACTTCCGTAGAGCGGTGAAGTGAGCGCACATATGACATCCCCGCTTCCGTTTGTAAACGCAATCGTTTTGCCCTCAGATAAAGATCCGCAGTATGTGTTGTAGACGTAATCTCCGTCGATATTGCCTATAACGTCTTCGCCCCACATTGATCCCGAGCTTGCAACACCGATCACAGTACCGCCTGAATATTTTATGCCGTACTGACTGTCAATACAAGAATTTCCTCCATTTGCAGGACCGATAATAATAGTCGTACCGCCGCTGAAAACCGTGTCGCCATTTGAGTCAAATACGTCGCCGAGCCCGATGGCGTATATAAATCCGCCGTTTATAGTTATTCTGTGCTCTTCGTAATTTGAAGAGCCGACAGAGCCGCCCGTGTTGAAACCGTCATCAGATGCACTTATATATATGCTTCCGCCGTTTACAATTATAGAAGCCTTTGACTCAATAGCTTCGGTTGCCTTACTTATAATAATGTTAGTACCGTCGGAAACTGTTATATTTCCGTGAGCTGCAATACCTTTGCCCGAGGAAGAAGAAATGTTGATCGTGCCGCCCGATATTTCGGTCTGACCGATAGAATGTATGGAATGTCCGGTAGATGCCGTAGTAATAATTCCGCCTGTAATAAGAAGATTTCCGTCGGATTTCAGTGCTTTCGAGCTTGCGTAGTTACTTGAACTTGTGTTGCTGTTGTTGTCAGAAGGTCTTCCACCGCCGAAACCACCGCCAAAACCAGCGTTTCCCGAAGAAGCGACCTTGCCTGTGGTGGTCGCACTTATAGAGCCTCCGCTGATAGTAAGACTCTCGTGTGCGGCAATAGCATCTCCGAGTGCTTCAAGAACTAAAACTCCGCCCGAAACAGATATCTTGCCCGATGCATCGTCGTTTTTGATAACGTCAGCTCCCGATTTTGCATTTATAGAGCCGCCGCTTATAATTATTTCGCCACTTGTCTTGATAGACGCTTCAAGCGTGTCGGCTAGGAAGCTTCCACCGCTTATCTTGATGTTACCGACGGCTTTCATACCTTTTTGCGAGATTTCTTCGCCATTTTCGTCTTTAAGAGCCTCGCCGCCCGAGCCTCCACCTGAAACTATGTTGACCTGGGCAAAATGCGAAATTGTGATGTTGCCGTCAGCCTGAATTCCGTCCCAATATGCCTCAGTGGATACCTTTCCGCCGCTTAGTGTAACGTTGCCGTTAGCATTTGCCGAAAGTCCGAGTGAAGATTTTATGCCGTCCTCTGAGGCTTTTATCTCTACGCTTCCGCCGCTGATGTAAAGAGAATATCCCGATTTGATCCCGTCACTTTTAGAGTCTATAACGATAGAACCGCCGTTTTGACGAAAAATGTATTCGGCATCTATTCCGTCGCCCGAAGTATCAAGAACAAGCGAACCTCCGTTTATAAGAAATTCTCCGCTTCTTTCGACGTAAAGGTCGCTGCTGTCCGTATCGCCCTTGCATTTTATAGCGTCGCCACCTGAAGTTATACTGATATTTCCGCCGTTTACAGTAAGAGAATCCTTGACGCAGATGCCGTGAGAAGCTGACTTAATAGCGATCTCGCCGCCGTCTATGGTCATATCCTTTGTGTTGTATATACCTTCGTGATAAGAATCAATAGTAAGCTTACCGCTGCCGTTTATAGTCAGATCGGCGGATTTTACGTTTATTGCGCCGCCTAAGAGATTACCCTCTGCGTCCGAAATAAAGTTTTCCGAATCGGGCATAAGCGTTATCGTAAGACTCTCACCCTTGATACAGTTTATGGGAGGGGAGCTACCGTTAAAAGATAAACTCGCAGACATTAGTAAAAGAGTTACGTTCTGATCGGGCGCGTTGATAACAATTTGTGCGTTGTCGGCACTTTGACTGACGAGATATATTCCGCCGCTGGTTATCGTATAAGCTTCGCCGTCAGAAAGGGAAGAAAGATCAACGCTTGTAGCATCGGAAGTTTTGTAAAGATATCCGCTTACCGTGACGTCTGATGCAGGCATAGCGGCGGGAAGATTTGTCCAACCGCTGAAAAGATATTCTTCGCTGTCATAATCGACGGTAGGTGGAGTGATATTTTCACCGAAAAAGATTTCCTCGCTTCTAATTATCTCCCCGTCGAGTTTGAATGTGAGCTTGTAGCTTTTAAGCTGTAAAACTGCATTTAAAATAAGATTTTCGGCAGGCATTACTTCAGGAAGCTCGCGGTCCCAAGAAATGAAATCATAGCCTGCGATGACAGGATCTTGCGGATAAGATAGCTTGTCGCCTGCTTCGTGTGTTTCGGAAAAATAAATTTGTTCATTCACCATAAAGGATACGGTGTAGGAGCTTGAAGCTTGAAGATCATCAGTGCTTTTAGGAAGAGTTATTTCACCTTTTGACTTGCAGGCACTCAAAATGAGGGAAAGGATGAGTAAAATAGATAAAGCTATCAAAAACGAACGCTTTGGTGTGCTGTGTTTCATAAAATTTCCTTTATTATTTATTAAAGTTATTTGGGGGTTGCCCCAAACCTCATTTAAGGAACTTTTTCAAAAGTTCCTTAAAAATCCTCAAAACTTCTCTAAAAAAGAGTCCCTTTTTCAGAAAAGTTTTTGAAGTGAGTGCAAACCGACGGCAAAACCGTCGCTTAGAGGAAACTTTTTTCAAAAAGTTTCCTTTGCGGCAGGCTTGTAGATGCGAGTTCCCTCGAGAACGTGTATAGGATCAGAGAAAGAGTCCTCGCTCGTTTTGTTAAGAGCTTCCTCATATATGTACATACGGGAGTCGATGAGGTCGATGCAGTGGACCGCATAAGCCTCGGCGGTAGCAGGTACCGAGATAGCACCAAACTCACGCGAGCCGTGATGTGATGCGATTATGTGAGTGAGACAACGCACCTTTTCCTCGCTCGTGCCGAGCTTTTCGGCATATTTTTTAACCATTTCAATGCCGAGGAATGCGTGTCCGAATAAATATCCGTCCTTGGTGTACTCGGTAATGCCCATTTCGTCGGTCGAAAGCTCAATAAGCTTGCCAATGTCGTGAAGAAGAACACCCGCTATGAGCATATCGCGGTTAAGAACTCCGTAAGTATCGGCAGATGCGCTTGCCATTTTGACCATTCGAGCCACGTGCCAGAGAAGCTCGCCCACCTTGTTGTGATGCACCGACTTTGCGGCACTTTGCCAAAGGAGCTTGTCCTTGTTGTCCACGTAAATTTCCTTTATAAGCGCCGAAAGCTCGGTGTCAGCCATCTTGTCTATCTTTGATAAGCAGAATTCGTAAAGCGTTTCGGGCGGTATCTGGGAGGAGGGAATGAAATCGGTCAGCGATATTCCTTCGGAAGGGTAGGACGGACGGATACGCTCTACCGTGTAGCTCATTTTGCCGTTGTAGGGCTTGCCTTCGAGCGTTACGTAAGCGATCTCCTTGGCAGAAACCTCGAGAGCATCGATTGACGTGTCCCACATGTTAGCGGAAAGATTTTCGCTGCCGTCGGTGAAGATAAAAGTAAGAAAAGTACTTCCGTTGCGCGCGGTCTTTGTCTGTATTTCTTTAATAAGAAGGAAAAGCTCGAAGCTTCCTCCTGCGAGTTCAGATATTTTGCTGATTCTCATATGGTTTGTTCCTTTCAAGTGTGAGTTCTTTATTTGTAGGGGACTTAGATACAAACCAACACCTGTGGTGTCGGCTGGTGCCCCGTTTCTTTGTCTTGTAGGGGACGGCGCCCTCGACGTCCCGCGTTCCTAACTTCCACTCACCCCATTATACCACAAAAAAACGAAATGTGTGCGATTTTTGTAAAAAAACTAAAATTTGTCTATTTTAACTCCCCAAAAACACATATAAGATGAAAAACGAAAAAACTTTTGACAAAAGATGAATAAAAAACATATACTGTACAAATGCCACAAAAAGAGGAGCAGTGATTGGAGCATAATTAACAAAAAACAACGCGCATATAAAAAACGATTGACAAAAAACAAAAAAGATGGTATAATAATACCGAACATAAGGAGGGGCGCCATATTCGCTTCTCAAAACTAATTAAATTTCTAACATTTATTTGGAGGAACTAAAAATGAAGAATATTCTTATAAGAATTCTTGCTTGTGTTCTCGTTCTCACAATGGTATTTGCTTTTGTAGCATGCCAGGAAGAAAAACCCGATGACGACGATACCACACAGACACCTGGAGACGATCCCAAACCCGATCCTAAGCCCGATCCCGATCCCGATCCTGAAACTTGCCCTGAATGCGGCAACGCTCTCGACGACTGCACATGCGGAGAAGTAGTACTCTGCCCTGAATGCGGCAATCCTGAAGACGAATGCACATGCGTTCTCGAAGAGTACACACCTTTCACCGTTCCCAGCGCAAGCGTAGTTTACGGCGAAACAGTCGATACACTTACATTTAACGATGTAAACGGTCTGTGGGAAGTTGTTACTGAAGAAGGCGACGATAAGGGCGCAGTTTACTCTGTTTCCGGCTCAGCTATCGCTGTTGTTGACGGCGTAGACTTCACAAAAGCAAGCAAGATCACCATCTCTGCTGACATCAAGACACCCTCGGGTTCTAATACAGACTGCGGATTCGTTCTCGACCTCTGGCTTGATACTGAATCTTCTATCTTCGGATGGGAACAGGAATACATTTCCTACATGTTCATGTATATGAACGGTGCAAACACAATCATGTCTAAGCTCGGAGCTGTAAGCATCGGTGCTGACGCAGGTTGGGGTGCATTCGATTCTTGGTGGCAGAACTCTGCTTCGTATAACGTTGTATACACAGACTATGAAGCAGTTCTCGAATTCCAGAACGACGAATACATCAACCTCAAGGTTGAGTATGATTGCGAAAACGAAGTTTACACAATCTTCTACAACGACGTAGCAGTTGAATCTGCTGACTTCGATGCAAGAATCTTTGCTAACGAAGGCGATAACGCTGTTGGTCTCCGTACAAACGGCGCTAACATCTACTACAAGAACATCAATATCGTAGTTGAATAATTTAATTACAGGATTATATAAATATAATATTGTAATTTAAATAAAAACTCCTCTCGTACAATATGGGTACGAGAGGGGTTTTCTTTTTAGTTGTAAGGCTGTGCTGTAATATTATTTGTAGGGGACGGCGTCCTCGACGCCCCGTGCTCCTTGTCTGTATCTTAAAAAATATCGGTAGGGGACGGCGCCTTTGACGTCCCGCTTTCCCTTTAAGAAAAGTTTTTGAAATGAGTGCAAACCGACGGCAAAACCGTCGCTTAGAGGAAACTTTTTTCAAAAAGTTTCCTTTGCAAAATCGTTCCCCTTACTTCTCCGTGCTGAAACGCGATATAATTTCGCGCTCAACCTTTTTCCGCGCTCTCTCGGCTTCTTCAAGCTCACCAAAGGCTTTTCCAAGCTCGTCAGCATATTTACCGCTTGTGATAGCGCGGTAGATCCAAAAAAACATACGCCCATAGGCATGATGAAGACGGCTGTCGGCGTCCCCGAGCTCTTTTTTTAAAGTAGCAACCTCCTCGGCTTCCTTCTCGTATTTAGAAATACGCTTGTCGATCGCGCGTTTTATGAGATATACACCAATCCCGACACCGCCGCCGCTTCCGAGAAAGAGCGCGAAGATCAAAGATAATATTTCACTGAAATTCATAGCGTACTTTTAAGTGCGGCACTGATAATTATCTCGCGTACACGCTCGAAGCTCCTGCCGAATATTACTTCAAAGGGTGTGCGCTTGCCGGATAAGATTTTTTTCAATAAATTAAACATAAAAATAAAGTTAAAACCTCCTTGTAAGACTAAAAGCAGACAAGAAGATTTTAACTTTTTTCATTATAGCTGTAAATTGCAAAAGGTATTAAAATTAAATAGCTCTAAAAAATTCTATTCTGTCGGAAAGAGCACGGATAGAAACTCTGCCCAGCTCTTCCATATATTCGTCAAAGCTTTCATTTACGACTGCAAAATACTTGCAGGAAGCAGAGGCGACGAGCGAATTTGCGAATTTTGAGAACATATCCTTTTCACTTGATGGGTAGAACTTAAAGCGTGCGTAACCGTCATTTGTAACAGCCATAAGCAGTACACAGTCGTGAGGAATGTGTTTGCTCACCTCGTAAATAGCCTCGGGCTTTAAGGTGTATATCCAGATGATTTCGCCGCCCTCGTTTTTGCACTTTATGCGAACGTCCTCAAACTCATTTACGAGCCAGTTGGCAACTGCGGGATTTTCGCGTCTTACCTTAATAGTTTTGTCGGCAGGAACAGCGACTTCCCAATGACGCAGATATGCGCTCATAATACGCGCCGATACGTTCTCGCCGAGTATTGATGAAGCAAGATGTCTTACAGAATTCTTCGTCCAATACCCTTCGGTGTTTATGCTGTGCTCGGAAGGAAGAGAATTTACGATATTTGTAAGTATTTCTTCCTGCTGTGCGGGGGAAAGGATAAGGTCTGCAGTACCCTCGTCGGAAGACTCAATTCTGCTAACGTAACGCTTGAACGATAGGAGAATAGCCTCAATTTCTTTTACGTCAAGAGTGGTTTTCTGTGCGATCTCTTCGTTTGTACGGCCTGTTTTTGCCATAAGGACAACGTCCTTTTGAGTCTTGCTGTCAACGAAGCTTTCGGGGCAGATAAATCCTTTGAGCTGGTCAAGAAGACGCTTCTGATTTTCAGCTTCGGCGCGGCGTGCCGCAAGGACCTTGTTGCGCTTCTTTATATTCTCATTTACGAGCCTTGCACGGCGTACTCGGAAGATGATAAAAGCTATAAGAGTTACCGCAACTACCGTATAAATTGCGAAGAATACGATCAAAAGCTTTTTCACAGATGCTTTGGCTATAAGCATTATTAAAAACGTGATAATATTTACAAAAAATAAAGAAGAGGGAATTATAAGTCCCCAGAACGGGCTGTCCTTTTTTGCCAAATGATTTTCACCCCAAACGGCAGCGACCGAGAGGGCAGCAACGACGATTATTGTCAAAAAGTAATCCAAATAAAACACATCCAATCTGCTAATTTGCGAAAATATAAATACTAACTTAGATTATACAATAAAAACAGCGTAATGTCAATATTTTTTGTAGAGCTGTTTTCAGACACCCCTGATGATGTCCCCTTCTTTGACAGGGAAAGGAACCTTTATCGAGAATAGCATAGAGGGGTGTGGGGCTGACTCGATAGCCTCTCCGTGCTCATTTTTCATATCAAGAGCGATAAGCGAGCGGCCGACAAGACCGGGGGAGATAAGTTCAATATCCGCGCCCGATACAACCTTATTTTTCTGTCTGAAGGTGGCGCGTCCGCTTTCTTCGTCGTAAGATACAGCGTGTGCAAGATAAGCCTTTTCGAGAAGATAACCGTCGCGAGTTACCGTTTGAGCATTGTCCGAGGGCGAATCGAAATAAAATCCCGTGCAGTATTCGCGGTGGCTTACGCTTTCAAGCTCGCGCAGCCAAAGCGGGTCGTATACGTAATTTTCGGGCGACGCTAAGTACTTGTCCATAGCTATGCGGTAGGTATTTGCACAAACTGCGGTATAGTAGGCGCTCTTCATTCGTCCTTCGATCTTGAACGATGAAATTCCGCTCTCCATGAGCTCGGGAATATGGTCGATCATACACATATCGCGGCTTGACATAATAAAAGTGCCAAGATCGTTTTCTTCGACGGGAAAACGGAGATTAGGGCGTTTTTCTTCGGCAATTTCATAGAGATTATAATTCCAACGGCAGGGCTGAGTACAGCTTCCCCTGTTGGCATCGCGCCCTGTGATATTTGCCGAAAGAAGACAGCGGCCGCTCCACGAAATGCACATAGAGCCGTGAATAAAGCATTCAAGCTCAAGAGCGGCAGGCGTTTTTTCTCGGATCATCTCAATTTCTTTAAAGGACAGCTCGCGCGCCAAAACCACGCGCGATGCGCCCAGATTATACCAAAATGAGCAGTCTGCGTGGCTGACAGCACCCGCCTGTGTGGAAATATGTATCTGCGTGTCGGGAAGTATCTTCTTTGCGAGAGTGAAAACACCGACGTCTGCGATAATGAGCGCATCGGGAGACACTTCTTTTAAGAGATAGAGATATTTTTCAAGCTCGTCGTACTCGTGGCAGTGGGGAGTAACGTTTACGGTAATATATACCTTTTTTCCGAGCGTGTGAGCGTATTTTACAGCGTCGAAAAGTTCATTGTCGGAAAAGTTTGCGGCAGCAGAGCGCATACCGAAAACCTTGCCTGCAAGATAAACGGCGTCAGCGCCGTAACGAAGTGCGGCGGCAAGCTTTTCGGGATTTCCCGCGGGTAAAAGAAGTTCTTTCATTTGGGTTTGTTTCTCCATAGTTATATGATAAGTCTATTTTACAACATTTTAAGTAAAAAGTAAACATATTTTACCGAAAAAATCAAAATTTAATGTAAATTGCTATTGATTTTTCTGAAAAATATGCTATAATATCAAGGATATGAGAAATGCAGTGAAAAGATAGGCACGTTTCGGAGTCCTTTTCCCACAGAGAGTTCCGCCAGAGAGGCTGAAAGCGGAGCGGAGAAGCCGACGGTCGCCATTCGTCTTGGAGCAGATCTGCTGAAAAATAAACCGCCTTAAGAAGCGGTACTTTTGCGTAGGCAGATACGGTTGACCGCGTTATAGGTTTCAAAGTAAAAGCATATTTACAGATTTATATGCTTTGAAAAATAGGTGGTACCGCGTCAAGATTCCTGTCGCCCTATTGTTATGGGCGCAGGTTTTTTATTTTGTAAAAAAACACTCAGATAAATCGAAAGGAAAGAACAAAAATGAAAACTTTGCTGCTTGAAATCAGAGCAAAAGCCGAGGAAGCACTTGCAAATGCCAACGACGACAGCGCCCTTGAAAGCGTGCGCGTAGGATACCTCGGAAAAAAAGGTGAGCTTACAGCAGTTCTTCGCGGAATGGGCCAGCTTACTCCCGAGGAGCGCCCGATAATAGGACAGCTTGCAAACGAAGTAAGAGTCTATATCGAGGACGCAATATCTGTTAAAAAGAAGGAGCTTGAAGAGAAGAAGCTTGAAGAAAAGCTTAAGAACGAAAAGCTCGACGTTACAGCTCCCGGTAAGAAGTTTGAAGTAGGAAAAAGACACCCTCTTGAAAAGATTGAAACCGAGATGAGCGATATATTCCGCTCCATGGGCTTTGAAATTGCCGAAGGACCTGAGGTAGAATATGACCTCTATAACTTCCAGAAGCTCAATATTCCCGAAAATCACCCTGCACGCGATACACAGGATACCTTCTATATTACAGATAATATCCTTCTTCGCTCGCAGACCTCTCCCGTACAGGCAAGAGTAATGCTGCAGCAGGAACCCCCGATCAGAATAATATCTCCCGGACGAGTTTACCGCGCAGACGAGGTTGACGCAACACACTCTCCCGTATTTCATCAGCTCGAAGGACTTGTTGTTGATAAGGGCATAACGATGGGCGACCTTCGCGGAATGCTTGAAACGTTTGCAAAGCAGATGTTCGGTTCGGAAACCAAAATACGCTTCAGACCGCACCATTTCCCGTTTACAGAGCCCTCCGCAGAGGTTGACGTAAGCTGCTTCGTATGCGGTGGCAAGGGTTGCCGCGTATGTAAGGGCGAAGGCTGGATAGAAATTCTCGGCGCAGGTATGGTACATCCCAACGTACTTTCGGGATGTGGAATCGACCCCGAGGTTTATAGTGGATTTGCCTTCGGTATGGGTATTGAACGTATCGTAATGATAAAATACGGTATAGATGATATGCGTCTGCTTTACGAAAACGACCTTCGTTTCCTTAAGCAGTTCTGATGATAAAATGGTGAGGAGGATAGTTTTAAGATGAATTTATCACTTAAATGGCTCGCGGACTTCACAGATGTCAGCGATATAGATGTAAAAGATTACTGCGACCGTATGACCGATACAGGTTCAAAGGTTGAAGGTTATGAGATTCTCGGCGACGATATTGAAAACGTACTCGTCGGAAAAATACTCAAAATTGAAAAGCACCCCGACTCCGACCATCTTCAGATATGTCAGATAGATGTCGGCGAAGAACAGGCTAGACAGATAGTTACAGGCGCGCAGAACATTTTTGAGGGCGCGATAATTCCCGTAGCAGTTCCGGTTGCAAAGCTCCCGGGCGGAGTTGTTATCAAGGCAGGAAAGCTTCGCGGTGTTCCGTCAGACGGTATGCTTTGCTCAATAGGCGAGCTGAATCTCACAACACACGATATGCCGGGCGCAGATGAAAACGGAATATTCATAATGAATAGCTTCGTTTCTGAAAGCGAAATAGGTAAGGATATAAAAGAGGTCCTTATGCTCAGCGATAAGTCGGTAGAGTTTGAGATAACCTCTAACCGCCCCGACTGTCTTTCTGTTATCGGTCTTGCACGCGAAAGCGCAGTAAGCTTTAACAGAGAGCTCAGACTCCATACTCCCGAAGTAAAAGAGGGAAGCGGAGATATTTCCGAATATATTTCGGTAGAGGTTGACGATGCAGAGCTTTGTCCGAGATACACGGCAAGAGTTATCAAGAACGTAAAGATAGAGCCCTCGCCCCTTTGGCTCAGAATGCGACTTCGCGCTTCGGGCGTTCGTCCTATAAATAATATAGTTGATATTACAAACTACGTAATGCTCGAATACGGTCAGCCTATGCACGCGTTCGATTATGCTATGCTTGAGGGCAAAAAGATCGTTGTAAGAAGAGCGCAGGAGGGAGAGCGCTTCAAGTCGCTTGACGATATCGATCATACCCTGAGCGCAAATACACTCGTTATTGCCGACGAAAAGAAGGCAGTAGCACTTGCAGGCGTTATGGGCGGTGCAAACAGCGAGATCAAGGATACAACTACCACAGTTGTGTTTGAATCTGCAAACTTCCTCGGTTCTTCGGTAAGACTTGCGGCAAAGGCGCAGGGAATGAGAACCGAATCTAGCAGCCGCTTTGAAAAGGGGCTCGACGCTGAAAACACACTTCCCGCACTTGAAAGAGCTTGTGAGCTTGTAAATCTTCTCGGAGCAGGCGAAGTTGTGGGCGGAGTCATAGACGTTTATAAGAATAAAAAAGCGCCGAATACCGTAAAATTCGACGCACAGCAGATAAATAATTTCCTTGGAACAAACGTACCCGAAGAAGAAATGGTAAGAATACTCACCTCTCTCGGTTGTACTATCGAAAACGGTGTTCTTACTGCCCCCTCGTTCCGTTCTGATATTGAGCGTATGAACGACGTTGCAGAGGAAATTGCAAGAATTTACGGATATAATAATATCCCGTCAACGCCCTTTAAGTGCGCTGTAAAGGCAGGAACGCTTACACCCAAACAGGCGTACAGAGCAAGACTTCACGAGCTTCTTTGCGCTCTCGGACTCACACAGAGCGTTACCTTCTCGTTTGTGTCTCCGAAGACGCTTGATATGATAAATCTCCCCGAGGACGCTCCCGAGCGCACACAGGTCGTTATCACCAATCCGCTCGGAGAAGATACAAGCGTTATGAGAACTACACTTGTTCCGTCCGTACTCGGTGTTCTTGCAAGAAATAATAACTACAATTCGGCAGAAAGCGTTGCGATCTACGAGCTCGGACATATTTATATTCCGAGTGAAGATAAAAGCGAGCTTCCCGAAGAACCCCTCCGCCTTACCTTCGGTTTCTACGGCGACGGAGATTTCTATACACTCAAGGGAATGGCAGAGGCTATCTGCGAAGATGCGGGAATAGCAAAGATCAAGTTTGTTTCAAACGAAAACAGCCCGATATTCCATAGCGGAAGATGCGCGAATATTATCGCAAGAGGCTTTGAGGTAGTGGGAACTATCGGTCAGATTCACCCGAGAGTTGCGGCAAATTACGGCTTTGACACTCCCGTATATCTTGCTGATATCGACTTTGAAAAGCTCTTTGATTTCTCAAGCTTCGATAAGCACTATAAGCCTCTTCCCAAGTATCCGCCCGTAAACCGCGACTTTGCGTTCGTTTGCGATAAGAATACAGAAGCAGGCTCGATCGAAGACGTAATACGTAAGGCAGGCGGTAAACTCGTTGAAGCTGTTACACTTTTTGACGTTTACGTTGGAGAAAGACTTGGCGCAGATAAGAAGAGCCTTGCATTCAGAGTAACTCTTCGCGCTGCAGACCATACTCTCACAGAGGACGAGTCCGAAAAGACCTCTGCGAAGATTATAGCATCTGTTGAAAAACAGCTCGGCATTACACTCAGAGGGTAATGAGAACGCCAAGGGACGCAGCCCCTTGGAACCCCGATTAAGAAACTTTTTGAAAAAAGTTTCTTAATAATCTTCAAAAACTTTACTAAAAAAGCTATGAGATAAATTTCTCATAGCTTTTTGTTTTATATAAATTAAACCGCAGGAAATTCTCCTGCGGTTTTTTTATAAAAGTTTTTGAAAAGGTGTGGAAAAACTTTTTTCAAAAAGTTTTTCTGCGTTAATCCGTACTTTCCTCAAAGACTGTCAATATATCTGCAAGCGTTGACAGCGGCAACAGCACCGTCGCCTGTTGCTGTAACGATCTGACGGACAGCTTTTGTACGGCAGTCGCCCGCAACGTAAACGCCGGGGATACCCACGTCGCACGATTCGTCGGCGATTATATATCCGTTATCGTTAAGCGAAATAAGATCGGCAAAGGGCTTGTTTTCGGGCTCCTGACCGATAGCAACGAAAACTCCGTCGACGTAGAGTCTTGAAACTGCTCCTGTTGCAGACTTCTTGATCTCAAGCCCTTCGAGATGCTTTTCGCCGATAAAAGAACTTACAACAGAACCGAAAATGAAGCTTACGTTGTCGCGCAGATAAAGCTTTTCGATAAGCGTTTCTTCGCCCGTAAGGAAGGGAAGATTCTGAATAAGAGTAACACTCTCGCAAATATCGGAGAGCATAACAGCCTCCTGAAGCGCGGTGTTTCCGCCGCCGATAATAGCAACGTTCTTGCCCTCGTAGAAGGCTCCGTCGCAAACAGCGCAGTAGGAGATGCCGTTTCCGACAAAATAATCCTCGCGCTCAAGTCCGAGATGTCTGTGCTTCGAGCCCGATGCAATAATAACCGCACTGCTCTCAAAGCTCTTTTCGCTCTCGGTAATAACGGTCTTCACATTTCCGTCAACCTTCAAAGAAACTACACGCTCAAGCTCGATCTCACAGCCGTGAAGAAGAGCTTGATCGATAAGTCTTTCAGCAAACTGATTTCCGCTCATTTCGCAGAAACCGGGGTAATTTTCAACCTTAGGGGAATGGGTTATCTGACCGCCAAACGTTTCTTTTTCGAGGATCAAAACGCTTTTTCCCGCACGTGCAGCGTAGATCGCCGCGGTAAGACCCGCGGGACCTGCGCCTATAACAATTATATCGTACATAGATTTATAAGACCTCACTCGAAATAATCAGTTTAAGAGTTCATTTCAGCGAACTTTCTGATATTGGATACGTTGGTAATAACCTCTGTTTCGCCGTTCTTGGAAACTACCATAGTAGGAGCCTGCTTGATCTCAAATTCTGCCGCTGTTTCGGGATTATCGTCTGCGTATACGACCTCGTAATCTATACCTGCTTTGTCAAGGAAGATCTTAGCCATCTTACAGTTGGGGCAGGTGTGTGTTGCAAAGAGGATAATAGCGTCTGCGCTGTTTTCCGCAAACTTAACTGCGGGTGCTGCGCTGTCGTTTGCCTTAACAGCCTCTTCGGACTTGCTTATAACCTTGTCGCCGTATTTAGCGATGTTGTAAACCTTTCTGTCCTTGTATTCCTGACTCTTACCGTCGTTCCAGTTAAGAACGGGGCGGTAGTAACCTGTGATACGGCTGTAGACCTCTGCCTTTTCTCCGCACTCGGGGCAAACGAACTGCTCGCCTGCGAGGTAACCGTGGTTGCGGCATACCGAGTATGTGGGAGAAAGTGTGTAGTAGGGAAGCGCGTAGTTTTCTGCGATCTTGCGAACGAGATTTGCGGCGCTCTTCCAGTCGGGGAGCTTTTCTCCGAGGAATGCGTGGAATACTGTACCCGATGTGTAGAGGGTCTGGAGTCCGTCCTGAACGTCAAGAGCGGCAAAGATGTCCTCTGTGTATCCAACGGGAAGGTGAGAAGAGTTGGTGTAGTAAGGTGTAGAATCGCCTTCGGAAGCGGTGATGATATCGGGGTAACGCTTTCTGTCGTGCTTTGCAAAACGGAAGGAGGTCGATTCTGCGGGAGTAGCCTCAAGGTTGTAAAGGTCGCCGTACATTTCCTGATAGTCGGAGAGACGCTCACGCATATGGTTGAGAACGTTCTTTGTGAACTCCTGAACCTCTGCCGAGGTCATATCAGCGCGGAGCCACTTTGCGTTAAGACCTGCTTCGTTCATACCGACAAGGCCGATGGTCGAGAAGTGGTTGTTGAATGTTCCGAGGTATCTCTTGGTGTAAGGATAAAGTCCTTCGTCGAGAAGCTTTGTGATAACGGTTCTCTTTGTCTTGAGCGAGCGTGCGGAAACGTCCATAAGTCTGTCAAGACGCTTGTAGAATTCTTCTTCGTTTGCAGAGAGATATGCGATTCTCGGCATATTGATGGTAACAACGCCGACAGAACCTGTGGACTCACCCGATCCGAAGAAGCCACCCGATTTTTTGCGGAGCTCACGGAGGTCAAGACGGAGTCTGCAGCACATCGAACGAACGTCCGAGGGCTCCATATCAGAGTTGATGTAGTTCGAGAAGTAGGGAGTACCGTACTTTGCGGTCATCTCAAAGAGGAGCTTGTTGTTTTCTGTTTCCGACCAGTCGAAGTCGCGAGTGATAGAATATGTGGGGATAGGATACTGGAAGCCTCTGCCGTTAGCGTCGCCTTCGATCATAATTTCGATGAACGCCTTGTTGACCATATCCATTTCAGCCTTACAGTCCTTGTACTTGAAGTCAAGCTCTTTTCCGCCTACGATACAGTTAAGCTCTGCAAGGTCAGCGGGAACTGTCCAGTCGAGAGTGATGTTTGTAAAGGGCGACTGAGTACCCCAACGGCTGGGAGTATTTACGCCGTAAACGAAGGACTGAATGCACTGTTTAACTTCTTTATAAGAAAGGTTGTCAACCTTAACAAAGGGAGCAAGATATGTGTCGAAAGAGGAGAATGCCTGAGCGCCTGCCCATTCGTTCTGCATAATTCCGAGGAAGTTTACCATCTGGTTGCAGAGTGTGGAGAGGTGAGCCGCGGGAGCAGACGTGATCTTACCTACAACGCCGCCGAGACCTTCCTGAATGAGCTGCTTGAGCGACCAACCTGCACAGTAGCCTGTGAGCATAGAAAGGTCGTGGATATGAATGTCGCCGTTTCTGTGAGCGTTTGCGATCTCGTCATCGTAAACCTCGGAGAGCCAGTAGTTAGCGGTAATTGCGCCCGAGTTGGAAAGGATAAGACCGCCGACAGAATAGGTAACTGTCGAGTTTTCCTTAACTCTCCAGTCAAGAGCCTTAAGGTACTGGTTTACAGTTTCCTTATAGTCAAGAGCTGTGTTCTGAATTTCACGGAGCTTTGCTCTCTGACGTCTGTAAAGGATGTATGCCTTTGCAACGTCCGAGTAGCCTGCCTGAACGAGAACAGACTCAACGCTGTCCTGAATGTCTTCAACGGCGATAATATTGTTCTTTATCTTATTTTCGAAGTCGGCAGTAACCTTGAGCGCAAGGAAGTCGATGATCTGCGGATGAAACTGTTTTTCCTGTGCTTCGAAAGCGAGCCTGATAGCGTTTGAAATTTTGTCGAGTGAGAAGTCAATTATTTTTCCGTCTCTTTTTTGTACCTGATACATTTTGGATCTCCTTTTTCTTTGATTTTTTATTTACTATAATGTTTACGGGAATTTTACTCAGATGCCGCGAAGCTCTGCCGACGGGATATATTTTTGTACCGCCCTTAAAAATTCGTACATCTTTTCTTTGGGAATGCCAAGCGTGTCCCTAGCGATAAGATCTCCTGAATCAACGAAGTTCTGAATAAAATATTTTTCAGCACCGCTGATCCATTTTCCGATAGACTCAAAATCCTCGGTTTCGTGGAAGCCGCCGACCGCCGTCGTTCTGAATTCATACTGAACCTTGCCCGAAAGCAGAAGGGAAACCGATTCCTTGACATTTTCGAAAAAATCAATGTTGCCCGAAGTCATAATATACTTCTCGGGCGAATTTTTTATGTCCATAGCCACGTAATCGACAAGGCGAGCGTCTATCAGAGAACGCAGTAAACGGGGATTTGTGCCGTTCGTATCGAGCTTCACGAGGTATCCGAGAGCTTTTATCCTCTCAAGGAATTCGGGAAGGTCCTTTTGAAGAGTGGGTTCACCTCCGGTAACGCAAACTCCCTCGAGCACACCCTTTCTTTTTTGAAGAAAAGAGAAAAACTCGTCGTCGGTTACGTACCCTGCATCTTGTGGATGGGTAACAAGCGATGCGTTATGACAAAAAGGGCAGCGCAGGTTACAGCCGACTGTAAAGAGCGTGCAAGCGATCTTGCCGGGGTAGTCGAGCAGGGTAAGCTTTTGCAGACCTCCGATGTTCACACACATCACCTCCATAAAAACAATATATTGATGGTTGCTCTTAAAGTATAAACTATATCTTGTGATTTGTCAATACATCAATATATACAAATTTAGGAAAAATTTTTGTTCAATACGATGACTTCGTGTTAAAAAGCCGCCCGAAATTTAATTTCTTAAAGTGAAAATACACTTTTTGATTATATTTTCAGTAAATAAACACAAAAAACAAGCCAACACAATATCTTGTGTCGGCTCATCGTAACACTATATTTAGTTTTTTTCTTCAAAAATACCCGAAATAAATTGTTTCAGCGTAGCTTCACAGCGCTCCTTGTCGACAAGATAGCTCTCGCCGTGTCCCGCCTTTTCAACGAAAACAGAGTCCTTTTTGCTCACGCAAGCCTCAAATGAACGCTTTGACATCTCCGAAGGAACGAAGTCATCGCTAAGACCGTGAATAAAAAGGATAGGAACCTTCGCTTTTTTCACGGTATCCTCGGCAGATACCTCGTAAAAAGAATATTTTGCAAGTGCCTTCGACCACATATTCATAAAAGGCATTATAATTGACGGGTTTATGTGATAATCTTTTCTTATCACGTGAGAAAGTATGTCGGCGGGAGATGTAAACGCGCTGTCTGAGATTATTGCAGCCACGTTTTCGGGAAGCTCAAGAGAGCTTGCCATAAGCACGGTAGCACCGCCCATAGAAATACCCGTTATAAGTATCGGAAGCTCTTTTCCGTACCTTTCATATATAATACGCGCCCATGTCTGACAGTCAAAGCGCTCGGTCGCACCGAAACCGATGTATTTTCCCTCGCTTCGTCCATGTGCGCGCTGATCGACTATAAGAAGATTAAATCCAAGCGAGTAGTAGAACCTCGTCGCACAGGAAAAATCGTTCATACCTGACGAGCGGTATCCGTGAAACATAAGCAGAGTCGCTCTTGGATTTTCGTGCTCGATCAAGGTAGCGTATAGCTTAAGACCGTCGTGCGAAAGGGTAGTGAGCGTGGTTTTGGGCATAGACTCGACCCAGCTTATCCCCTCACGTATCTCTTTTTTAAATCTGCACCAAGCGGTGTCGGGCATTTTTTCGAGCACCTCAAAGGGAAGGTCGGGACGTCTGGCTATTGCCGTGCGGAAGGCAAGATATGAAGCGAGCGCCCATATAAGCGCGGCAAGAACGAAAAATCCAAGGACGATAAATATAATATTTATCACCTGCTCGCCGCCGTAAAGTAAAAGGGTATTGTAAGAATATAAATTTTTCATTTGCTTTAACTTTTCTTTATTATACTGATAACTTCGGGAGAGAGATATTTCGACAGATCAAGACCGTAGCGAATAAGCTCACGCGCGGCAGACGACGAAACGCGCTCGTACTCGGGCTTTGCGAAAAGAATGACAGTTTCCACGTCGGGATTTATGTCGTTTCCAACCTGATGCAAGAACTTTTCGTATTCAAAATCACTTGAGTTTCGTGCGCCCTTGACGATGAAATTTATTAAGTTTTCTTTTGCGTATATAACGACAGGCTTGTCCGAGGAGTCTATTTTCACGTTTGGAATATCCTTGCACATTTCGCGAAGCATATTAAGACGAGTTTCCTCGGAAAACATATATTTTTTGTCGCTGTTTTTAAAAAGGCAAACGGTAACGTCGTCAAAAAGGGAAGAAGCGCGCTTTATGATGTCAAGATGACCGAGCGTGGGCGGGTCAAAGCTTCCTGTTATAAGAGTTTTTCTTTTATCCATTTTTGTTCCTTTCCGATAATATATATCAGCCCCTCAGAGCGTCGATAGCTTCCTTGCGGTTCTCGCTTTTGAATACAGAAGAGCCTGCAACGAGAATATCAGCACCCACATTTACGCAGAGCTTTCCCGTCTCCTCGTTTATACCGCCGTCAACCTCGATTTCATAAGAGAGCGAGAGCTCTTTTCTGAGAGCATAAAGCTCTTTGATCTTATCAACTGCAACAGGCATAAACTTCTGTCCGCCAAAACCGGGCTCAACAGACATAACGAGAACGAGGTCGCAAAGGGGGAGAAGGGATACGATTTCGCTGACAGGAGTTCCCGGTTTTATCGAAATACCCGACTTTACACCAATCTCGCGTATAGCTCTGAGCGTTTTTTCGGGATCTGCGCAAGCCTCAACGTGAACCGTGATAAGATCGGCACCCGACTTTTTAAACTCGTTTATGTAGCGAATGGGCTCGTCTATCATAAGATGCACGTCAAAGAAGGACTTGCTTTTGGGACGTATAGAGGCGATTATCGGCATACCGAAGGAGATGTTGGGAACAAAAATTCCGTCCATAACGTCGATATGGAGCATATCTGCGCCTGCGTTTTCAACAGAAGATATGTCCTCGCCGAGCCTTGAGAAATCAGCGGCAAGAATAGAAGGAGATATTTTTGTCATTTTAAAAGATACCTTTCCGAATAAATAATAAAGAGAATATAAATTTTATTTTGAATTTTCGAGATAAAATCGCTTTTGGCTTTTCAAATTTCTATTAAACAAACCAAAGTGAAGAAATCGGTAAAGTAACCGAGCGCGCATAGGGTAACACAAGAAATAAAATATCATATTATATAATCAGGCAGACAAAGTCATAAAAAATGAAGATAAGGTAAAGCCGTCCGAGAACAGGAAGTTCAAAACGCCGGAAGTGAGGATAAAACAAATACCTTGGATTGTCTTGCCCGGGACTGTGGCTTCGCGCGGGCTTTTTAAAGGAGCTTGCGCGGAGCACTCGTCCGTTTAGATATTCTTTTGCAAAATACATACCGCGTGCGAGGAGATAGCCTCGCCGCTGCCCGTAAAGCCAAGACCTTCCTCGGTCGTGGCTTTTACACTTATCTCGGAAATGTCGCAGCCGAGCGCCTCGGCGATATTTTTGCGCATTTCGGGAATGTAGGGTAAAAGCTTGGGCCTTTGCGCGATTATAGTAATATCTGCGTTTGAGAGAGTATAACTCTCACGCGAGATAAGCTCATATACCTTTTTGAGAAGTAAAATACTGCTTATCCCTGCGTACTCGGGGTCATTATCGGGAAAATGCTTTCCAATATCGCCGAGAGCGAGTGCGCCGAGAAGGGCGTCCATAAGCGCGTGTACGGCAACGTCGGCATCCGAATGACCGAGAAGTCCCTTTTCAAATGGAATATCTACGCCGCCGAGTATAAGTTTTCTGCCTTCTATAAGGCGATGAAGGTCGTAACCGTGTCCTATTCTGAAATTCATACAGATTTCTCCACTTCGGCTTTATTTCTGCTCTCTATTATGGCAGAAGCGAGAATAATATCGTCGGGGCGAGTTACCTTGAAGTTGGGTATTTCGGTATCGACCGCCTTGACTGTAAATCCCGCAAATTCAAGAAGGGAAGCATCATCGGTCGCTTCGAAATCCTCTTCCTTTGCGTAGTAAGCGGCAACCCTGTAAAGAGTGCGCTCAAAGACCTGCGGAGTCTGTGCGAGCCAGAGCTTTTCGCGCTCAGGGGCTTTTTCTTTTATTATACGGCTCGAACTAACGATCTTAGGCGTGTCAACTGCGGGAGAAGCGGCTATTGCGGCCTTTGAAACAAAGGCGGCGCGTATCACCTTGTATGCTGCCTCCGCCGTTATAAGCGGACGCGCGGCATCGTGTATCGCGACGTAAGGGTGATCTTCAGATGCTGCGTTAAATCCGATAAGCGCGGATCTTTGTCTTGTCGATCCGCCTGCAACGACTTTGATCGGCTTTGTGAGAGAAAGCTCGCCTATTATTTTTTTCGTATGTTCAATGTCTTCTTTTCTTGTTACTATAACTATTTCGCTTACAGCCTCGCATAAGTCAAAGGCTCTTATCGAATAAACGATCATAGGTGTATTGCAGATGGGGACAAACTGTTTTGGCAAAGCAGCCTCCGAGGAGTCAGAACCCTCGGCAAAACGGCTTCCGCTGCCTGCCGCAAGAATAACGGCAGCGCAGGATTTTCTGCGTATAGCCCTTGAGAGTGAGCGTAGCTTTTCGGGAATGCTCATTAAAAGATCCTCCGTAAATTCGGTGAAATAAAGAGTTTTATCCGAGTGTGTATCCGAAATCGGACTCGGCGGTGAATTTGGTTTCAAACAGTACCTTTGCGGCATTTCTGAGATAGAGCGCGTCCTTTACTCCTGCGCTTTCGCACGAAGAGTGCATAGCAAGCTGAGCAAGACCGATGTCAGCACAGCAAACAGGGAGCTGATGGAGCGCGATGTTGCCAAGAGTCGAGCCTCCCGCGAGGTCTGCGCGGTTAGCGTAGTTCTGACAGGGAACACCCGCCTTTTCGCAAATTTTCTTTACGATTGCAAAGGATACCGCATCGGTGGTGTATCTCTGTGAGGAATTTGTCTTTATAACGATACCGCCGTTCATATTCGGCGCGTTGAGGGCGTCGAAAAGCTCGGGATGATTTGGGTGCTTTGCGTGTGCGTTGTCTGCGGAAAGCATAAACGAAGACGCAAGAGAAGCATAGTAATCGTCCTGAGTTTTACCGAGTGCGAGAACGGTACGAAGCAGAGTTTCGGGAAGGAATGTAGATGCCGCGCCTTGACGTGAGGAGCTGCCCGTTTCTTCGTTGTCAAACATCGCGTAAACTGCGATAGAAGAAGTAGGCTTTGCATCGATAAATCCGTCAAGCAGAGCGTAAGCACATTCGAGGTCGTCTATTCTCGGAGATGAGAAAAACTCGTTATCTGCGCCAAAAATTACGCCTTTCTGACGGTTGTATACGAAAAGGTCGGTGGAGATTATGCTGTCCTTCGAAACTCCTGCATACTGCGCGATAATATCGTAAAGACCGACGCCCGATTCCTTTTCGGAAAAGAGGGGAATAAGGTCTGTAAGAGGAGTAGGCTCTTTAATATTTCCCAGGTGAATCGGAATATTCGGGATAATAAGAAGATCTCGGTCAACGTTTACGTTTTTGGATATAAGCTTGCCGTTTTCTTCGATAACGATACGTCCTGCTATCGAAAGAGGACGGTCGAACCAGCTTTGAAGGATTGCGCCGCCGTATTTTTCGACGGTGAGCTTTGTGTATTTGCCGAAAGCATCGCTTTCACAGCTTGGCTTTAACTTAAAGCAGGGAGAGTCCCCGTGAACTGCGCCTATCGTGAAAGAGATCTCGGATATATCCTCGGGGATAATCATAGCGATAAGCGAAGAACCGCCGCGGGTAAGATAATATTTTCCGCCGGGGGAGACCGAGAAGCGCTCGGATGCGTCGAGTCTTGTAAATCCCGCGCCCTCGAGAATGGAAACGGCGTTCTCGACAGAGTGATATGCGCTCGGAGAAGCGTATATATAATCTATAAGCTTATTTGCAAAGCTAATGCTTTCGTTTTTGTTAGTCATAGCAAAAATCCTTTCGTTTTATATCTTTTAAAAGAAAAATTTACCTCTACTCTAAAGCATACCACAAAATAAATAAAATATCAAGGATAAATTCAAAAAGATGTTAAAAAAGAGAAGATTTTTTATTAGTTTCATTTCGAAAGTAAAACCGTTTACAAAAAGTTTTATAATTAAATGACTTTTTGTATCAAATGGTGATTGAAAAAAAATGTATTTGTGGTATAATGTCGTATGTAAACGTTTTGTTACTCAAATTTATCAGATCAGTAATTGGAGAGGACTCTCTATGAAAAAGATAATTTTAATTTTACTTGCCCTGACAATGCTTATCACGCTTTTTTCCTCGTGTGAGCGAATAAAGCCGGGACAGATAAACAGACCGTCAGATGACCACACCACTCCGAAGGAGGAAGGTATAAAAATAGACACGGCGGGCGTAGTTGATCTTGACGTCGGAAAGACGGCAGAGCTTAAGGTTATAAACCTCGCAACCGAGATGGAAACGCTCAACGTAAACTGGTCGACCGATAACCCTGCTGTTGCGACAGTAGATTCTAAGGGAGTAGTAAAGGGTATTTCTCAGGGAAGTGCGATAATAAGTGCGACCACGATAGACGGAAAGCATAGCGCATCGTGCACCGTATCTGTTACGCTGAGACTTACAGGCGTTGAGCTTAGCTATGAATATTACGATATGGAGATAGGCGAAAGTCTGAAGCTTGCCGCAAAGCCTGTCCCCGAAAACTTCGAAGGCGCGACGTATACGTGGATGTCGAGCGTTCCTTCGGTGGCAACGGTCGATAACGAAGGAAACGTTAAAGCACTTGCGCTCGGTACGACAAGTATAATGGTAGAGGCATCTCCCGGTGAATATACGGCAATATGCACTATTGTTGTGGGAAAAAAGGCGCAGTCAATATCGCTTAGACCGACCGAGCTTATGATGTATAAGGGTGAGTCGGCACAGCTTGATTTCTCGGTGTCTCCCTCGGATGCGACAAGCAGAATTTATTGGTCGTCATCTGATGAAAATGTAGCTATCGTAAATTCGGGCGGAACAGTTACCGCAGTTGGCGGCGGAAGCGCTACGATAACAATGTATACGACGAATAATTTAAAGAAAACGTGTAAGGTAACAGTAACGGCAACACTCGAAGAAATCTATTTCGACATAGATGAAGTTGTAATCCAAAAGGGTGAGGAGTTAAAAATAAACGTTACCTATATTCCCGAAGACGCTACAAATAAAACTCTTGTCTGGACATCGTCCGACCCCTCGGTCGCAAGTGTTGAAGATGGAGTCGTAAAAGCACTTTCAAACGGACTTGTAACTATTACCGCTACGTCCCAAGACGGCGAGTGCGTTGCGCGGTGTATGATAATGATAAATAATCCGCTCAAATCTCTTGCATTTGAGGGCGAGCTTGATAAGAATACAGGCAAATATCCCGCGATTTCGATGCAGTGTACCGACGTTATGAAAGCACCGATAGTTGCTGACCCGATAGACGCAGATGAGCTTTCCGAGCTTATATGGGAATCAAGTGATACGAGTATCCTTACCATATCTCGCGACGGAATGCTGACTGCACATGCAGAGGGCAGAGTAACTATAAGGGTAAGGTCAACTAACGGACTTACCGCATCGTGCGACGTTGTAATAACAAGAAAAATTTATAAGGTAGAAGAGATAGTAGTATCCTCGGACGAGTATTATATGAATCCGGGTGATAAGATAAACATAGGACTTACATATCTGCCGATAGAAGCTATTCCCGACGCAAAGCTGTACAGCGCGATATCCACAGATGTAAAAGTGGCGTCCTATAACGGCTTTGACAGTATAATTGCATATAGTACGGGAAGCTGTGAGATAGAATTTAGGCTTGTAAATCACGATGGCTCTGAAATAGTGCTCATCGTAAAGGTAACGGTAGTAAATGCGGGTATAAACTTTGATAAAGAATACGAAGCCGATATACACGCTATCCGCGACGGAGAGCTGTATTTAGGTCTTACACAGGCACTTGAAACCGCCCGCCGCCTGACTAAAGAAAGAGATGAGCTTATAGCGAAGCTTTCTGCAGAAACCGATCCCGCGCTTATAGAGGATTACAATATAAGACTTGCGGAGGTCGAGAACGGTATAAGACTTGCAGGCGAGAGCGAAGTTTATTACAGAGAAAAGCTCGCGTCGGCAGAGGCGAAGATAAAGGCAAAATACTCTGCGGTAGATACTACCTACGATCCCGATAAGGATACCTATCCGAGCACTCTTGACAGCGATTTTGTAAAGGTTTCTGATTATATAGATAGTATTACCGTAGATCTCAAATATGCGGGAATATATAACGAAACAGGCCACCAGATATATAATTTTACAGATGCATATCTGCGCTACGGAACTCTTCAGAAGCTCGCAAGCGTTGCAAAGCTTCTCGAGGGCCAAGGCTACCGTATCGTTATCTGGGACGCTTACAGACCTGTCAAAGCACAGGATACGATATGGAAATATACAGGAATAATCAGCTCGGATTTTTACGCAAGCAGTAAAGGAAATACGGTGTATATCACGATAGTTAACGCTGACGGTACACCGCTCGAAATGCCCTCTGCATACGGCGACAGCTCGGCAGCGTCCGACCGCGATTACAGCGACGTTTCGGCGTCTGCGGGAGCAAACGCGCTCTATCTTGAAACTCTGATGACGGCAAACGGCTTCGTTGCAGGAGAAAAATGGTGGCAGTTCACCGATAGCACAGACTATGAAATCGAAAAGAATTTCCTTTCCGACTCGGTAGCTTCTAATTAAAATGAAAATAACCTGTGATTTTTTAGATCACAGGTTATTTTTTGTGTATGTAAATTATCTTCTTACCCATTTTTTGATGTAATCAAGGTCTGCGTTGATCTTTTCGACAATAGGACCGTCGGCGTGAAGCTCGGGAGATTCAAGAGTTATAGAGCCGTGATATTTTTCCGAAATTATCGGCATGATCGAGTCAAATCCGACAAGACCGTGCGTGAGATGTGGGATAGGACGAAGCGATCTGAAATCATGCGCGGGTCCGACGTAGTCCGAAAAGTGCATATGATGAATTTTGCCACTAAGCAGCCACTCGGAAGATAGAAACTTGTCAGTCTGCTCGTGAAAAGCGCCGAAGCGGGTGTCGAAAATGAATTTTATGTGAGGATATTTCTCGGCTATCTCCGAAAGATTTGTAAAAGGATCTCTCTTCACGCAGGGTACGTTTTCGACAAGAAGCTCGAGCGAATATTTCGATGCAATATCGTAAAGATAGGGAAGTGCGGCAAGATTGTTTTCAAAAAAGCTGTCCGATACAGGACCGCTCCAAAGGTGCAAAACTATCTTTTGGGAACCGAGATGCTTTCCGACACGGCAGTTTGTTTCAAAGGCGTCAAAGGCTTTGTTTAAAATGTCGCGGTCTGTTTCGGCAAAAGCCTCTCCGATGTCCTTTTCTGCGTGAACTACAGGAATGCTTGCGCCCGTTTTTTCAATATCCGAAACAAGCTCTGACAGTATAGGATAATACGGTGCTACCATCATAAGCTCAAAGCCGTCGGCTTCTATATACTTCACGCTTTCGGTAAATAATTTGTAATTGTAATTGTTGACTCGTCCGACCATAGTGCCCGACGAGCAGTAAATTTTGTTGTTCATATCATATCTCCAAATAATTTAGTTTATTTTAACACAAAAGGGCAAGGAATGCAACAGTTTGGGATAAAAATTAAAAAATCCCCTCTTTCCTACTTGAAAAACCAAAAAAAATGTTATATAATATATTATTAAAATAAGGGAAATATTTTTTCAGACCATTATATACACTACGGAGGTAATAAAAATGGATAAAATACTTCAGATGCTCGAAAGCGATGCACGCCTTACTCCCGCACAGATAGCGACTATGCTTGAAAAGGAAGAGGGCGATATAAAAAATAAAATAAAGCAGTACGAGAGAGAGGGCGTTATAGTCGGCTATCAGGCTCTCGTTGACTGGGATAAGACGGATAGAGAATACGTAAGCGCGGTCATCGAGGTGAAGGTAGTACCTCAGCCCGACCGAGGCTTTGATAAGATCGCAGAGAAGATATATCACTATGACGAGGTAAAAAGCCTTTATCTTATGTCGGGAAGCTATGATCTTCAGGTAATTCTCGAAGGCAAAACTCTTAAAGAGGTTGCACAGTTCGTTGCTATGAAGCTCGCTCCCCTTGAATACGTTACCGCTACGGCAACACACTTCGTACTCAGAAAGTATAAGGATAAGGGTGTCGTTTATAAGGCTCGTGAAATTGACGAGAGAGGTAACTGCGAGATATGATTGATTACAGCAAGATTCTTTCAGAAAGGGCGTGCTCTCTGAAGCCGTCGGGAATAAGAAAGTTTTTCGATATTCTTGACGAAATGAAGGACGTCATTTCGCTTACAGTCGGTCAGCCCGATTTCGTTACCCCTTGGCATATACGCGAGGCAGCAATAGAAAGTCTTGAAAAGGGAAGGACCTACTATACCTCGAATGCGGGACTAACACCTCTGCGCGAGGAGATAGTAGCGTATATGCAGAGAAGATTTGATCTTAAATATAACGCTAAGGACGAGGTGCTCGTTACAGTCGGTGGAAGTGAGGCTATCGACCTTGCAATACGCGCGACGGTAAACCCCGGTGATGAGGTCATAATTCCTCAGCCCTCGTTTGTATGCTATGAGCCGATAACGGTTATGGCAGGCGGCACTCCCGTAATAATTCCGCTCAAGGCAGAAAATAATTTTAAGCTCACAGCGCAGGAGCTTCGCGCGGCAATAACACCGAAGACGAAGATGCTCGTGCTTCCTTTCCCGAATAACCCGACAGGTGCGGTAATGAACGCCGATGACCTGCGCGAGATCGCAGACGTTCTGAGGGACACAAACATTCTCGTTCTCTCGGACGAGATATACGCAGAGCTTACATATTCGGGCAAGCACGTTTCGATAGCTTCGTTTGAAGGTATGAGAGAGCGAACGATAATCGCAAGCGGCTTTTCAAAGGCATACGCTATGACAGGCTGGCGACTCGGATATACACTCGCACCGGGAGAGATCACCGCGCAGATGTTCAAGGTACATCAGTACGGAATAATGTGCGCTCCGACAGTCAGTCAGTTTGCGGCAATCGAAGCACTCAGAGCAGGCGACAGCGATATAGAATATATGAAGGACGAGTATAACAGACGCCGCCTTTACATAACAAGCGGACTTGCCGCTGCAGGTATCGAGTGCTTTAAGCCCGAGGGCGCCTTTTACGTGTTTGCAAACGTAGGCGGATTTGGAATGACGAGCGAGGAGTTTTGCACCAAGCTTCTCTATGAGGCGGGCGTTGCAATCGTTCCGGGTACTGCATTTGGAGAGTGCGGAGAAGGCTTTGCAAGAGTTTCTTATGCCTACTCGGTAAATCATATTTCGACCGCAATCGAAAAGATCGATGAATTTGTTAAAAAAATAAAGAATAACTAAAATATATTACTCGTCGTAAAGACAAAACGGAGGCTAAAATGGCAGGATTTCCCACAGATATCGAAATAGCGCAGAATTCAGTAATGAAACCCATAACCGAAATAGCATCACAGCTCGGTATCGAGCCCGAGGAGCTTGAGCTCTACGGACGCTATAAGGCAAAGATCAACGACTCCTTTATAAAGAGAAACGCAGACCGTCCCGACGGAAAGCTTATTCTCGTTACAGCTATCAACCCGACTCCCGCAGGAGAGGGTAAGACGACCACGACTGTAGGTCTTGGTCAGGCGATGGAAAAGATAGGTAAGAATGCGGTAATCGCACTCCGTGAGCCCTCTCTCGGACCTGTGTTCGGCGTAAAGGGCGGAGCTGCAGGCGGCGGATATTCGCAGGTGCTTCCTATGGAGGATATAAACCTTCACTTCACAGGCGACTTCCACGCGATCACAGCAGCAAATAACCTGCTTTGCGCGGTTATAGATAACCATATCTATCAGGGCAATAAGCTCGGTATAGACCAGAGAAGAGTTCTCTTTGCGAGAGTAACCGATACAAATGACAGAGCACTTCGTAATAACGTTATCGGTATGGGTAAGAAGACAGACGGTATTCCGAGAGAAGACCACTTTATGATAACGGTTGCAAGTGAGGTTATGGCGATCCTTTGCCTTGCAGAGTCGATCTCCGACCTTAAAGAAAGACTCGGAAATATTCTTGTTGCATATACCTACGATAATAAGCCGGTATATTGCCGCGACCTTAACGTTGCAGGCTCGATGGCGGCTCTTCTTAAGGACGCACTTAAGCCTAACCTCGTTCAGACGATAGAAAATACTCCTGCGCTTATTCACGGCGGTCCGTTTGCCAATATCGCGCACGGCTGTAACTCGGTAAGAGCAACAAAGCTCGCACTCAAGCTTGCAGACTACGCTATAACAGAGGCAGGATTCGGAGCTGACCTCGGTGCCGAAAAGTTCCTTGACATTAAATGCCGCGCAGCAGGACTTACTCCCTCAGCGGTAGTAATAGTTGCAACTATCCGCGCACTTAAATATAACGGCGGCATTCCCAAGACAGAGCTCAAGACAGAAAACGTTGAAGCACTCAAAAAGGGAATCTGCAATCTCGAAAAGCATATCGAAAACATTCAGGGATTTGGACTTCCCGTTGTCGTTGCGCTTAACCGCTTCGATACCGATACAGACGCAGAAATTGCCGTCGTTCAGGAGCTTTGCGATAAGAAGGGCGTTACGGTATCGCTCTCCGAAGTGTTCGCAAAGGGCGGAGAAGGCGGTATAGACCTCGCACATAAGGTCGTTGAAGCCTGCGAAAAGCCTTCGAATTTCACACTTACCTATCCCGACGAAATGTCGATAAAGGAAAAAATAAACGCCGTTGCTACAAAGATCTACGGCGCAGCAGGCGTAAAATATGACGCCTCTGCAAGTAAGGCGATAGCCGATATCGAGGCACTCGGCGAGGAGTACTCCCGCTATCCGATCTGCGTTGCAAAGACACAGTATTCGCTTTCGGACGATATGTATAAGCTCGGCAGACCCGAAAACTTCGAGATCACGATCCGCGACGTAAAGCTTTCGGCAGGCGCGAAGTTTATCGTAGTACTCACAGGCGCGATACTCACAATGCCCGGACTTCCCGCAGACCCCGCGGCATACCATATCGACGTTGACGACGACGGAAATATCACAGGACTTTTCTAAGAAGAAAGATAAAATGAAAAAAGAACTTTTATATGAATTTTTCTCTGATTCAACCGAGAAAACCGAGGAAATAGGCAAAAGCTTCGCAAAAACACTTGAAAACGGTGATTTTGTAGCACTTGTCGGTGATCTCGGCGCAGGGAAGACTGCTTTCGTGCGCGGGGTGGCAGCACAGATCACTCCGGGAGAAAGCGTGTGCAGTCCGACCTATGCAATAGTAAACGAATATATTGCAAACGGTAAAAGGCTCTGCCATTTCGATATTTACCGCCTGAATGACGAGGACGACCTTATATCTATCGGATTTTACGACTACGATAACTGCATAAAAGCGGTTGAGTGGTGCGATAAGATAGAAGAGGCACTACCCGAAAGGTATTATCTCGTTACAATACTCGGCTCGGGCGAGGACGTGCGAAATATCAAAATAGAAAAGGTCTGCACCGAGGAGAAATGAGAAAATGAAAATTTTGGCAGTTGATACGAGTGCGCTGACACTCAGCGTGGCACTCACCGAGGATAAAAGACAGGTAGCACAGACAACGCTGAATACAGGCCATACACATAGCGAAACGCTCTTGCCGACTCTCGAAAAGCTTATGGATTTTGCATCGTGGAAGGTCAGCGATATAGACCTTTTTGCAGTTTCCGGGGGCCCCGGCTCGTTTACGGGCGTGAGAATAGGCGTGTCCTTCGTTAAAGGACTTGCATTCGGCGGAAGAAAGTGCGTGGGAGTTTCGACACTCGAGGCTCTTGCATATAATCTGCTCGGCTTCAAGGGGATTATTTCCCCGGTGATGGACGCAAGACGCGGACAGTTCTATAACGCACTCTTCGAGTCGGACGGTAAGACTCTTACAAGACTCTGTGAGGATAGAGCAATATCGGCAGAGGATCTTGAAAGGGAGCTTGAAAAATATAGCGACACTTCGGTATATCTTTGCGGCGACGGGTACGAAATAGCGCGAAAAATGTTGAAAAATGGGAATATCGAGGATACCCCCGAGGCACTCCTCAAGCAAAGCGCGTATAGCGTAGCTATGGTGGCACTTAAAGAGTACGAAAAGGGAAATGCTACCGATGACATGGCACTTGCACCGACTTATTTAAGACTTCCGCAGGCAGAGCGCGAGCGTCTTGAGAGAGAGCAAAAAGGGAAATAAACGCCCTTCGAATAAAGTCATAAATCAATTTCAGTAAAGTTTTTGAAAATCCAAAAAACTTTATACAAAAAGTTTTTTGGCAGGGGTTGTAGGGGACAAAACCGACACTTCGTGTCGCTTGGCAGTTTTACTGTCGGACGGCAGTCCGACTTTTCGCTTTGCGAAAACCGCAAACTGCGCCCTTCGAATAAAGTCATAAATCAATTTAAGTAAAGTTTTTGGAATTCTTAAAACTTTTTTTCAAAAAAGTTTTAAGTGGGGTCAAGGGGTAAAACCCCTTGAAGAAAGGAAAATAAAAATGAAAAAGATTATTGTAGGATGCGATCATGCGGCGTATGATATGAAGCTTGAGGTTATAGAGCACCTCAAAAATAGAGGCTACGAGGTTACAGACGTAGGCTGTGATAGCACAGAGTCGGTGCACTATCCGATATACGCGCTTGCAGTAGCAGAAAAAGTAGCTTCGGGCGAGTACGAAAAGGGAATACTCATCTGCGGAACAGGAATCGGAATGTCGATTGCGGCAAATAAGGTAAAGGGTATCCGCGCGGCAGTATGCGAAAATGAATTTTCGACAGAAATGACAAGAGCGCATAATAACGCTAACGTGCTTTGTATGGGCGCAAGAGTTATAGATACCGAGAAGGCAATAAAGCTCACAGACATATTCCTCGATACCGAGTTTATGGGAGATAAGCACCTTACCCGTATAAATATGATAGCTGATATCGAAAATAAGTAATTTTTGCTGATTTTTGGGTTGTTTCACATAAAACAAATGACTTTTTGTCAGGAAAATATTTCCAAGGTGATGAAATTCAGCTTATAATACGAACAAAAACGCCGAGAATGACCGTTTAGTCATTCTCGGCGTTGAACATTATATCACTAAATAAGCTCCTAACATTTGTTTGTCATTATCTTTATCAAATGACAAGTAACCTTGTTTGATAGCTTCTTCCAGAACCGCGCCGCGCATTGTAAATACATTAACGCAAGCGTGGGCAATCTGGAATTCGTCTTCTTTCAAAAAGTCGGGAATTTCTTTATAAATCTGTTCTCGGCAGAACAAATAATGTCGTGTGGCTATATCTGT
This sequence comes from Eubacteriales bacterium, assembly GCA_045580325.1. Taxonomy (GTDB): domain Bacteria; phylum Bacillota; class Clostridia; order Oscillospirales; family CAG-272; genus SIG672. The sequence continues at coordinate 127,848 of JAZNNR010000020.1, forward strand.
TGCTTTACGGCGTAATGACTCAAAATGTTCCCTTACTTCGCTTGGCATTTTGCGCGATTTGTCTTTGCGCATAACCATAATAGTAGGAATATATCCGTCATCTGCCTTTTTGATATATCCGTAGGATTCTAGTCTTTTTAGAATAGCACTGTCTACCTCTGCACTCTTACCTTCGGCAACAGCAACCATCCCTTGACCGTCTGCATAAGTCAGAATATGCGGTGTGCGATTTTCAATTCCGCAATACTTAAAGCGGAATTGACGAAACATAATTTTTGGCAAATCTTTTTCATTTGGAGATGAAACACATCCGCTCAGACCTACATGTTTTGGTTCGTCGCCGTGATGGGTTTCTAAACCGAGCAGATCCCATTCACCCCCATTAGGACGAAGTGTATGTCCCCATGGACCAATATTGGGAACATCTTTCGCGTTCTTATTAAAAGGCTTAAGTGTATCAAAATTCACATTATCGGTTTCGGTCATAAGAAGTGCCCATTTCATATCCTCAAACGGCTGATAACCCTCGTGCCATTCGGGATAATTATCATTTTTCCACTTGATTTCGTATTCCATCGCCGCTATTATCGCATTTGTAAGCTCGGGAGCAATTCTACGTACATGTTCACAAATTTTTTCTTGTGCCTCTGCACTCACAATAAAAATATTGGTTTCGTATTTATTGCCGTTTTTCTTCATCAATGTAGCATTTACAAGAGTAGATAGTTCTTCCTCCATATACGGAAGAGCTACCCCTATCTCCATTGCCAATTCTTCTGCTGTCGCAGGCGTCCTGTATGCTGCAAGCATAATGTTTTTGCAAAGTGAGCGAGAAACATAAATCCTGGGTTCTCCGTTTGCCCCATGCAACCCATTTACCCAAAATCCAATGTTTTCAGGATTATAACTAAGCTTTCCAAATTCTCTTGCCATATCCATACCTTCTTTCAAGATTTTTCTCGCACGGAGAAGCTTTGACTTTACCGTGTTCGTTGAAAGCGAGAGCAACTTTGCAATATCACGAACACTCTTGTTTTCTATGTAATAGGCAACTACGATGTTGCGGTAATCACTTTTGATGAACGCCAGCTCACGCCGAAGCAGAGCCATCTGCTCTGCACGTATCATTTCATCAAGTACATTTTCGCTTTCGTTTTCTATTTCATAATCGCCGATATCAGAAGCGCTTACTGACTCGTTTCGATTATGCTTTTCCTTTGCCCAAAGAGAGTAACGGTTGCGCGCAATCTGCCAAACCCACGCCGAAAAGATAGTTGGTATCGTGCCCTTGTTCAAAGCTGTAATGATCTGAAGAGAAATGTCCTGCGTAAGATCTTCAGCTTCGGTGTGGCTTCCCGTCTTTTTCAGACAGAAATAAAAGAGCTTTTCCATATAATTCTCGGTAAATTCGCTCGTAAGCCGATTACTCATTTCGCTCGTTTCTTGCATATTGTCGCCTCCTTTCACTCATATAGTGTGGCATTTTTGAATTTGGGTGCACTGATTTATAAGATTATATCATAAAATTTTAAAATAGTCTACATAGTAAATCTTCATTGCGCACTATAAACACGAAATCCCCTCACAAAAGAGGGGAATATTAGGCAATTATCAATTATAAAAGGCATAGCCAAGGAATAGGGATGGATGTTTGAAGGAAGGGGAAAAACTTCGGCGTTTGAGATGGTTTTCCCCTTCCTTCATTTTTTACTTTGGTTGTTATTCCGATATTTCGGTAGTATCGAGAAAATTATATATCAAACTCATCCTCCGAAACGACCGTGATCCCGTTTTCTCTGAAAAGCCGCGCGGTAATACCTGTGCCGTGAGCAACCTTTCCCCGAAAAGCTTCCGTCGTAAATGCCCGATGGTGAGCAGGACGGACTAAGCGATTTCAGTATGGCGTAGGAGCATCCGTTTTCAAGGGCGATTTTCAGAGCCTCTTTTGCACCGCGCTCATAAGGATCGGTAACGTCGCAACCGACACGCGAAATAACCCTTTCGCCGCATATTTCGGAGGGCTCGCGCGGAGTGGGAAGACCGCCGAGCTGCTCGGGACATATTTCTATAATTTCAACGTCAGAACGCTCTTTGAGCGATATTACCCTGTCGCAAGGCTTCGATCTTCCGTCGTATCTGCAGGGTCGCCCGAGCAGACAGGCGCTTACTATTATCTTCATAGCTCTCTGTTTATCCTCCGAGTCAGTTGATTTTGCCTAATTATATTATTTAAACTAAGGCTTGTCAAGTGCATAATAGAAAAAATAGCGTTTTTTTCAATAAATATCGGAATAAATAGAAAATTTGCTTGACATTTTCTGAAAAAATGATATAATAGATGTACTTTTTTAGTTTTTTATATGGAGTGTTTTTATGAAGAATATTGCTATTCTCGGCTTTGGAACAGTAGGCGCAGGCGTTGCAGACGTTATCGCGGCAAGCTGTAATAAAATATGCAGAGAAATACACGACGTAATAAATATCAAGTATATTCTTGATCTCAGGGATTTTCCCGAAAGTAAGTATGCGGATAGAGTTATCCACGACTTTGATATAATTCTTAACGACCCCGAGGTTGAAATAATTTGCGAAACTATGGGCGGAACAAAGGTCGCATTCGACTATACGATGAAGGCGCTCAACGCAGGCAAAAGCGTTGTAACCTCGAATAAAGAGGTGGTTGCGGCATACGGAAAGCTCCTTTGCGACGTAGCGCGTGAAAAGGGCGTCCGCTATCTTTACGAGGCGAGCGTAGGCGGCGGAATACCGATACTTCGCACGATGAAGACCTCGCTTGCGGCAAATGAGATCTACGGTATAGACGGTATTCTTAACGGCACTACAAACTATATACTCACACATATGAGAGATGACGGAACTTCCTTCGCGGAAGCGCTCGCACAGGCACAGCAGAAGGGCTATGCAGAGGCAAATCCCAAGGCTGACGTTGACGGCGACGATGCTTGCAGAAAGATATGTATCCTCGCGGCACTTGCATTCGGAGCTATGATCCCGCAGTCGCTCGTAAACTGCGAGGGAATTTCAAACGTAACTCTCGATACGATAGAAAAAGCCAAGAAATTCGGCGGCGATATCAAGCTTATCGCAAGCGCAAGACGTATGACAGGCGAAAAAATAGACATTTCGGTATCTCCCTGCGTAGTGTCTGGCGATAACCCGCTTTCAGGCGTTTCGGACGTATTTAACGCAATAATGATCCACGCACAGCATCTCGGCGACGTTATGATGTACGGTAAAGGAGCAGGTAAGCTTCCCACGGCAAGCGCGGTTCTTTCCGATATAATCGAAATAGCTAAATCGGGTAAGGACTCGGTACAGGAGACTTGGAACATCGGCGATCCGAGTATGCTTTCGGATAACGATACGGTTTCTGATAACTTTTGCGTTTACGTTGCGCATAGCTTCGGCGCGTCAAGCGCGAAGGTCCTCTCACTTTTCGGCAAGGCGCAGGAAGTATTCTCTGACAGCGAGGGCTTTGGCGTAATAATCGAAAACGTTTCGAGAAATAAGATAAGAAAAACACTTCACACAGCCGGAATAAAGGAATATTCTGTATTCAGATATATTAAGTAATAGAGTTCCGAGCGAAGAAATCTTTTGTCTGCGCGGCAATAAGCTCACGGTATGAAAATATACAGGGCGTGTTTATTATTGCCATAAGACCGATTGAAATGTCGGTCAGATCCCACATAAGCTCGGAAGTGCAGACCGAACCAAATATCACACAAAAACTGTATGTTAAGGCATACAGTTTTTTTAATAGCTTTGCGTGTTTTTTTCCCTCGCTTAAAAATTCAAGTCCGACAAGGCCGTAATAAAACCAACCGACAATGCCGGCAACTGCAAAGAAAAGAACCGAAATGCTTAAAATATAGTCGGAGATACTGCCGCAGTAGGTACGAAAAGCACTAAGCACGTTTTCCATATCTCCGCCCGAGGAGAAATCGGGACGTGCGATAAGAAGAACGAAGGCACTCAGTGAGCAGAGCAGAATAGTATCGGCAAAGACCTCGAAAAGCCCCCAAAATCCCTGAGCGGCAGGGTGATCGGTGTCAGCGGCGGCGTGAGCGATAGGAGCTGTACCGCAGCCTGCCTCGTTGGTTATAAGTCCGCGCGATATACCGTAGCGTACAGGAAGTATCATAATTATAAGATTGCCTATAAGTCCGCCCGAGGCGGCAGGCAGAGTGAACGCCGAGGAAATTATCTCGCTAAAAATATCTGGGATCATATAGCTGTTTGTGAGTATTACAAACATTGATATTCCGATGTATACAAGACAGGCAAGGGGTATAATAATTGAAGTAAAGCCCGAAACTCCCTTGTGTCCGTTTATGATAACGAGAAAAACGACGATAGAAAGGATAATACCGCAGACTATCGGCGGCACCTTGAAAACGTAGTCAAAGCACTCGCTCACAGCTCTCGTCTGCATAATGTTTCCGAGCGTGAATGAGGTTATGATGCACAGTAGCGCAAATACACTGCGGAAAAAGGGAGTGCGTATGTAGTACATAGCTCCGCCGAGCAGACTGCCGTTTTTTACAACACGGAATTTGACCGCGAGTACGATCTCGGCGTATTTCAGTATCATAGATATAAACGCGCCTACCCACATCCAGAAGATAGAGCCTGCTCCCCCGAGCGAGATCGCGGCGGCAACCCCCATAAGATTGCCGACACCGAGTGTTCCCGCAAGAGCGACGCTCACCTCTTTCAGCGGAGAACGGCGAGTCATATTTCCTTTTGAGGAAAGCATATTATTAACTATCAGAGGAGCTTTTGTCAGGTGGAAGAAGCGGAGCTTTACGCACATATAAACGCCCACTGAAAGCAGTATGACAAGAAGGGTGGGCGCGATAATAAAATCACTTGTAAAGCTGAAAAAAGAACTCATATCTATCTCCGTGCCGGTAGTTTTGAAAATAATTTATTTATTATCATAATTTATGCAAAAATAGCGCAGTGTATCACACGAGTGATAGAAAATTTACATTAAATGTTAATTATATGTGAACAATGATCAAAACCTATTGAAAAAAAATAGAAAATATATACAATGATAAATGTACAGTTTAGCACTCACCGACCGCGAGTGCCAAAGAATTTGAAATTTATAATGATAAATAACGGAGGTTAATTATTATGACACTTAAACCGCTGGCAGACCGCGTAGTAGTAACGATGGTTGAAGCAGAAGAAACAACAAAGAGCGGAATCATTCTTACCGCATCGGCAAAGGAGAAGCCTCAGATCGCACAGGTCGTTGCAGTAGGCCCCGGCGAAGTCGGAGAAGACGGTAAGGTAAAGCCTATGACACTTAAGGTAGGCGATAAGGTTATCGCAAGTAAGTATGCGGGAACAGAAGTTAAAATAGACGGAACAGATTATACGATACTGAAGCAGGGAGATATCCTTGCGATCGTTGAATAACGTCATATATTATTAGGAGGAAAAATCAGAAATGGCAAAAGATATAGTTTATTCCACAGATGCGCGTAATGCGCTCAAGGCAGGTATTGATAAGCTTGCCAATACAGTAAAGATAACACTCGGACCGAAGGGAAGAAACGTAGTTCTCGATAAGAAGTACGGCGCGCCCCTCATTACAAACGACGGTGTTACTATCGCAAAGGAGATCGAGCTTGCCGATCCGATGGAAAATATGGGCGCACAGCTCGTAAGAGAGGTTGCAACCAGAACAAACGATATTGCAGGTGACGGTACAACAACGGCAACACTTCTCGCACAGGCATTCATCGCAGAGGGTATGAAGAACGTTACCTCGGGCGCTAACCCTATGGTTATCCGTAAGGGTATTCAGAAGGCAGTAGATAAGGCAGTAGCGGCTCTCGTTGCAAGCTCGCAGAAGGTTAACGGCTCTGACGACATCGCGCGTGTAGGCGCAATTTCTTCGGGAGATAGCGAGATTGGCGCTCTTATCGCAGACGCTATGAAGCAGGTAAGCGCAGACGGCGTTATCACAGTTGAAGAGTCCAAGACAGCAGACACATACTGCGAAGTTGTTGAAGGTATGCAGTTCGACCGCGGATATCTCTCTCCCTATATGGCAACAGATATGGATAAGATGGAAGCAGTTATCGACGACGCTTATATTCTTATTACAGATAAGAAGATCTCGAATATTCAGGATATTCTCCCCCTTCTCGAGCAGGTAGTTCAGGCAGGTAAGAAGCTCCTTATCATCGCAGAGGACGTTGAGGGTGAGGCTCTTACAACACTCGTACTCAATAAGCTCCGCGGAACATTTATCTGCGTTGCAGTTAAAGCTCCCGGCTTTGGCGACAGAAGAAAAGAAATGCTCCGTGATATAGCTATCCTTACAGGCGGCGAGGTTATTACAGAAGAGCTCGGTCTTGATATTAAGGAAGCTACAATGATGCAGCTCGGACACGCAAGACAGGTTAAGGTAAATAAAGAAAACACAATTATCGTCGGCGGCGACGGAGATCCTGCAGAGATCAAGGCACGTGTTGCTCAGATCAAGACAGGAATCGAAACAACGACCTCAGATTTCGACCGCGAAAAGCTTCAGGAAAGACTTGCAAAGCTCGCAGGCGGCGTAGCAGTTATCAAGGTTGGTGCGGCTACCGAGGTTGAAATGAAGGAAATGAAGCTTCGTATCGAGGACGCTCTCAATGCAACCAAGGCGGCAGTTGAAGAGGGTATCGTTCCCGGCGGCGGAGTAGCATACCTCAACGTAATCGACGACGTAAACGAGCTTCTTAAGAATACAGAGGGCGACGAAAAGATCGGTGTTATGATCGTAAGAAAGGCGCTCGAAGCTCCTATCCGTCAGATCGCTGAAAACGCAGGTTTCGAAGGCTCTGTAATCATTGATAAGATCCTCCGTTCACGTAAGAAGGGCTTCGGATTTGACGCCGCAAGCGAAAAGTACGTTGATATGTTCGAGGCAGGTATCGTAGATCCCGCAAAGGTTACACGCAGCGCACTTCAGAACGCGGCTTCTATCGCATCTACCGTTCTTACAACAGAAGCAGTAGTTGCAGAAAAGAAGGAAGATAAGGAAGCTGCAGCAGCAGCCGCAGCGGCAGCTGCAAATATGGGCGGCGGAATGTATTAAGGGACGGCGTAGCCAAGGGGTCAACCCCTTGGAACCCCGATTAAGAAACTTTTTGAAAAAAGTTTCTTAATAATCTTCAAAAACTTTACGAAAAAAAGAAAGCTATGAGAACAAAATCTCATAGCTTTTTATTATTCCACACATCTTGGCAAATGCAGCACTTCGCTGGCAGGGATTTTCAAAAGTCGTTCGGGGTTTATCTATTTTCTCTTTAAAATTCGAGTTAAAATAAAAGTCTCAACAATTATTAAGAGAACCAAAATCGACCCATATACGATTCTCCCTTTTTCAATTTGTTCTGTTGTGGGAAAAGTTTCTAATGAACCGGAAATAAACAGAGAAACATCTATGACGATGATGATAGCAACAAAAATTGAAAGAATTATCAAAAATATTTTTTTCATATATTGTACTCCTTTTACTACAAGTTTCACCTTTGTATTATAAGGCTTACAGAGAAACCTCATAGCTTTTTCTCTTATCTATAAAGCTTCCCCTTCTTTTTCAGATATTCAATAGCCATAATTGTATCGTAGATAACGGTACATCATTATGGAATATTATCAGATTGCCACTCTTGCACAACAAGAGGTTATGTGGAGAGTGTGCAACGACACAAAGTCCAAACTATTACTCCTTAATTCTACAAGCAATTATCGAATGCTTGACTGTGTTTTTAATGAATTCCTCTTTTTCTTCCTTGGGAGCGAATCTGAAATTAAGCAATTTAGTGATTCGCTCTTCCCACTCACTTCTCGCTCCTTTAAAACAATGATCAACTGCAGAATACAGCAAAGGAATATCTGCCATTATATCATCATAGCGAGACAATACAAAGTTTGTATATATTTTCAACTCGTAATAACGAGCAAGCGGCATATTACACCAATACATCTTGACAGATTCATAACCTTGATTGAGAAATTCAATTAACCCTTCAAGCGTAGATATTTTTTCATATAATGGAAAAAAGTATTTTTCGCAGCATTCCATGGTACGCTCAATGAACACTTCAAGCTGAGATGGGTCGTCCGAATCAAAGTAAAAGGATTTAACAGGAAAAGGATCGAAATACCCTAACCGACATCCATAATCTAAATACGGTATATTGGTTGGTATATAAAGGGGTATAATATAACACATTGAATATAGTCCCCCCGGACGCTCTAATCCCGCAAAAAAAGCTATATTATTTTTTATCTTATAGAACTTATTGCTTTTTCTTGTAAAGCCATATACTCTAAAAAACGGGGCTAATCTGTTTCCGACATTGCGAGTATTATCCATATTTATTCTCCTTTGGTGTTGTATGGCTTTTTATTTTATGCTATGTTGTGTATTTATCTAAATTACCCATGTATCATATAATACGATTTTGTCAAAAGAAAAAGATACATATTTGTTCAAAAGTGATTGATATTCGACATCTAATATTATCTTTATGGCTATCAAATCCAAACCAAAGCGGACAAAAATCATATCAGCGTCAATTTCTTGAACCAAACCGTTGATTGTCGTTATACCGTTTGAAGTAACTATATTAAATGATTGGGTATCAGAAATTTCAAAATCATCCAAAGCAAAAACGTTCGGTATATCAATTTCAACATCACACATATGGTCTGTACATATATTTTCACCAACATACTTTCCGCAAAAAGTACCATATGGTGACGATACCTCAACATAATTATCATTATAAATTTTTTTAATTGTTATAACCATGTTTCCTCATTCTAACTATTTCAGTCGTTGTATTGTATTATAGCAGCTTTTTCTCTTACCTGTAAAGCTTACCTTTCTTTTTCAGATATTCAATAGCCATAAGCGGCCAGTCGGTCTGCATAAAATCATACCCCTTGTCAGCTATCCAGCCCCAACCGTTGTCGGGATCGCCTGCGGCAGATATATCGTCGTTATGACCTGCGGCAAGGATAGCTTTGTAACTGTAAACGATAGCGTTGCACCATACGAGAAATCCGTTTTTGTGTTCTTCTTCAATAAATTTCTCGGTGGCAAAGGGACTGTCGTCGGAAGAGAAGAGAACTTCGTTTCCGATGTAATTTATTTTTCTTGCTTTTACACGCTCAATATCCTCGGGCTTTGAAACCATCGAGAGATACTGTACGTCGGGGCAAAACTCTTCAATAATGTCAAGATACTTGTCGTGCGGAGTGGTTTTCACAAGAATTTGCTCCGTCATACCGTGTCGGCGTATCATTTCGCTTATTTCTCTTGGATAGAGCCAAAATTTGTCTACGTTTATATAGCATTTTCCTTTAAATTCTTCAAGGACCTCTTCAAGTGTGTTAAGACCGAACTGCGTCGGCGTTCTGTCGTAATTTCCGTAGCGCAGAGTACGGATCTCCTCGGAAGTCATTTCTCCGATCTTTTTGTCGGTGGATAGAAAGACCTTTTCCATTCCGGGATGGAAAATGAAAAGCTCTTTGTCAGCTGACATATCAACGTCTATTTCGATCATATCAGCGCCCTGAATAAGAGCCGCTTTGTAGGCAGGAATGGTGTTGCAGGGAATATTGCCGTTCCATACGCCTCTGTGGGCAACGATTATAAGCTTTTCCTTTGCGGTTTGTTTGAGGTCGAATTTCATATTTACAACTTCCTTTTGTATAATATAATAATGCCGTTTTCAGTATAGCATAATGCCATATTCTTGTCAATAAAATAAAAAATCAAAAAAATCAAAATTTTTTTCAAAAAGTACTTGACAAACGCTTTGGAAGTGTGTATAATGTAAACAGTAATAGTAATCATTACTGTTAAGAAAGAAAAAGGAGGAAATGAAACGGTGAGAGATACAGCGCAGAGAAGAGAAATACTCACATTTCTCAGATCGAAAAGACAGCATTACAGTGCATCGCAGATCTATGACGCGGTCAGAGAAAAGATACCGAGCATCAGTCTTGGCACAGTGTATAGAAATCTCGGACATCTGCTCGAGGACGGCGAGATAATCTCGGTGGAAACCTCGGATAAATGCGTATATTATGACGGATTTATCAAGGATCACGCGCATTTCGTGTGCGGAGAGTGTAAAAACATATTTGATTTTCCTCTGAAAAATGAGTCGGCAAAGGACGTTATAGACGCGGGCTTTTCGATAGAATCGGAAAGAGTAGTTTATTACGGAAAGTGCCCCTCTTGCAGATCACAGAAATAATTTATTAGAAATAATAATTATAAATTTAAATATTTTTTAGTTTTAAGGAGAAAAAGATTATGAAAAAGTTTGTATGTTCAGTTTGCGGTTATGTTCACGAAGGCGATAGCGCTCCCGAAAGATGCCCCGTATGTAAGGTTCCTGCTGAAAAGTTCAAGGAAATGCAGGAGGACGCACCTCTTGCGGCAGAGCACGAGTACGGCATCTATGATAAGACTGTAAAGAACAACCCCGATATCAGCGAAGAAGATAAGAAGTACATATTCGAGCAGCTTATGGCTAACTTCAACGGAGAATGCTCCGAGGTTGGTATGTATCTCTGCATGGCAAGAATTGCACATAGAGAAGGCTACCCCGAGATCGGTCTTTACTGGGAAAAGGCAGCATGGGAAGAAGCAGAGCACGCTGCAAAGTTTGCAGAGCTCCTCGGTGCAGACCTCGAGCCCAATATGAAGGCTACCACCAAGGATAACCTCGCTTGGAGAGTTGACTGCGAATATGGCGCAACACAGGGCAAATTTGACCTTGCAGCTTGCGCTAAGAAGAACGGACTTGATGCTATTCACGATACCGTTCACGAAATGGCAAGAGATGAGGCACGACACGGAAAAGCTCTTGAAGGACTTCTTAAGAGATACTTCAAGTAATTTTAAAAGAAAAATTAAATACACCCGACATCGCCCAAAACGATTTTCGCCCTGCCGGATGTAAAAAAAGTAAACAAACGGCAGAGAAGTTTTCGGATTTCTCTGCCGTCCTTTTATAACACTTCCAAACAGTAGAAAGGAGAATGAAAAATGCTAAAAAAACGTTATACCGCTTTGATCGTTGTAATGGCACTTGTAGTAGGTGTTATAATATTGTCCTTTCCTCTTTCGGTTCTTGCTGATACGTGGAGAACCTCGGGCAGAGAAGGAAGCCAAAACGCACAGCTTACTGCCGAAGATGCAGAAGATATAGCACTTGCCAATGCAGGATACACTCGCGGCGAAGTGGCCTTTAAACCAACCGAGTTTGATTTTGAAAAAGGCAGATCAGTTTGGGAAGTGGAGTTTTATCACGAAAATACAGAGTACGATTTTGAAATAGACGCAAATACAGGCGAAATTCTGAAAAAAGAACAGGAAATCGAACGTAAACCCATAAAACCCACACCCGCACCCGAGCCTACACCTAAACCCGCGCCCGAGCCCACACCCGAGCCTGAGAAACCCTCTGCTCCTACCGAGCTGAGTGAGGAAAGGGCACTCGAGATCGCTCTTGCGGACGCAGGACTTACCGCTGACGTGATCTCGCGTCTGAAAATAGAAAAGGACCGCGATGACGGTGTATGGATCTATGAGATCGAATTTTATTACGGATACACAGAATACGAATACGAGATCCATGTCAGCGACGGCAAAATTCTTGAACGTGATATAGATTTAGACTGAACAGTATAAAAAAGCAGAGGCGGGTGCCTCTGCTTTTAACCTGTTCGAGTAAATTGGAATTTGTTTATATCAAAATTCTTGCATATATATTTTTTCCTCAGAACCCCATGGAGCAATTTTGCGGTCTATTACATGGAAACCATATTTTTCATATAAATTCTCATGGTCACTTACTAAATACGCTTTATCAAAACCAACACTTTTAAGATAATCCATTGCATAGTAGATTAATTGTTGGCTTAACCTATTTCCTCTGTACGCCTCGTCAACAAACA
>JAZNNR010000021.1:0-17601 GCA_045580325.1 Eubacteriales bacterium
GAGGGCTTTCGGAATATCCCCGTCGACGAGCTGAGAGGACGCCTTGACGAAGTAGAAAAAGGCAAGCCCGTGTACGTGATCTGCCAAAGCGGTCTGCGCAGTTATATCGCAAGCCGCATTTTAGAAGGTAACGGCTACACGGCATATAATTTCGCAGGAGGATTTCGGTTTTATGATGCTGTAACAAACGACCGAGTATTAACTTGCCGTGCTACTACCTGCGGAATGGATAGCAAGTAAAACACAAAATGTCCGCCGTGCGCTTTGCATCGGCGGACATAGTTTACTCTTCGATTAGTTCTTCTAACTTGGTTTTGTCTGCAAGCGCAACCGTGCCGCGGGAGAGCTTGACCATTCCTTCGTTCTGAAAGTATTTGAGCATTCGGGTGATGACCTCACGGTGAGATCCAAGGTGACCCGCAATGGTCTCGTGTGTAATTTTCAGCGTGTCGCTGTTCTCGATTGCGGACTCTTCCAGGAGGAAGGCGGCAACACGCTTGTCAAGGCTCTTCCACATGATCTGTTCAATCAGCCACATCACATCGGAAAAGCGGTTGGCCATCAGTTCGTTTGTGTAGTTTGCCACCGGTGCTGACTCTGCCATAATGCTCTGATAGACCTCTACGGGAATGATCCAAAGATCGGTGTCCTTTTCTGCCTCAATAGTGATGTCAAACTGAATGGAGCGCATCATACAGGACGCGGAAAACAGACACATATCCCGATCAAACAAACGGTAAATGGTGATCTCCCGTCCTTCATCGGAAAGAATATAGGCACGAAGCTGACCTGACTTTACCAGCAAAAGTCCTGTGCAATCATTGCTGCCGTTGTGGATCACCGTTCCTTTTTTTACCGTGCGGGTAATCAGCGTGCCGAGGATTTGTCCTTGGTGAACAGCATTTAATTTATTCCAAATGGGAAAAAAGTTTTGAAATTCCATATAATCCATCCTATCCTTATCTGCTTGTAAGTAGGGAGCAGATGAGGAATATGTTTTTTATTTATTATACACGATTTGCCTCAAATTTTCAATATAGTGTTCGTTTTTGTGTGATGTCATCACGGAAAGGAAACAATAAATGCGGTATACTATGGTCAGTAAATAAAAAGGAGGGCGTAAAAATGAAAATTAATGATTGGCTCCGTCCACTGTTGTTTACCATAGGCGGTGCGCTTGTGGGACTTGGATATTATTATGCCGTTGGTTGTTCAACGGGTAGCTGTCCGATCACATCAAATCCCATTATTACTATGATCTATATGGGAGTTATAGGACTATTGCTCTCGGGACTTTTCGGAAAGGGGTGTGACGGTAAATGCAATATGTGATCGCATTTTTAGAAGGTATCATAACCTTTATTTCTCCGTGTCTGCTCCCAATGTTACCTATCTATATTTCCTATTTTGCAGGCGGCGGTGAACGAACTACGGGCAAAACGCTGAAAGGCGCGCTCGGCTTCGTTACCGGCTTTACCGTGGTGTTCGTGATGCTCGGAGCACTTGCGGGAACGGTAGGAAGTTTCTTAAGAGAGTATCAGACTGCCGTTAATATTGTCTCAGGCCTTATCGTAGTGTTCTTCGGTCTTAACTTCCTTGGTGTGTTCAAATTGAACCTATTCCGAGGTGGAGGTAAGTCGGTTAAAACCGACAACATGGGATTCTTCCCAGCTCTGCTTTTCGGCATGGTATTCTCCGTCGGTTGGACGCCTTGCGTGGGAGCGTTTCTTGGTTCGGCGTTGATACTGGCATCCCAACAGGCGCATATCGTAGAAGGTATGCTGATGCTTTTGGCATATTCGCTGGGACTTGGCATCCCGTTCGTTCTTAGCGCGGTGCTGATTGATTATCTGAAATCGGCATTCAACTGGATCAAGAAAAACTACAAGGTTATCAATATCGTCAGCGGCAGTTTGCTCGTTGTAATCGGTATTCTGATGGCAACGGGTATGCTCGGGCGTTTTCTGAGCATTCTCGGGTAAGGAGGAACTATGAGTAAGAAGAAAAACATAATTATACTTGTGTTGATGTTCGTTCTTCTGATCGGCGGTGCTTCAGTGCTTTATACGCAACTTAGCAAAAAGGATGCTCCCGACAGACTGCTGATGCAGGGAGAACAAAATAAGAATGATAACGAAAGTCAAAATGATAAATCAGGCACAGACGATACAAAGCGGCAACTGACGAAAGCTCCCGATTTCACTGTTTATGATGTGTCGGGCAACAAAGTCAATCTGTCGGATTATGTCGGTAAGCCGATCGTACTAAATTTCTGGGCGAGCTGGTGTGGCCCTTGCCAAAACGAGATGCCTGACTTTCACGAAAAATATCTGGAGCTTGGCGATGAGATCCATTTCTTGATGGTCAATATGACCGGTGGTCGCGAAACACTCAGCAGCGCAAAGTCGTTTATTTCAGAGAAAAGATATACTTTTCCGGTGTTCTATGATACAGATTCCGATGCGGCAATGACCTACAACGTATATTCTTTGCCTACCACATACTTTATCGATGCAGAAGGACACCTTGTTGCACAGGCAACCGGAGCTATTTCTGCGGATACGCTCCAGCGTGGGATTGATATGATAAAATAAAGTATAAAATATCTCGCATTGCGGCGAAGTGAGCAAACATTACTATGCAATGCCAAACTTTACTAAAAATATGAAGTTGCATTTTTATACTACGAGCCCATATTGGTGCAACAATTTTGCACCCTAACACAAAAGTCCTTGAATTTCAAGGGCTTTTTGTGTTTTTTTGGATGAAAACAAACATTCTTCACCATTGCACCTTTTCTTGAATCTTATGGCCTCGAACCTGCGACTTGAACAGAAATTATCGCCATACAACTAATGGTTGAAAATAATTAAAATAGTTGTATGTTGACTTGAGCAGATCACTTTGCTATAATATAAGCAGAACCGGTTCAATATATCAAAATATTAGGAGCTATATATGAAGAAAAACTTTTCTAACGTATTTAAGGATTTGAGAAAGCAACGTGAAATGACTCAAGAGCAGATTGCTGAGGTGCTTGGGGTTTCTTCTCAGGCAATTAGCAAATGGGAGACAAATTCATCCTATCCCGATATTTCGCTTTTGTCTATTATCGCGGATTATTTCGGGGTATCAGTAGATTGCTTGCTTGGCCATGACATAGGCAAACAGGTTGAAGAAATCAATGAGGCTTGTGCCAAGGCAGAAGCAATGATTGCTGAAAAAAGATATATGGAGGCGATTCCTCCGCTGCGGGAGATGCTTATTAAGCACCCGGGTAACGAAAAACTTATGTACCAGCTTGCGTGGAATCTTTCTTGGACAATAAAAGACTCAATGGACAATTATAATGAGGCAATATTGATTTACGAAAAGATCCTCACGATCAGCTCTGATACGGAAATGATTTTGAAGGTAAAAAGAGACTTGATCCATCGATATTATACGATAAACGAGATCGCAAAAGCTCGTGCTATTGCCGAAACCCTTCCGACTTTTGAATTTTGTCGCGAAAAAAATTTCGCGCTGTGTAATCTGTTAGAGGGAAGAGAATTGTCCGAGGAGCTTCAATCAAACATTCAACTTTTTGGTCAAACCTTGCTTGACTGCTTAGAATATTTCGAAAATGAAAAAATTCTTTCCGATGAAGAAAAGAAACCGTATACTACGGAATCGGCAAAGAAAAAGGTTGCTTTGCTGAAAGAAATTCTCGAAGTATAATGATTTAGATTCGACTTGGGAATCATCAAATCAAGGTTCAAGATTGTTGGGTAAACTTAAAACACAGACCACCCATACGGGTGGTCTTTTGTTTTACTCTTTTCTTTCTCGGTTTAAACTAGCGATACCTACAATTCACAGTCCCGAGCGCAGTGAGGGGACTGTGGCACGTTTCGATTTGCGAAACTGCCAATCGACACGCAGTGTCGATTTAATCATTCGATGTCGCGCACACAAATCTTATATCTCTCTTCATTCGAAGGGCGCAAAAACTCGCAAAGCGAGTTTCTTGCTAAGCGACGCATTGCGTCGATTTTATTATCTGATGTCGCCACCCAAAGACTATATTTCTCTTCATCTGAAATGTAGTAACATACGTCACCAAGGGCAGTCTTCAAAGTAACATAAAAGTAACAACACATTTCTGAGATTTGTGCTATAATATAGGTGCTTGGAGGTAACACGATATGGAATTTAAGGAAAATTTGAAACAATTGAGACTACAAAATGGACTCACACAAGCACAATTGGCAGAAAAACTCTTTGTGAGTCGCAGTACCGTTGCAAAATGGGAAAACGGTCTGGGATTGCCTAATCCCGAATCCATGGTTGCAATAGAGAAGCTTTTTGATGTTGTTGCCGAGGAACTTGCCACTAAAGAGCCTGAAAGAGTAATCGTAAAGAAAAATCAGAAATTACGGTGGATAGGGCAGATTGTCGGATGGTCAATAATTCTCGTCTTGCTTATTGCGATGAGTTATCTTGCGTTTGCAATACATAATGGAGAATATGGCTTTACTCCGGATATGGCTGCCGGAAGTTACGCTGATCGAGCGTATATTGACACCGGTGATTATCGAATCTATTATTTCACATTCGAGGGCGACTGGGAAGATGGAAGACATTGGTCTGATCTGCAAGGGTTTAAACCTGTAAAAAAGCATTTTTGGGGGTGTACGCTTTCAGAAGATGACTACACTTACAAGGTGTTTACCAAAGACAATTACGTTGTTGGAAGACTCTATACCATTAAAGGAAAAGGTGGGTATTATAATCTAATCGATAAGGCTGGAATATATAAAGCCGAGGAGCTGGGGACGCTGGCAATCTGGGATATTCCCAGCGAATTGATTACAGCTACAACTATTACGATTTTGGGCGTAGAATATGAGCTTCAAGAAGGGTTCTTTTTCATTACGAACGAACCCGTAAGATATTTCAAAATTGGTGATGAATGGTATGACGTAGAATAATTCAAGTTGCATTTTTGTACTATGAACCCAGAAACACAAAGCCTAGGTTAATGCCTCGGAATTTTTTTAAAATCAATACCACCTCTCTTTCAAGGTAACTATCAATAAAAATAGCACCTAATTTTTGTTGAAATCGTCAAATGAAAAAACTTGTAAAATGTTGATTTAAGTATATTTTTGTGGTATAATTATTAAGTTATTAGATTTGATTATATTTTATATCATTGTAACGAGGGAATTATGTTTCAAAAGGGATTCGACAACGAAAAATACATAGAGCTTCAATCTGAGAAGATCAAAGAAAGAATTGACTATTTCGGTGGAAAGCTTTACCTTGAATTCGGCGGAAAGCTTTTCGACGATTATCATGCATCGAGAGTTCTCCCCGGCTTTGAGCCTGACAGTAAGGTCAAAATGCTTCTCGAGCTTAAGGATCAGGCTGAAATAGTTATCGTTATAAGCGCTGACGACATCGCCAAAAACAAAAAGCGCGGCGACCTCGGTATTACCTACGATCTCGACCTTCTCCGCCTTGTCGATGCTTTCAGAGGAATAGGTCTTTACGTCGGAAGCGTTGTAATTACGCAGTACGAATCACAGCGCGCGGCTGACGCTTTTGAGAAAAGACTTACATCTCTCGGACTCAAAGTCTATAAGCATTACCGCATACCCGATTATCCGTCCAATATTCCGCTTATCGTCAGCGATGAAGGATTCGGAAAGAACGATTATATAGAAACCTCGCGCTCGCTCGTCGTTATAACCGCGCCCGGTCCGGGAAGCGGAAAAATGGCGACCTGCCTCTCACAGCTCTACCACGATAATAAGCGCGGTATTTGCTCGGGATATGCGAAATTTGAAACCTTCCCGATATGGAATCTCCCTCTCAAGCACCCTGTAAACCTCGCGTATGAGGCGGCAACGGCAGACCTCAACGACGTTAATATGATAGACCCCTTCCATCTTGAAGCCTACGGAAAGACTACCGTAAACTATAACAGAGATATTGAAATTTTCCCCGTGCTTGAGGCGATGTTCAATAAGATCTTCGGAAAGTGTCCTTATAAGAGCCCGACAGATATGGGCGTCAATATGGTTGGAAACGCCATAATAGATAATAAGGCTGTTTGCGATGCATCGAAGGCTGAAATTATACGTAGGTATCTGAACGCCTGTTGCGCTCAGAAGCAGGGAAATTCGTCGGCTACCGAGATATCAAAGCTCGAGCTTCTTATGAGCTCGCTTGACATTTCGCTCGAAACGAGAGCGGTTTACAGCGCGTCAATGGCTGTTTCCTCAAAGACGCATAATCCTGCGGTGGCTATTGAGCTTCCTGACGGAAGGATCGTTACGGGAAAGACCTCAAGCCTGCTTGGAGCGTCCTCTGCGGCACTTCTCAATGCTCTTAAAACTCTTGCGGATATTGACGACGAGGTTCACCTCATTTCTCCCACGGTAATAGAGCCGATACAGGAGCTCAAGGTCAGCCATATGGGAAATCATAACCCAAGACTTCATACCGATGAGGTACTGATCGCACTTGCGATATGCGCGGCAACAGACGAAAAGGCGCATAAAGCACTTAAAGCTCTCGATATGCTCAAGGGAAGTGAAGCGCACTCGACCGTTATTCTTTCGAAGGTCGACGAAAGCGTTTTCCATAAGCTCGGAGTTACCGTTACGTGTACGCCTGAGTATCAGACGAAGAAGCTTTATCATAACTAAGAATAAAAAATCCCGTACTTTACTGATAAGTACGGGATTTTTGATCCTAATAATATTTTTTTGCAAATTCAATAAGGGGCGAAAGATCGTCAAGACCGTGCGGGTGGTGGTCGCAGTCGGGCTTTAAAATTTCACTCAGATTGCCGCCCTTTTCTCTGAAATAATCGGAAAGTAGTTTTCCGTTTTCACTGTACGGAACGACGCTGTCGCTGCCGCCGCAAACCAAAAATATCGGAATTTCCGACTTTAAAAGCTTTTCTTTTTGGTCGATGGGGTGATTTCTGTAGTTTATCATGTCGGAAAGAGAGGTGCCGATATCCCTGTTAAACTCGTCAACAGACGGGAATTTACTTTCGCCGAGTCCAAGAGGCCAGCTAAGTAGATTCAAAACAGGCGCATCGAGATAGAGTGCGGCTATATACTCGGGATATTTGGCTGCAAAATAGACGGCCTGCATACCGCCACAGCTCATACCGACAGGTAAGCATTTCTCGTTCAGTCCAAACTCTTTTTTCAAAAACTGACAGAAGAGCGGGCGCATATCGGTGTCTTCCTCGGGACATAAACGGCTTTTGTTCGTAAGTCCCGCAACAAAATATCCTTTTTTCAGCATTTCGATTTCAAAACTTGAAAAGGCATCGAAATATTCAATTTTGTAAAGCCATTTCTTGTCGGGAGTGGCAGACTCAGGGCAAACCAAAGTGGCATTTCTTCCCTCAAACTCAAAATCGAGCCGTTCAAAACCGTTCCAGGTGGATTTTATACAGTTCATATATAAGCTCCTTTTACTGATTTGCTTTTTTTCTGTCCATTATAAACCACGGCAGGTAGGCAAGGACAAACAGAAGCGTAACCGCCGCTGACATTACCAAAATACGAAGCGCGAAATTCGGGGGCAAAATATCAAGGATAGAGGGTGTGGATTCGGGCTTTGCCATAAAGAGATAGTTCGCACCCGGTCCAAGCATTTCGTTTGTAAAATAGGCAACTATCGCAAGGATCGCCATACCGACGTACGCTTTTATAAAGGATTTCTTGTTCGGACGCATTTTGTGTACGAAGATCATATAGAATACGGCGATATATATAACAAGATGCTCTGCCCAAAACTGATAATAGCGGAATCTTGTAGGTCCTGTGTAAGTAATTACAGTCGGGGTAAGAATGGCGAAGATCGAGCCCGAAAACGACCAGAAATAGCAGAGATCAAAGAGTGTTTGCGATTTTCCGATCATCATATAGCTTGCAAATATCGCTACCCAACCGCATACGGTAATAGGAAGATGGTCGATAGGATTCGGACCGAGCGAGGGAATAGCGATAAGACGCCAATAATACGACATTTCGCTGATAATAAGAACAAAGGCGATTATATAGCGCAGCATCATTTCGTTTTTTGAATTCTGCAGATTTTTGCGGAAATAATAGATGAAAAATATTACTGCCGCGGCAAAAGCAATAGGCAGAAAATGAGCAAGTGTGAAATTGCTGAATTCTACACTGTCGCCTTCTCCGAAAAAGTAATTAAAAAATTTAAGCATTATGAATCCTCCTGAAGCTGTCTTTCGAGATTATAACACATTATTCGACAAAAGTAAAGTGGTTTGATGCTATATATCATATTATATTAGAATAATATTCAAAAAGTATAAAAAATCCGCCCGATTGACTCGGGCGGATGAATTTTATAAATAGAGGGACTGCTTAACTATATTATTTGCTGTGTTTTTCGATCCATTCTTTATACCAATAGAACGAATCCTTTGGTATGCGCTGCTGGGTTTCATAATCAACGTAGATCAAACCGAATCGGTCGTTATATCCCTTCGCCCACTCGAAATTATCTATAAGGGACCACTGGAAATATCCTCTTACGTCAACGCCATCATCTGCTGCTTTTTCAAGCTGCAGTAAATATCGATTTAAAAAATCAATTCTGTTTGGGTCGTGCACCTTGCCGTCGAGCGACACGACATCGTGCGCAGACATACCGTTTTCGGTTATAAAGAAGGGTAGCTTATAGCGTTCGTAATAAAACCTCGGTCCCCAACGAAGTGCTTCGGGTGTAACGGGCCACTGAATGCCTGTTTTACCAAGACCAACCTTATGTTCTACTCGTTGCGGATTGCCGTTTTCGTCGGCGCAATATTCCTGACCGCTGTAAATATTGTTAGCATAAAAATCCAGCGGTTGATTTATAAGGCGCATATCCTCATCAGTAATTTCGGGAAGATAATCTTTATACATATTAAGTCCGTCTTCAGGATACTTACCCAGTATAATAGGATCACTCCACCAAGAAACATTTCGCATAACACTGCGTCTGAGCGGAGGGCAGGCGAACATTGCCTTGCGCGCTGCCTCGATATCCTCGGGCTTTTCACTTGCAGGGTAACACACGGGACCCGTAGGTGCATATCCGACCTTGATGGGCTGTTTTGCATTTTCGCGCAGAGCAATTACTGCCGCGCCGTGAGCTTTAAGCACGTTGTGGCACATTTGGAATATGTCTTTGTACATTACTTTGTATCCGGGAGCGTGTTCACTTGTCATATACCCAAGACCAATAAAGCACTGCGGCTCATTAAAGGTTATAAAGTTACGAACTCTGTCTGAGAAAAGTCTTGACACAGTTGCGGCATAGTCGGCAAACCACTTAACGCTGTCGTCATTTAGCCAGCCGCCTTTTTTGTGTAGCGCATAAGGGTAATCCCAATGGAAAAGAGTAACGTACGGCTCGATACCGTTTGCAAGTAGCTCGTCAATAAGATTCGAGTAAAATTCTACACCCTTGGGGTTGATCTCACCAACTCCGTCAGGAATTAAACGCGACCAGCTTATAGAAAAGCGATATGCAGTAATGCCAAGCTCTTTCATAAGCTTTACGTCTTCTTTGTATCTGTGATAGTGGTCGCATGCCACGTCGCCCGTATGTCCTTCAAAAACGTGACCGCTCTCGTGAGAAAAAACATCCCATATGTTTTCTCCCTTGCCGTCCTCGTTCCAGGCACCTTCAATTTGGTAAGCTGCTGTAGCTACACCCCATACAAAATCCTTTTTAAACGACAATCTCATCTTCCTCTCTTTTTAAAAATTATTTATAATTAGCCGTACAACCGATATGCATCTCCCAAAGTACCTGACTTTTGGGTTCACTTCAAATTTCGGGCGGATAATTTTAATTTATAAATTCACTCTTACCAATTCGTGTTCCAGCGTTTTCTCATTTCTCCCGTTCCCGAGTAGGTGTTTTCCGTGTCTGCAACGACTTCCTGTACATTAGTCTTTCTTCGCGAGGTTTCGACACGCTTCATTAACTCGGTATAATACAGGTCTGCGTCAAAGGGAAGAGAAACCGTTTCCCCAAGCCAAGAGGAAAGATGCATTGCGTTGGAGATAGTCAGACCGTAAAGACCCTCTCTTCCGTCTGCTATCATAGGCTCGCCGCGCAAAATCGCGCCGCCCCAAGCGTTGAGCACACCCACGTGCTGAGGATTCTGACCGTCAGTATCAGCAGTGAAGCAGGTCGTCTTCGGCGCACCGAAGGGACTTGTGTTGATGCGGCTGAACTCGGGCTCGGGCATTTCAAACTCGGTGATCTCAAGACTGTTGTTTTCTGCGATCAGCTTGGCGCCATCGAGCTGAATTTCAAAGCGATTAGTACCGCAGGCATCGCCTGTTGTGGTGATGAAAACTCCCGTTGCACCGTTTTCGTATTCCACGTAGGCAGTTACGTCGTCTTCAACCTCAATGTCGTGCCATTTGCCATAGTGTAGGTGGGCGTGTACCTTTGTCGGCATACCGCATATCCACTGCCACAGATCAAGCTGATGAGGGCACTGATTAAGCAGAACACCGCCGCCCTCGCCCGACCACGTAGCGCGCCAAGCGCCCGAATCGTAGTATGCTTGCGGACGGTACCAGTTGGTAATGAGCCAGTTGGTACGGCGGATCTGTCCGTATTTTCCCGACTCCACAAGCTCTTTCATCTTGCGGTAAATGTGATTTGTACGCTGATTGAACATCATACCGAATACTACGTCGGGGTGCTTGTCTGCCTCCGCGTTCATATCCAAAACCTGTTTGGTATAGACGCCTGCGGGCTTTTCCACCATAACGTGAATTCCTCTGTGCATGCAGTATATAGCGTATTTCGGGTGATCATAGTGGGGAACTGCGACGATACAAGCATCGATCAACGTGCTGTCGATCATTTCCTCGGCACTGTCGAAGCAGGCTATATCTTCGCCGAGGTTTTCACGAACCCATTTCAGTCTTTCGGGGTTGGTGTCAGCAACTGCGGTCAGCACAAAATCGGGGCATTCTCCGCCCACGACCTTTTTCGCGTGGCCTGAACCCATATTTCCAATTCCAATAATACCAAGTCTTATTTTCTGTTCCATATTGTGCCTCCTTATTCAAATCCACGTGATCTTAAGAAAGAATAGCTTCTGCGCAGACAATCAAAGGGATCCTCGCCGCCGCAGTCGTCCTGTTCAACAAGCATATACTGTGTTCCGCCTGCTTCCGCCTTTTCAAATACGCGGTCAAAGTTGATATTGCCTTCGCCTACTACTGCCATCTTCTGAGCGTAAGCGCAGTCTTTCAGATGGATACAGGGAATACGTCCTGCGAGCTTTTCAAGCCACTGTGCTGGATCGGCACCGCCTACTTGCACCCAATAGGTGTCAAGAGTAATCCCCATTTGATCTGCAGGAATTGCCTCGCAGATGTGCTCCAAAATCAGCTTGCCGTCAAGCCTCTTAAATTCGTGAGCGTGATTGTGGTACATAAAATATTTACCGCATTCTTTAAGCCTTTTAGCTGCAGGTGCATAAGTATCTATAAAGTTCTTTACGCAAGGACCGTTTTCTGTTTCAAAGCTGTAATATCCAAGACCGACGTAGCGACAGTTAAGTACCGAATGCTCTTTTGCTACCTGCTCGGTCTGCGTCGCAATACGATCGGCGGGCGTGTGGGTGATAACGCATTTTAATCCATTTGCGTCGAGCTGCTCTTTTAACCAGTTAGCCTCATAGCCGCAGGTTCCTGAAACCTGTACAGTTTTATATCCGATGTCAGCTATCTTTTTTAGGGTTTCAGAAAAATCATCTAAATTTCGCGTGTGCTCGCGAACTGTGTAAAGCTGTGCCCCGATCTGCATAGTTATACCTCCGAAAGAATGTTTTTTAAAGCTCCGCACGCCGCGTCAAAAGCTGCGTTGGCGCTTGGGTAAGCGTAGTTGCCGATCACGCTGACGTCATCTGAACCCTCCAAGTCGCTTAGACCGTCGAAGATTGTAAGGTGTGGCTCAAGCGTCATAGCACTGCCGCCGCGAAGCAAAAAGTCCTTTACTATGAAGGGAAGATTGCCCTGACCGACGCCCGAAGGAACTACACTGCCGTCGGAAAGAGCGTCCTTGATGTGAAGATAATGTGTGTACTTCTTCAGCTTTTCCCAAGCAACCAAGGTGTTTTCTCCGCACTGAACAAAGTTGGCGGGGTCAAAAACTGCTTTAAGCTCTGGAAAAACATTATGAAGCTCAAGACAGCGGTCGGCTGTGTCGCCATATATGCCTTTTTCGTTTTCGTGGCAAAGCGTTACACTGTAGCCACGCGCGACGTCTAAAAACATACCCATACGCTCGATAACTTCCTGTCGGTAGATAGAGGGAAGCTCACCTTTGGGAATATAGAAGGAAAAGAGCCTGATGTTTTTTGCTCCTAAAATATCCGAAATTTCAAGCACGTGCCTGAAAGTTTCCAAATGTGCGTCAAAATCGTCGCGGATACTTATCTTGCCAATGGGCGAACCGATCGACCACGTGGTAAGTCCGCTGTCATCGAGCTTGCGCCTTACTTCCTTTGCTTTGTCAAGGCTGATTGCCGATACGTTTACACCGTCAACGCCGCGAATTTCAAGACCTGATAAGTTGTTTCGCTTCATGGCGAGAATTTGTTCATCAACGCTGCTGCCGGCTTCGTCGGCAAACGCATAGATTTTTATCGGAACCATACGCATATCTCCTTTCTTGGTGTACGTTTTGATAGTGATGACGTATATAAGTTTATATATACACCTTTTTCTTTATTATAGCAGAAAAAGAATTTTTTTCAATAGATAAAAAACAAAAATTCACCCGAAAGTCAGACGATAAACTTTGCCTTGACATATCCGCTCTTTGTGATATAATACCTATAGTATAATTACTTTCCGGGGGAATATTATGAAAAACCAGATCAAAAATTTTAATAATTTCGGCGTTATGGTCGACTGCTCGCGTAATGCCGTAATGACAGTAGCGCAGCTTAAGAAGTTTATCACCGTAATATCGCGAATGGGCTATAATCAGGTTCAGCTTTATATGGAGGATACCTATGAGGTGGACGGCGAGCTCTTTTTTGGATATTTGAGAGGCAAATATTCGAAGGATGAACTTAAAGAGCTTGATGATTTTGCGTATAACGCGGGCGTTGAGCTTGTTCCCAATATCCAGACACTTGCTCATATGGCGACCTTTATCAGATGGCGCTCTGATCTAAGGGATATAGACGATATACTGCTTGTTGATAATGAAAAGGTATATGACCTTATAGAACGTGCAATAAAATCCTTGCGCGAGTGCTTCCGTACCAAAAAAATACATATAGGAATGGACGAAGCGCATAATCTCGGTCGCGGTAGGTATCTCGATTCTCACGGCTTGCAAAACAGATTTGATATTATCCTCGGTCATCTGAGTCGCGTGTGTGAGATCGCCGCGAGATATGATTTTGAGCCGATGATGTGGAGCGATATGTTTTACCGCATAGCAAACGGCGGAAAGTATTACGCTGTATCATCAAAGTTTGACAGCACAATAAAAGAAAAGATCCCCGAAAACTTAACCCTTGTTTATTGGGATTATTATAATCTCGAAAAGAAGACCTATGACGGAATGATAAAAGGGCATAAGCAGCTGAGTGATAAAATCACCTTTGCGGGCGGTGCTTGGAAATGGTCGGGATTTGCACCCAATAACTATTTTTCAATCAAGGCGACCGAAGCCGCAATTTCCTCGTGCATCAAACACGGAGTTAAGGACGTGTTTATCACAATGTGGGGCGATAACGGCGGCGAATGCTCTTCATATTCGGTTTTACCTGCACTTTGTTACACAGCTTGTATAGCACAGGGTATTACAAAAAAATCTGAAATAAAGAAAAAGTTTTTCGAGTGGGTGGGCGTAAAATTCGATGATTTTATACTCCTCGACAGCCCGAATCTCATAGAAAACAATAAAAATATTGTAAATCCGTCAAAATATTTTCTTTATACCGACCCCTTTATGTCGATATTCCAAAACACCGAAAAGCCCGAATACTGCGCTAAATATGCTTCTCTTGCAAAAAAACTGAAAAAAGCATCAAAGCGCGCGGGCGAATATTCGTACCTTTTTAACACCCTGTCAAGTATGTGCGACCTGCTTGCATTAAAAGTAAATATATGCACACGTACTCGCGATGCATATAAAAGCGGCGACAGGGCAGAGCTTAGCAAGGTGATCGCCGATTATAAAAAGATGATCAAACTTGCAAAGCGCTTTTACAGTGCCTTCCGTACTCAGTGGTTTATAGAGAATAAGCCTCACGGCTTTGACGTTCAGGATATTCGTCTTGGTGGTTTGATCTGCCGTATCGAGTCCTGTCTTGAAAGGCTTTGTGAATATAGGAGCGGCGAGATCACTTCGATTCCCGAGCTTGAGGAGCACATTGTGCCGATAGCTGAGAATATTATAAACTATAACAGCTGGGGCAAAAGCGTTAGCGCAAACGTTTTGTAAGTTAAATTAAAGTAGACCTTGTGTTTGTAGATTACTCTGCAAATACAAGGTCTGTTTTGTTTTGTTTTGCCTGTCAAGTTATAAGGCTTTGCCTGCGGTGCATCACGCGAAAAGGGGAAAGCCCATAATTATTCTAGTTCTATTGTAGCAATGTGCGGTCTGTGGTCAGAAGAAATAATTTCAGGTATATCTGCGTGCTCCACTTTCAAGTCTTCGCTGACAAATATGTAGTCAATTTTCATGTTGGGAGTATCCGAAGGGAAGCTGAGTTTAGGCTTTGAAAAAACCTTCGCTGTGTCTTGAAGAGTTTGCATAATAGGACTGAGAATTTGGTTATCGGGTTCCATATTAAAGTCGCCCATAAGCACACAACGCTCCTTTGGTATATTTGGAACGACCGTTTTTACGGCATTTTCATGCTCATCCGGATTGAGTCCGAAATGGCTTACCAGAACACTTACACCGCCCCCTACGTCTATTTTTGCTTTCAAAAGACACCGAGTTTCGTAATATCCGTTGTATTTTCTAACTTCAGGGTCGGGAATCGCTATGGTTTCAGCGGATATTATGGGATATCGAGAAATAATAGCGTTTCCGTATGGGTCTACACCACCAAAACGAATAGCTTCAGCAAAATAATAATAATGATAGCCGAGTTTTTCCGCAAGTATTTTTGCCTGTGCCTGATAGCTTGGATTTTGACTTTCATTACGAATTTCCTGAAGTCCTATTATATCAGCTTCACACTTTTTTATCGTATCTGCAATTATATCAAAATCGATCTTTCGTGTTATAAAATTTAAGCAGTGCTGTGTGTTATAGCTCATGAATTTAATTTTCATTATCATTTACCCCTAAAAAATTACTTATAAATAAAAGTATAGCTTATTATATCATGCTGTTGCTGAAAAAGCAACGACTTTATAAAAAATCCGCCCGAAATTCTTCGGGCGGATCGTTTTCACTTTATAAACCTAATTACTTAGACTTAATAGCTGCCTGAGCTGCAGCGAGTCTTGCGATCGGCACACGGAAAGGTGAGCAAGATACGTAGTCAAGACCGATGGAGTGGCAGAATTCAACAGATGTGGGGTCGCCACCGTGTTCGCCGCAGATACCTACGTGGAGGTTCTTGTTTACGGGACGTCCGAGGGTTACAGCCATGTTCATGAGCTTACCAACACCTGTCTGGTCGAGCTTAGCAAAGGGATCGTTCTCGAAGATCTTTGCATCGTAGTAAGCGTTGAGGAACTTACCAGCGTCATCACGGGAGAAGCCGTATGTCATCTGAGTAAGGTCGTTTGTACCGAAGCAGAAGAAGTCTGCGTTAGCAGCGATCTCATCAGCTGTGAGACAAGCTCTCGGAATTTCGATCATTGTACCAACTTCGTATTCGAGGTCAGCACCTGCAGCTGCGATCTCTGCATCAGCAGTAGCAACTACAACGCTCTTAACGTACTTAAGCTCCTTAACGTCGCCAACGAGAGGAATCATGATCTCGGGCTTAACGTTCCAATCGGGATGAGCCTTCTTAACGTTGAGGGCTGCACGGATAACAGCAGCGGTCTGCATCTTTGCAATTTCAGGATATGTTACTGCAAGACGGCATCCTCTGTGTCCCATCATGGGGTTGAACTCGTGGAGAGAAGAAATGATTGTCTTGATCTCCTCAACTGTCTTGCCCTGAGCCTTTGCGAGAAGAGCGATGTCTTCTTCGGTTGTAGGAACGAACTCGTGGAGCGGGGGATCGAGGAATCTGATGCAAACGGGGTTGCCTTCGAGAGCTTCGTAGAGCTTTTCGAAGTCGGACTGCTGGTAGGGAAGGATCTTTGCAAGAGCAACTTCTCTTTCCTCAGCAGTGTCAGAGCAGATCATTTCGCGGAATGCAGCGATTCTGTCTGCTTCGAAGAACATGTGCTCTGTACGGCAGAGACCGATACCTTCAGCGCCGAGCTCGCGAGCCTTCTTAGCGTCTGTAGGAGTATCAGCATTTGTTCTTACTTTAAGTGTACGGAACTCGTCAGCCCAACCCATGATTGTGCCGAAGTTTCCGGAGATTTCAGCGTCAACGGTAGGAATGATACCGTCGTAGATGTTACCTGTGGAACCGTCGATAGAGATGTAGTCGCCTTCAACGTAGGTCTTGCCTGCGAGAGTGAACTTCTTGTTCTCTTCGTCCATAGCGATCTCGCCGCAACCGGATACGCAGCACTTACCCATACCACGAGCAACAACTGCTGCGTGAGATGTCATACCGCCGCGAACTGTGAGGATACCCTGAGCAGCCTTCATACCGGTGATATCTTCGGGAGATGTTTCAAGTCTTACGAGAACGACCTTCTTACCTGCGTTCTTCCAAGCTTCAGCGTCTTCTGCTGAGAATACAACCTGTCCGCAAGCAGCTCCGGGAGAAGCTCCGAGACCCTTACCAACAGGGTTAGCTGCCTTAAGAGCCTTAGCGTCGAACTGAGGGTGGAGAAGTGTGTCAAGGTTTCTGGGGTCGATCATAAGAACGGCCTCTTCCTTGGTCTTGTGGCCTTCTGCTACGAGGTCAACAGCGATCTGGAGAGCTGCGGGAGCAGTTCTCTTACCGTTTCTTGTCTGGAGCATATAGAGCTTTTCGTTTTCAACGGTGAACTCCATATCCTGCATATCGTGATAGTGATTTTCGAGAATCTGGCAAACCTTCTTGAATTCTTCGAAAGCAGCGGGGAACTTTTCAGCCATCTGAGCGATAGGCATAGGTGTACGAACACCTGCAACAACGTCTTCGCCCTGAGCGTTTGTAAGGAACTCACCCATGAGCTTCTTTTCACCGGTAGCGGGATCACGAGTGAACGCAACACCCGTACCGCAGTTGTCGCCCATGTTACCGAATGCCATTGCCTGTACGTTTACAGCGGTACCCCAGCTGTAAGGAATGTCGTTGACGGGGCGGTCAACGTTAGCTCTGGGGTTGTCCCAGCTACGGAATACTGCCTTAACAGCGCCGATGAGCTGTTCTTTAGGATCGGAGGGGAAATCTGCACCGATCTTTGCCTTATATTCAGCCTTGAACTGATTTGCGAGTTCCTTAAGGTC
>JAZNNR010000022.1:0-132184 GCA_045580325.1 Eubacteriales bacterium
TCTTTTGCTTCGCAAAATCCAGCTCCCTCCCGGAGGGAGCCTTTGACATAAAATCATTCCACATTATCTTTTTATTTGTTTTCTGCTTACCGGCATAGCCTTTTTTGAACCACGCGACTATCGCGTGGTTTTCGTGTACAACAAAAACACCGATTCGAGTGAATCGGTGTTTTTTGTGTAAAACTATTACTTCTGTGCCTTTTTAAAAAACGCACGGTAGGGAAGCGAAACGATAATGCCTATAAACATAAGTGCTGCCCAAACGATAATAAGATTTTTCCAGCCTATTGTGGATATTGCATTTGCAAAGAATGTACTTGTGGCGGACGCGGAGATATAGCTGAGAAAGTCGAGAAATCCTGTAACTCCCGATACCATTCCCGTGTCGCGAAGACTCGGACAGTATCTGCTGTAAAGCATCGTCGCCGCCGCGCTTGCCGACATAATTGCAAGAACCATAAGAATGATGTTGACTGTCGGAATTTTAATGAAATATACTGCTATAAAGAATATAGTAGAGGCGGAGAACATTATGAGTATCGTCAGATCCATATTTCCCTTGAGCCGTTCGTAAATAAAGATTGCAATAAAGGCAGTCGTTGATATTATAAAGCTTGCGGCAGTGAATATCATAGTAGCCTTTTCGTGAGGGATATTAAGATACTGCGAAATATAGGTCGGAAACCAAAACATTACGGTAGTGCGGACTATTCCCGTCAAAACCGCGATGAGAGAGAATTTTATTATCTGATGCTTTATAAGTACCTTGAGATTTCCGCTTTTGACCTTTTCTGTCTTGTACTGACCGTATTTTACGATTCCGATGCGCTCAAAGTGGATAAAAAATATAAAGCAGAGTATTGCCATTACGGTAAGGATAAGACCGCTGAGTCTGAAAACATTACTCCAAATCAAATATGTAGCAGCAACTCCCGCAAGAGGCGTTCCGAAAAATGAGGCGAAGGTGTAACCAAGACTGCAACGCGTAGCGTATAATGGCTCGGTGTTTTCGGCAACGACCTTGGTCATTGGTCCGTATATCATAGAGAGAAAGAAGCCTGTGAGTCCGTAAACGACAGTTGCTCCTAAAGGAATATCGGTTATATATGTGAAAATAAAGCTCGTGATACCCGAAAGAAAAAGTCCTGCACTTATCATATATTTTGCTTTTATCTTATCGCCGATAGCTCCGTTTATAAGCTGTCCGAAGGCATAGCAAAGCAGATATGCAGACTCTAATTTTCCGATATATGACTCAGTAAATCCGCCGACCGCTGTCATTTGCGGCGTAACAGCACCTAAAATATGACGTGCAAAATAGACTGCAAGGTATGACACAGAGCACAGAGTGCCTATGTAAATTGCAACTTTTGCTTTTTCATTTATTTTTAACATGATTACCTCTGTTTTGAGATTTTATCAATATCTGTTCTGCCTGTATTTTATCAAAAATATCACGTAAAGTCAATATTATCTTAAAGATAATAAAAAATATGCCCGTTTTCACGGGCATATTTTAGTTTGTCTGTAAAATCACTTCGTTCCGAAGAGTCGGTCGCCTGCATCTCCGAGACCGGGAAGAATGTATCCGTTTTCATTAAGACATCTGTCAAGAGTGGATACGTATATCTTTACGTCGGGGTGAGCTTCAGCAACACGGGAAACACCCTCGGGTGCGCCGATTATAGCCATAAACTTGATGTTCTTGCAACCGCGCTTCTTGAGAAGGTCGATAGCGTCGCAAGCGCTTCCGCCCGTTGCAAGCATAGGGTCAACGAGAAGAACGAGCTTGTCCTCGATTCCTTCGGGAAGCTTGCAGTAGTAGGACTGCGGCTCGAGTGTTTCTTCGTTACGGTACATACCGATGTGTCCGACCTTTGCAAGAGGAAAGAGAATGTGAACTCCGCTTACCATACCGAGTCCTGCGCGAAGAATGGGAACGATAGCAACAGAGTCGTCCTTGATAACCTGCTGCTTGCAGATTTCAAGAGGAGTCTTAACGTCGATCTCGACAGTTGCAACGTCGTCCTTGAGCGATTCGTAGGTCATAAGCGTTGTGATCTCTTCAACAAGCTCACGAAACTCCTTCATACTTGTTCTTTCGTCGCGAAGAATAGCGATCTTGTGGCTTATAAGCGGGTGGTTGAATATTGTTACGT
This sequence comes from Eubacteriales bacterium, assembly GCA_045580325.1. Classification (GTDB taxonomy): domain Bacteria; phylum Bacillota; class Clostridia; order Oscillospirales; family CAG-272; genus SIG672. The sequence continues at coordinate 2,160 of JAZNNR010000022.1, forward strand.
TTTCGTAGTTTTTCATTGGAAATTCCTCTTATTCCTCGATTGAGGGCTTCTTGAACTTGTTGAGAATGATATTTGTAATGATACCAAGAATGAGGGCACAAGCGATAGAGGTAATAGTTACCTTACCGATAGACATTGCCATTCCGCCGATACCGGGGATAAGAATAGCGGAAACTGTAAAGAGGTTTGCGTTATCTTCGAGGTCAACCTTCTGGATCATCTTAAGACCGGAAACTGCGATGAAGCCGTAAAGAGTGATACATACGCCGCCCATTACGCAACCGGGAATAGAATCAAGGAATGCAACGAAGGGAGATACGAAAGAAATAAGTATCGCCATAATAGCGGTTGTTGTGATTGTAGCAACAGAAGCGTTTCTTGTGATAGCTACGCAACCAACGCTTTCGCCGTATGTTGTGTTGGGGCATCCGCCGAAGAATGCGCCTGCGAAAGAGCCGATACCGTCGCCGAGAAGTGTGCGGTGGAGACCGGGATTTTCAAGAAGATCTCTTTCGATGATAGAAGAAAGGTTCTTGTGGTCTGCGATGTGTTCAGCAAATACAACGAATGCAACGGGAACGTAAGCAACAGCAACAGTTGCAAGGTATGCACCGTCAATCTCCTTAACGCCCTTGAGAGCTTCCATAAATGTGAAGTCGGGAACTGCTACGAATGTCTTGAGGCTTACTCCGCCGTCAACAAGTGCCTTGAAGGGTGCAAAATCAATAACCTTGAGCGAATCAAGCTCTGCAGCATGACCGATAACTGTGAATATAAGAGCAACAGCATATCCTGCGAGGATACCGATTATGAAGGGAATAAGCTTAGCCATCTTCTTGCCGTAGGTGGAAACACAAACTACAACGAAGAATGTAACCATAGCGCAGATGAACGAGAGCCAGATGGGAGTGGTCATTGCGAAGCCGTCGCCTGCCTTGGGACCGTAAGAGAATACGTCGTTGATAGCAGCGCCTGCAAGAGAAAGACCGATAAGAGCAACTGTCGGTCCGATAACAGCAGCGGGCATAAGCTTGTTTATCCAGTTAACGCCTGCAAGCTTAACAACAAGTGCGATAACAACGTAAACGAGAGCTGCCAAGAGAGCACCGATGATAAGACCTGCAAAGCCTGCGGAAGCGGAAACTGCGCCTGCAAAAGCAGCAGACATAGATCCTATGAACGCAAAGGACGAGCCAAGGAATACGGGGCTGCGGAATTTTGTGAAAAGCTGGTAAACGATAGTTCCTACACCTGCACCGAAAAGTGCTGCCGATGCGGACATTCCGTTACCAACGATAGCGGGAACTGCGATTGTTGCAGCCATTATCGCAAGAAGCTGCTGAATAGCGAATACGATAAGCTGCGGGAATTTGGGTTTGTCGTGGATGTCGTAGACGAGATTTTTAGCCATGATCTTCCTCCATTTTTTCGGTAGAATACTACCGGTTTTTTTATTTCATATTATTATAACACAGATGTTATTTTTAGTCAACAATTTATGACATAAAAAGACATTTTTATTAAATAAATTTTATTGGATTTTTTTAAAATCATCTAAGACGGGTAAAAATTCGTATAAATTATGATTTAGTAAAAATTTTGTATGAAAAATGTTTGATTATTTTTGTTTTTTTACTCAAATATGGTTTACTTTAAGAATGATTTGTGGTATAATTATTCTACTTGTAAATATAGTACACAGAAAAACACGAGCATAATATTAGTATCAAAGGTGAAATAAAATGTCAAATAGAGTGAAAATCGGTATTCTTGGTGCAGGTACTTGGGGTATCGCGCTTGCGAGAATGCTTTCTAATTCGGGAAACGATGTGTCCGTTTGGTCGGCGCTCGAAAGAGAGATAGATTTACTTTCATCAAGCAGAAAACACCCTAATCTCCCGGGAGTTGAGCTGCCTGATCAGATAGCATATACCAAGGATATATCAAGCATTTGTACCGATAAAGATATTTTGGTGTTTGCCGTTCCGTCTATGTTCGTCAGATCTACGGCGCAAAAGGTAGCTCCATATCTTGCGAGCGGTCAGATCATCGTTGACGTGGCTAAGGGTATCGAAGAAAGAACGCTGTATACTATGACAGAAGTCATTGCGGACGAAATCAGCGATCCTACAATTAAGCTGGTAGCTCTTTCAGGGCCTACACACGCAGAGGAGGTCGTACAGGATCTTCCTTCGGCAATCATTTCTGCAAGCAGTGATATATCTGCTGCCGAAACGGTACAAAAAATATTCAATACAGACCGTATGAGAGTGTATACAAATGATGACATTCGCGGAGTAGAGCTTTGCGGAGCGCTCAAAAATGTAATAGCACTCGCGGCAGGAATAGCAACGGGACTTGGCTGCGGAGATAATGCAAAAGCGGCGCTTATAACAAGAGGAATTGCCGAAATATCAAGACTCGGAATGGCTATGGGCTGTAAAGAATATACCTTTGGCGGACTTGCAGGTATCGGAGATCTTATTGTTACCGCTACAAGTGTACATAGCAGAAATAACCACTGTGGAATACTCATAGGGCAGGGTGTTTCCGTAAAAGATGCGATCGAGCAGGTTGGAATGGTTGTAGAAGGAATCAACGCGTTGCCCGCCGCTGTAAGCCTTGCGAAAAAATACGGTATAGAAATGCCGATAGTAGCGACAGTTGATGCAATCGTATCGGGCGGAGTCGATGTTTCTATGGCTATTGATAGATTGATGCGAAGAGAGCTTAAATCGGAAATCAGCAGTGAGGCTTTCGCCGGTTTGTATGACTGATATAGGATAAACTAGGATATAACTAAAAAAGCAAGTCGAAAGACTTGCTTTTTTGTATGCGGTAAGGCACTGTGTGGTAGGAGAAATCTCTCGAAATCTCCGTTTGGCGCTGATAATAGAATTATCAATTAAAATTTTTCTTTTTTCTCTCTATATGAATAACTGCAAAATCATCGTCTTTGTATCCCCATTCATCCTTGAGACAAGTAATTAGTCTGTCGTAGGTCTGCATGACCATATCGCGATCACCGATGATTTCGTATATAGTGGCAATACCCTCTAAAGCATCTGTAAATCTTGGCTTTTGATCACTCTCAAGCTCCCATGATTTTTCGTAGCATTTTATTGCCTTTTCATATTCGCATTTACGGGCGTGGTACTGTGCTTTTTCAAAGAGAAAACCCGAGTTGTCAGCGAACTGGGATAATGCGGATTCCATAATATCGTCCGCTTTCTTTTCGTCATATTCTGCAAGTGCGATATGCGCCTTGAATACCGTGATCAAGAAAGGCTTGTGAGAGGGAAGTGTCTGGCATATTTTTAAGTATTCTTCTGCCTCTTTTGTTCTGTGATCGGCAATCAGATTGTCAATGATATTATAATAGGGAAGCGGTGTTTTAGGCGTGATAGTGTCGCTTTCGATTACTTTTTTGTAAAACTTTATAATATCAGCGTGATTTGAACAGTTCCAGTCCCAAGTAATCGCCCCGTCGGATTTTTGAAGTATCCACTCGCAGTCCTTGATTTCGGGAGCTGACAAAATAGCTTCGCGCGCATATTTGCTTGCTTTTTTCAAATTTGATTCCGCGCGATGATGATAAAGATGCGCGAGAAGAGATAAGATTCTTCTTTTGTCTTCAAATTCGTCAAGCAAATTTTTTAAATACCCTTCGTATTCGTCAAAAATGTTGGCAGATAATTCTTCTTCAATATCAAGCTTTCTTTCTATTCGCTCTAACTTTTGATCTGTCGTGAGATCGAAGATCTCGTCAATAGTAACGCCAAGCGCGGCAGATAAAAGCGGTAGAAGAGATATGTCGGGCATAGTAACGCTGTTTTCCCATTTTGATACAGACTGCGCGCTGATTGCGAGTGTCGCCCCAAGCTGTTCTTGCGTGAGTCCTGCTTTCTGTCTTAACTGTTTGATTTTATTTCCAATATCCATATTTATGTATTCCTCCAATTAGTTTGTCAAGTACTTGTTGTCATTATTATAACACCGTAGGAAGTAAAAAGCAATAACGCGTTTTTCGTGTCAACTCACCTGTTGGGTGAGAAAATCAAACTATTTGCAAAAGTATAAAAAATTAAAGATAAAAACGGGGAAATCTCTCGAAATCTCCGTTTGGTGTGTATGTGAATTCTAAATATGAGGAATGATGTGTAGAAAATGTTGAGGCTTGAAATGAATTTATGTAAACTGTTCAACTGTCCGTTTCTCCAACGTGTCCACATCTTCAAATACGTAGATAGTATATAACATATTTTCTAAGCCTTTTCCTTTTTTGCGTTTTTGCTCTACAAAACGCATTGGTTTTCCGCTTTTTGAAACGGGCCATTCTCCACCTTGTATCCAACGCGGATATTTTGTCCCTTCAATATGAAATTCTTTCTTTATAAGATCTTTTATTTGCTTTTTTCTCTTTCCTTTGGGCAAAGACTCCGGAACTTGTGCGATGATAGCTTCAATAATACTCGCTTCATCAATTTCGTTACCTTCAACATATTCGGGGCAAACGTCCATCATAAACGATGCTTTTTCGTAAAGAGCCTCATCTTTCTTTATACATTCGTCAGAATAAATTTCTGTCATAAGATGGTATAACCACGATTGGATATTGACGTATGTCCAAAGTTTGCTACTAGTTTTGTTGTGAGAATAGACACTCTTAACGTTGTAAGGAATTTCTTGAACAGTTGTAAACTTATCTTCAAAAAACTCTTTTACTGAAACACATATATGCTGCACGTACGAAGAGTTATGTCTGCTCGGGTTATCCAAAACGGTTTTGAAATTGTTTAGTAAAAGGTTCATAAGATCGGTAAACTGTATTGTCAGGGCGTCCAATTCAATCAGCAGATCCACGAGTTTCTTTGCACGATCCAAATCTGTAGTTGCACACAGGTTTTGATAAGCCGCATTTATTTCTTCTTGTGTTGGTTGAGGAAGTACCTTCAAGAAGAAATCTATTTTTACTTCCATACTTTCACGAATAGTTTTATCTTGGGGAATCATGCTTTGTAGCCAATCAAACACCTCTGGAGTGGATTCAATCCAAATGTAAAAATCTTTCGGGGCAGCTCTACCTTCAATAAAATCAATGATTTTTTTCTTGTAAAATTCCATCGTGACACCGCCTTTCTTTCTTAATAATACCACAATTTTGTAAACATTTCAACCGCTTTGCTGCTTTGAATCTGTCAAAAATGCCGCTGCCTGTCGGGTTTGTAAATAAAATTTAAAGTAGGGGCTGGCGCCCACGACAGCCCGCTTTCTTGTCCTCAGAACCAAAGTTTTCGCCGACGTTCGCTATTGTTTTTCGTGCATCTGAGCGAAAACTAACAATGCTTCGCATTGTGTGGTTCTTCGTCATGAAATGCGCGGGTATAAATAAAAGCATAGCCGCGTGGCTATGCTTTTTTGATATTCAGATGTTAATAGATTTGCATATGAAATGTTTTCGCTTCAATAATCGGACTTTAATGTTATGATTGTAAATGAAATCCATGTATTCAATAATTTAGGGATTTTGCATAAGAATATCATAGGCCTCAGTTGTGCAAAGATAAACTATATTACCTTTATGTCCAAACGTGTATTCTTTGGAGGGTGCTTTTGTATGTTGTACGATCTTAAACCAAGGAACGAAAAGTTCGACATATTGTTTTGCATCCCAAGGTTTTTCAAAGTAAAAAATCATGATTTGTTCATATGGGGCGTTTTCGTATCTTTTTAAATGATTTGCCCTGCCGGTTATTTTCTCGCAAACTTCCGGCAACCTATCAAAAAGAGGCCGACAATCCGTTAAGCTCAAATCTGTGCCGTCTATGCGGCCACCTGACTGTACATAACCCTTTAAGGTGTCTTCGAGTAACTCATATATTTCGTGGCTATCTGTAAGGACAGAGGTTTCATATTCCGCATTTTCGAATTTCAAGGCATCATCTTCGATATTGAACCTCTTTTTACCCGAGTCATTATTTGTTTGCGAAGGTGTCGATTTTGAGCATCCTACCAATGCTAATAGGAACGTAACTGCCAAAATGATTGCTAAAATCTTTTTCATAGAAAATCTCCTTTTTGGGTTTTCGGATTTCTTTTTCTATTATACCACAACTTTGTAAACATTTCAACCCTTTCGCAAGTACGAATCACTTCAAAATGTCGCAGCCGGACTCAGAACCAAAGTTTTCGCCGACGTTCACTTTTGCTTTTCGTGCATCTGAGCGAAAACTAACAATGCTTCGCATTGTGTGGTTCTTCGTTATTATATTTACGCTGTCCTCAGAACCAAAGTTTTCGCCAACGTTCACTTTTGCTTTTCGTGCATCTGAGCGAAAACTAACAATGCTTCGCATTGTGTGGTTCTTCGTCATGAAATTCATGGTATAAATAAAAGCACGCCGAGGCGTGCTTTTATTTATACAGGGATAGCTGGACTCGAACCAGCGAAGTGCAAGAGTCAAAGTCTTGTGCCTTACCACTTGGCGATATCCCTACGTGAATTTTACAGTGAAATTATATCACAACATCAGCGTGTTGTCAAGTAAAATGCGAGCCGCTTTTCGCATTTTAGAGAAAAGCGGCTTGCTTTTACAAGTTGTGCTATATTAAAATTACTTAATTTCAACCTTAGCGCCGGCTTCTTCAACCTGAGCCTTGATCTTTTCAGCTTCGTCCTTGGAAACAGCTTCCTTAAGAGCCTTAGGAGCAGCTTCAACGAGGTCCTTAGCGTCCTTAAGTCCGAGACCGGTGATTTCACGAACAACCTTGATAACGTTGAGCTTGCTAGCGCCAGCGTCTGTAAGGATAACGTCAAATTCAGTCTTTTCTTCAGCTGCGGGAGCTGCTGCATCACCTGCTGCTGCAACGCCTACTGCTGCAACTGCGGATACGCCGAATTCTTCTTCGAGCATTGTAACGAGCTCGTTCATTTCAAGTATTGTAAGGGTTTTGATCTCTTCAAAGAGATTAGTAATCTTTTCTGTAGCCATTTTTATATACCTCCGATAAATGTTTTATTTTTTTTAAATTATGTTTTATGCGGATATTTTTGAAGCTCCGAATGCTCCGCTACATACGGGTACTGTAAGACAATATTTTACGCTTCTGCAGCTTCTTCTGCGGGTGCGCCGGCTTTGTCTACGATAGCCTTCAGGCAGATAGCGAGCTTGGAAACAGGGCTCTTCATGCTGCCCATAAGTTTTGCAACGAGAACGGGCTTCGGCGGGATCTTAGCAAGAGCTTCAACCTTTTCTGCACCGATAACCTCACCGTCGATGTAACCTGCTTTGATTTCAAAGGAAGGAATCTCATCGGCGTACTTCTTGAGTATCTTTGCGGGAGCTACTGCGTCTTCTTTGGAAACTGCGATAGCAACCATTCCTTCAAGGTAGGACTTGATGTCGCCATAACCTGCGTTTTCGCAAGCACGACCTGTGATAGAGTTCTTGTAAACCTTGTACTCTACACCTGCTTCACGAAGTTCCTTACGGAGCTTTGTGTCTGCTTCAACGGTAATACCTGCATAGTTTACAATAACACCGGATACCGAATTCTGAATTTTTTCGGTAAGAGTTGCAACTTCTGTCTGCTTCTGTTCAAGAATCTTGATGCTTGGCATTGTGTTTTCACCTCCTAAAAAAGAAAAATCCTTCCGAAAACGTATGCACTATTTTGCACAGTGCATGCGGAGGGAAAGACGACAAGGCGCGGCATAAGCCGCAATATTCGCATCTATACCTCGGCAGGAAAGCTGTGCTTTTACTGAAACCTGCTGTCTTCGGTTTACCTTGTGATTATACTACACTTTCTTTAGCTTGTCAAGAGCTTTTTACAAATTTTTTCACTTTTTTAGCAAAAAAATACCGCAAAATCACCTTTTAACGTAAAAAAAAGAGCTGTTACAAGTGCGTAACAGCTCTTTATCTGCTTAAAATTAGCCGAGTCTCTTTTCGAGGGCGGCGAGTTCCTCGTACATTTCTGCGGGAACGTGATCGCCAACAAGCTCGTAGAATTCCTTGATATTAACGATATCTTCCTTCCACCAATCGGGTTCAACACGGAGAAGCTCCTTGATTGTAGCCTCGTCGATGTCAAGACCTTCAAGCTGGAGATCTTCAACCTTCGGAACGTAACCGATAGGTGTTTCAACAGCGTCAACCTTGCCTTCGCAGCGGTCGAGGATCCAGAGGAGAACTCTCATATTGTCGCCGAATCCGGGCCAAATGAAGTTGCCGTTGTCATCAGTACGGAACCAGTTAACGTGGAAGATCTTGGGAGCGTTCGGGATCTTCTTGCCCATTTCGATCCAGTGAGCCCAGTAGTCGCCCATGTTGTAACCAACGAAGGGACGCATTGCCATCGGGTCGCGGCGAACTACGCCGACAGCGCCCGAAGCTGCTGCTGTTGTTTCGGAAGCCATGATAGAGCCAACGAAAGCACCGTTTTGCCAGTTAAATGACTGATATACGAGGGGAGCGGTCTTTGCACGTCTTCCGCCGAATACGACAGCAGAAACGGGAACACCGACTGTGCTGTTGAATTCAGAAGAAATGCAGGGGCAGTTCTTTGCAAGAGCTGTGAAACGGGAGTTCGGATGAGCGCCTGCAGTAGCAGCCTTGTTGTTCTTGTCGTACTTTCTGTAGTCCCAAGGATTGCCCTTCCAGTCGATAGCATTTGCGGGGGGATTATCGTTGAGGCCTTCCCACCAAACCGTATTGTTGTCAAGGTCGTGAACAACGTTTGTGAAGATAGTATCACGCATAGTTGTTGCAAGAGCGTTGGGGTTAGACTTGTCGTTTGTACCGGGAGCAACGCCGAAGAAGCCGTTTTCGGGGTTAACAGCGTAAAGTCTGCCGTCAGCACCGACTCGCAGCCACGCGATGTCGTCTCCTACGCACCATACCTTGTAACCCTTCTTCTTAAGGAATTCAGGGGGAATAAGCATAGCGAGGTTGGTCTTTCCGCAAGCGGAGGGGAATGCAGCGGTAATGTACTTAACGTCGCCGTTAGGATATTCAATACCGAGAATGAGCATATGCTCAGCCATCCAGCCTTCTTTTCTTCCGAGGTAGGAAGCGATACGCAGAGCAAAGCACTTCTTTCCAAGAAGAACGTTTCCGCGGTAACCCGAGTTAACCGACATAATTGTGTTATCCTGCGGGAAGTGAACGATATATCTGTTTTCTTCGTCAAGATCAGCCTTAGCGTGAAGACCTTTGATGTAATCTGCGCTGTCGCCGAGAGCCTCGAGAACGTTGATTCCAACTCTTGTCATAATGAGCATGTTAAGTACAACGTAGATAGAGTCTGTAAGCTCAATACCGTACTTAGCGAAGTCGCTTCCTACAACGCCCATAGAGTAGGGAATGACGTACATTGTTCTGCCCTTCATAGCGCCCTTGTAGAGCTTGTTCAGCTTTGCGTACATTTCATCGGGATCCATCCAGTTGTTGATGTTTCCTGCGTCTTCTTTGGTGGGTGTGCAGATAAATGTTCTGCCTTCTACACGTGCAACGTCGTTAACTGCTGTTCTGTGAAGGTAGCAGTTGGGAAGAAGGTCCTGATTGAGCTTGATCATCTCGCCTGTCGAGATAGCCTCTGCTCTGAGAGCCTCTGCCTGCTCTTCGCTACCATCGATCCAGACGATCTTGTCGGGACAAGTGAGAGCAGCCATTTCGTCGATCCACTGTGTGACAAATTTGTTGTTTGTCATGTTTTTGCATCTCCTAACTGTTTTATAAATTATTATTTTTACCTTGTAAATAGGGCATTCGACAAATTTTTATCAAACTGACAAAACCATCGTCCGCCACTATATATTATACAGATATGGGGTCTAAATTGCAAGTCTTTTTTTGAAAAAATATTCTTATTTACAATTTGGAAACAGGTGTATGGAATAAGAACGGATTTTAATAAAAAAATACTTTCTTAATTAAAATATTTTCTTCCAAAATATAGACAAAAGACAAATAATGTGCTATAATACTTAATTATGTGAAAGAAACACGAAAACAAACACCGAAAGGACTTATTTTTATGGACTATAATCGCCTTGCCGATCTTCTTTTCCCAAACGTAACGAAAACACCCGAGGAAATCGAAGCAGAGTTTCCGAGGAGAAGTCTTCCCGAGGGTGCAAAGGTAACACGACTTGCACCGTCGCCGACAGGCTTTATTCATTTCGGAACACTTTTTCCCGCACTTGTAAATGAAAGACTCGCACATCAGAGCGAGGGAATATTCTTTCTCAGAGTTGAGGATACAGACTCAAAGCGTGAGGTTGAGGGCGCAGAAGAGGATCTTATAAATACACTTGCTTATTACAGAATAGAGTTTGACGAGGGCGCAGTCGCGAGCGGTGATAAGGGTATATACGGACCGTACAGACAGAGCCACCGCGCAGACATTTACCACGTTTTCGCAAAGCAGCTTGTTCGCGAGGGTAAGGCTTACCCCTGCTTCTCGTCCGAAGAGGAGCTCGAACAGCTTAAAACAACAGATAAAAAGGCTGAAATACAGAATAAAGAGTGGCACGCAGACGAGGCTGAGCAGCGCGCACAGCGTCAGGCGCAGCAGAGAAGTATAACCTACGAGCAGGCAGAGGAGCAGATCAAAGCGGGAAATCCCTTCGTGCTTCGAATAGCTGCACTTGGCGATCCCGAGAAAAAGACTCCCTTTACCGATCTTATAAAGGGCTCGCTTCAGGTTCCCGAAAACGACGAGGACTTCGTTCTTCTCAAATCGGATGGGATCCCGACCTATCACTTCGCACACGCGGTCGACGATCACCTTATGGGTACGACACACGTTATTCGCGGCGAAGAGTGGCTTCCCAGTCTTGCAAAGCACATTCAGCTTTTTAAGTATCTCGGATTTAGGATGCCCAAGTTTATGCACCTCGCACAGCTTATGAAGCTCGAGGGCAACTCGAAGAAAAAGCTCTCGAAGCGCGATAAGGGCGCGGCACTTGCAGATTACAGGGCAGAGGGCTATCCGCCCGAATCGGTCATCGAATACGTTATGACCCTTCTCAACTCTAATTACGAGGAGTGGAGAAGAGCAAATCAGGATGCCGATTGGAAGAGCTTCCCCTTCTCAATAAAGAAGATGAATACCTCGGGCGCACTTTTCGACCTCGATAAGTTTACCGACGTTTCTAAGACAACGATCTCCCGTATGGATGCAGAAAAAGCGTATAACGGTATCTCCGATTGGGCAAAGGATTACGACAAAGAGTTTTACGCACTTCTTACAAGAGATCCCGAATATGCAAAGCGTATTCTTGCAATAGGCAGAGGCGGCAAAAAGCCGAGAAAGGACCTTGCAAAGTGGAATGAAGCAAAGGATTATATGTCCTTCTTCTACGATGAGCTTTTCACAAAGGTTGACGATTACCCCGAAGGATTTGCACCTGCTGATATTAAAGGAGCACTCGAAGCCTTTGCAGCCTCCTACGATCCTGCAACCGATAATAACGGCTGGTTTGAGAATATCAAGGTGATTTCCGAAAAGCTCGGATTCTCGCCTGACGTCAAGGCGTATAAAGCGTCGCCCGAGAACTTCAAAGGACACGTCGGCGACGTGAGCGGATTTATCCGTATTGCAGTTACAGGACGTCAGAATTCGCCCGACCTGTTTGAGATAATGCAGATACTCGGATACGAGAGAACGCTCGCACGCGTTAAGGCGGCAGCAGATAAGCTTTAAGAAAAATTAGGAGAAATAAATATTATGGATAACAAAGATGAGATCTTTTCAATAGGCGGAAATTTTATTCACGATATTATAGACGCCGAGCTCGAGGCGGGTATAAACGATACTGTTCATACACGTTTTCCCCCTGAGCCTAACGGCTATCTTCATATCGGAAGCGCCAAAGCAATATATATAAACTATGCAACTGCAAAGAAGTACGGCGGTCTGTTCAATCTCCGCTATGACGATACCAACCCCGTAAAAGAGGACACCGAATACGTTGATTCTATATATAATGACCTCTGCTGGCTCGGAACAGAGCCGACAGGCGGCGTTTTCTACGGCTCTGACTACTTCGATAAGTGCTACGAATTTGCAGTAAAGCTTATAAAGGACGGCAAGGCGTACGTTTGCGACCTTTCCGCAGAGGAAATGCGCGAGTATCGCGGAACACTTACAGAGCCGGGTAAGGAAAGCCCTTACAGAAACAGAAGTATAGAGGAAAACCTCGACCTTTTCGAGCGTATGAAGAACGGTGAATTTGCAGACGGCTCAAAGACTCTTCGCGCGAAGATAGATATGTCCTCGCCCAATATGAATATGCGCGACCCTGCGATATACAGAATAGTAAGAGCACACCATCACCGTCAGGGCGATAAGTGGTGTATCTATCCTCTTTACGACTATGCACATCCTATTCAGGACGCACTCGAGGGAATCACGTATTCGCTCTGCTCGCTTGAATTTGAAAACCACAGACCTCTTTACGAGTGGGTAATTGATAATATAGGAATATTCTCGCCTGCACCCAAGCAGAGAGAATTTGCACGCCTTAACGTAACCTATACGGTTATGAGTAAGCGTTATCTCCGTCAGCTCGTTGAAACAGGACTTGTTGACGGCTGGGACGACCCCCGTATGCCCACGATCTGCGGACTGCGCAGAAGAGGATATACTCCTGCAGCGATATTCGATTTCGTAAAGCGCGCGGGAATCGCGAAGACGTACAGCGTAGTTGATATTGAGCTTCTCGAGCACTGTATCCGTGAGGAGCTTAACGAAAGCGCAGAAAGAAGAATAGCTCTTCTTAACCCCGTAAAAGTAGTTGTAACCAATTATCCCGAGGATAAGGTAGAATATTTCCCCGTAGCGAATAATCCTCAGAATGCCGATGCGGGAACAAGAATGATACCCTTTACACGCGAGATCTATATCGATGCAGACGACTTCTCGGATAATCCTCCGCCTAAATTCTTCCGTATGAAGCCCGAGGGCGAGGTAAGACTTATGGGCGCGTATATCGTTAAGTGTAACGAGGTTATCAAAGACGAAAACGGCAAGATAATCGAAATTCACTGTACTGCCGATCTTGAATCGGGCAATAACAAGCCGATTGACGGACGCAAGGTAAAGGGAACTATCCATTGGCTCTCCGCAAAATACTGCTCGGACGTTGATATTATGCTTTACGATAAGCTCTTCACTATACCTAACCTCAACGATATGCCCGAGGACGCTTCGTATAACGATTATCTTAACCCCGAATCGCTGAAGAAGCTTACAGGCTGTAAGGTAGAGCTTGCACTTGAGGGCGCAAACGCAGGAGATAAATTCCAGTTTGTACGTACAGGATATTTTGTAAAGGATTCAAAATACCCCAATACCTTCAACAGAATAGTAAGCCTTAAGGATAGCTATACTCCCGAAAAGTAAAAAAATAAAAGCGTTTATGATCTTTTTTGTCATAAACGCTTTTTTTATGACATATTATGTAATATTATGTAAATATTGTTGACAAATCAACAAAGATGTGATATAATCATACTGTCATACTATGCAAATGTGTTTTGGAGAAATTATGCAAGAACGATTTAATACCTTTACTGTACTTATAGCGAAGATAAATCGCACTATACGAAGGATAAAAGCAGAGGAAATGGCTGAGTTTGACCTCAAAAGCACTCACGTTTCCTGCCTGTATTACCTTTACGTCAATGAAGCGCTTACGTCAAAAGAGCTGTGCGATATTTGTATGGAAGATAAGGCGTCTGTGTCAAGGTCGATAGAATATCTTGAAAATAAAGGCTACCTCAAGCCTGCCGATAAGGAAGGTAAGAGATATAAAAGACTTCTTGAGCTTACCGATAACGGTAAAGCGATAGGCAAGAAGCTTTTTGAAAAGATAAATGAGGTACTTGATCAGGCAAGTAAGGGAATTTCGGACGACGAAAGGGAAACGATGTACCGCTCTCTTGAGTCTATAAGCGAAAATCTTCAAAAAATATGTGATAAATACGATAACTAAGTACAGGAGAATAAAAATGAGTAATTATGTAATATTCACCGATTCGGGCTGTGATATAAAGCCCGAGCTTCTCAAAGAGTGGGGAGTACCGTCAAGAAGTCTTAACTTCCGCTTTGACGGTTCTGAAAAGGAATATTCAAACGATGATATGAGCGCTAACGAATTTTATGCTGAAATGCGTAAGGGCGCAGTTGCGAAAACCTCTGCCGTTAACGTAGAAACCTTCACTAACGCTTTCGAAGAAGTTTTAAAAGAAGGAAAGGATATTCTTTATATAGGATTTTCTTCGGGACTCAGCACCACGTATAACTCGGCACGTCTTGCGGCTGAGCAGCTTGGTGAAAAATATCCCGAGCGTAAGGTAATAACAGTCGATACACGCGCGGCATCGGCAGGACAGGGACTTATTTTGAAGCTTACTCTCGATAAGCAAAAAGAAGGCGCAACTCTCGAAGAAGCGGCGGCATTTGCCGAAGATATTAAATTTAAGATTTCAATTTGGTTTACAGTCGATGACCTTGTATATCTGAAGCGCGGAGGACGTGTGAGTCCGACAGCGGCGTTCTTTGGCAATATGCTCGGCATAAAGCCCCTGCTTAATATGGATAAGGAAGGACACCTTATTCCGATTTCGAAGGTGCGCGGAAGAAAGACTTCGATAGCCGCTCTTGCAGATAAATACGGTGAGCTTGCAACAAATCTCGGTACGGGCGATATATTTATTTCTCACGGCGACTGTATTACAGATGCTCAGTACCTTGCAGACCTTCTTAAAACAAAATATAATGCAAACGTAACTCTTATAACAGACGTTGGCACAGTAATAGGCGCACACTCCGGACCCGGAACAATTGCACTTTTCTTTGTAGGAAAAAGAGGATAAGAAAACTTTCTATAAATAAATAAAAAGACTTGGGGTTTTGATTATGGCTAAAAATAACAAGAAATCGTCCGGACACAGCGGTTTGAAAATCAAGAATATAAAGTACCTTGGCGGATTTCTTTTGTCCAAGATGGCACGCGGCGGAGCAAAGCAGCTTCGCACAAACGCCGAAGAAGTAAATAAACTTAACGTTTTCCCCGTACCCGACGGAGATACAGGCGATAATATGCGTATGACCATTGAGAGCGGTATCGCGGCTATTGAAAACATAGATTCTGACGATCTTGCAGAGGTTATGAAGACTCTGTCGCACGGTATGCTTCTCGGTGCGCGCGGAAACTCGGGAGTTATACTTTCGCAGTTTTTTGCAGGAATGGCAAAGGGACTTGACAGCTCGGATAAAGCCGACCCTGCGACCTTTGGACACGCACTCGAGCTTGGGGTTCAGCAGGCGTATTCCTCTGTAATGACACCCACCGAAGGAACTATACTCACAGTTGCAAGAGAAGCTGTTGAATACGCAGTCGCAAGACTTACACCCAAGAGTACGATACGTACACTCTTTGCAGATCTTGTAAAAGAAATGCATGCATCTCTTGACCGTACTCCCGAAATACTTACCGTACTCAAAGAGGCGGGCGTTGTCGATAGTGGCGGAGCAGGACTTCTCTATATTATGGATGGCTTTAACAGAGTTCTTAACGGAGAAGAAATTTCGGATGACGGAGTGCAGTATGAGCTTAAAAAATCACCTGCACCCACTGCCTTCGCGTTTGACGAAAACAGCGAAATGACATATGGCTACTGTACAGAGCTTCTCGTTCAGCTTCAGCGCTCTAAGACCGATATAGAAAATTTCGATATTGAAGCTTTAAGAAGCTTCCTTGTAAGCATCGGAGATTCAGTCGTTGCCTTCAAGACTGAGAGTATAGTAAAATTACACGTGCATACCTTCACACCTGAAAGGGTGCTTGAGTATTGCCGTAAATACGGTGAATTTTTAACTGTCAAGATCGAAAATATGTCGGTTCAGCACACAGAACTCGGCGAAAATGCACCCGATATACAGAGCGTTCCCGCTCCAAAAAAGGAAGAAAATGCCGCTCCCGAAAAGAGATACGGTATAGTTGCAGTAAGTAACGGCCCCGGCATTGAAAATCTTTTCCTTGAGCTTGGCGTTGACGTTATCGTTCACGGCGGTCAGACACAGAATCCCTCGACAAATGATTTTCTCGAAGCGTTTGCAAAGATTTCTGCCGAGCATATATTCGTATTCCCCAATAACGGAAATATCTTTATGGCGGCACAGCAGGCAGGCGAGCTTTACGAAAAGGCAAAGGTTCACGTTCTTCCGAGTAAGAGTATCGGAACAGGCTACGTTGCGGTGTCAGCGGCAAACTATGATAATCCCGATGTCGATGCAGTTATTGCCGAAATGGAAGAGGCAATGCAGAGAGTTACAACAGGTTACGTGTCTCCCTCTATTCGCGATGCGGATATGAACGGAGTACATATAAACAGCGGCGATACGATAGGAATAATCAATAAGGATATCGTTGTATCCGATGCCGATAAGATGACGGCGACCTGTGCGCTTGCATCTATGCTTCTCGATCTTCCCGAAAAGTTTATGCTGACAATTTTCTGCGGCGAGGACTCGAGCGAAGACGAAAAAGAAAAGCTTACGCAGTATCTCGGAGAAAAATATCCCGATGCTGAGGTCTATTTCATAGACGGCGGACAGGAGATATATCCGTATATTTTCGTTGCGGAGTAAAATGGAATAATGACAAAGCCGCAGGCGTTCTCGTCTGCGGCTTTGCTGTACTAAAAAACACTTGACAAATGCAAAGTTTGGTAGTATAATGATGATGCCAAACTAACTAAATAAAACGTGAAAGACGGGTGTACTATCTTTATTTGTAGGGGATAGCTAGACCTTTTTCTACCTATACTATTTTCGTGGTGAAATTTGATAAAATGCAAATTCCTCTTTAGACGAAAATAGTATGTACACTTTTTTTCACGTAAAGTTAGTTTGGCGACTATCGGAGTTTGCGTTTTTGTGCGTCTGCTTCGGTAGGCGCACTTTTTTTTATTTTGTATTCATTTTAGGAGGAAAAGAAAATGAAAAAACGAATATCAACCAGGGCGTTGTCAGCGTTTTTGGTGGTGGTAATGGTGTTTTTGATGGTGCCGATTAGTATAGTTAGCGTTTCTGCTGCTGACACGACTAAAACAATGACACCTCTACAGGAATACCGAGCAAATACGACGAAATCATTAGAGCAAATCACTTCGTATATCAATAAACGCGAGGCTGAAGATTTAGCTTTGAAGAATAGTTTCGGGTACAATATAAAAAAGATTAATACTTTTTCAAAGGGTATTGGAACTGCAATTAATACCGCATTGATGATATACAATACTATTGACGAAGATGCCTCATGGAGTGAAAATCTCGGAAGTATTGCGTTGAATTTAGTTTGCTCATATACCGGAGTTCAACTTCCCGGTCAGGAATCAGAAGCCGAAGTTATCATCAAGGAAATCGAAAAAATGCTTGATGAAGTTAAATCACGTATTGATGCAGTAAACGAAAATATTGATGCTCTTTCGGAGCAGGTAGATCAAAATACTGCCAATCTCGCGAGCTATATGTGGTCATTGAATCAATTCGATAATGACATAGATGTTCTTAATGAGTTTACACAAGCATCTAATACTGGCGCATATAGCTATTACACCGATAGAGAAAAATTATATAAATCTTATAATGAACTGATATTTTTGCTTGACTCTGGCACTGCAACCTCAAGTGCAATTAAGAGTGCATATGATAGACTCTATATAGAAGCAAAAAAATCGGAACAACTTTATCAGTATATGACTGGTGAAAACAATAAACTGACAGATAGAATGTCAATTCAAGAAGCACTGTATGAATACTCAGTATTAAGTATATATCTTTGGTCCAACGATGTAGTTACAGATGAAAACGGTAATCTGGACAACATTGAAATTAAGTGCATAGAGTTTGCTGAAGATTTGTATAGCACATATGTGTTTTCGAATTATGCGTTAATGCTATGCTATAATTATCAACTTAATTACTTGAACTCTCATAGTAATGATGCACTCACAAGCTACTACGATGTTGAGGGAATTGAAGGTCCGAACAATGTTTTGGGTGCTAGTATTTTTGGGCATGAAAATCTTGTTGGAGAAGTTCCCTCTATGCTTGAAGAACAAGAAATCATAAATGTTGAAATTGCATCTTATATAGCATATGTGTTAAACCTTGAGGGAAGTTATCTTTATGAAATGGGTGCAAAATATGAAGATGGTTCAAAAGTAGAGGAAAATACCGTTTATACAATTCCATATAAGGAAATTTTTGAAACTGAGTCACACAATACAGATCCACATCAAATAACATATGGAAATTTTACTCCCATAACTAAACATGTTCGAACCAACAATAAGGTATCAAAGGGCGATACTCTCTATATGAATGTATTACCGAACGACTTGGCTTCTTTGTTTGCCAGTGGAGAGTTCACATTTACGACAAGTGATGAGAACCTTGCGACAGTTAACAACGCTGGTGTGGTTAATGTCATCGGAACAAGCGGAAGTTTTCTGATTTCTATGAAATATAATGGTGAAATCATATATTCACTAGAGTTTATTATTGAAGATTACTTATATTCGGGCGGTATGGGTATTGCAGATTGTCCATATTTTGTATCCACATGGGTCGACATTACTACTTTAGCCACTTCTGCAAATCATTATCAAGCAGAAAATATTTATTTCAAAACGACAAGAGATATTGATGGTAGCGGGGCAACTTTCGCAGGAATCCCCTCTTTCAAAGGAACATGGGACGGAAGCGAGTATCGAGTCTATAATTTTAAGGTCGACACAAGCGGTATTAATAACACGGGTTTTATTAGAGTTGTTGAAGCTGGCGCCACAGTTAAAAATTTTATTCTTGGTCATTACAACAAGAGCTATTCAACATACGATAATTATTCGGCATATGTCAATGGATATTTAGATTGTGACGGTGTATTCTATGTTGGTGGTCTTTGCGGTGCTAACTATGGTACAATATCTAATTGTTCATTAGAAGCGGTAAAGGTGTGTGGAAAAATTTACTGGGCTGGCGATAATGATATTAGCAATGTAGTTGGTGGTATTGCAGGACGGAATGAAAAAGATATTGATAATTGCAAAGTGTCAAAATCGTTTTTCTATTCAAATGCAACTGCAAAAAAAGATGGGGATGCTTCTTTGTGTCATGCTTACACTGGAGGTATTGTTGGTAAAAATATAGGCGTTCTCAAGGATTCCATTTCTTACAGCAATCATATGGCAGGGTATACTTATTCAAAACAGGATTGGGGAGACGCTCCCGGTGCTTATACATTTTGTGGCGCAATGATGGGCTGGATGACTAAATCCGCAACGGTAGAAAATTGCTATGAACAGCAAAACACTTTTAATCCTGTTGCTGATGCAGATGATAGTGATAATGACGATACTGTAACAGGCGGAATATCCGGATACCGTGATATGGATCTTTCTTCAATAATATTTGGTCCGAATATTGTGTATCTCGGCACTGTTACTAATTGTGGTGAGAATTCACTTGGCCCATGGTCAATTAATCCTATAACAGGATGCCCACAACTGGTGAAAAATCAAGATTCTGATAACCCTAATGGTGACGACGGCACATATACCGATGTTTCTGAGTATGTGCGCGGTGACAATTATTTAAAATATACTAATACAACCGGCGGAAATTCTGAGTATGCGACAACCACAACCTATGAATATGAATTAAGTATCGGTAGAATTGATACTACTGAATTAGGAACATATACAGCGGTCAAATTAACTCCTATTAACGAAACTACACAGTATAATAAGGAGTTGCTAACAATTAGAGTAGTCCCTGAAGAAATAACAAAACTTGAAATCTATACAGCGCCTTCAAAACAAATATATGCTGTAAATAGTGGAAGCCTTGATCTTGCAGGATTACGTTTGGTGATTCTTTATAGTAACGGCAGTACGCGCTTTTTGAATAACGGAAACGAGGAAGGACTATCTAAAGATTTTACAGAAGTATACGATTTTACTACACTTGGTGAAACACAGATAACTTTCAAATATGAAGGGTATGATGTGAGTCTTCCCGTAACGGTTGTTCATTGTACTCATAGTAATACCGAGAACAAAGCGAAAATTGAACCTACTTGTGGGTCTGTTGGCTATGAGGCTGGACTATTCTGCAATGATTGTCAAGGATATATTGAAGGCGGAACTCAAATTTCTATGACAGGCAATCATATTTACGCAGAATGGAGCAAATATGACGATGTTCAGCACACTCGTATTTGCGAATGTGGTGAAACAGAATATGCCGATCACGCTTGGAATGATGTAGTAGTTACAACAGAGCCTACGCATTTGGCAAGCGGTGAGAAGACCTACACCTGCACCGAGTGTACTGCCACCAAGATTGAGGATATTCCTCCTATCGAAGGACACACCTTCGGCAAGTGGACTAAGCACGATGATGCGCAACATACCCGTACCTGTGAATGCGGCGAAGTTGAATACGCTGCTCACAATTGGAACGATGGCGTTATAACAAAACCTGATACCCAACTCGAAGCAGGAGAGTTGACGAAGACGTGCTCTGACTGTGGTACAACAAAAATTGAAGTAATCGACATTTACGGCGATGCAAACGGCGACGGACAGATCGGCATGGACGATGTTGTAATAATGAGAAAATACATTACTAATTTCGATTACGACACAAACACCTCGAGTGTAGACGTTGAAGCCGAAGCAGACATAAACGGCGACGGTGTTATCAATATGAAAGACGTTATTCTGCTCAGACAGTATATAACAAACTATGATTACGATACCGAAAGCTCTACGGTAATACTCGGCCCGCAGCAGTAAGGTATGTTCGGATAGACAAAAAGACCGACGAAAGTCGGTCTTTTGTTTATATACGACAGGACTTACGAACCTAAATTTGCGGCTATATGCACCTGCTTCTTTCGTTCTGCTTACCGCAAATTAGCAAATCCTTCGGATTTGCGAGGTTCTACGTATGTTACTTCAGATAGACAAAAAGACCGACAAAAGTCGGTCTTTTTATCTATGCGGATGACAGGACTTGAACCTGCATGCCGTGCAGCACTGGAACCTAAATCCAGCGTGTCTGCCAATTCCACCACATCCGCAAATATTACCAAACAATTATATCACAATAAGCTAACAATGTCAAGAGAAAATTACCGCACGTCTGACGCAAAGTCTATTTTCGGATAACTGCTGATTTCTAAATCAATTTCGCCATAAATGTTGACAAAATGAGATTTTTTGGCTATAATAAAATGTATCTAGCGAAAAGATAAACGAAAGGAATTTAATATGAAAAAGTCAGTTTTGCGTAAATACGCGCACCTTATAGCCGAAAAAGGCGGAAACGTTCAAAAAGGACAGGAAGTAGTTATCAGAGCATCGGTAGAAAATCCCGAATTTGTTCAGATGGTAGTTGAGGAATGCTATCGCTGCGGCGCAAAGCAGGTAGAGGTCGATTGGAGCTATCAGCCTATAACCAAAATTACTATGAAAAAATGCTCTCTCAAAACTCTCTCCACAGTTGAAAACTGGAGAGTAGAGAAGATGAAGCATAAGGTTGAAACTCTCCCCGTGCATATATATCTTGAGTCTGACGATCCCGACGGTCTTAAGGGAATAGATCAGGTTAAAAATTCGAAGGCATCGCAGGCAGTATATAAGGTTATGAAGCCCTTCCGCGACGCTATGGACAACAAATATCAGTGGTGTATCGCGGCAATTCCGGGCGCAGCTTGGGCGAAAAAGGTTTTCCCAGGCGAGAAGAAATCCCGCGCTATCGAGCTGCTCTGGGAAGCGATTTTGAACGCATCTCGCGTTAATGACGATCCCGTAGCCGCTTGGGAAGCTCACAACAAGGACCTCGCTTCGCGTTGCGATTACCTCAACAGCCTCGGACTTGAAACACTCGAATATAAATCTGCAAACGGAACGGACCTCAGAGTCGGTCTTATCGAAGACGCGCTCTTTATGGGCGGCTCTGAAAACGCCCTCGGAAGCGAAATCGAGTTTAACCCCAACATTCCGAGCGAAGAGGTTTTCGTTTCACCTAAAAAGGGAATCGCAGACGGTATCGTTTATTCCTCGAAGCCTCTTTCTTACCGCGGCGAGCTTATAGAAAACTTCTCGGTACGCTTTGAAAACGGAAAAGCAGTTGAAGTAAAGGCAGAAAAGGGAGAAGCGCTCCTCAAGGAAATGATCTCTATGGACGAGGGCGCGGCATATCTCGGAGAATGTGCATTTGTTCCTTACGATAGTCCCATCTGCAACTCGGGAGTACTTTTCTATAACACACTTTTCGATGAAAACGCGGCTTGCCACCTTGCGCTTGGCAGAGGATTTACAAACGTACTTAAGGACTACGATAAGTACACAGTAAAAGAATGTCACGAAAAGGGAATAAACGAGTCGATGATACACGTCGACTTTATGATAGGAACCTCCGACCTTTCTATCGTGGGAATTACCCGCGACGGTAAGAGAGTTCAGATATTTGAAAACGGCAACTGGGCATTTTAATTTTGCAAAAAAATACGCCTCGGAGTACTAAGCTCCGAGGCGTTAATTTTTGTTTAGGGCTTCTTAATAGTAATGTTTATAAGCAGTCCGACAACCGAGCAGGCAAGAAGAACTGCGAAAATAACAGTGTAATCGCCTATCGAGCCTGCGATCGTTGACATAAAGGACGCAGGAATAAGAACAAGGTTTATAATACTCAAATTTGTGGGGTAATATTTCATTCCGTAGAAGGAAGCTATAAATGCCGCCGAAACGGTTGGCGAGAAGCCGTAGGAGATACCGCAGAGGCAGATTCCTATAATACCCACAACAAGCGAAGATGTGAGGATACCGACAAGAGAAACGGAAGTAGCAATTATAACTATTACGCTTGTTGAAAACTGCGCGAATTTAAGTCCGAGCTTGTCAAATATTACACCCGCAAGGAGTCGTCCGAGTCCGTTGCAAACAGAAACGATGCCCACGATAGTAACTGCAATAGATTCTTTTGCACCGAGCGTCATAGTAAAATCCTTTGCAAATCCGATTATAGTGCTTCCGACAGCAGTAAAGAGCGTGAAGAAAACAAATAGCTTCCAAAAGGTAAAGCGCTTCAGCATCGAGGTCGCAGAGAAGTCCTCAGAGCTGCCCGAGGACGTCTTTTTACTCGGAGCGGGAAGATCATCACTTGCACTAGGCATTCTCGCTATAACAGTGAAAATAAGCGTTGTTATAACGATAAATGCGGCAATAAGGTAATAAGTGTTTTTCCAACCGAAGCTGCCGATATTAAAGAGCTTTGACGCGATATTTCCGATTATGAGAGTGCTTATTCCGAAGCTCATCATAAGAACACCCGAGGAAAGTCCCTTTTTGTCGGGGAACCAGGAGTTTACAGAGCTGATAACAGCGTTGTATATGATTCCGATACCGAAGCCCGAGAGCAGTCCGTAAGATAAGTAGAGAAGCAGTACGTTATCTGTAACAAACGTGGCAAGAGAAAATCCTACACCTGCGAGGAGAGTTCCCATAACAAGACGGACTCTAAGCGAAATTTTCTTTGCAAGAACACCTGAAAAAAGACCGCCCAAGCCAAATGCGCACAGCGATATAGTGAAGTTCAGAGCGAGCTCTGCGCCCTCAAAAGCAAAAGGCGCTTTAAGAATAGACCAAGCATAGAATACACCTGTCGCAAAAAGCGAAAGCGCTCCGAAGATCAGCATAAGAATACGAAATGATTTTACGTTAACTGTTTTTACAGTATCCGACATTTATTTACACCTTCCTTAATAAAATCTGACTCATATTATAGCATATATCAAGATTTTTGTCAATAAAAATAAACTCGGTAAAAATCGCGGAAAATCTTGACATCGGGATTTTAATTTGCTATACTTAAATAAAGCGAAAGCTCAAATTATTCTTAAGGAGAAAATTATGGATATCAGAGGAAAGAAGATCAATTTTCTTGGCGACAGTATAACAGAGGGCTGCGGAGTAATGGTGCCCGGCAATATTTATCACGAAAGACTCGCGGCAGAGTACGGACTTGCAGCAGCGCGTAACTACGGTATCGGCGGAACAAGAATAGCCCGTCAGACCAAGACCTCTATGTATGAAATTTGGGATCGGGACTTCGTTTCAAGAGTGGATGAGCTTGATCCTGATGCAGATATCGTCGTTGTTTTCGGCGGTACCAACGACTTCGGACACGGAGATGCTCCCGTCGGAAAGATGGAAGACAGAACTCCCGATACCTTTTACGGAGCGTGCCACACCCTTTGTCAGAAGCTTATAGCGAAATTCCCCGAGGCACTTATAGTCTTTATGACACCTATTCACAGACTTGAGGAAGACAATATCAACGGCGACGGATCAAAAGAAGCTATGGGAACGCTTAAAGACTACGTTAATATGCTGAAAGAAGTTCTCGAATTCTATTCAATTCCCACACTTGACCTCTGGTCTTGCAGCGGCATACAGCCCAAGGTAGATATAATAAGAGAAAAATATTGCCCCGACGGACTTCACCCCAACGATGCAGGACATAAGATTATCGCTGACAGACTTGCAGGATTTCTTAAGACTCTTTAATTTTTATAACGAAAAAACAGCTCTGAGATTTCAGAGCTGTTTTTAATATTACGAAAACTTATTTGAAAGTCTTAAATTATCGGCAATCATCGCGATAAATTCGCTGTTTGTCGGCTTGCCTCTGTTGTTTTGGATAGTATATCCGAAATAAGCGTTAAGCGTGTCGAGATCGCCTCTGTCCCAAGCAACCTCGATAGCGTGTCTGATAGCGCGTTCAACACGCGAAGAGGTGGTCTGATACTGTTTTGCAACAGAAGGGTAGAGGATTTTCGTAACCGAATTTATTATGTCGTTGTCATTTATCGTCATAAGTATAGCGGTACGAAGATACTGATATCCCTTGATGTGCGCGGGAACTCCGATCTGATGGATCACCTTCGTTACCTGCGCTTCTATGTCGTTGCCGATGTTCGGCGATGCGCTTGTCGGTGTTTTGGACGTCCTCTTTTTTGCCATTATCCTGAGTATCCTCTGACCAAGACTTTGGAAGTCTATCGGTTTAAGTATGCAGTATTCGGCTCCCGACTCACTTGCCTCGAAAAATACGTTCTGATTGTTTACGATCGACATAACGATAAACGAAGGAGGCATATCGGGTGAGAAATTCATTGCGAGCGCACTTTTTATAATGTGCACAGAGTCAAGCCTTGACATCCAAATGTCGAGAAGAACGATATCGGGGTGAAGACTCTCGATCTTGTGAAGTGCGTCCTCTCCGTTACTTGCCTCGTAAATATCTCGGTATCCAAGTGCGTAAAGTCCTTCTTTGCAGCCTCGTCTGAAATCTGCGCTCTCGTCAGCTATCAGTATCTTGATTTTTGATTCCATATCTTTTTACTCCCATATGTAGTGTTTTATTGACACCAATATATTACCATATTTTACCAATTATTGCAATTGACATTACACCCAAAGTTTTGATATAATTTTTGGTAAAAATTGCCAATATTTGCCAATTTGGTAAAAAAGAGAAAGAAGATATAACTTAGCTGTCGTGATGTTTTGTAAAAAATCCGCGAAGATCCATATAATATTTGCCGTTTTCAAGCTTTTTAAAGCCGATTGCAGTAACAAGACGGGGCTCGATACGTTCGGGGAAGGCGAGATAAGCATCGTGAGTTCCGCAAAGATCGACAAAGTTGAGAAGCGATCTTCCCATTATAAACATAGCCTCGAAATCGTCGATACCCTCGGGAGAGCGCAGATCGTAAATATAAGCTCCGTCCTTTTTGAAGGAGAACTGTGCAACTCCGAGAAGAGTTCCGGGAGCTTCGTCGCTTGTTGTGGGATCGTCGGGAATTTCGGGAGTATCGTAAGCAGCGTATGCAAGAGCGTCGGGCATAAACTCGACAGAGCAGAGCTCACATACCTGCTTTTGCACATCTTTTGTCTGAATAGCGTGTATTCTAAGCATAAAAACCTCTTAATTTAAAATAATTACTGATAAAGTCCTGCGGCTTTTTTGAGCTCTCTTACCTCGTCCATTGTGAGATAGCGCCAAGTGCCGCGTTTAACGTCAAGAGAGAGCTCGCCGAGAGCGACGCGCTTCAGCGCTTTTACGTTAAGACCGACCTTTTCGCACATTTTGCGTATCTGACGGTTTTTGCCCTCGTAGAGTACCATTTCGATAAGCGAAGAGGTTTCGGAATGGCGGATAAGTCCGCACTGAACGGGCATAATTTTCACGCCCTCGATCTCATCGACCTCGGAAAGCTCCGCAACCTTCGCCCTGTTAATGTCGCCTTCGACCTTTACGTTGTAGATCTTTGGTATAAGATGGCGCGGGTGAGTGAGAGCGTTTGTAAGCTCACCGTCGTTTGTCATAAGGAGAAGTCCCTCGGAGTTCATATCAAGTCTGCCGACAGGATATACGCGCACTTTAACGTCTGAAACAAGCTCGGCAACAGTTTTTCTACCTTTTTCGTCGCTCATAGTGGTAACGTAGCCCGTAGGCTTGTTAAGCATAACGTAGGTGTAGTGGAAGTTATGCCTTTTACCTACGGGAACACCCCGACACAGAATTTTGTCGTGTCGGGGGTCTATTTTTGTACCGAGTGTTGCGACTTCGCCGTTTACGAGTATTTCGCCTGCCTCAATAGCCTTTTCAGCGGCTCTTCTAGACATAACTCCGCAGTCTGAAATAAACTTTTGAAGTCTGATCTTTTCCATCGGAGCTTACTTTCCTTCCGCTTCTTGCGCGATTTCTTCCGAAAGATCGGAATCTTCTTCGTCTTTGTTTTTAGCAAAGGTGTTCTTAAACTTATTTATAAGTTCAGGGGAGCGTTCGATAAAGTCGAATATAGAGTCGATCTTTTCGGGCTTCTGAGGAGCGCTTGCTGCGAGGAAGGCTACATCACCGTCAGCCTTTACAACAAGAAATCCTACGGGAGTGATCTTGATGCCTGTTCCGCCGCCGCCCGCGAAGTTCATACTCTGAGATTTTTCGGTCGTGCGCTTGCCAAGATTGTCGACTCCACCCGATGCAAAACCGATAGAAACGTTAGTTACAGGGATAATTGTTACTCCGTTTCCTGCGTTTATGGGATCGCCTACTACCGTGTTTACATCAGCAATCTCTTTGATGCTGTTAAGTGCACTTTCAATAACGTCGCCGAGCTTCTGGCGTCCGTTGTCCTTTACGTTTTCGTTCATTGTAAATCCTCCTTGAATTTATAGCTTTCAGCAGATTTTGTGTTTTTTATTTTTCTGTTTATTTGGATCTTTTTTTGCTTTGAATTTCGTATATCTTTTAAAAAGCTTGATAGCGCCTCGGATAAGTATATAAAGAATCTTCCATACGCCGAGCGAGATATACATATGCAGATCAAACGTCGTTTTTTCAGCAAGGAAATCGCAGTCGACCTTGACCTTTTTTATTTCACGACCTGACAGCTTAAAATTACCTTCAAGCACCGCAAGAAAATAGGCAACAGACTGTGAGATCACGCCGTAACGTATAGCGGTATCTGCGGGATCGCTCGATGCTACCGTCAAATTAAACCGTTTAAAACGCAGTCGTGTATTTCTGAAAACGGGGCTCAGAAGCTCTTTAAAGAATATCGATAAAGCGTCAAGCAGATCCTCCACGTCGTCGGGAAATTTGAATTTCAGTTTTCCGTCATCGTCGCTGTCCTCTGATTCTTTCGACACCTTTTTTCTCTTTTTCTTAAGTGCTTTTTCAGCCTTATCGTACCGTTTTTTTATAGCTCTTTTAGTGTATTTCCGTTTTTTCGGTTTTCTTATGCCTTTCGATTCGAAAAGCGTAATATTTATAAAAAAGGTACGAAGCTTAATTTGCAGAGAGCCGTTACAGATAAAGATTATATGCACACGCCAAAAGAGTACGGCGAGTATTATGACTGCGGGGATCAAATATTTTAAAAATTCTTCCACGTTCGCTTTCCCCCTTTGTGTATTTTATAAGAGTTATTTTACTCCGCAGATGTGTCGCTCGCATCGCTTACTTCGGGCGTTTCACTTGTTTCGAGCGCCTCAAACTCTTCTTCGTCAAGAGCAAGCATACTTATCTGCTCCTCGGGCTGTTCGCTCTTTTCCTCGTAATCGGGAAGCTCGTAGAGAGAAGCAAGACCGAAGCAACGCAGAAAATCGTCGGTAGTGCCGTAAAGAATAGGCTTACCGGGAGCGTCAAGTCTGCCCTTTGCTTCTATCAAACGTCTGTCGCAGAGAGTGGATACGGCATATGAAGAATCAACGCCTCGTATCTTTTCGATTTTTGCCTTTGTGATAGGCTGATTATACGCAACGATTGCGAGAACCTCGAGAGAGGAGTTTGAAAGTCTTCCCTCGCGTCTTATTCCGAGCGCCTTTCTCACGTACTGTTCAAACTCTTCCTTTGAGCAAAGCTGACAGGAGTCGGAAACTATTATAAGACGTATTCCGCGGTTTGTGAGTTCAAGCGAATTTTGAAGCTCGCTGACAGCCTTTCTTACCGTAAGTACCGATGTTTCAAGCACCTCTGCAAGCTTTTTGAAGCTGACAGGGTAGCCTGACGCAAAAAGTATAGATTCTATTATTTGAGCACAGGAGGTTATATCAAGCTCCTGCTTTTCGGATATGTTTTCGTTATCTACTATGTTTGTCATTTAAAAAATTACCTCACGCAGATTTTTATTCGGGCAGACCGCCCTCGGATATAGGGTTGTCCGTTATATCATCGGGTGTAATAAGACGAAGTTTTGGCATTTCGGGGTCGTCGGAGAAATCGGCAGTTATCTTCTGCGACTTCATAAGCTCCAGAATGGCGAGGAATGTGGCAACAAGCTCTGAACGGCTTGTGCAGTCGGTGAAAATGTTATCAAGCGACACAAATTCTTCCTGCGTTATCCTGTTTATTACGATGGTTATTTTCTCGGTTACGGGAGCAGGCTCACGTGTAAGAATAACCGACAGGGAAGCGCCGACCTCTTCGTTTTTGGCTTCATCAAAGAGCTTTTTGCGAAGTGCCATTCGCTCAAATGCCTTAACAAGAAGCTCAATATCCTGATTTTCGGGAATATCATCGCAGGGCGGAATATCGTCGGTATCCTTGGCAAATCTTCCCGAAAAGGTGCTGTAAAGATGTGCAAGACCTTCGGCGGCACGCTTTGCCCTCTGATATTCGATAAGCATTTGTGCAAGCTCTGCACGGGGGTCTTCGACCTCCTCGGTGCTTTCGGGCTTTGGGAGAAGCATTCTGCTTTTTATAAGCATAAGGCGGCTTGCCATCTCAAGAAATTCGCCCGCAACCTCCATATCAAGCTCTGCAAGCTTTTCTATATATTCCATATACTGCTCGAAAATAAGCGAAATAGGAATATCGTAAATATTTATTTTGTTTTTTGCAATAAGCGCAAGCAAAAGATCAAGCGGACCCTCGTAAATTTCGAGGGTAAAATTCAGCTTGCTTTCGTTTGCCTCGCCTTTTTGCGCTGTAATATCAATAGTAGTATTTGTTGTCATAATATCAGACCTATTATCCATTTCATGCCGTAAATTATTCCATCTGTAATTAAGCTGAAGGGAAGGGCGAGCTTGCCTGTTGCGATAGCGATAAGCACGATGAACATAATTATTCGCTCGTATTTCATTATAGCGAAATAGTGCCTGTCTGGCAAAAAGGCAAATAAAACTCTCGAGCCGTCAAAGGGCGGTATGGGGAGAAGATTAAACACCGCAAGAAATACGTTCATATAGCAGAAGTTGTCTAAAAAGAGCAAGGTTGCAAACAGAGGAGTCGTAATTTCATAGGTGTGCGTTTTTTCAAGAATAAATAATATCAAGGAATAAAGGAGCATACCGACAAACCCGAGAATAAGATTCATAATCGGACCTGCGGCGGCAGAAATAGCCATTCCTTTTTTGGGATCTTTAAAGTAACGCGGATTTATCGGGACGGGATTTGCCCAACCGATGCCCACAAGGAGCATCATAAGCATTCCGATAGGGTGAAAATGCTTTATGGGATTTAAGGTAAGTCGTCCCATATTTTTAGCCGTCGGATCTCCGAGCTTATAGGCAACGTAGCCGTGAGCGTACTCGTGGCAGGTGAGGGCTATAAGCACGGTAGGAACGGTAAGCAGTAGAACGAGCAGAATTTCTTTCAGATCATATCCGCTTGTAAGGTATCGTAGCATTTATTTTACCGTATCTTTCTTTTATATTCTTATATAACTTGTATAACTTGGTTAAATGTCGTTCTGAATGATGTCGTCGACAGTTTCGCGCTTTACGGCAAGACGGTCCTCACCGTCCTTAATAATAACGAGCGCAGGGCGGGGAACTCGGTTGTAGTTTGATGCCATAGAGTAGTTGTACGCGCCCGTAACGGTTACCGCAAGAATGTCGCCGCGCTCAGCTTTTTGTAGCTTCATATTTTCTCCGATAAGGTCGCCCGATTCACAGCATCTTCCTGCGATACTGCAAACGAGATTTTTAGGACTCTTTGCTTTGTTTGCGATAAGAGCCTCGTATTTTGACGCGTAGAGCGCATATCTCGGGTTGTCGGTCATACCGCCGTCAACAGTAACGTAGGTTCTGAAATCGCCGATATTTTTAACCGAGCCGACCGTGTAGAGTGTAACACCTGCCGAAGCGACGATAGAGCGTCCGGGCTCCATAAGGATATGCGGACGGTCAAGACCGAGCATCTTGCAGAAGATAGTAAGCTTTTCGCCAAGAATACGGATACCCTCAGTGATGTCTATACCGTCGTCATTTTCAGTGTATTTTGTACCGAAGCCGCCGCCGATGTTGAGGTATTCGGGGCAGTATCCGAATTTTTCTTTCATATCAGCGGTAAAACGGAGCATAACCTCGAGCTGATCGATATAAGGCTGAATTTCAAACACCTGAGAGCCACAGTGGCAGTGGTATCCGATAACTTCAAGAGAAGAAAGAGAAAGCGCGTGCCTTACAAATTCCTCTGCCTGACCTGTTTCGATCGGTACACCGAATTTTGAATCGAGCTTTCCTGTAGATATTGCTCTCAGACTGTGGCAGTCAATGTTTGGGGTTATTCGAAGAAGCACTCTTGCTTTTTTGCCAAGTTCGGTAGCAATACGCTCGATAGCATCAAGCTCGTCAAAGCATTCGACAACGAAGCTTCCGACACCGAAGTTAAGTGCCGCGCGTATTTCCTCGTCTGTTTTGTTGTTTCCGTGCAAACAGAGGCGCGAGGGAGTGTACCCTGCACTGATTGCAGTATAAAGCTCGCCGAGAGAAACAACGTCGGCGTTTATGTCTTCTTTTTCGATAATTCTGTATATTTCTTTGATAGAAAGCGCCTTTGATGCGTAGTAGATAGCACTTTTTTCAGAAAAATATTTCTTTACAGCATCACGGTACTCACGGCAACGCGCTACAATGTCGTTTTCAGAGAGAAGATAGAGAGGAGTTCCATATTTTTTAGCAAGTGTTACCGTATCTGCGCCGCTGAGCGTGAAATTACCGTTACTGTTTATGCCATATGATGAGTGAAGCATTTAATTAAGATTCCTTTCGGTTTAAATTACCTTGTTTTTTTCTGAATCAACCTAAAATTGAAATTATTTCGCGAAGGACATTGTCCTTGCCTTCACCGCTGAGCGAGGAAAAGGGAATGACCTTTACAGAGTCAAGAAGGGGGTGATTTGCGAGATAGTCAAGCATTTTTGCCCTATCAGTTTTATTAAGCTTGTCGCATTTTGTCGCTACGACAAAGAAGGGGATACCCGACTGCCTGAGAAAGTCAAGCATCATCTCATCGTCGGCAGTAGGACCGACCTTAAGATCGATAAGCTGAATAGTCGCGGCAATCTTCTCGCCATCTTTTACAAAATAATCGTTTGTAAGAGCAGACCATTTCGCCTTATCTGCGGGATTTCTTTTAGCAAATCCGTAACCGGGAAGGTCAACGAGATATAGCGATGAGCTAACGTCATAGAAGTTAATAGTTATCGTTTTACCGGGGCTCGAGCTTACTCTTGCAAGATTTTTTCGCCCGATAAGAGAGTTTATAAGAGAACTTTTTCCGACGTTAGAGCGTCCCGAAAGGGCAATCTGCGGGCGGTTGTCCTTCGGAAACTGAGAGGAAAGTCCTGCCGTTATTTTAAGAGTTGTCTTGTTAAAATCGACTTTCATTATTTAAAAGTCCTCCAGGTAGTTTGTAAATGTGTTGTCAGCGAGCGCGAATACCCGATGTCAAATTCTCGCCTGCTTTTCCCGAAACGATAGGAATGATAGTGTCGGAGATCCTAAGCTCTGCGCTTTTTTCGGGAATTATGAGCGCGCCTGCGATAACGTCGTCAATAGTTTCACAAAGTACGAATTCAACATTTTCACGAACGGCAATGTCTGTTTTTTCGATGTCGCGCGCGTTGTCCTTCGGGATAAATATACGCTTGACTCCTGCGAGATAAGCCGCCATAGACTTTTCGCGAAGTCCGCCGATGGGAATCACCTTTCCGCGAAGGGATACCTCGCCTGTCATCGCGACGTCGCGGCGAGCGGGATATTTTCCAAGCTCGCTGATAAGCGCGGTAACGAGTGTAACACCTGCGCTCGGGCCGTCCTTGGGAACAGCACCCTCGGGAAAGTGTATATGTATGTCCTTTGTCTTGTAGAAATCGGGATCGATACCGAGCTTTTCAGCGCGCTTGCGCACGATGCTCACGGCAATCCGCGCAGATTCCTTCATAACGTCGCCGAGTGAGCCTGTAAGCTCAACCTTGCCTGTACCGGGCATAGAAATGACCTCGACCTTGAGCATATCTCCGCCTGCATCGGTGTAAGCAAGACCGTTTACAACTCCGACCTCGTCGTCTTCGGAGAGCTTTTCGGGTATTATCTTTTCGGGACCGAGAAACTCGTGAAGATTTGATGCTTTTACCGTGATCTTTTTTGTTTCTTCAGGATCTTCAACTATTTTGCGCGCTACTTTGCGGCAAATAGCGGCTATCTCCCGCTCGAGATTTCTTACTCCCGCTTCGCGAGTGTAAGCCTCGATTATGCGAAGTATCGCACTGTCGTCAATGCGGAGATTCTTCTTTGTAAGCCCGTGAGCCTTCAGCTTCCTCGGTATAAGGTGATTTTTTGCGATAGAGAGCTTTTCTCTTGCCGAGTAGCTCTTCATCTCGATCACTTCCATACGGTCGAGAAGGGGACGCGGTATGGTGTCAAGAGTATTTGCCGTAGCTATGAAAAGACAGTCGGAAAGATCGAAGGGAAGCTCAATAAAATGATCTCTGAAAGCCTTGTTCTGATCGGGGTCGAGCACCTCGAGAAGCGCAGAAGAGGGATCTCCGTGAGAATCACGGGTGAGCTTGTCGATCTCGTCAAGCAGAATAAGCGGATTTGAAACACCTGCCTGCTTGATGGCTGCGATTATTCGTCCGGGCATAGAGCCGACATAGGTCTTTCTGTGCCCGCGTATGTCAGATTCGTCACGAACACCGCCGAGGGCAACGCGCACGTATTTGCGCTTAAGCGAGCGCGCAATCGAAGCTCCGATAGAGGTTTTACCCACACCGGGAGCGCCTACAAGGCAGAGTATCTGATTTTTTATATCGGGAGTAAGATTTTTAACCGCGATAAATTCGAGAATTCTCTCTTTAACGTCGTCAATTCCGTCGTGATCGGCGTCGAGGATCTTCTTTGCAGCGGAAACGCTCAGACAGTCGGTAGTTTTCTTATTCCAAGGAAGCTCAAGACATGTGTCGATGTAACCGCGAAGTACCGCGCTTTCGTGCGACGAATAAGGCTGCTTTGAAAGCTTGATGGTTTCCTTAACGAGCTTTTCACGAACCTCATCGGGAAGATCGGCATCGGCGATACGCTGCATATATTCGCTGATCTCTTCGTCGTATTCCTCGTCCTCGCCAAGCTCGCCTTTAATTACCTTGAGCTGCTCGCGCAGATAGTAGTCGCGCTGATTTTCCTCAATAGCCTCGCGTGTTTTCTTGTGGATCTTTGCCTCCTCGCCGAGAATAACGAGCTCGCTTTCCATAAGGAGCGGAAGAAGCTCAAGACGGCGGATAGGATCGTATTCACTAAGCAGAGTCAGCTTGTTTTCGGTACGGAAAATAACGCTGCTTGCGATAAGATCGGAAAACATAGAGGGCGATTTCGTCGAGCGTACCGCGCTTTCGAGTTCCTTTGAGAAGTTCGGTATTATTCTCGGATAGCACTCAAAGAGCTTGAGTATATCACGTCTGAGCAGCTCGGAGCGCACACCGTCGTCCTCGAAACGAAGGAGCTTGCAAGCAACCGATGCAAGATCGTAGGTGTCCTGCTTTTTAATATCAATAAAATCGGCGCGGCAAATACCCTCGAGTGTTATCACAGCGGAGTCGGGTGAGGAATGAGAGATCATTTTGACCTTTGCAATAACACCGACCTTGCCGATAACGTCGCTTATATCACTGCCGTGAAAGAGGGTGAGCGCGAATATATTTGAATCGGACTCTCGTGCCGCCTCGCAAGCCGCAATAGCCCTAGCGTCTGAAATTTCTATATTTGCGGGGATAGCGGGGAATAATACCGTATCTCCGATTATAACCAAAGGAAGCACCTTTGCTTTGATTTTTTCTGAATAAAGTGCCACGTAAATTCTCCTTAAAAATGCTTAAAATGCTGTCGATAATAATATATCAATATATTATATCATACCAAACGTTAAAAATCAATAGTTTTATAAATAAAATAATATTTATATAATATTTGTAAGCATATTGTAAGACTAGGATAAAAATATCTGCTTCAAGTGTCAAAAAACTCACATAAGCAATATTATAGTACAAGGGAAGAAAGATACAGTCTGTTCCCGATATCTGAAAGATATAAAGAAAACCAAAAGAAAGTAAAAAGAAAAAGGAGAGTTTCAGATGAATTATCAGAGAACTTGCAGAAGCGGCTGTTATTCGGGTGGCGCTAATATGCAGAGGATGGCGCCGAGATATTCGCCCTGCGAAAGAGAATCTGCCGTTTACGGAGAGAGAGCCGCGCATAGCCATACGCCCGGCGGTCATGCGCACAGCGATCTTAAGCTGCCTGTAGCGACCTCGCTCGCAATGGTATATTCGCCTGTTCAGGTATGGCGTGATATTTACGATCTCGAATGTGCACTCGAGAGAGGAACGCTCTTTGCCGAGCTTGATAAACCGCTCTTGAGCGCAGGAAGATAAGCCTCAAATAAGGTTGTAGATTTATAAAAGATATACGAAAGGTTTGGAAAAGAAAATGAGCGAAAAAGAAAAGGCGATGTGTGCCGTAAGGCGCACGTCATTCGCACTTGTTGAAACGGTACTCTATCTCGATGGACATCCGTGCGATACAGATGCGCTTGAATACTACAAAAATATAAAAGAAAAATACGAAGAAGCAGTTAAATGCTACGAAGAAAACTACGGTCCTATAACCGTACTCGGCGTAAACTGCGAAAAGGGCTGGACGTGGGTAGAAACTCCTTGGCCTTGGGAAATGGAGGCGAATGCTTAAATGTGGATGTATGAAAAGAAATTACAGTACCCTGTAAAAATCAAAACTCCCAATCCGATGTATGCGAAGATCATAATTTCACAGCTCGGTGGAGCAAACTGTTTTTTATTATGATTATATGTCGTGAAAATAAATAGCCAAGTTGCCTTCAGCTTTTTCATACACGATCTTTTCAATTATATTATGGAGAGCTTCATTTTTTGCCGTTTCGGTTACATCGTCGCGCTGTATGAAGTCTGCGATCTGAGCTACTTTCTTTGCGAAAGACTCTATATCGATCTCCTTTACTGTTTCTTTTGTCTGTCTTGCCTTCAGATCTTCGATTCTATCGGAGATCTCTTTTTTATTCTTTGCGTACTGCTCCATTGTATCTATCTCTGCAAGGTACGCCTCTTTGGCTCTTTCGAGTCTACGTTCTTCCACGGCGATCAGCTTATCGTAATCGACCGTATCCGACTTTGTATTTTTGATCGTTGTCGGGGAGATCGCGAACTCCTTCAGCTTTACTGCGTTTTTGAGTCCTTCCATAAACGCCGCTTCTATTTTCGTCATTGTTACCGAGTGCGACGTATGGCAAGATCCTCTTGAATAATTACAGCATTGCATTGTGCGAGTCTTTGCTTTTCCGCTTGTAGCCGAACTCATAGCTATAGTTCCGCCGCAGGCACTACACCTTACAAGTCCCTTGAGCATATAGTCTACGTACTGCTCTCGCTTGGCATATTTCGGATACGCCTTCTTCTGCTTATCGAGCATCTTTTGCACCCTATTCCAAACGTCTAAAGAGATCAGAGGCTCGTGGTGTCCGTCAACGGTCATTATATTCTCGTTTGAAAAATCTCTTTTACTGACCGCTCTCGCACCCTCAAGACTCCATCTGATCTTACCTATATAGCAGGGATTACGGAGCATATATTCTATCCATCTATTATCGGGCATATTGCCGAATTTTGTGCGAATGCCTTTATCTCCGAGCATAACGGCGATCTCTCTATGCTTAGCACCGTTTGCGTAAAGGGAGAACACTTCCCGGACGACGTCTGCCTTGCCGCTTTCCTCGTCGGGATAATATTTTCCGTCCTTCATTACATATCCAAATGGAGGAGGACAGGTAGGCTCTCCTCTTGAGGCTTTTTCTGTCATACCTCTCGTCACCTCTACGCCGAGGTTTATGAGGTAGAACTCGTCCATCCAT
Organism: Eubacteriales bacterium; assembly: GCA_045580325.1. Classification (GTDB taxonomy): domain Bacteria; phylum Bacillota; class Clostridia; order Oscillospirales; family CAG-272; genus SIG672. The sequence continues at coordinate 38,982 of JAZNNR010000022.1, forward strand.
TCTATTATACGCTCGATCAGAGCACCGTAAGGTCCGTCAGGCAGGGACTCTGACACTGAAACGACGCTGACGTCTCTTTTCTTGAGGAGATTCTTATAGACTATACTCTCCTCTTGGTTACGTGCGAATCTTGAGAACTTCCACACGTAGATCCTATCAAACGGATGATTTTTTTCCTTTGCTATTGCGATCATACGGTTGAAATCGCCTCTGCGCTTAACGCTCTTTCCCGAAATACCGTCATCATAGAAGACGTACTCGTCGGGAATGAGGTATCCTTCTTTAGCTGCATATTCTCTTATCTTCTTGAGTTGTGAGTCGGGGGAGTATTCGTCCTGTCTTTCGTCCGATACTCTTATGTATGCAGAGCCTATTTTTAACAGTTCGTCCAAGGGTAGCCTCCTTTATGTAGTTATATTAGAATCAACTTTTTATGAAACAAAATAGTCGGCGGTATAAATTACACCGTCATAAACAATGATTACATATAAAACAAAATCTTCAGAAAAAGAAACTGTGCCGTGTATATTGTTACCATCGATACAGTCTGCGTAAAGGGCATATATATCGTCATACAAAACTTCTTCTGATTGTGGATTTCCTAATGTGTATATGTTAAAAAACAGGAGATTATAGTTATAACATTCTTCAATAGTACGATCGGAAAGCGTTAGATCAAAAGATAATTTCTTTTCTCCGTCTGCGCGCGTGTCTGAAAGTTTTAACGTGAACTTTGAAGTTTCCCAAACATCTCCACTTGAAAGTGCAACAGAGTTTTTTCCATATGCGGCGTTATACAAACGTTCAAACATATCTGCTTTGCCATCCATAACACCTACTTCGTATTGTGTTTCGTCATCAAATGCACGACTTTCATCAGTAGATAAAACACACGAAGGCAGTGCTATACACAATGCGACTATACAGGCAATCTTGGTAAATTTTTTCATCACTTACCCCTATTTGAAATTTTTATACTCTCTTCTTGATTTAAAAACAATTAAATTATACAATAGCACGGCAAAAAGCACCGATATAATTATTGCGGCAAAATAGTTCGTCTTGGTTTGTTCTTCCGTTTTCGGAACGGACACGACTTTCTCTACTTCAATTTCGGTTTTGTGCGACACACCTATTTTGCATTTGCTACAAGGGCGAAGACCGTCTTGTTCAGCCTCGTATACAGTTGTCTCGTATGACTCAACATCATCGTTTCTTATGTATTGACAAGTTCTGCTATGGTAGCACACGCCTGTTGCGGTAACATAGCAACGATACGTATTAATAGTTTCAATCACAGTTTGCTTTTCGTAAGTCGTTACTTCTTCGGTTGTGGTAAACTGAGCTATTAAGCCAAACAATAATACTATAGACAAGAGAAGGGAAAGAACAAGCGCACATATTCTTGTACCTTTATATTTTTCTTCTGCGTGCTTTGTTAACTTTTCGTTGGCAGCATTGACCGCTTTTTGGTGGGCGGTCTGACAGCTCTGTAAAAATTCTTCTCTTTCTAACGCTGCTTGTCTGTAGAATTCCAACGCCGCTTGGCGTTCTCGTATTTTTTCGTTGCGAAGCCGCTCTTTTTCTCGCGTAAGGATATTATGCAACTCTGTCGTTTTCTCAAGATCAATCAGGAAACGGTCGTATGAGTTTATGCGATTTACACTCCGATTTTTCTCGAAGCGAAGATTTTTTATTTCTTCGTTGTCTTTTGCACCGCTTGTGGCGGAGAGTTCTTCAAGTGTTGTTCTGATTTCCGAGAGTTTTGACTCTTCTGCTCTTAAGAGTGCGATCTTTTCCTTGTACTCTTTGAGTATGGTTCGTTCAAGATCGTTTTGTGCTTCACTTTCGGGGGTATTGGCAAGAAGCGAACGATTAGAGACACTTTTTTGTTGATAGTAACGCTCACTCATAAATTTTACCTCCTCAATACCTATATTACTAATGGTTTTATATCAAAAAAACACATTAAAGGTTATATTTTTACAATTATCTACATACTATGACAAAGTTTGCGCTCCCTCGGCGGTATATTTGGAATATACAGTCGAAAGGAGGAAGAATATGGAAACAAAAATTACAAAAGAGATGCTCATAGAGAAGATTTCAAATGCCGATCTCAACAAAAAAGAAATATCTATGTTGAATGAAAAAGCAAAAGAAATACTTAACGAAAAGAAAAACTAATCGTTATTTCTTTTTACCTATGAGATAATCTGCAAAATCATTGAGCTGCCTCAACTGGTCTTCGTCCATTTGTCCGATCCGGTTGAGCAGTTCTTTTTTTTCGTCGTTTTCTTCTGATGAATCGGGATAATCTTCGTCTCCGATGAGGTACTCGACGGTTACTCCAAAATAATCAGCAATCTTTTTAATCGTTTCAGCGTTTGGAGTATTTTGGTGTACTTCCCAATATTTTATTTGGTTCTTTCCTATTCCGATATCCTCAATTAACTTCGCTCTAGTTACGTTGTTTTTCAAAAGCAATTTGTTTAATTTTTCAATAAACATGTTAATTCTCCTTTTTGGCCAATATCCCTAATTTAGTGATGCCATTTTTGTAGGATATGTAGATTTAGGGATTTTTAGGGATTTTCCGCTTGACAATCACTATTTTAGGGATTATAATAATCTCGTACTCGGGCATTGACGTGGCGTAATGGTATTCAAGCGGTGTTACCGGCACCGCCATACCCTGCACATTTGTTCCCGGTAGTCTGCATCTGTTGGTACATATTTTGATAGATAAGACACTCTTGTCTATTTCCGACCAAGACGGACAACAGACTTTGCGGTAATCAAAGGCTTTGATCTACCTTGTATTTCTTACGAGTGCGACACGCCGCCACAGATATTTGCACTATCTGCTTTGCGGGACTGAAATACAACTTACGGGGAACACAGGAAGAATATCATCTGCTTTATAAGATCTTTAAGCACAAGCATCCCTCCTTTTTATCCGAGATGGATAGTCCGGACAAATAATTATATCACGGATATATGGGAAAGTCAATGCCTTGGTACGAAAAACACAAAGAACAGGGAGGACTTAATGTTTAACAGAAAGAAGTTTCAAAACTATTTGGAAAAAAACAAGATTTCCTATTCGGAGCTTGCGAGAAAATTCGGGGTGTCCGAAGGAACAATCAGGCACATCGCGGTAGGCATCAAGCAGCCGAGTCTTGCTATGACCTGCGACATCGCGGATCTGATGGGCTGCAACGTGGACGACTTACTTGAAAAGGAACAGGAGGACAAAAAATGAAAGCAAAGAAAAAGCTCCCGGACGAGCAGGAGCTATCAGAAATCATTGACAAAGCACAGAGAATGCCGTTTGCACAAAGGGTCAAGATCGTACATCATCTTAACTGTTATGAGTGGATCGACGAATTGCCCGGCAAACCCGAAGGCTTTGAGGAAATGAGCTTTGATGAAAAGGTGGCGTGGGTATCCCCGATATATCGATATATGTCGGGCCTTATAGGCGACAAGGCGGTGCTCAGATACTTCCACACAACCGAGCTTGGAAAGACAGACCAAGAGTTTGAGGATTGGTGGGATTCGATGCGCCACGATCCACTAACAATGCTCAAGAAGGAGAATTACAACATCGAGAATTATGCCACTCAGAGAACCAACAACAGCGCCGATAAGCGCAACCCACCAATCGTGCTGTTTTTCTTTGGCTTTCTCGTTGGAAGCATTCTCGTCGATTTTCTTATTCTGCTCTTCAAGATAGTAGGAATCCTGTAAGAACAAGCGCCCATTATCGGTAATGGATATGGTGCCGTGTGCTTCGGTGTTGCCTTTTAGATACTTGTCCCCGATGAGCTTATTTATTCGGCACTTATCTGCCGACGGATCTCGATAGGTGTCGGACAAGTTGAGGTTTAGGAGTTCAACGTAATTGATTGAGCCGTTGTTATTTTTAACTGCGGTGAGAATTTGTAAATCGGTCATAATACACCTCAAAGTTTTTTTAAATTATATCACATTTACGTAAATGTGTCAACAATGAAACAATTATAAATAATGGAAAGGACAAAAAATGAAACCTACAAAGAAAAAGGAAACAAACGTTACAAAGGACTACGGACTTACCGACGAACAGGTGGAAAAAGAGATAGAGAGGCTTAACGCTTCCGAGGCGGTCGCTCTCGCAAGACACGAGCAGAGACTCAAGTACCGCCGCAGACAGTATCTGTATCAGCTTCGCGACTACGAGAAGAAGGGAAAGGCTCTTATGGAAGCAGGTATCACAAGAAAAATGCTTGACGAAATGTATAAGTCCTGTAACGAAGAGAGCTGAGTACGCATATCATAAAACGACAAATCGTTAAGGAGTATTACATATGGCACAAAAGGTATCAAAGAAAGACAAACCGCTCACCTGCACGTTTTACGTTGGAGGAAAGCGGGTTGATAAGCTGACCGACGAGCAGCTTGAGGCTATGTCAAAAAGACTCGGGGAGGCTATGTCAATTTATTATACAGCGCACCCGCTTGAATATTCACAAATGAACTTATAAACACGGGAGAAGTAATGAAATGACAAAAGATTTGATTGGGCAGCGATTTGGATGTCTTACCGTTATCGGAAGGCTTGAAAACCGAAAATATGAAAAACAACAACATAGCGTATGGTTGTGTGCTTGCGATTGTGTCAAGAGAACGGCGGTGGTAGGTTATTCATTAACAAACGGACACACAAAGAGCTGTGGATGTCTTCAGCAAAAAGTGCGCCGCGAAACAAACACCAAGCACGGAAAAAGCGAAAGCAAACTCTACAATGTGTGGAGCGCGATAAAGAGCCGTTGCTATAACCACAATAACAAAAGCTATTTGTTTTACGGTGGGAGAGGTATTACGATGTGCGATGAATGGAGAAATGATTTTGAATCATTTTTCAATTGGGCACAATCAAACGGATATCAAGAGGGTTTGACCATTGACCGTATAAACGTTAACGGGAACTACTGCCCTGAAAATTGCCGTTGGGCTACGATGAAAGAACAATCCAACAATCGTAGACGAAGAAAATCAAACAAATAACATTCAAAAGAAAGAAGGAAGTACAAATGAAAAAGAAAATATTTCGCTTTTTAGGAAGCATATCCTTGATAACATTTTTATCACAGCTATCTGCAGCGAGAGTCGATTCGCTTACTCCTGTGGTTATCGGACTGATCGCTATGGTCGGAGCTATGCTTTTCTTCGGCATCAGCGAGGGCACGGGCGAAGAGGAAGGAGTTGACAACTGATGGACGTTTTTGACGTAGCTGTACGGGATTTTGAACAGCGTGAGGAAAAGCGCGAGAGAAGACAGCGATACTGCAAACGCTGTACAAACTGCGGAGATCCTATCGAACAAAGCGAAGCGGTCCATCTCGTACTTGAAAATCGAAGCAAGCCTATAGAGCTTTGGTTTTGCGACGATTGTGTTGAATCGCTTAAGGAGAGCACCGGATATGATGACGACGAATAAGAGCGGTCTTTCTTATCTTCGGTGGCACTACGCAAGCAGACTCGTCGTAGAGCGTCTTGACGGAGTGGCTATCGGCTATTACAAGGTTATCGGAGTAGATCCGTGTGCGGGGACAGTATCAATTCGCCCGGCATACAGCAAGCCGAAGGTGGAGACACACGTTCCGTACAAACGAAAGCTCATATCTTACGTTTATGACAATATTACCGACAAGCGGAGGTGATATACGTTGAGTTACAAAAAGAAAAGAGCCGTATCCGCCCCCGCGAACACGACTCAAGGTACATCTGAACTGAACATCTCGATGTGCCTTTATTCTATCACAAAAAATTTTAAATGTCAATAGAAAGAGGTAAAGAAAATGAATGAACAGACAACTTTAACGCATTGGAAAAAGCTGACCAATCCCGATTATCTCGGCGCGTATGCGCTTGAGCCGGGTCAGGACCTTATCGTTACTATCAAATCGGTTGCAAACGAGGTTGTAACAGGAACGGACGGAAAGAAGGAGACCTGCTCGGTAATGAGATTTGCTGAGAACGTCAAGCCGATGGTGCTTAACGCGACCAACAGCAAAATGATCACGAAGCTCCTCAAGACACCTTACATCGAAAGATGGGCAGGGCGAAAGATTCAGATCTACGTTGAGAACGGAGTAAAGGCTTTCGGGGACGTTGTGGATGCACTCCGCATCAGACCTTTTCTTCCTGTTGAAAAGGAACTTATCTGTGCCGACTGCGGAAGCAAGATCGAGGGCTTCGGAAAGAGCAGCGCCGAGGTAGTAGCGAAGCACACACTCTCCAAATACGGCAGGATGCTTTGTTCGTCCTGTGCAGGCAAAGCGGCAGAGGCTCAGGCAGGAAGCGACGAGGGGGTGCTGTAAGTGGCTGTAAACCGTTACAACTATTTCTCTCAAAACAACAACCGAAAATACTGCGGTTCGTCTCAGTTTAAGGCGTTTATGAAATGTCCCGCAAAGGCTATGGCGATCCTTAACGGCGAGTGGGAAGAGGGCGACTCTGTTGCGCTTCTTGTCGGATCTTACGTTGACGCTTGGTTTGAGGGTACGCTTGACGAGTTCAAGGTACAGCATCCGCAGATATTCAAGAAGGACGGAACGCTGAAGGCTGATTACGTTCACGCCGAGAAGATCATTGAGCGTGTCAGTCAGGACGAGCTGTTTATGAAGTATATGTCCGGGCGAAAGCAGGTCATCAAGGTCGGTGAGATCGAGGGCGTACCGTTCAAGATCAAGATAGACTCTTACCACAAGGGCAAGGCTATCGTCGATCTGAAGGTGATAAAGGATTTCAAGTCTATCTACAACGAAGAGCGCGGTGTTCGTGAGCCGTTTATTCTCTATTGGGGGTATGACTATCAGGCTGCTATTTATCAAGCGATAGAGGGCGAAAAATTGCCTTTCTACATATGTGCTGTAACCAAAGAGGACGATCCCGACCTTGAGGTTATCAAAATTCCTCAAGCTTGGATAGACCGGGCATACGAGGAAATAAAGAACGAGATCCCGATAATCGCCGCGATCAAGCGCGGTGAGATCGAGGCTGAGCGCTGCGGCAAGTGCGACTACTGCCGAGCGACAAAGAAGCTGACGAGAGTGATCTCGGCGGACGAGCTTGAGTTTGACTGAGGAGGACAACGTGAACACCGAAAAGGAAAAACGAGCGATTGAATATCTCAAGGCTTTTGAGCCTGAGTCAGAGCCTTATTACCTCTGCTATTCGGGCGGAAAAGACAGCGACGCTATTCGTATTCTCGCCTCTCTTGCAGGGGTAAAGCACGAGCTTTGGAACAATCATACTACTGTCGATGCTCCCGAAACGGTCAGATACATTCGCTCTATACCCGGTATTACCATTTCGTATCCCGAAAAAACGATGTGGCAGCTTATAGTACATAAGTTAATGCCTCCGACGCGTTTAATGCGATACTGTTGTGCAGAGCTTAAGGAGCGCGGCGGCAAAGGCAGAGTAAAAATAACGGGAGTTCGTAAGGATGAGAGTAATCAAAGAGCAAATAACGCGGATGTAGTAAAGATAATCGGCAAGCCTACAACGGTAGAAAAAGCCGCTGAAGAAATGGGTGTCGATTACAGAAAAAACGATAAGGGCGGAATTGTCTTAAACACAGATAATGATGCTTCTCGTCGTTTCGTGGAGCATTGTTATCGTACTACTTCAACTATGGTAAACCCTATTGTTGATTGGACTAACGAAGACGTTTGGGAGTTTCTATCTCATTACGGTTGCAAGAGCAATCCGCTTTATTATTGTGGATTTAAGCGTATAGGCTGTATCGGGTGTCCGATGGGCGGTGCAAACTCTATGAAAAAAGAGTTTGCAATCTATCCGAAGTACCGTCAGAACTACATTCGTGCTTTTGACCGAATGATAGAGGAGCGTATCAGACGCGGTAAGCCGCCTGTATGGGAGAACGGCAAAGCGTGTTTTAAGTGGTGGATCGGTGAAAATCCAAATCAGATACCTTTGCTCGATGACGAGTATGACGAAGATTGGCACAGAATTTAGGAGGACAAGCTATGAAAAAGTTATCACAGCGCGATATTATCCTTTGGCACTTACAGAACGTAGGCACACTCACACGGGCACAGGCTATGGGCGAATACGGTATCGTCGAGCTTCCCGCCCGTATCGTTGAGCTGAAGAGGCTCGGATATAAGATCACAAGCAAGAAGGGAACTTCTACTAACCGTTTTGGAAAAATTCATTTTAATATTTACAAATTGGAGAGAGAAAACAATGGCTAACTTTAACCTTAACAAAGTAATACTCGGTGGTCGGCTCACAGCCGATCCCGAGCTGAAGCAGACACAGAGCGGCATCCCGGTATGCTCATTCTCGGTTGCGGTAAATCGCCGCGCATCGTCTGAGGGCGAACAGAAGGTCGATTTTATAAGCTGCCAAGCGTGGAGAAATCACGCGGAGTTCCTTTGCAGATACTTCCGCAAGGGTAGCTCGGTCTGCGTTATAGGATCTCTTCAGGTGAGAACGTACACGGACAAAAACTCTCAGCAGAGAACGGTTACCGATGTCGTAGCGGAAGAGATAAACTTCGTTGACTCCAAGGGCGAAATTTCGTCTTCTGTCGCTACAAGTGAAGCTCCCAAAGCAAACACACCTGCTACATATATTCCCGATGCGTACAAGGCAAATCAGGCAAGTAATACGTCGTTTGAGGACGTGGTGCAGGATGATGATCTGCCGTTTTGATGGGGTGCGGGTATGAACGCTATATTAAACTACCCCGGCGCGAAGTGGGGTATGGCTAAGCAGATTGTGAGCATAATGCCGCAGCACAGATCATATCTTGAACCCTTCTTTGGATCAGGCGCGGTTCTCTTCAACAAGCCTCCCTCGGCCATAGAAACTATAAACGACATTGACGGCGATATAGTCAATTTTTTTCGTGTTCTGCGTGAGTGTCCTAACGAGCTGGCCGAAGCGATAAGTCTTACTCCGTATAGTCGTGAAATATTTGACGACGCGCACAAAAATCGAGGCGTGGATCCTTTTGACAGGGCATACCGTTTCGCTATACGCTCAAGAATGGGACACGGCTTTAAAACCTATCAGAAAACGGGATTTAAGATAGACGTCTTCGCCCGGGAGAGAAGTTACTGCGTTGACGTATGGAACAGGATGCCGTCAATGCTTTGTGAGGCTGCCTTACGTCTGAAAGGAGTACAAATAGAACAACGCCCTGCTTTAGAACTTATAAAGAAATTCAATCACGACAACGTTCTGATATACGCTGATCCGCCGTATTTGCTCAATACAAGAGGCGGAAAACAATATCGGTGTGAAATGAACGAACAAGATCACATAGACCTGTTGGCCGTACTCGTAAAACACAAAGGATACGTGATTCTTAGCGGATACCCTTCGGAGCTTTATGACAGTGAGCTTAAGGGGTGGAACAAGATTCAGAAGAAATCTTATAATCAGAACTCCGATCCGAGAACGGAAGTTTTGTGGTGTAATTTTAATTATGCACCTACATTATTTGATTGCGCGGAGGACATATGAAATCATTTAATTCAAAAATGCGAAAGAAGCTGTTCCGTAAGACTGTCGGTGACGAAGTAATGAAAGCCGCCGAGATATATGACCTTACAATGCTTTGGACTCTGCACGAGGACTTCGGATTCGGTGCGGTAAGGCTTAAACGTTTCTATGACAGCTTTGTCAAGACCTACCGATATATGCGCGACCGGTATTACTGCGAGGGCGACGAAGAGCTTTTCGGAAGCCGCACAGATGCTTACGTTATCAAAGAGCGTTTGAAGGAAATCGGATTTGACTATGACAAGGAAGTAAAGGAGCTGACGGGTGATGAAAGAAACTGAATTGAAGCCGTGTCCGTTTTGCGGAGGTGCGGCTATTGCAGAGATTTGCAATATCACGAAAGAATTTAAAATCTATTGTGAGAATTGCCCCGCAGGAATGTATTTAAGTTTCGGGGATGCACAGCTTGACGATGGTAGTTTTATTTCTTTCGATGATGCAAGAAAGATTATGGACGAACTGACAGAGTGTTGGAATGAGAGGGCAAACGATGAAAGAAGTTAGTGAAGAAAAATTCAACAGGATTTTAGAAAAGCACATTGACCTAAAACCTTGTAAAAGATGCGGCTATCACGCGGCAGAAATCGTTGTAAGGATGCCCATATACGGCAGATACGGTGCTTGTGTCAGATGCTCTTATTGTGGAGAAGAAACCAAAACACACGGCATAACTTATGTAATGACTTGCGGTAAAAAAATGGCTACACCGACCATAAAAAGCTCACTTATGGGCGGAATTGAAAGAGCGGTGCAGGATTGGAACAGGAGAACAGACGATGGACAAACCGACGATAGGTAATGCAATCAGAAAGGCTCGTGAAGCGCGGGGATATTCAAGAGAGCGTCTTGCGAGGAAAGCAGGAATAAGCCAAATAACAATATTGCAGTGGGAGCACGGCAAGTTTTCTCCGACCGTGGAGCTGCTTTGGCGTGTTGCAGATGCGCTTGATATTTCTCTTGACGAGCTTATCGGAAGGAGGCTATAGAATGGGTGTAAGATTAACGATATCGGACGAAACACACAAAATCTTATTTTACGGCAGCAAACTATACGGGTACGTTGAAAATCTTGAGGAGTCAAAAAGCTTGAGATATTTATGGGATATCCAAGGCGATTTTATCAGAGAAGACCGTGACATTGAAGACTTTGAAGAGTTTGTAACCGTTATGGGCATCTCTTGGTCTCTCGATAGCTTGTGCAAATTATCGGTTGAACAGTTGTCCGAGTTTTTAAGACTTTACGATGAAGATTTAAAAAAATGGCATATGGACTACACAATCAGCAAAGACATACATATTCCAAAAGAAGTTAAATACGTTTGGTTGGGGTGGGGGTGATCATATGTCAGAGGTTAAGTGGATAAAGGTAGTAACCGATATGTTTGATTCGGATACAAAGATAAAGCAGATCGAGCTTATGCCGAAGGGAGACACGATTGTCGTGATTTGGTTCAAGCTAATGATGCTTGCGGGCAAGACGAACGCGGGCGGGGCAATCTATATTACTCCTGACGTACCGTTTACCGACAAAGCACTCGCGGGCGAACTGCGACGACCTCTTCCGGTAGTTCAAAAGGCTTTGTCCATATTTGAACAGTTCGGAATGATAGAACGTGAGAAAGGCTTTATTTACCTGCTCGCGTGGGAAAAGCATCAGAACACGGACAAGCTTGCAGAGATTCGTGAGTACAACAAACTCAAACAGAGAGAGTCGAGAGAAAAAAGGAAACTCGCTCAAGCTGCCAACGACAACGAAAATGTCAATGACAAGTCAATGACAAGTCAAACGTGTCAAGACACAGAAGAAGAGAGAGAGGAAGAAGGAGAAACTCATTCATTCACTCTTTACGCGCGCGAAGACGCAAAGGAAGCTGCAAAAAGACGTTTTCTCGGCGGGGAACTCGGCAAAGGCGTGGTGCTTCTCAGCATTGAGGAAATAGACTCTCTTCTTGAGGAGCTTTCTATCGACGAGTTTGATCACTACGTATCGGTCGTTGCAGACTGCGAGCTGAAGGGCAAAGGCTACAAAAAGAAAACACACTTCCAAGCCATTCTCGATATGGCTTTGGCGGATCGAAAGAAAGGACGGTAAGACGTTGAGATGAAGAGCGTATTGATTAGTATTAAACCGAAGTGGTGGAATCTGATATGCACATTTTTAGGATATGACAATCGCAGACCGCTTTATAAGAAACGTTTGGAGTTACGAAAGTCAAAGCCAAAAATTGAAACGCCTTTTAAGTGCTTTGTTTATGAAACAAAAACGCCGTTACGATGGAACAAGACACACAATAACATTATCGGAGGCGAAGGTGGTTATATAGTAGGCGAGTTTATATGCGATTATATTATAAGCTACTGCGAAATGGAAAATGCAGATATTGCGGAACAAATGTCGTGTGTTTCGAGAGAAGATATTTTGGATTACTCAAATGGTAAAGCGGTTTACGGTTGGCACATATCCGACCTTGTGATCTATGACAAACCGAGAGAGTTGAGCGAGTTTTATCAAAAATGCAAGTCATATGACAAAGACGAATGGGAGAACGATGATTGCCTTGAATGTAAAAATCCGTGTGGTAACGGCGGCAAACTATATTTGAAAAGACCGCCGCAGAGTTGGTGCTATGTTGAGGAAAGGAGTTGACTATGAGCAAAGCTGATAAGATAAAAATCGAAAAATTAGAGATGGAGAATCTCAGGATAATGGGTCGGATTGCCGAATCCACCGCTGCAAGGCTTCAGGCAGAGCGCAGAGAAGGTGAGCTGATTGAAAAGCTGCAGCAGGAAAAGGAAAAATATGCTTGTCTTCTCGAAAGATACATATCGCTTATGGAAAAGGTAGGAATGCTCGATGGACGAAAAGAAACAGATTGAGGAAATGGCAAAAGCTTTGTATGACATCGTGAACGCAAGGCGCGGAAAAATGTCTATGCTTGATTTGGCAACCGACCTTTACAACGCAGGCTACCGCAAGCAGAGCGAGGGCGAGTGGAAAATAAAAGTGGGACCTTTGTTGAATGATAAAAAAATATCCTGCTCTATATGTGGGTACAAAGAATACAGGGGTCCTGCGTGGGAAAAATCGTGGGGACTGTATCCATACTGCCCGAGCTGCGGAGCGAAAATGAAAGGCGGTGCGTGAAATGACAAAATATTTTTGCGACCGCTGCGGTAAAGAGTGTGTTGAACTAAAAACGATAAAAGTACCACACGAAAAAGCTTCTTTTGGGAGCTTTTCAACGAAGGAACTGCAAGTATGTTCAGAATGCGAACGAGAACACATTATTCTGCTTGATAAGCTCAGGGATATTAGATTTATCCTTTATAGCGACTTTACGAAAGGCGGTGAGGGGTGATGGCTGAAGGAAGTATTTGTCGCAATTGTTTTCACTCTTATGTGTGTGAGAAATTTAATGAAAACAAAGATGATAACAACCAAAAATGCCACTTTTTCAATGACCACTATATTCCCACCGCAGATGTTGTGGAAGTGGTTAGGTGTAAGGACTGTGCTTATAGGCGAGTTCCTGCAAGGTGTTCTTTGTGGATGGGAACAACGGGCGAAAATGAGTATTTTAGAGAACACGGAGATAATTTCTATTGTGCATTTGGCATACCAAAAGAAAGGCGGTGCGCAGGAATGACAGAACACGAAATTATGGCAAGAGTATTGAGTCAGTTAAAACTTGATACAAGCAGACCGCCAATATGGGAGCCTTATTATCCAGAAGGTTCGGAATATCGAAACGGTTGGACTTGTTCTTGTTGCGGAAAACATTCTTTTGTAAAAAAAGAAATTTGCGACGGTTGCGATTCGGTTATGAATAATTTGAAAGGCGGTGAGGAATGATGGCTGAATTATTAAAATTATTAAAGCGATCTTTTGAATTGTTTGTTAAGAAAAGATGGTTAAAAACCATAGCCAAGGAAGCAGACAAATACAACAAAATCAAAAGCAAATTGCTTCGTCAGGTATACGTTGTAGATGCTTTACTTAAACGATACAAAGAAATTTATAACGAAGATTTACGCACCCAAGCGAAAGGCGGTGAATGATATGCCTACAAGAGAAGAAATATTAAAAAAAGATTTTTCAGAAGCATTTATAACCAAGATGAAAAATGCTATTGAAACATCTCATTACAAGTACGGATGGGCAAGTAAAACCTATCCTGAACTCGCACAAGCACATAAGTGTATTGAGCAAAGGCTTGATATGTACCGAAAGACACACAACAAAGAGTATCTTATAGACGTTGCAAATTTCGCTATGCTTGAGTTTTTATATCCGTCATATCAAGACGCAAAATATCTACCGACGGACAGCGACAAATCCTGCGGACTTGCTGACGGAATATCGTATAAAGAGCTTATGGAGGGGAACGTGAAATGACCGAACAGGAATATGTAAAAAAAGAAAGTCTGGCAAGGCATATAGAAAACTCTTTTGGCGAAATATCCACTCCTTTTGTTGTGAGAGAAATTAGACAATTTCCTGCAACCGATGTTGTTCCCAAGAGCCAATACGATTTGGCTGTTGCGGAGCGTGAAGCAAATGTTAAAGGTTTCACAGCCGAGGTTGCAGAGCTGCAAAGCGAAATCAAGGTATTAAAAGACAGTAATATGAACCTGCAAGAGTTATATCAAACCGAAAGAGAAAAGGTCGCAAAGGCAAAAGAAAAGGTATTTGAGATAGGCAGAGCATTACAATCCGCAAGAGCAGAGATCGAGAGGTTGCAGTCTATGAACCAAGCAAAACTCGATATGATACACGACATAATGATACACGACATAAGAGCAGAACTCGAAACAGCAAGATCCGAAGCAATCAAAGAGTTTGCGGAGAGGTTGAAAGCGGAACTAACAACGGGGGCGGCGGTAATGAGAGTATCGACACTTGACATTATCAACAACCTTGTAAAAGAAATGACGGGCGATGCAGGGAAAGAAGACTCTACTTAAAGGAGTGTGAAGATGAAAAGATACGAAAGCAAATATGCAAAGTGTCCGTTCTACCATTCCGAAGAACAGGGCAAGATATGCTGCGAGGGAGTCGGCGGCAAGACGTCTATTCATCTTGCCTTTGAAGACTCCAAAGAAAAACGCAAATACCGTGAAGAGTTCTGCAGCGAGCATTACGACAAGTGCTTACTCTGCAGTATGCTCTACGCCAAGTACGCCGGGGAGGAAAGTGTGAAATGACTGTCAGCTTCACTATTCCTTATCCCTCTACCAAGGCGGGAAAAACAGATTGGAACAGGCGGTACAGTCTTAACGCTTATTACAGCGGGAAGCATTGGTCCGAGCGAAAGAAGGACGCTAAATATTGGCACTTTCTTGCAAGATCTGAGCTACGAAGGCAGCGTCCGAAGCTCGCTATGCTTCGCTCGCCTGTGGTGATCACCTTCTACTACAACGACAACCTTGACCTCTCAAACCACGCTTGTATAGCGAAAATGATCGAGGATGCGCTCAAGGGACTTATCATCGAGGACGATTCCGGAAAGCACGTCAGGGGCATTGAGCATTATTTTCACGGCGAGGACTTTATCAGAGTTGTTGTGCGGGAGGTAGATACTATTGGCTAAGCGCAAATTTGACATAACAAAAAACGGGCGCGACAGATTCTTCAAAGCAAATCTATACGGATCAAGGGGATGCTTGGGGACGCCTACGCAGTTCGGAGCTATTTCACTCTACATAGACAAAGCCGAGAGGACATTATCGCTCAGCGACGGCAGTGTTATTATGAGTGTTTCGCTTGACAGGGTAACGGACGTTTTAAAAAAGATAGGGGAGACGTAAAGGTCTTCTCTATTTTTTTATAAATTTTTCTAAATTTATGCCGAGGGGGGGTGGATTTAATTTTCGCGGGGTGCGGTTGTATACTGAAATCACAATACGATGCACAGGAGGGAGGCTTTCGTGGACATATGGAAAAAGATAAAGACCGAGTACATTTCGGGCGGTACAAGCTATCGGAAGCTTGCCGAAAAGTACGGTGTCCCGCTCAAAACCTTGGAGAGACACGGTCGGGACGAAAAATGGGTGGATCTTAAGCGACAAGCCGAGGGTAAAGCAGCGGCAAAAATCGTTGAAATCGAATCGGACAAGCAAGCCGAGCGTATGAGCAAGCTTCTGACAGTCTCAGACGAGCTTCTGCAGGCGGTTGCGGACGCGGTGAGGCAGTTTAAGGCAGGAGAACTTCTGCTCGAGAAAGGTGCTTTAAAATCGCTCTCGGGGGCAATCAAGGACATTAAGGACATACAGTCGATCAAGTCCGAGCTTGACATTGAAGAGCAGAAGGCGCGGATCGCGATCCTTAAGAAGCAGGCTGAGGCACACGACAGACAGGACACTGAGATCAAGGTGATCATCGGCGCAGAAGCGGAGGAGTACAGCGTATGAGTACGATATACATTCCGACTCCGTCTGAAAAGCAAAGGCTTTTTCTCAAGGCTGATACGAAGCACGTCGGTTTTGGCGGTGCTCGTGGCGGCGGTAAGAGTTGGTCTGTAAGGGCAAAAGCTAAGCTGCTTGCGCTGAAATATGCGGGAATACGCATTCTTATAGTCCGTCGCACCTATCCCGAGCTGACAAACAACCATATCAACATACTTCGCAAGGAGCTTCTTGACGTTGCGAGATACAACGACAAGGACAAGGTCCTCAAGTTTGTAAACGGCTCTACCATAAACTTTACATACTGCGACAATGACAAAGACCTTGACCGCCTTCAAGGTGTGGAATACGACGTTATATTTCTCGACGAGGCAACGCAGCTGAGCGAATTTCAGATGAAAACAATTACCGCCTGTCTGCGAGGAGTTAACGCTTTCCCAAAGCGCGTTTACTACACTTGCAATCCGGGCGGACAGGGACATCAATACATTAAGCGAATATTCATTGACAAGAGATACGATGACGGCGAGTCCGCAAGCGACTACACCTTCATACAGTCTCTTGTTACCGACAACAAGGTGCTTATGGAGTATCAGCCTGACTACATAAAGCAGCTTGAGGCTCTTCCGCCAAAGCTACGCGAGGCTTGGCTATACGGCAAGTGGGACGTCTTTGAGGGGCAGTTCTTTGAGGACTTCGTTGACCGTCCCGATCAGTACAAGGAGCGTACGTGGACTCACGTTATAGATCCTTTTGAGATCCCCGACTCGTGGAAGATATACCGCTCGTTTGACTGGGGTTACAACAAGCCCTTTTCCTGCGGTTGGTGGGCGGTTGACTTTGACGGTGTCGTCTACCGCATACTTGAGCTTTACGGCTGTACCAAGACTCCCAACGAGGGAATAAAGTGGACTCCGCCACAAGTGTTTGAGGAGATCCACCGTATCGAGAGTGAGCATCGATGGCTGAAGGGCAAGAAGATACAAGGCATCGCCGATCCTGCTATATGGGATGCGGAAACGGGCGAGTCTATTGCCGACGTAGCTGCGAAGCATCAGGTCTACTTCACACCGGGCGACCACAAGCGTATACCCGGTTGGATGCAGATGCACTACCGGTTCGCTTTTGACAGCAGCGGCTTTCCTATGATGTACGTTTTCTCTAACTGCAAGGCTTTTATACGGACTATTCCGCTTCTGCAGTATGACGCGCACAAGCCTGAGGACCTTGACTCTGACGGAGAGGATCACGTGGCTGACGAGGTGAGATATTTCTGTATGTCAAGACCTATCAAGCCGAGAGCTGCCGTCAAGGCTGACGAGTTTTCGAGCAGTCCGCTGAGCATATTCCTTGACGTTAAGAAGGAAGACCTTACTACACCTTCGGCTAAACCTAAAATGGAAATAATTTCGTAAAGGAGCAAATATGGCTAAAAATTACGATGAGAAAAATAAAGAAAAAGTAAACGGCGAAGCCGAGGAGAATACCTCTGAAACAATTTCGCCCGAGGAGCAGATGATCCGAAGACAGTCCGCTCCCCGTCCTACCGCCGAGTCTGAAGCACAGAGGCTTTACGAGGCACAGAAGGCTAAGATGATGCAGGGACAGGGTATGAGTCCTTCGGGTGCTATGCTCGGCACAAGAGCATTATCACAGGCTATCGGCAAGGAGCAGATACAGGAAGCTAACCTCATACTGCAGAAGTACAAGCAGGGCAAGGCGAACCTTGAAACGCGTATCGTTGACAACGAGCAGTGGTACAAGCTTCGTCATTGGGAGTGTATGAGAGCGAAAAGCGAAAACGAGGAGGTACAGCCTACCTCGGCTTGGCTCTTTAACTGCATAGCAAACAAGCACGCCGACGCTATGGACAACTTCCCCTCGCCCAACGTTCTCCCGCGTGAAGAGGGCGACAAGGGAGAAGCTGAGATGCTTACTTCTATTATCCCTGTAGTTCTCGATCAATGCGAGTTTGAAGAGGTCTACTCTGACGTTATGAACTACAAGCTCAAAGCGGGTACGGGTGTATACGGCATCTTTTGGGACTCTTCCAAGCTGAACGGTCTCGGCGACATAACCATACGCAAGATAGACATACTCAGTCTCTTTTGGGAGTCGGGCATAACTGACATTCAGAAGAGCAAAAACATATTCCACCTTGAGCTTGCCGACAACGATTTTCTCGCTGCCGCTTATCCGCAGCTTCAGGGCAAGCTCGGTAGTGCCATCATAGACGTTACAAAGTACGTTTACGATGACTCTGTTGACACCACAAACAAATCAGTCGTTGTCGATTGGTACTACAAGAAGAACGTCGGCGGCAGAAGCGTCCTCCACTTCTGTAAATACGTTAACGACGTTGTTCTCTTCGCCACCGAAAACGATCCCCGATACGCCGAAAGAGGATGGTATGATCACGGCTTATATCCCTTCGTATTCGATCCTCTCTTCTCAGTCGAGGGTACTCCTTGCGGATTCTCCTACATTGACGTAGGTAAGGTCGCACAGGAGTACATCGACCGAGGCAATCAGGCGATTATGAAGAATATGCTTGCAAATGCCAAGCCGAGATATTTCATAAGAAGCAACGGCGAGGTTAACGAAAGTGAGTTTGCCGACACCACAAAGGACTTTATACACGTATCCGGTACTCTCGGGCAGGATTCTATTCTCCCCGTGCAGTTCGGTCAGCTCGGAAGCATTTACGTTGAGGTACTTAACGCCAAGATAGACGAGCTTAAGGAGACCACAGGTAACCGTGATATTTCTACGGGCGGTACTACCTCGGGTGTAACTGCTGCTTCCGCTATAGCCGCTATGCAGGAAGCGGGATCAAAGCTCTCAAGAGACAACAACAAAGCCTCTTACAGAGCGTTCCGCAAGCTTTGTCTTATGGTTATTGAGCTGATACGTCAGTTCTACGACCTGCCGAGAAAGTTCCGCATACTCGGTGAGAACGGCACTATGAGATACGAAACCTATTCTAACGCGGGTATCCGTCCGCAGATGCAGGGTAATGACTTTGGTGTTGACAGAGGTGTAAGGCTTCCTCTGTTCGACATTGAGATAACGGCGCAGAAGCAGTCGCCTTACTCCAAGATGTCGCAGAATGAGCTTGCGCTTCAGTTCTTCGGCGCGGGATTCTTTAATCCGCAGATGGCAGATCAGGCTCTTGCCTGTCTCGATATGATGGACTTCGACCGAAAGCAGTTCATTATGCAGAAGGTAGCGCAGAACGGCACTATGTATCAGCAGATGATGCAGATGCAAGAGCAGATGGTAATGCTTGCACGAATGGTTGACTCTTACCGAGGCTCTAACCTTGCCGAGCAGCTTATGGCGCAGTTCTCGGGCGCACCTGCAGTAGCACCCATCGACGGCGGTGCTGCTCCTGCCGCGCGTGTCGAAGAGACCGAAGCACTCGGTGGCAAAGAGGGCGGTGCGGAAGCATCCAACACCAAAAAAGCGCGGCAGAGAGTGGCTGAGTCCACGTCTCCCACGTAAGGAGGCTTGGTCGTAGTGATAAAAGCAGTATTTGACACCGACAGAGAGGGCAGAAAACTCTCTCTGTCGGTCAAAGGACACGCGGGGCAGGCAGAGGTCGGGCAGGACATTATATGCGCTTCTGCTTCAATTCTCGTCTATACGCTTGCACAGATATTCAAAACTATGGACGCTCACGGCGACTTTGCCGAGAGTCCTGTTATCGATCTTGAGAGCGGAAACACCGTAATAAGCTGCACAGCCAAGGACGACGACATATATGCCGAGGCTATGTATGCATTATTTGTAGTTCAGGTCGGTTTTTCGCTTCTCGCTTACAATTATCCACAGTTCGTGGAGCTTACAATGTTTGATTAGGACAAGCGTCCTTATCAATATAAAAACAGAGTCGCTCACTTCAAGAGCAGAAAGGAAAATTTTATGAAAAGCAAAATCTTTATCCCTATGATCCTCGATCTTCAGCTTTTTGCAGAAGGAGGCGCAGGCGCTTCCGGTGCAGCAGGCTCAGACGGTGGCACAGGAGCAGGGGGAACAACGGGCGTATCGTCGACAGCCGCCGTGTCGAGCAAATTAGCAAAGGCAGCAAAAAATCCTCTTGCCGACGTTAAGTACGGAGTTCAGAGAGAGGATACTACACCTGTCGCCGAGGTGAAATCGCAGGAAACGGCTATGCCCGTTACCGAAACAGTTAACCGTGAAGCCGAATTTGAAAAGCTTATCAAGGGGGAATACAAGGACCTCTTTGATGCGCGTATGCAGGACACCATTCAGAAAAGGCTCAAGGGTTCAAAGGAGGTCGTTGACAAGTACAACGCTCTTACTCCCACTCTTGAAGCACTTGCAAAGAAGTACGGTGTTGACGCGTCCGATCCCGCAGCTCTCAACCGAGCTATCGAAGAGGACGACTCCTACTACGAGCAGGAAGCTCTTGAAAGAGGCATAACGGTACAGCAGCTCAAAGAACTACGCAAAATGGAGAGAGAAAACGCGGAGCTTAAAAAACAGATGAACGAACAGATGAACGAGAAGAATCGCAGAGACAAGGCTTCTAAGCAGTACGCCGTTTGGATGAATCAGGCACAGCAGGCTCGTCTTACATATCCTTCACTCGATCTGAACGTTGAAGCGAAAAATCCGCAGTTCCTCCGTCTTCTCAATTCGGGAGTTGACGTCGGTACAGCTTACGCAGTAATTCACAAGGACGAAATTATCCCTGCCGCTATGCAGTACGCTGCCAAGGTGGTCGAGGAAAAGACTGTCAACAACATTATTGCAGGCGGCGCCCGTCCTGCCGAAAACGGTATTTCTTCTCAGAGCGCATCACTCACAAAGAGCGACGTGTCGCAGCTCACAAAAAACGACCGCGCAGAAATAATGCGTAGAGTCGCAAGGGGAGAAAAAATCACGTTCTCATAACTCAAAACTGATTTGATCTCCCGAAAGTATTTATATTTACGAACAGGAGATTATTATGAAATTCACAGAACTTATTTTCATCAACCTTCAGCTCTTTGCTGAACTCAACACCAACGTAACCACAGACGCAGGTCTTTCCGCAGAAAACAAGACCTTCTACGATATGACTCTTATCGACGAAGCGTCTCCCAACCTTGTACACGATCAGTTTGCTCAGAAGAGACCTATTCCCAAGAACGGTGGCAAGAAGATCGAATTCAGAAAGTTCGCTTCGCTTCCTAAGGCTCTTAAGGCGCTTACTGAGGGTGTAACTCCCGACGGCAAGAAGCTCTCGGTAACCACTGTAGAGGCAGAGGTCGCTCAGTACGGCGACTACATCGTACAGTCTGACGTTCTTGAGCTTTCCTCTATCGACAATACTATCGTAGAGGCTACCAAGATCCTCGGAAGACAGGCAGGTCTTACTCTCGACACTATCACCCGTAACATCCTTCAGAGCGGTACAAACGTATTCTACTGCCCTAAGGCAGACGGTACTGAGGTTGACTCCCGCGCAGGTCTTGACGAAACCTGTAAGCTTACCGTTGACGTTGTAAACCGCGTTGTCGCTATTCTTCGTGCCAACAACGCACCTAAGATAGACGGCGACTACGTTGCTATCATTCATCCTTACGTTTCCTACGACCTCAGAAAAGATCCTGCTTGGGTTGAAGCACACAAGTACGCTACTCCCGAAAACATCTATGAGGGCGAGATCGGTAAGATCGGCGGCGTAAGATTTATCGAAACCTCCGAAGCGAAGATCTACGACGGCGGAGTATTCGGCTGTCTCTTCCTCGCTGACGGTGCATACGGTGTAACCGAGATCACAGGCGGCGGTCTTGAGACCATCATCAAGCAGAAGGGATCTGCCGGTACTGCCGATCCTCTCAATCAGAGATCTTCTATCGGTTGGAAGGCTATGAAGACAGCAGAGATCCTTGTACAGCTTTATATGATGCGCGTAGAATGCAAGTCTGCATTCTCCGGAGACGTTGAGGCAAACTAAGACAAACTAATTTATAAGGGGAGAGAGTGTCCTCTCTCCCCGCAAACTTAAGGAGGCTAATATGGCTAATACAAAGAAAACCGAAAACACCGAAGCTGTTGAAGAAGCAGTAAAAAACGCAGAAGCTGTTGAGTCTGCCGACGAAACAGCAAAAGAGGAAGGACCTAAAATGGTCAAACTCAAGCTTCCTCTCACAAGAGGGGAAAAAGACGACGTTATCGTAGGAGTTAACGGAAAGACGTGGCTCATCAAGCGCGGCGAGGAAGTGGAAGTCCCCGCGAGCGTATTCGAGGTACTTAAAAACAGCGAAGATATGCTTGCTGTCGCTATGGAATTTGAAGAGCAGGCAAAGAAAAACGCAGACTAATTTCAGACTAATACAGAAAGGGGTGGATTTAATTTTCCGCCCCTTGCTTGTTATACTAAAAGCAAGTAAAAAAGCAACGGAGGTAACTCTATGACCATTATTGAAGCAATAAACAAAATTGATGCTCTTAAGCCTAACGGGTATTCCCAAAGCGACAAGATTTCTTGGCTCTCGCAGCTCGACGGACTTATCAAAAAGCAGATAATCGACACTCACGAGGGCGGTGAGGCTATAGAATTTAACGGCTACGACGAGAACACGCCTCTTGACACTCACCTTATCGCCGAAGCTCCTTACGACTCGGTGTATCTGTCTTGGCTTGAGGCTTGTATCGACTATGCAAACGGAGAATATGCGCGATACAACAACACCGCAACAAGATACAACAGCGATTTTTCCGAGTTTGAAAGGTACTACAACAGAACGCATATGCCGATCGGCAAGAAGCTGAAGTTTTTCTGAAAGGGGGAAACAAAGTGAGGCTTCCTATACTTGACAATTTACAAACCTCAAGGGATATGACAGACGTTTTCGGCGGATACAATCACAGTCTGCGTATTTCTCAGAGCGAGTTCTACGATATGAAGAACCTGACCTCTACCTATTATCCCGTCCTCTCTCCGCGCGGTAAGAGAGGAACGTACGGCGCAGGCACAAATCCTACGGCTCTTATTGCAAAGGACAGCCTTTGCTTTATCGACGGCAGAGATTTCGTTATGAACGAGTATCGAGTCGATATCGGGCTTGCCGATCACCACTCGGCGCGGCTTGTATCTATGGGCGCTTACGTTATTATTCTCACCTATGACGAAGAGGGCAATTCTATCGACAAGAAATACGTAAACACGCTTAATCTTGACGACTACGGCGATATAGAAGAGATATTTGAATCTACTACCGACGTTACGTTTCAGCTTTGTGCTATTGACGGCAAAGAGTACACTAAAATATTTCCTTCAAATGTTGAGCCGCCTTTGGACGACAGTTTTGACTATTGGCTCGACACGTCATCTACTCCTAACGTACTTAAGCAGTACTCCTCTTCGAGTGCCACTTGGGTAAATATTGCGACCACTTATATCAAAATCTCTGCTACCGGAATAGGCAAAGGCTTTGAGGTTTACGACGGCGTAACGATTTCGGGGATAACCAAAGACGGACTGCAGGATCTCAACAACACTATGCCGATATGGGAAAAAGGCGATGACTATATTGTAGTCGTCGGTATTCTTGACAAGATAATAACGCAAACCACGGAGGAAGGCTCTATCAAGGTCGAGCGAAAAATGCCAAATCTTGACTTTATAACCGAGTCGGGTAACCGTCTTTGGGGATGCAAGTACGGTGTAGCCTTAAACGGTCAGGTCGTGAACGAAATATACGCCTGCAAGCTTGGAGATTTTAAGAATTGGAACAGCTTTATGGGAATTTCAACCGACTCCTACGTAGCTTCCTGCGGCAGCGACGGACCTTTCACGGGTGCTATTACTCATCTCGGCTATCCGCTTTTCTTCAAGGAAAACTGTATGCACAAGGTTTACGGCAACTTTCCCTCTAACTTTCAGATTCAGACTACCGCCTGTCGAGGCGTTCAGAAGGGGTGCGACAGAAGCCTTGCTATTGTGAACGAAACGCTCTTCTACAAGGCGAGAAGTGCTGTCTGCGCTTATGACGGATCTCTTCCCGTTGAGATCTCCGCACAGCTCGGCGACATATCTTACAGCGACGCGGTCGCAGGCGCACACGGCAACAAATATTACATCTCTATGAAGGATACGGCGGGGCAGTACAGTCTTTTTGTTTTTGACACAGCCAAGGGAATGTGGCACAAGGAGGACAGCACTCGCGTTGATGCTTTCTGCTCTTGCCGAGGTGAGCTGTACTACATTGAGAACGGTGTTATACGAACAATGTTTGGAAGCGGTACTCCCGACAAGGATGCTGTCGAGTGGATGGCAGAAACAGGGGTTATCGGTACTGACTCGCCTGACAAGAAGTACATCTCAAAGCTAAATATTCGTATGTCGCTTGCGATCGGCACGAGGGTACACTTCTACATTCAGTACGACTCTTCGGGGCAGTGGGAGCATCTATTTGCGACTACGGGCATAAATCTACGCACATTTACAATACCCGCAAGACCGCGCAGGTGCGATCACCTACGAATCCGCATAGTCGGCAAGGGCGAAGCCAAGATCTACTCTATTGCAAAGACCATTGAAGAAGGGAGTGGCGACTGATGGGGACAAACATAAGATACCCGGACATAAACGGTAAAAGCACTCCCGAACAGATGGAACAGTTAAAAAGCTATCTGTATCAGCTTGTAGGTGAGCTTAACTATGCGCTTGAGAATGTCGGCACAGGCAAGGTTGAAGTAGTAGATGCCAAAGGCAGACCTATAGCGTCAACGGATGAAGCAAAGAAAGATCCTATTTCGACGTTCAACGAAATTAAGGCGCTTATCATCAAGTCTGCCGACATCGTGAACGCTTACCACGAGGAAATAGAAAAAAGACTTGTTTCATCCTACGAGGCTCTGAGCGACTTCGGAGAATTTCGAGAGACAACAGAAAACAGGATCACTGCAAATGCCGAGGGAATTACTCAAAGCAATTCACGTCTGCAGAGCATAGAGTCGGTGTACCGCGATGGCGGAAAGTACGCGGCGATCATAAAAAACGAGGGATACGTTAAAGCAGGCTTTCTTGAAGATCAGATATACGGTCTTGAGGTAGGACAGGTGGTGGTCGAGAACGGCGAGGAGGTATTCAGAGGGTTCGGAAGATTTACTCCCGAAAGAATATCCTTCTTTGACCGAAACGGAACAGAGACCGCTTGGCTCAGTAACAGACGGCTCAAGGCTATCGAAATCGAAGCGACTGAGAGACAGCAGATCGGTGGCTTTATCGACATAGTGGACGCTGCAACAGGCGACGTTAAGACGAAATTTGTCGCACGTGATGCAACGACCTTTGGATATAGGAGGAGCTAAATGGAAGTAAGTGTAACAAACGCAAGCGACGGAAGGACGAAGGTAAGAGTTTACAATCCCGAGCCGGGTATTTTTACATGGCAGAGATTTAGACTGTATCCTCCCGATTACGACGGAACAAATCCAATAGATTCCGCTGAAAGTTCTGGTTTTGATTCGTTAGAGTGGGTGTTTTATATTGAAGACTACGCTGACAGATTTATAACGCCATACCCAAATCAGAACCACGGAACATTTGATGTTGCAGTCGAGAAGCAAGGTTTTTTCGGAGATTGGTCAGAGCAGCTTAAAGTTAAAGGCGTACAGTATTCAATAAACAGTAACGAGTGGACGCATCCAAGCATTGACAGCATTACTTACGCGCCGTCTGAGTTACTTCTCGGTTCGGCTGTGTATGTCAAGGGCAAGAACGGCGTTACCGTATCAGATCTGTCCGCTTCGGGCAAATACGGTGCTTCTGTGGTTGATATAAAATGGCAGGTCGAGGGTGTCGCTTACTCGGTGGGAGAGACGGCGGCAACGCTGAAAAGCTACGGGCAGATACCCATAACCTTTACGGCAACCGACAGCCGTGGGTTTACTACTTCTCAAACCGACTATATTACGGTTTACGACTATTATAAGCCTTATATTTCACCCGTGGCAGGAAACGACCGCGTTATAGCTGCCCGAACTGATTCGTCGGGAGTGTTTGTGGACGGTGGCACGCTTCTTCGAGTGGAGGCGGGAAAGAGGTACGCTACTGTGGGCGGCTTGAACAAGTGCCGATTGATGTTCCGTATCAAGGCTATCACGGAGGAGTGGTCGAGCTACGTTGATCTGCTCGGCGATAACTCGTCGAATAACGACTATGTGAATGACAATATTAAGACACTCGACGAACACGTGGCATATAAATTTGAGCTTGTGGTGGAAGACAGCTTTGGAGAGTGGGAGGCGTTAATGTTCGATCTTCTCACCGAGGAGGTCTATATGTACCGCTCGGGTACAAGGAAGTCTATCGCTTTCGGAGGACACGTAACGAAGGATAATGCTTTCGAGGTCTACTTCGGAGCGCACTTTTACGGCGGATTGCACATCGATCCCGTCGAAGGTGTTCCCGCCGGTATTGTGCTTAGCAGTTCTACAAGCAATAAAAAATTCATTTTGACCGTGAACGACAGCGGAACGCTTTCCGTGTCGGAATATACAAATTAAGGAGAAATAAAGAATGAGCTATTTAGACGATCTTAAAAAGAAAGCTCAGTCTGCCTACGACACAGCTAAGAAGGTGGGACAGACTGCGAAGAATACATACGAGGCGGCGGCTAACACAGCAAAGAACGTTTATAACGCTGTGAACGGTACAGCTAAGAATGTTTATAATGCGGTGAATGATACAACGAGGAACGTTTATAATGCAGTGAATGATACAACAAAGAACATTTATAACGCTATAAACGGCACACCAAACAACGTTTCCAATAACCCAAACAATATGGTTATACAACAGCCGCCAATCGCTACACCGAAGCAGTATTCCACTGTCGACCTTTCGAGGTACGGTAGCGGATATAAGAAGTCCGACTCTGTACTTAAAGCGGAGCAAAACAAGGCAAATGCAGAAAACGCGCTTTTAGGCTACGGAGATTTTGAGTATTCAAAGCAGGGCGATCTGAGCGGAATAATGGACAAGATACTCAACCGCGAAGAGTTTAAGTACGACCTTAACGGAGATGCGCTTTACAAGCAGTACGCGGACAAATATATCACGCAGGGCAAGATGGCAAGTCAGGACGTTGCGGGACAGGCTGCAGCTATGACAGGCGGTTACGGAAACTCTTATGCCGCGGCTGTCGGTAATTCAGCTTATCAGCAGTCGCTTCAGCAGCTTAATGACGTTATACCGGAACTGCAGCAGTTGGCATATGACAGATACGCGCAGGAGGGTCAGGATCTTTTGAATCAGTATTCGCTTCTCTCCGCCGACAAAAATACCGAGTACGGTATGTGGGGGGACAAGCGAAATCAGCTCATAGCCGAGCGAGATTACGCGGCAAATGCGGCAAACGATGCTTATGCGAGAGATTACGGCGAGTTTAATGATGCGTACAACCGCGACTTCTCGCGCTATTGGCAGGAAACACAGTTCGGTTACGGACAGGAAAGAGATGCCGCCGCAGATGCTCAGTGGCAGCAGAATTTTGACTATGCGAAGGAGAGAGACGTTGCTGCAGACGCACAATGGAGAGAATCCTTCGATTACGGAAAACTGCGAGATGAAGCTGCAGACGCACAGTGGAGAGAAAGCTTTGAGTACGGAAAAGAGCAGGACAAGATTGCTAATGAGCAGTGGCGTGAGTCCTTCGATTACGCGGCAAATAGAGATGCAATAGCCGATGCTCAATGGAGAGAGTCCTTTGACTACGGCAAGCAGAGAGACGAAGCTGCTGACAAGCAGTGGAGAGAGTCCTTTGACTACGGCAAGAGCCGTGATGAAATAGCAGACGCTCAATGGCGCGAAAGCTTCGACTATGCGGCAAACAGAGACGCCATAGCCGACGCTCAATGGAGAGAGTCCTTTGACTACGGCAAGCAGAGAGACGAAGCTGCTGACAAGCAGTGGAGAGAGTCTTTTGATTACGGAAAAGAGCAGGATAAAATACGCAACGATCAATGGGATAAGACCTTCAATTATCAGTCAGAACAGGACAAAATCCGCAATGATCAATGGGATAAGACCTTCGACTACGGCGTAGAGCAGGACAAAATCCGTAACGAACAGTGGCAGCAGACCTTTGATTACGGCGCAGAGCAAGATAAAATCCGCAATGAACAGTGGGACAAGAGCTTCAACGAGGGCGTGCGTCAGTTTGATGAAAATATGACGTTCAACAAAGAACAAGCTGATGCTTCCGATGCGGAAAACGCGAGAAACTTCGCATACGGACAGGCTATGAATGCTATTCAGTCGGGAGTTATGCCGAGCGAAGACGTGCTTAAGAGTGCGGGTATCGATGAAAAGACTGCGGAGTCTATGATCGAGGCGTATAAGAATAGCGGTAGTTCGGAAAGTGGATCGGGTGGTAGTGGTTCTTCTCTTAATCCTACTCAGTGGGCAGAGATAAACGAAAACTGCGAAGTGTATGCCGAAATGGGATCGTCTCAGCTAAAAAACTATGTCAACGGACTTGTAAACAGAGGTTGGATAAGTGCAGACGAAGCAGCTGACCTTTATGAGCAGTATTTTAAAGAGTCTGAAAATGTTGTCGACACTACGGTCGCCCCAACTACAATCGAGCCTGAAAGTATTATTGACTTTCGGAAAAAGGTAAATTCACCTTATACGTACAGCATAAAGTAAACAATTATGGAGGTTATACTATGGGATTTGATGTAGTAGACTACATAAAGAAAAAGAAACAGCAAGAAGACAACAAAAAAGAAAACGAGACAGAGAAAACAGGACAGAACCGTTTTGATGTTGCAGAGTACAGCAAGTACAAAAATGCCGAGAACGTAGCAAACAGCATAAATGAGCGTCTTCAGACTTGGTTTAAAAACAACGGCGTATTTATGCAGAATCATACAGACAGATACCAAGGGCGCACAGGAATCTATAATGACGGCTATGTCTCTGACGCATCTAAGTGGCTTGAAACTATCACAAATCAGAAGAATAATTTCGACCTTGAGGCGAAGAGTATCATATCGCTTATGGACGAATATTCCGATTTTCTTGACGCAGACTACGTAAAGAAGGCTAAGGAATATCTTACCACTGCACAAGGTTATCAGAACGATATTCTGAAAGCCTCTTCCGCAGACGTTGACTATTGGTCGCAGTGGAAGGACGAGAGCGCTTACAAAGAGTGGGTTGACGTTCAGAAGCAGAACGAAGAGTGGGCGGCTGTAAACATAGAAGGCGAGCGCAGTTGGTATAACCGCGATATGCAAAATCTTGCACAAGCTAAAGAGTGGCAGGATAAGCTCGACTATGATCGTGAGCTGCGTATGTATTATCCGAATGATTATCACAATCTCCCCAACACTCTTTCGGATGCCGACATACGAAACGCAAACGCTCAGATTATGCGACTTACGCTTGGCAAGGGTATTGACGAATTTGAAAAGTATCTCAGCGAGAAGAACGTTTATCTTACGCAGGCTGAAAGGTATCAGAACAGCGTAAAACTCTCCTCTGTTGTTGATGCTCCCGATTTCGAGTATTATGCACAGAAAGGAATACAACAAGAAGCAGAATATCACAAACTCGGCTCAACGTTTAGCAAAGAAGGCAACAAGATCGTTGCCTATAAAAATCACGGATTTACGTATGCAGCAAGCCATTTTGCAGGTGGAGGTGGAGGAAATCCCGACGTTTATCTCGCTACAGAGATGACCGACGACGAAGTGAAAATATACAGCTATTACTATGCCAAAGAGGGCGAGAAAAAAGCTGACGAATATTTTAACTCTATCAGAGAAACACTTGAAGCAAGACAGGCGGGCAAAATTGTCGCTTCGGCAGGTGACGACACAGCCTCTAAGATTATTTTCGGTGCTGTCGCGGGTCTTGACAACTTCCGCGCGGGTATTGAAAATCTCTTCTCAAACGAGGACTACTACGTTCCTTCGGCTATACAGATTGCAGGTCAGCAGTTCCGTGAGGATCTTTCAGAATCGGGTGCAAAGCTTCCCGATTGGCTCGGAGGCGCTTCTCTCGGTCAGACTACATATGATTTACTTAACACAGGAGCAAATATGGCGCCGTCCATACTTGCATCTATCGGAGCAAATCTTCTTCTGCCCGGATCGGGTGCTGTAGTCGGCGGTACGCTTATGGGAGCTTCTGCGGGCGGAAACGCTTACGCTGAAATGATAAACGCGGGATACAGCAAGGAGCAGGCAAAGACGTATGGTATGCTTGTTGCTGCTTCGGAATCCCTACTTCAGTATGCTCTCGGTGGTGTTTCCGCTCTCGGCGGTAAGCTGACGGGCGGTGCGATGACGAAGATGCTGTCAAAGGTCGACAACGCTTTCGCAAGGGTGATCTTGACTTCTGTAGGAAAAATGGCTTCAGAAGGACTTGAAGAAGGTCTTCAGACCGTTCTTGAGCCTTGGTTTAAGTCTGTTGCTACCAAGACCGATTTTGAAGCGGCTGACATTGACGAGGTGCTCTATTCGGGGCTTCTCGGCGCTTTGTCAGCAGGAATACTTGAGAACGTCAACGTGAACAGCTCAGATACAGCAGCAGGAGCTACTGCAAACGCGATAAACAAGTACAGCTCAAACGTAGCCGTCGGAAAGCAGATAAGCGGTGTGGACGGCGCGGTCAACCGACTCCTTGAGCTTGGATCTGTTGTATCTGCAGACAGTGTTGCTCCTAAGATCGCGCAGAAGATAAACAAGCGACTCGCAGACGGCAAAAAGGTCGGCGCATACACTATAGCAAAGCTCTTTAATGCGGAGAAAGCGGCGCTCACCGAAACAAACGTCGCCGACATTACAAAGTCGCTCACGCGCAAGGGTGTTACCGAGTCTGATGCGAAGACTATATCGGCGTGGATGGCTAAAGTAGTAGAGGGTGTGCCGCTCACAGAGGCACAGGCAAACGCGCTTGAGAACAATCCTCTGCTTGACAGAACGTTCCAAGACGTTATTATCAATCCGAATTCGACCGTATATCAGCGCACAAAGCAGATGTCTGACTTCGTTTCTGACGTGCGCAGAGGAGAAATGACACAGAACAAAGCCACGACAGCGACACCTGCTACGGACACGTCGAAAACTGTCATACCGACCGAGAGTGCCACAACGCAGGAAAATGCGACAGAGAGCAAATTTAAGGCTTCTGTGGACGGCAAGACGGTTCTTACCGAAACCGCCGAAGAGGTCAAGCCTGTCGGAATAGAGTCTATTAAAAACGGCTCGGTCAAGGTAAAGCTTGAGGACGGCAAGGTGGTAGATGCAAGTGAAATCTCTTTTGCGACCAAAGACGAGGCTGTACTTTATGAGACAATATCTAATATTACCGACATTACTCCAAAGAGCGCAACTTATCTTATAAAGAATTTTGAGCCTGTCGAAGGCGTTCCGACCGAGGTGCTTGCAAGCGATCTTGCGCTTGCATATCAGTACGGAAAGATAAACTATGCCGACGGACTTGAAAACCTCGACAGCAGCAAATCTCAAATGAAAGCCGCTTTTTACATCGGAAGAAACGAAGCTGAAGCAGCACTTGGCGAAAAAAGTTCAGAAAATGCTGAAACAGTATTGAAAACTGACAAAAAAAGTGGCATAATAAATAAAAACGAATTGGAGATTGAAAATGAAAACAGAGAAGGAATATATTTACGCGACGGCAGCGAACGGTTTGGAAGTACGAGTACCCGCGGACAAATACGAGGAGTGGAAGAAAGTACAGGACAAGAAGAGAGCAGAGGGATCGAGTCTCGATTCACAGCAGACAGCGAAGCGGCTCGCCTCGTTGATGAAGCGCGGGAAATAAAGGTTTCAAGCCTCGGAATACCAAGAGGTTCAAGCAATCACACAGTAAAACTTGTTGACAAAGCAAACGAAACCTCTTCAATGAAAGAGGCGAGAAAACTTGCTGAAGAGAGAGGACTCAAGGCAACTTTCTTTGTGGGCGATAATCTTACTATCAACGGCAAGGACGGTAGTCCTGTTTCCGTGAGAGCTTACATCAGAGGAAAAAATGTTTTTGTAAGAGCCGATCACTACGCCTATACATCAGAACAGCTTATGCGACACGAGATCGGACACGATATGGTCGCAAAGGGCGAGGTCGATATAGATGCGGTAAGACAAAGGCTTGTTCAAACCGCAGGCGAAGAGAACATTGACGAGGTATCAACTCTTTACACAAACGCATATGACGGAACAGGAATGACCGCCGAGGAGATTTGGGAAGAGTGCATTTGCGACAGCCTTGGAGATATGAATATCTTCGCAGAGGTAGAGATGCTTGGCGAGTTCTTGGACGAAATGCTCCCCGAAATCAAGGGCGCTACACAGAGCAGCGAATCGCCCACGCAGACGAGAGGATCACCCGAGGGTAAGACGAGTAGGGAGACAAGTCGAAAGAAGAAATACGGCAAAACAGTTAAATATCTTTCTGCAAGCAAAGTCGGCGCGGCTAATATGGATTATATCAAACGTCAGTTGACAAATCTGTATAGCGGTTTAAGCGATGGAATTGCAGATGGAATTGCTGTTGAAAATGGCAATTTGGTTTATATCGTAGATTCGGGAAGAGAAAATGGGAAAATTGACTTTGGCGTAAGGTTAAAGAAAGCAATTAACAACGAATCCTTAAGAGCTGACTACATAAAGGAGAGAAATGATTATGCAATATCAAATGGGCAGGTTAGTGATGGATTATCTCAAAGACTTGGGAGCGGATTGGGATACCATTCTGATAGCAATCTGCGACGAGAATTTGGAACAGAGCTACAAGCTGATAAAGGAAAATCCGAAGATAAGCAAGGCGGAGTTTTTAGAGAAAATGCAGATAAGCGAGGACTAAGCGACGGTAAGGCGAGCAGGGAAACGCGAACATACTCAAAAGAGGATTACAATAATTTTGGTTGGGTTAGACAAAACAACGTAATAAACGCAGGGTATTGGAAAGCTTTTACCGAAAACTTTGCACAAGCGGTGTCGGGTAATCAGTACTTTCCGAAAACGAAAAACGGCGAGTATATGATTGAAGTTTACGATATGTACGATTTGTCTGACGTCGCAGATGTAATAGTGTTTGCTAAAGGCACTATTGAAAGTCCGAATGTAACTAAAATTATCAAGATTGATTTAACTCAAGATATAGACATTGAAGCAAAAAGGAGTGAATTATATGCGGCTGAGAGGAAAGGAATACGACGCTCGTTTGGACAAGTATTCATACACTACAATAAATCTGATTTCCTTAGCGAACGCAAGCACGAAGGAAATAGCTTTGAAGGCGACGGAAATAACAACCGACTCAACACTAAGCGAAGCCGAAGTGAGATCAAAGCTAATCCAATTACTCAATTCCACGTCAACGAAGACGAAAACACCGTAACATATACCTATGCAAATGGGGAAACTATTACCGAGAGCCTTAGCAAGACTTCCCGCGAGCTTGATTTTATAGAATACGCCAACGAGATGAGCGACGTCAAACAGGCGAGACTCGCAGGGCGAATGGCACAGGGAAGAATTGATGCTGAAGTTATCCGCAAGAAGGATGAGCAGATAAAGTCCATCCGTGAGCAGAGAGACGTAAAGCTCAAAGAACTACAGCAAAAATATGCCGAGTCGAGAAAGAACGCTGTCGAGGGCAGACGTAAGACGGAAATGAAGCACAAGATCAAGAACTTCAAGGACAGACTTGAGCGTACGCTTCAGAATCCCACCGACAATATGTACGTTCCTATTGGACTTGTAGGTGCGATGGTCGATGTTTGTGAGCTTATTGATACCGACACCGATCTGTACAAGAAGGACGGTTCTATAAACAAGGCACAGCAGAGAAGAAACATTACTAAAGAGAAGCTGCGCGATCTGAAGGATGAGTACGAGAAGCTTAAGAAGCATCCCGATCCCACATATTCAGGAGAGTTCGACGAAACAATTTACGATTACCTTGATGATCTGCAAAGAGATTTTGGCGATAAAAATCTTAACGATATGACTCTTGACGAGCTTCAAGAGATGTATGAAACGCTTCGCGGGATAGAAGAAACCCTTCGAGACGCAAGAAAGCTTATAGGATGGACGGAGGCATATGATGCTATAGAAGCGGCAAGCATTATCCGATCCGAGCAGGAAGCGATAGCAAAAAAACACAAAAACGAAAAGCGAAGTAAGGCTGATCTGATACGTGATTTTTCCTTGAACAAAACGCTTTCTCCTATAAGAAATGTCGAGAGAATGTCCGGCTATAATCAGGATTCGCCTCTCTTCAAGGCTTTTAAAAAGTTTGCAGAGGGACAAAGAAAGAAAAACAGGTTTGAAATGGATTCGTACAAGCTTTTTGAACCTTTGACAACAGGCGAAAACGCAAATAAGTACGAAGACTCTATCTACAAGGAATACAGTGGGTACAAGTACGTTGACAAAAACGGCAGAACGTTCGGAGTATCCAAAATGCAGATGATGCAGGCTATTCTTTCTTACGAGCGAGAGACTGCCGACGATTTAAATCACATACAGTCGCTTGGATTTTCTTTTGCGGATATTGGTCTGCTTAACAAGGGCAAGCTCCGTGAAGCTGTATCAAGCGAACACTTACATAGAGTTATGCTCGGCACAGATATGGTATCCGACTTCAAAAAGGTACTTGAAAACGACAAGTGGGCGCAGAAATATATGAACGCCGCAAGAAAGTTCTTTAACGAAATGGCAAAGGACGTTGTTGACGATTACACGATTGCGACAAAGCACCGAATCATAACAAAGAGCAAAAACTACATTCCTTTTGAGGTTGACAAGAGCTATATCGCTCGTGAGATAACAGATATGAACAGTATTTCGCAGACTATAAGCTCTTACGGAAACCTTAAGGCTCTGCAAAAAAAAGCAGATCAGCCTATCATTATCACAGGACTTAATAATGTTGTCGAAAGACACATAGATCAGGTCGGAAACATTTATGGGTTTGGAGTTGAAGTAAGAAATTTCAACAAGATATGGAGCATTCGCGCAAGCGATGCCCTTGGCGACAATGCTACAATACGCAGCGCATTGGAAAAAAGTTGGGGCGTAGCGGGCGTAGACCACATCGAACAGGCTGTTAAAGACATTCAGGGTAAAAGAAAAAGCAATCAGTCTGCAACGTACAGATGGATAAAATCCAAATATATAGGCGCCACGTTCTTCCTCAACCTTTCGGTTGTCTTTAAACAGATAGGTTCAATGTTCGCGGCTACGTCTATGTTGAGGTATCGCAGTCCGGCAAGGATGATTGCTAACCTTTTCTACACAATGGCAAACTATAAAAAGATATCTGCCGAGGTGGATAAATACACAGCGACAGCTTGGGTACGCAGACGAGGTTTTTCGGACTCAGAACTTCAGACTCTTCTTACCGAGGGAAAGAAGAGTTGGTTCGGAAGATTCGGGCAAAAGCTTCCCGCTTTGTTCAGACCGTCTAAATGGATTCAAGGAATGGACTCTGCTGTTGCGCTTTCTCTTTGGAAGTATGCAAAACAGGACACAGCCAAGCGAACGGGGCTCAAGGGTGAAGATCTTCTCAAGGCTACCGCAAAGTTCTATGATGAAGTTGTCGAAAGCACGCAGAGTATGACAGACGTTTTACACCGTCCCGAAATACAAAAGTCAGGCGACGTATTCTCGGAGGCTCTCGGAACGTTTAAGACAGACCTTTATCAGATGTCAGGACAGCTGTGTGTTACATTAGGACGATATATGGCTAACAAGT
Organism: Eubacteriales bacterium; assembly: GCA_045580325.1. Taxonomy (GTDB): domain Bacteria; phylum Bacillota; class Clostridia; order Oscillospirales; family CAG-272; genus SIG672. The sequence goes on from JAZNNR010000022.1 coordinate 74,731, forward strand.
CCGGAGAGAACGCAAAGGCGCTTGTTCGCACAGCATCCTCCGTCGTTATGTCTGCTGTATGGACGCAGCTTATGACCACACTATTTGCTCTGCTTCGCTACAAGGTAAATTCCTACAGAGATGACGATGACGATGATTTGACAGCTGAAAGTTGGCTCAAAAGACAGTCTCTTTCCTTTGCGGCAGATATCACAGGATACCTTTTCCCGCTTCTTGGAAGCGAATTGGTCGGTATCATAGAGAGTAGTGTATACGGAGAGTCTGCTGAAGCAGTTGACAATATTGTACTAACTGCGATCAACGATTTTGTTGACGTTGTTACGGGAATTGCATCTAATATGAAAGACGGAGAAATGCCGACGGTTGACGACGCGCGAAAGCTTCTTGTCAAGTCTTTGCAAATGTTTGGACTACCCGCTAACAACATTTCAAGAATCGTTGAAGCAGTAAGACTACACGCAAAGGATATACAAAACGGAGAATTCTTATCCTTTGAAGCAGGAGTAGAACGCAGCTCTACGAAACATTTCAACAGAGTATTAGAGGAATTTGCATCCGGCAATACAGACGTTGCTTTGGAACTGTACGAGGAGGCTGTTGAGGAGTTGGCTCTCCGAAAGGCTAAAGACGGCGAGGTTGGCGAAGACGAAGTGGACGAAGCGATATCTTCTCTTAAGACTGCTCTCGGCAAGAAATACAAGGACGGAGAGTTAGACTATGATACTGCTTACAAAATGCTCTCGACTCTGTTCAATATGAGCGAGTACGATATTTATTGGAAGTTTGACGAGTGGAACTATGCTGCCGAGAATGGATCTGCGGACGGATACAGTAAATATGACGATGTCATCGCATCAGTAGAGTCGGGAAATCCCAAAGACACGATAGAAGAACTTGTCAAAATAGAAGCGGACGGACGCTATGAAAAAGCCAAAGCCGAAGCGGAAAAGGAAGGCAAGCGATTCGACGAGAGAAAAGAGCGTGAAGAGGCAGAAAAAAGCGCACGTTCCACTATCAAGAGTGCTATCACAAAGCATTGGAAGAAGCTTGCAGTTGAAGCTTTTAAAAGCAACGACAAGACAGAGCTGCTTCGTATCAGAGATCTTCTCTTTGATACCGGACTTTACGGAAGAAGCCGTTCCGAAGTTTACAGAACTATGATGGAATGGCGCGACGAAGACTAATAAAAATAGTCAAGAGGGGTGGATTTAATTTTCCGCTCCTCTTACTATATAATTGACTTGAAGTAAAACACAGAAAGGAAACGCTATGAATTACTCAACACACAGGCTTTCGCTTGACCTTCACGACACAAGCTCTTGCCATATGATATATTGCAAAAAGGGCGACACGGCGCGACAGATCGCAATAGATCTGAACGAAAGCGGAGTGCCTTATATAATATCCGAGGATTGCAGCGCGGCACTCGTTGGCACAAAGCCTGATAAAAACAGATTATTTCACGCCTGTGAAATCAAAAACAACGTGATCTATTACAAGTTCAACGAGCAGACCGCTCCTGTGGTGGGGCAGGTAGACTGCGAAATCAGAATATACGGAGGTGATGGGGAGCTTATTACCTCTGCAGGCTTTGCCATCGTTGTAGAGGACGTAGAGTGTACCGACGGCGAAATACTTGACTCTGTAACTGAGATGATAGGGTTGCCTTCGCTTATATCGCCTTCTGACATAGGTGCTGCCGAGGAAATACATCAACACACCGCAAACACTATCACAGGAGGGATGTTTGCAGGATTAGTACAGGCAGGCTACACAAGCCAACCGGCAACGGGAATATGTTGCTTACGAAACAGTATGCTTTTACAACAAAATTCCAGTTATCCGGGACCTAACCACAACGGTGAAATCTATTGGTATTATGAGTAAGGGGGTGCTGTCCTATGGCACACAAAACTTTAATAGATGGAACAGCCTATGAAATAAGCGGAGGCAAGACACTTGTAAACGGAACAGCGTATAACATCAAGTCGGGCAAGACACTTGTGGGCGGTACGGCGTATGAATTGAAATTTGGCGATGGGGAAGACGCTTATGATACAGGACTTGAGTTTATTTCAGCGAATGCATTTACTATCAGTGCAAATTCTCGAGGTTGGAACGGCACGTTGGAATACAATAACGGCGGAGAATGGAAAACTTGGAGCGGCAGTACAATTTCGGCGGGTAAAAATAATAACGGTTATTGTATTTACTTAAGAGGTATTCAAAATACAGTAATTTCCGGTTGGGAAGCTTGTCGTTGGATTTTGAGCGGAAGCAATATTGAATGTAACGGCAATATTGAAAATTTGCTTGACTACGCTACGGTAAAGGCGGGAAAGCACCCTACTATGGCAGATGGTTGCTTCAATAGTGTGTTTCTCAATTGTACGACACTTACTAAAGCACCCGAATTACCCGCAGTTACGTTGACTTGGTATTGTTACGCAAGTATGTTTCAGGGTTGCACAAATCTTATATCTGCGCCGACCTTGGGTGCTACTGCGTTGGCTCCTTATTGCTATAACTGTATGTTTATGGGTTGCACAGGTCTTACGTCCGCACCAACTTTGCCCGCGACCATAATGACAGAAGCTTGTTACAGACTTATGTTTTCCGGGTGTACCAAGCTTACATCCGCGCCGAAATTGCCCGCGACTACATTGGCGGTAAACTGTTACGACTCTATGTTTCAAGGTTGCACGAGTCTTACGACAGCACCGAATTTACCCGCCGAAATTCTCGCGGATAGATGTTACGTTTGTATGTTCCAAAATTGCAAAAGCCTTAAGACTGCTCCGTCAATATCTGCCACAGCATTGGCTTCTTATTGTATGGCGTGGATGTTTATAGGGTGCGAAAACCTTACAACAGCGCCGAGTTTACCTGTAGTTACTTTGGCGATTTATTGTTATGCGGCTATGTTTCAAGACTGTCGGAGTCTTACAACAATACCAAGCTTGCCCGCCACAAAGTTAGTGGATAGCTGTTACACATGGATGTTTTTAGGGTGCTCTAAAATCAGACTGTCCGAAACGATAACAGGCAACCATTATAGACCGTATCGAATTCCCCAAAGCGGCACAGGTGAAAGTGAACCGAATGCGCTTACAGATATGTTCGCTTACACAGGCGGCACATTTACGGGAACACCGACAATTAACACAACGTATTATTTGGATTACTCAAACAAGATCGTATAAGGAGGTTTAATATGTACATTAAAATAAACGGAACGCTTTATCCTGCTACTATTAGCGGCAGGGTTGCAGATGGCGAATGGGATGATAGATCGAGCAAGTCTATTACCCTTGAAATGACTTACGAGGAGGCTATCAAGCTTTTTATTGACGGCTTAGCTTGGAGTATAGTGGAGAAAAATCTGATTCCCACTTATGCAGAAAACGGTAGTTATGCTTATGATGAGTATGGCAATCAGATTATGGAGTGGCAGGTTACGGAGTTTGACAACAGTGAGTACTGCCTTGTAGGTGATATTATCGATCATCGCGATGGTACTATTACCGTCAAAATGGGTAAGCTCACGGCACTTGAAGAAGCCTATGAAATTATGCTTGGAGGTAGTAAGTAATGAGTACAAAAGCTAAAGCAATTAAAACTCTTTACAGAGCAAAGCGAATCACCATTGACGGCGTGAAACAGGCGGTAATTGATAAGCTCATTACCGAAGCCGAATACGCGGAAATCACAGGTGAAGCGTATACATAAGGCAGGTGAAAAATATGGCAAATCTAACCGTCGGAGAGCTTTTCACGCTCATTTTGGGCGCTATAGCGGCGTTTCTTACACTCGCTACGGCTGCGGAAAAAATCGCTCAAATCATCCGCAACGCTAAAGCTCCAAACAACCGTCAAAACGACAGGCTTGACGCTCTCGAAAAGTGGCAAAAAGTGGTTGATGGCAAGCTTCTCAACGACAACGAGAGGCTTAGTGCTATTGCGGAAGATAACCGCATAACACAGCGTGCTTTACTTGCGCTACTCGATCACGGTATTGACGGAAACAATACAAAGCAAATGCAAGAGGCGAAAGCGGACCTCTACAATCATTTGACTGATAAAAAATAAAAACGAAAGGATGAAGAACTATGAAGATTAACTGGCTTGTAAGAATTAAAAACAAAGCATTTTGGATAGCAATTATCCCCGCAATTCTGCTTTTGATTCAAGTTGTTGCCGCTGTTTTCGGCTTTACGCTCGATCTCGGCGAACTTGGTAATAAGCTTCTCGATGTTGTCAATGCCGCTTTTATTGTACTTGCTATTTTGGGTGTTGTAACAGATCCCACTACAGCGGGAATATCTGATAGCAAACAGGCAATGACTTACGAAAAACCTAAACCGAAGGACGGTGAAGAATAATGTCTATCAACACGTATAACAAAACTGATAGTAAAAAGCTGTCAAATAATTTTAAAGTTTCTGAGTTCGCTTGTAAGGGAAAAGGCTGTTGTTCTACCGTAAAGATCGACAGCAAACTCGTAGAATATTTGCAGAAGATCCGCGATCATTTCGGCGTCGCCGTTACTATAAATTCGGCTTACCGTTGCTCTAAGCACAACAAAAAGGTAGGTGGTGCGTCAGGCTCACAGCATACCAAAGGTACAGCGGCGGACATTGTTGTCAAGGGCATAAAACCTGCCGAGGTTGCGAAGTACGCAGAAAGCATCGGAATTCTTGGCGTAGGACTCTACGAAACCTCAAGGGACGGATATTTCGTACACATCGACACCCGAAATAAAAAGTCCTTTTGGTACGGTCAGAAGCAGGCTTACCGCTCCACCTTCGGCGGAGTAAATCCCGTTAAGGCTTGGCAGCTCGCGGCTATTGCTGATCGCTTCAAATTTGCAAGCGGAGCTGATGGTATATGGGGCAAAGAGTGCGAAGCTGTCGCAAAGGAAGCAGTCTGCAAGTACAGATTCTTGAACTACAAATATAAAAATCTCGTGAAAATCATTCAGGAAGCTGTCGGAGTGGAAGCAGACGGCAAATTCGGCGCAGGAACAAAGAAGGCTGTTATCGTCTATCAGAAAGCGCACGGGCTTTTTGCTGACGGCATTGTCGGTCTTAATACTTGGAAATCGCTCTTAGACCTCCTATAAGAGTGATAGATAGTGAAAAAGAGTACCCAAAGGGTACTCTTTTTCTGTGTTATCATAAAATGGAGTTTGGCGGTCCGGACGGTGAGCTTGCAGCTTCTACGAGATATCTTTCACAGAGATTTTCTATGCCCGATAGAAGAATAGTAGGTCTGCTTACTGACGTGGGTACCGAAGAGCTTGCTCACGTAGAAATGATCTCTGCTATACTTTATCAGCTGACAAGATGTCTTAGCCCAGAGGAGATAAAGAAGAGCGGATTTGACACCTATTTTGTCGATCACACAACGGGAATATATCCGCAGGCGGCATCTGGCGTGCCTTTTACGACCGCATATATAGGCGTAAAGGGCGATGTTTTTGCTGACCTTAATGAAGACCTTGCGGCAGAGCAGAAGGCGCGTGTAACTTACGATAACCTTTTAAGACTTATAGACGATCCCGACGTTCGCGAGCCTTTGAAATTCCTTCGTGAGCGCGAGGTAGTCCACTATCAGCGCTTCGGCGACGCGCTCGGAATCGCACAGGACGCATTCGAGAATAAGAAAAACTTTTACGCATTTAACCCCGCGTTTGATAAATAAGGCGATACAAAAATTGAGGACGGCAGAATTACGCCGTCCTCTTTACTTTTTTGCAAGCGTGTGCTATAATATAAAAAAAGACATCAGGAGAATAAAATGAAAAAGCTTATATTTATTACTGTTTTTCTTCTTTTGGCTGTTTGCTTACTCGTCGCTTGCAAGCCGGACGGCTGTGATCACGTATGGAGCTATAACTTTGACAACGCTAAACATCAGCTTGTCTGCAGGGCGTGCGGAGAAGAAAAGGAAAAGGAAGATCATACGCTTGACGAGGACGGCGCTTGCAGTGTCTGTGAGATCACTCCCGGAGTTTTTTATAGCGTATCCGAGGACGGCAAATATGCCGAGGTTACCAGATATAATGGAACTGCAACAAAGGTGAAGCTTGCTAAAAAATATAACGGTCTGCCTGTTAGAATTATTGCTGAAAGAGCCTTTTCCGGAAATCAGACGATAACGGCTGTTGAAATTTCAAAAAGCGTAACGAAGATCGGAGAGGCAGCGTTTGAGGGCTGTACAAACCTTGCTTCTGTACGTATTCCAAATAGCGTAACCTATATAGACTACGCCGCTTTCACTGCCTGTGATTCACTTGTGTCTGTCGTTATACCCGATAGCGTAACAACGCTGGCAGATGTAGTATTTTGGGGGTGTAAAGGTCTTACCTCGGTAGTTATCGGCGACGGTGTAAAGACTATCGGAAGCTCTGTCTTTGGTAGCTGTGTAAACCTTACCTCTGTGGAAATAGGCAAGAGCGTTACCGTTATTGCCGAGGGTGCTTTCAGAAACTGTAAAGCTCTTGAATCGATAGTTATACCCGACGGAGTGGAGAAAATTCATCCGATGGCTTTCTATCAGTGCTCGCTTCTTGAATCTATCGTAATACCCGAAAGTGTTACTTCGTTTGGACATGACGCATTCAAAAAGTGCGATAATCTCGCACACGTATATTACTGCGGCACAAGGGAACAGTGGCTTGAGATCAAGGGCAGAAATTTCCTGAGTAATCCGACCGTTCATTTCGAATATATTCCGTAATAACACCCATAAATATAACAAACCGAGCACTTTTCGTGCTCGGTTTTCCGTTTATCATATTATGTTATGAGCCTTTGCGAGATGACGGTTTATCGCAAGTATTTTTATTGATTTGTTATATCCCACTTTTATGCGTTTTTGAAAGATAACACCGTCTTTGATAAGAGAATTCATTACGCTCTTTACAGTATCGAGCTCTGCGGGACTGTTTTTTGCCACAGCCTGTGCGGTTGCCAGAAAGGTAGGGCGCGGCTTAGCGTTTTCCTCGTAGACCGTATTTATTGCTCTTATAATAAGGCGTTTGATATGCAGGGTAAGCTCTTTGTTTGAAGGCACTGTGATAGAATAAGATGCAGAATTTTTAAGCTGACTGCTGAGCGCGTCGCGTACTGCAAAAATACCGACTTCCTTGCGGCATTTTGTAACAAGATAGCTAACAACAGATGAAAAATGACCGTCGCCCGTAAAAATAATAAACGCATCAATATTGTCCGAGTCTATTGCGCTTTGATAAATGTGGTCGAGCATAATAAAGTCGGTAAAATCTTTTTTGTAATGTGCGGCAGAGTTCTGCGTTTCGATTATAAGACTTGAGATTTCACGGATTTTGGATATTTCCGCACGGAGCGCAGGATTGGAAAAATTACCGAAAAAATAAATACTTTTGACGTCGTATTTTTCGGACAGAATAGCTCTCCACGCTCTGATATCGGGCTTTATGCCGTATAGATTGTTAAGGGATATGTACCAGTGCTCGTAATCAACGAATGCAATAGCGCGTTTTCGGTCAGAGGGTAAGCGGGATCTCTTTTTAAATCCAAACAGAATAAATATCACTCCTTTCTTTAGTATTTGATAATATTATAAATTGCCTATACTTTCTTATAGACAAGGATCTCAAACTCGTACGAGCATTCAAGAGAGTCAAGAGAATACAGCTTGCTTTTGTCCTGCTCACTCGTGCGGCAATAGTAGGGAGTCATAGTAAAGAGATCGAATATGGCTTCTTTGCTCGGAAGGGTGAATTTTCCGGATAATTCTTCTTTGGAAAGCATTTCAAAGCCGCTGATTTCGTAGGGCATTATCTCGTTTTCATACGGATTTTCATATATTGCCGCCTTTAATTCCCAAAGATGCTTTTTGCCCGGAATTACCGTGATAAAATAGCCGCCGCATTTCAGTACTCGCGCAAATTCATCGCTTGATAGTGGCGCAAATATTGAAATTACAACATCGGTAGATGCGTCCGCTACGGGAAGCTGATAAGAGCTCGCAACGGCAAGCTCGACAGACGAATCGACCTTCTTGCATTCGCCGTTAAAGCGCTGCGCGGCAAGGCGCAGAGCCTCCTTTGAAATGTCAATTCCGATAACGTGAAGGGAAGTCCCCGCGTCTGTCAGCCCCTCTTTTATCCGCGAGGTATAATAGCATTCGCCGCAGCCCGAATCGAGTAGCGAAAGACTATCACGTCCCTTGGTAAGACGGAGAATAGTTTTACAAAGAGCCTCTCGCATAGGAGAGTAAGCGCCGCTGTCGAGAAATCTTTTTCGCGAGAGGAGCATTTCGCGGCTGTCCCCGTGATTTCCGCCTTTTTGCGACATAAGCAGATTAACGTGTCCGTATTTTGAAATATCGTGCGAATGATTGTTTTCGCAGGTGTATCGTGAAGCCTCGCGTGTGAGTTTTGTTTTGCAAATAGGACAAATAAGCATAGTTTTGTTTACAGCACTAAAAATTGCTGCCCTTTTTCAAAATAAAAAATCTTTGTGTCAATCCTCAAGCACCATAAAGGAGTTCATATCGGTGCGTTCCCAACGGATATACAGAAATTCGTTTTTCGATACCGCGTAATCATCACCGGGAGCATATACCTTACCGGTGCCGTTTGTCCAGCCCAGCGCCTTAAATCCAGGACGCACTGTAGTTATCTTAGGAGCTTTTATTACAGAGCCCTTGGTTTCAACGATAATATTGTCAGCGCTGCCGAAGGTTATTGCCGCCTGCTTGTTTGTGGGATTTTTCACATCATAAACTCTGATAAGCACCGAGGAAATGGAGCGTACACTTCCGTCGTTTCGGTAAGCAATTATATACAAAACGTTTGTTGCCCCGTTTTCCATATTAAGTCGGGAGGTGTTAACGGTATAGACTGCCGGAGTACGATCGTTCAATCTCTTTTTTCCTAAATGGTTGCTTCCGTTCAGATAGACTCTGACAGAAGAAGCGGTCGTGTGCTTTGTACTGATGCTGATCTTCAGAGCACCGCTTTGGTCGGGAGAGATTATATAGTCGCCCGCTACACCGTAAGAGGTTATTTTGTCTTTTTTCAGCTCTGCACCGTCGATTTCCACGCTTGTGAATATTTTATCACTTCTGACGTAGCCCGCGTCATCGATATTCGGATCTTTTACTGCAAGATTTTCATCAAGCCACTTTATATGAGCGGTAAGCCAATTTTTGAGAAGCTCGAAATCGGTCTGGAAATCGTAGCTGTGTCCGTTGTTTCGGTCTCTTAGATACCAGTTTCTGCGCGGACCGTTTCTTTCGTAGCATTTTACAGCTTCTTTGCCGATGTAGTAATGATAAACGTCGAGCGACTGCATCATATCGTCGATAGCCTCGCGCATTGAGAACCATTGTTCCTGACAAAGCATAGTGAAATACGGGTCTGCGCATAGATTTTTGAACCAACCTCTGTCGCCTGCGCGGTCGCCGTTCCAACGGTCAGGGCGTTCCCACGTTTCGTCGAGCGTTACGATGTTACCCGAAGCGTTGTCGAAATCCCAACACGGTCCAAATACTATTTTTCCGTCGTCAATGTAGTAAAAGAGAGAAAGTGAGCCGAATTCAATGTTGTTGAATACGGTCCATATCATCCAGAAGTCAACAAGGGAATCGACGTCAACGTACTCGCTGTAATGCTTGCCCTTGGCATTGTGAAATGTGGGCGAGGATATAGCATCCTCAAAGTCCTGAATCAAGGTCTGCACGTATGTATACATTTTCGAATTAGTGTGCAGATTTTCGGGATTTACGAGCATTACGGGAATACCGTTGTCGGTTTCCCAAGCAGTTCCCGTAGTGTCAAGACGATCGTCGTATTCTATGAGATAGCCCGATGTGAAATCAAGCTTTTCGGGATCAAAATATCCCGTCAGATCGTAATTTTTTTCAAGCATAGTATATATTCCGCCGTTAGATGTGTTTACCGATGCGGGATAATATTTGACCTTGATTTTTTTCGTTGTGATCCAGGAAAGATCGTTCTTCATCGCACTGCGTAAATTAGAGCGGTCCTCGTCTGAAAGTGAGTTTTTAAGAGCGTATAAATCGGCTGTGTCCTCGGCAAATTCTTCCCAGTCAAATGTTTCTACACGTCCCTCGTCGATCCTTACGCTTTCAACGAGAGAATAAAGACCTCTGTATTCACCGTTAAAATATACGATTACCCAGGTGGACTTAGTATACGTCATACCGAGAGATCCCGAAAGATCGTAAGCGAGCTTGTTTCGCATAGCGGTAACGTCAAACCAGTTGGCAAGTAGATACCAATGCTTGCTCTCGCCCATACCGAGCATATCAGCTTTGGAATCGAGCTTTATTTTATACGACCATTTGTTTTTGGCACGCATATCGGACATTCCGTATGTGGAATTACCTCTGCAACGGATCTGTATATCACCGCCGCTTTGATCGGTGTACGTGCTCGTATAATCAGCGTAACGCTCGTTAAGCTCGAGCTGCATAGTTGCATCTTGGTAGGTTTTTACCGTAACTTCCTTTTTGTTTAGCGTAGATATGCGTATTATCGGTATATCTTCTTCAGCGAAAATTTTATTATATTCTTTTTCCGTATCCTTGCTCGGTGTTACGTCTTCGACCTTAGAGCACGCGGACAGGATAAATACAAACACGAGTAATAATGCAATTATAGAAGCTATACGTTCGTTTTTTGTTATCATATATAAGACTCCTTGTGTAGAGCTAAAAACGATTTTACTGTTTAAAAAGATTATATAATAATTTCGCAAAAAAATCAACAAAGAATATATAAACTAAGCGTGGTTAACGAAAAATTAACATTTTTTGAGATAGTTCGATAAAGTCCGCTTAAACTGTTGACAAAAAGTGCGATGTGTAATATAATTAAACATATTTGACGAGAGGAAATAAAAAGAAAATGAATAGAAAAAGCGGAGTGCTTATGCACGTTTCGACGCTTCCGGGCCAGTACTCGATAGGCTCATTCGGAAGTGAGGCGAGATATTTTGTCGATTTTCTTGCAGACTGCGGATTTTCGTGGTGGCAGACCCTGCCTTTTTGTATGACAGATGAATGTAATTCGCCTTATAAATCCTTTGCGGCATTCGGTGCAAACCCCTATTTTATAGATCTTCCGACACTTTTTGAAAAAGGACTCATCACTGCTGCCGAGCTTGAAGGTGCAAAGCAAAAAACACCCTATCTTTGCGAATATTCAAGGCTTTTCGAGGAAAGACTTACACTTCTGAAAAGAGCATCAAAGCGTGTTTCAAACGATGAAAAGATAAAAATATCCGAGTTTCTCGAAAAATACGACGAGCTCGCTCAGGCGGCAAGATTTCTCGCGCTGCGAGAAGCAAACGGTGAAAAGCCTTGGTATGAGTGGGAGAGCGAAATACCTGACAGCGAAACGCTCTTTATGTGGCAGTTCATACAGTATGAATTTTTCAGACAGTGGCTCGAAATAAAGAAATATGCCAACAGTAAGGGAATAAAGCTCATAGGCGATATTCCGATATACGTCGCCCTTGATAGCTGCGACGTGTGGGCGCATAAGGAGCTTTTTCAGCTTGATAAGGATAACCGCCCGAAATGCGTTGCGGGAGTTCCGCCCGATTATTTTTCGGCGGACGGACAGCTTTGGGGAAATCCTCTGTACGACTGGAAGGAAATGAAAAAAGACGGCTACGCTTGGTGGTGCAGCAGAGTCGAGCATATGCTGACTCTTTTTGACGGCGTGCGTATCGACCATTTCAGAGCCTTTGAATCGTACTGGAGCGTTCCGTCGGACGCGAAAAGCGCAAAAGAGGGCAAATGGGTAAAGGGACCGGGCCGCGCACTTATAGATAAAATAAGGGAAACAGCGGGGGATAGACTCATCATAGCAGAGGACCTCGGCGATATTACAGCACAGGTAGAGGCTCTTCTTAAATACAGCAAATTCCCGGGAATGAGAGTTTTTCAGTTTGCATTCCTCGGTGATAGAGAGTCTGTGCATCTGCCTCATAATTACCCTAAAAACTGTATTGCCTACACGGGCACACACGATAACGCGACTCTTCTCAGCTATACGTGGGAGGTAACACCGGGCAATCGCCGTGCAATATTCTCATACTGCGGATATGACGGAGATGATAAGGAAATAGGTTGTCAGGCGATAATGCGTACAATGCTCGCAAGTCCCGCAGATACGGTCATTTTTCCGATACAGGATATACTCATTTACGGCTCGGATACCCGTATGAATACACCGGGTGTCGCAGAGGGTAACTGGCAGTATAGACTCACAAAAGATCAGCTTGACAGTATCGATAGAAATAAGTTCAGAATGTGGAATAGAGATTGTTTTAGGATATAAAATAAAAAGCCATCAGATTTGATGGCTTTTTGTTTTTCATTAAGCTTCGCTGAAATCGTCCTTGCCTACTCCGCAAAGGGGGCATACGAAATCTTCGGGAAGATCCTCGAACTTTGTTCCGGGAGCAATTCCGTTGTCGGCATCGCCGAGAGCTTCGTCATATTCCCAACCGCATACGTCGCATACATACTTTTTCATATTGATTTACCTCCGTATATAAGTTAAATTATTATTTATTACAGTACCAGAGAGGGTGCTGTATATACTCTTGCTGCAAGCTCCTGATTGAGCATATAAAGGCTCTTAGGATCGTTGCCGAAAAGCTCCATCTTGGAAATAAGATCGTGAGCGTTTGTTTCCTCTTCGCCCTGTTCCTTTACAAACCAGTCAAGGAACTGCATAGTGCGGAAATCGCGAACGTCGTAAGCCGCGCCGTAAATATCGTTTATAAGCGAGGTTACGTACTCTTCGTGCTCAAGACCTGCTTTAAGTACGTCCATATGGCATGTGAAGACCTTGTCGGGCTTTGCGATAGCATCGAGAGTTACGGGCATATTTTCATTCTGAAGATATGTGTAGAAGAGAAGTGCGTGATCTCTTTCCTCCTGCGCCTGGATCATATACCAGTTTGCAAATCCGTCAAGACCCTGAGCCTTGAAGTAGTTTGAAAAATCGAGATAGAGATAAGCGGAATAAAATTCCTTGTTTATCTGCTGATTAAGAAGCTTGTGTACCTTTTCGTTTACCATAATTTTTTCTCCTTGAATATATATTATTTTATTTCTTCAAAATCTGACGCGCCGTGCTTGCAAAGCGGGCAGATATAATCTTCGGGAAGGGTGTCGCCCTCGTAGATATAGCCGCATATCTTGCAAACGTAACCCTTTTTGCCTTCGGTTTCGGGCTTCGGCTTCACGCTGCTGTGATAATATGTGTAGGTCATAGTTTCTCTGTCGGAAAGGACTCTTGCTTCTGTTACAGAGCAGATAAACATTCCGTGAGTATCGAGGTCAACGTACTGTTCTACCTTCAGCGACATAAACGAGTTGATATATCTCGGAAGGAAGACGAGTCCGTTGTCAGAGCGAAGAGGCTCGCAGTCTGCGAACTTGTCAACGTTACGTCCGCTCTGGAATCCAAATCTTTCAAAAACAGAGAAGGGAGCATCTACCGTAAGACAGTTGATGTTCATAATACCCGTCTGCTTAATAACGTGGTGAGAATAGTTTTCCTTGTTTATCGTTACTGCGATGCGGTTAGGTGTGTTTGTAACCTGAGTTACCGTATTTACAATAAGACCGTTGTCCTTTTTGCCGTCGTTTGAGGTTACAACGTAAAGACCGTAGCCGATGTTAAAGAGGGCTGTGAGATCGTTCTTGTTTGCCGTCGAGTCCTGCTGTGCAAGATACTCCTTGCAAAGCTCGTCTGCAAGAGAGTTGAGCTGTGCGGTGCTTTCTTCGCTGAGCGCAGAAAGTATCTTCACGCTTGTTTCGGCGAATGTGAGATTTTTGCTGTATTCAAGCAAAGCCTTCATAATCTTTGCCGCAAGAGGCGCCCAGCTTCCGTTTTCTATAAAGGCTACCGTGCGATTTGAGAAATTACGCTCGGTCAGATGGTCGATAAATTCGCGCATAAACGGGAAGATGTCCGCGTTATACGTGGTTGTTGCGAGAACAATTTTGCTGTATTTGAATGCATCTGCGACAGCCTCTGCAATATCGCATCTTGCAAGGTCGTGGATAACGACCTTCGGGCAACCGTTGGACGCGAGTCTTTCGGCAAGCTGACGGACAGCCTTTTTGGTGTTGCCGTAAACCGAGGTGTAAGCAATAACGATACCTTCTTCCTCGGGCTGATAGCTCGACCATGTGTTGTAAAGATTCAGATAATATCCGAGATTTTCTTTAAGAACAGGACCGTGAAGCGGGCAGATCATCTGAATATCGAGCGTTGCTGCCTTTTTGAGCAGATTTTGCACCTGTGCGCCGTATTTTCCGACGATACCGATGAAATATCTGCGAGCCTCGTCTGCCCACGGCTCATCTGCATCGAGAGCACCGAATTTGCCAAATCCGTCGGCAGAGAAGAGAACCTTGTCCGCCGTGTCATAGGTTACGATAACCTCAGGCCAATGTACCATAGGTGCGGCAACGAAGGCGAGAGTATGCTTTCCAAGCGAAAGGGTATCGCCTTCGCCGACGACAAGACGTCTTTCGGAAAAATCAGTACCGAAAAAGTTTTTCATCATAGCAAAAGCCTTTGAGGAAGAAACTATCGTAGCGCTCGGATATGCCTTTGCAAAGTTCATAATGTTTGCAGAATGGTCGGGCTCCATATGCTGAATTATCAGGTAGTCGGGAACTCTGTTTCCGAGAGTGTTCTGAATATTGTCAAGCCACTGATGCGTAAAAGAGGCATCTACCGTGTCCATAATTGCAATTTTTTCGTCTATTATCGCATAGGAATTATAAGAAATTCCGTTTGGAACTCTGTACTGACCTTCAAAAAGGTCGATCTTACGGTCGTTTACTCCGATATATTTTATGTCTTGGGTTATAAACATATTTTTCCTCCGAAGGTAAAATTTTGATCCTTATGTATTATAACATAGAGTTTCTTATTTGTAAATCCAATTTGTAAATTTTACTCGAGAATTTTTCCGTCCGTCGAGATAGTAACTACCTGCCAGGGAATGAATTTTCCGCTTGCCTGCAGAGCGCGCCTCACCGCATTTTCGATACCGCTACAGCAGGGGACCTCCATTCTTACGACCTTAACGCTCCTAATATTATTGTTTCTGATTATCTGCGTGAGCTTTTCGGAGTAATCCCCCTCGTCAAGCTTCGGGCAGCCTATGAGGGTTATGTGATTTTTTATAAATTCATTATGAAAATTACCGTAAGCGTAAGCCGTGCAGTCGGCTGCGATAAGTAGATTTGCACCGTCAAAATAAGGTGCATTTGTCGGTACGAGCTTTATCTGACAGGGCCACTGTGAAAGCTGACTTGTGCCCGAAAAAGCGGGAGCTTTAACACCCTGCGAGCTTTCGCGCTTTATCGACCTTGACTGTGTTCCGGGGCAACCGCAAGGGAGCTTTTTCTCGACTCTTTTGGCTTTTGCACTAAGCACTGCGGCTTCATTGTAAGCGGGAGCCTCGCGAAGCTCAAAGGTTATAGCGTCTACCGGACAAGCGGGAAGACAGTCGCCCAGTCCGTCGCAGTAATCCTCGCGGGTAAGCATTGCCTTGCCGTCTATCATTTCGATAGCACCCTCGTGGCAAGCCTCGGCACAAGCGCCGCATCCGTTACATTTTTCCTTGTCTATCTTTATTATTTTTCTTAACATAAATTTATCCTCCGATATCTTAGAAGCACTTTCCGCTTTTGCAGTCCTCGGTGTTGCCGCCGCGGTAGCAAAGCTCGTTCGGGCACTGATTTGTTTCAAAGAAG
Source organism: Eubacteriales bacterium (assembly GCA_045580325.1). Taxonomy (GTDB): domain Bacteria; phylum Bacillota; class Clostridia; order Oscillospirales; family CAG-272; genus SIG672. The sequence goes on from JAZNNR010000022.1 coordinate 90,540, forward strand.
CTTACTATATTTTGTACCGTGGTTTCGGCGATATTTGACAGGGCCTCTTCGGTCAAAAACGCTTGGTGAGAGGTTACTATCACGTTCGGCATAGAGATAAGACGCGCGAGAATATCGTCCTCGAGAATATGACCCGAGAAGTCCTCAAAGAAGAAGTCGGACTCTTCCTCGTAAACGTCAAGACAAGCCGCGCCGACCTTTCTTGATTTGATTCCTGCAAGCAGCGCCTCGGCATCTACGAGCGCTCCGCGCGAGGTGTTGAGGATAACGACTCCGCGCTTGCACTTCTCAAGGGTGTCCGCATTTATGACGTGATAGGTCTCCTCTGTAAGAGGGCAGTGGAGCGAGATTATATCGCTCTTTGAAAAGAGCTCGTCGAGCTCGACGTATCTTACAGTATCACCGTTTTCAAGGTCGCTTGCAGGGAATTTGTCGTAAGCAAGGACCTTCATACCAAATCCTCGGCAGATGTCGATAAAAGCGCGTCCTATTCGTCCTGTGCCAAGTACGCCGACAGTCTTTCCGTGAAGGTCGAAGCCTGTCATACCCGCAAGGCTGAAATTGAAATCTCTCGTGCGGATATAAGCCTTGTGTATTCTGCGAATAGAGGTAAGAAGGAGTGCCATCGTGTGCTCGGCTACTGCATACGGTGAGTACGCAGGTACTCTGAGCACGTGTATCTTTCCAAAGGCGTATTTTATATCGACGTTGTTAAATCCCGCACAGCGCAGGGCAATCACCTTTACGCCCATCTCGCACAGACGGTCGATAACGGCAGCGTTTACAGTGTCGTTTACGAACACGCAGACTCCGTCGTATCCGTTTGCGAGGTTAGCAGTATCCTCGTTGAGCTTTGTTTCAAAATATTTAAAGGTTATGCCGTTTTCCTTACCAAATCTTTCAAAAGAGGGCTTGTCATACGGCTTTGTGTCAAAAAATGCTATTTTCATCTCTGATAGATTTCCTTTCGGTTTTATAAATAATTTATCTGAAATTTCGTTTTCATCTTGATTTTCTGTTTTGATTATAGTAAAATATGGCTGTAAAGTATGTTGAAATTTCAACAAAAGGAGAAAATTTTGAAAAAACATTTGGAAATTTTAAAAAAATGTCCGCTCTTTTATGATATAGAGGACGAAAATCTTATAAAAATGCTCACCTGTCTTGGCACAAAGACCGATTTCTTTGATAAGAAATACACGGTTTTTGCCGAAGGAACACCCGCGAAATACATAGGGGTGGTCCTTTCGGGCTCGGTACAGGTGGTGCAGATCGACTATTACGGTAACAGAAGTATCTTAAGCGAGATAGGAGCTTCACAGGTTTTCGGCGAGGCGTTTGCCTGTGCAGAAACAGAGGTGCTTCCCGTAAGCGTAGTAGCAAATGAGCCGAGCGAGATAATGCTTATAGACTGCTCGCATATACTGCACACCTGCTCAAATAACTGCGGCTTTCACCAACAGCTCATTTTTAATCTTATGAAGGATCTTGCCGAAAAAACTATCACATTCCATCAGAAAATGGAAATAACCTCGAGGCGCACAACAAGGGAAAAGCTGATGGCTTATCTTATGATGCAGTCAAAGACAGCTCAAAGCGACCGCTTTGATATCCCCTTTGACAGACAGGAGCTTGCCGATTATCTCGACGTTGACCGAAGCGGACTGTCGGTCGAAATAAGCAAGCTTAAAAGCGAGGGAATAATAGAGAACTCGAAAAATCACTTCGTTCTCCTGTGATTTTTGTATATATAATATAGTAATCGAAAAAAGATAGGCGATATATTCACTGTGTTCACAAAATTGCAAAAAGATACTTGATTTTTTGAGATTTTGGTAGTATAATAACGAAATATATAAGGAATTTAAGTCAGTTAATATGAATCTATATGCGTTGTACCGCACATAGCGGACGACAGTAAGGAGGAATTTATGAAAACAACAAACAAAACAAATGAGCAGATCGAAAAGCTCGTACTTATCGCACTGCTCACAGCTATGGTAGCCGTTCTCTCTTATTTCGGAGGCTTTATCAAGATAGGCGGACTTGCATCTATCTCGCTCACGCTGATACCTGTCGTAATAGGCGCTGCACTTTGCGGACCGCTCGCGGGTGCTTGGCTCGGCGGTGTGTCGGGAGCAATATTTTTCGCGACTGCTGACGCGGCATTCTGGTTCGGACTCAGTATTCCCGGAACTGTTATAACAGTTATGGTAAAGGGAATTCTCGCAGGACTGTGTGCAGGGCTTGTCTATAAGCTTTTTGCAAAATACAACAAATATCTTGCAGTAACGGTAAGCGCAGTGGTTTGCCCAATAGTAAATACCGGAATATTCCTGCTCGGAAGTATGATATTCTTCGTTGATACGGTCAAAGCAGGCGCATCTGCGGAAGGAACTTCTGTTTTTGTATATCTTATAGTAGCTTTCGTAGGACTTAATTTTGTTTTCGAGCTTCTCGCAAACATTATATTCAGCCCGGTTATCTTAAAGGTGCTCAGCCTTAGAAAAAAAGCATAACTGAGCAAAATCCATATAAAAAAAATACACGACCTTAAGGCTTCGTAAGCTTTTCGGTCGTGTATTTTTTGTTTTTTAGATATTAAACTTTTATTTTTTTCTTGCTTCCAGCTGATTTGTAAGCCGCAACCATGATCTCGGTAAGAGATACCGCTTCGTCGATACCGAACTTTTCATTAGGCTTATTCTTCACTATACTATCTACCCAGTAATCGAGAGCATCGGGACAGGAGGTTGTAAACTCTCTTACAGTAACTTTTTTGTTGTCTGTTTCGGGGCAAGAATATGAGAGCTTACCGCTGCTGATTCGCAGATACCCTTTCGTTCCCGAAATTACTATTGTGTACGGATCGGCAACAGATACAGATCCTGTTTCAGCCACTCCGATAGCACCGTTTTTGTACTGAAGAAGAGAAACTGCGTTGTCCTCAACGGGATGGTCTGTAACGCTTGTGAAAATAGAGCAAACGTATTTAGGCATTCCGAGGAACCAGTTAATGAGGTACATCGGATGCGCACCCGAGTCGATCATAGCACCGCCGCCGCACTGAGTCTTGTCATAGAAATGTGCGGGAAGCCAGTTGCTTATACTGCCCGAATGAACGTTGCGTACTCTCATATAAGTGATCGTGCCGAGCTTTTTGTCATCAACGATCTCTTTTGCAAGAAGTATAGCCTTGTCTGTCTTGTGAGGGAAGGAGATGGTAAAGTGAACCTTGTTCTTCTTTACGGCACGGCGTATCGCTTTAGCGTCCTTCACAGTCAAAGCGAGGACCTTTTCGGTGAAAATATGTTTTTTTGCATTTGCCGCAGCTATCATAAGCTCGGCGTGCATCGACGTGGGAGCGCAGATAGCAACAGCGTCTATTTCAGTGTTTGCGAGGAGCTCTTCGTAGGATTCATAGAATTTGCATTTTAAATCATTTGCCCATTCTATTCCGCGCGAAGGCATCTCGTCCCAAACGGCTACGATCTCACAATTTGGATTAGCTGCAAGATAATTTGCGTATCCTTTTGCGTGAATGTGCCAGCCGCTTATCATAGCAATTCTTACTTTTTCAGACATAAAATGTTATCCTTCCTTGTGGTTTGGTTTTCAGTAAAGTTTTTGAGGGTCTTAGGAAACTTTTTTCAAAAAGTTCCCTAAAAGTTTCCTGAATAAATTATTTTCTTCTGAAATTGATGTCGCGAACGCGGTCGATGCTCATCTTGGGTTTTCTGTCCATATCGAGAAGGCCGTTAACCTCCTGGAATACGTCAGTAAGCTGTGTATAGCAGTAGCCGCGGAAGTAATCGCAGTTCTTGAAGCCCATAGTGATGTCCTCGAAGCGTTCAAAGAACTTTTCCTCATCGGATACAGCACCGCAGTAACCCCAGTTGGAGCCGTGCTCGTCCTTGGCGAATGCAATTCCGCCGTACTCGGTTACAAGCATAGGCTTGCCCGCGAGGTCATAGCCGTCGCATACGATAGTTCTGTACTTATTGGGCGCACCTGTGAGTATTCCTTCGGTCGACTTGTATTCGTCGGTAAGATCATTTGTATAGGGAGCGTAGTCGTGAACAGAAACGATGTCTGTCTGAGTCTGTTCCCAACCGTCGTTTGTAGAAACTATTCTCGTGTCGTCGAGAGAGTGGATCATATAATAAAGCGCGTCTGTGAACTGCTGCTGCTCGCGGTTTGTCTTAACTCTGTAAATACCCCAGGACTCGTTCATAGGAACCCATGTGATGATACAGGGGTGGTTGTAGTCGCGCTTAATTGCCTCCTGCATATCTCTGAAGCAGTTACGCTTCATTGTATCGGAGAAGAAATAGGGGCTAGGAAGCTCTTCCCAAACGAGAAGACCGAGAACGTCTGCCCAGTAGAGATAACGGGGATCTTCAAACTTCTGATGCTTTCTTGCACCGTTGTAGCCGAGCTGAAGTGTAAGCTCGATGTCTTTCTTGAGAGCTTCGTCGGAAGGAGCGGTAAGGAAGCCGTCGCGCCAATAACCCTGATCGAGAATAAGACGCTGATAGAGATCGTTGCTGTTAAGATAGATCTTTCCGCCCTCGCACTGGATCTTTCTCATACCGAAGTAAGAGGAAAGTGTGTCGATAGCAGTGCCGTTTTCGCAAAGTGTGAGCTTAATGTCGTAAAGATTAGGATTGTAGGGCTCCCAAAGGTAGAAGCCTTCAAGCTCGATTTGGTTGTGAGGGAAGTATATGACAGTGTCAACACGTCTTCTTGTTACGTTAAGAGTAAGAGCCGTAACAAAATTGCCCTTAAAGGAAACTTCAACTGCGAGAGTTCCGTTTTCGGGAACCTCGGTGAGGAGAGTTTCGAGCTTTAAGCATCCGTGATCAACGTCGGGAGTAATGCGGATATCGTCAATATACTTCATACCGACAGCTTCGAGCCATACGCTCTGCCAGATACCTGTCATAGGAGCATACCAGCATCCAAAGCTTTCGGGTCTGAAGCTCTGTTTACCGCGAGGATACTCAACCTCAAGTCTGTCCTCGCAAAGAACTGTAAGATCGTATGTAGCGTTTCTGTCAACAACGTCGTAGGTGATGTCGAACGAGAAGGGAGTATATCCGCCCTCGTGTTCGCCTATGAATTTACCGTTGATCCAAACCTTCGTCTTGTAGTCAACTGCGCCGAAGTGAAGAATAACGCGCTGACCTTCAAAAGATGCGGGAACGGTAAAGGTACGGTGATACCATACGAAATCGCTGTGGCGGAGATCGTTAATACCCGAAAGCTCGCACTGATATACGAAAGGAACTGTAATTTCTGTGTCGAGCGATTTTTTGTTCATCCAATTTTCGGAAATACCTTTTCCGGACTCGTCAAACGCAAAATCCCACTGACCGTTGAGGCAGAGCCAATTTTCTCTTACACGGTCGGGACGGGGATATTCACTGCGCGGAATAATTTTTTCTGTGTTCATGTGGGAATATACCTCCAAACAAAATATAACAACTTAATGTTACCATAAATCATGAAATTTGTCAATATCTACACAGCTAAAAAGCAAAAAAGAACACTCTTTATCTAAAATATCAAAAAATATAGTGAAAAAGGAAAAACAGCCTCGGAAAAGAGGCTGTTTTAAAGATTATTTTTTGGATTTTTTAGCTTTTCTGCGAGAGAAGATGATCGAGGAGATCACAGCGGCAATTATAACCGCGTACATAAGACCGGAGAGGATATAAAACATCGGACCGTAGTTTACCTGTGAAAATGAGCAAATAGTACACTTATGTGTTTCTTTTATGATGATAAACCAGTCGCGAAACTCCTTGTTCCAGACGTGTTCCTCTGTATCTTTTTTATGCCCACACTCAGGACATTCAAGCCAGTGTCCCGTATTGTCTTTTTTCCAAGGCTCAGTATCTTGTTTGTAGCCGCACTTTGCACATTCAAACCAAAGCTCCTCGCCGTTGTTCTTCGGAGGCTCCGAGATTTCCCAGTAGGAATAATCTTCATATCCGACTATATCTTCGTTGGCGTGCGATGGTATCACTAAAGTAAAAATCATTGTAAAAACAGCGATAACGGCAAGCGCAAGAGAAAGCTTTTTTCTCATAATATCTGTACTCCTGAAGTGTTATAGTTATATCGCGTCGCCGTTTGAATCAAACAGAGGAAGCTTTTCAAGATAGATTATGTCATCGCGGTCAGCGGCTTCGCCTTCTGCAAGAATAGCCATACGGCCCACAATTTCCGCACCCGTTGCGTTTACAAGAGCCTCGAGCGATTTGAGCGATTCGCCTGTCGAGATAACGTCGTCAACGATAAGAACACGCTTGCCGCGCATCATTTTAGCGTCCGCACCGTCGATGTAGAGGTGCTGTGTGCGTGCTGTTGTTATAGAATTTACCTCAACGTCAAGAATATCGCTCATATAGAGCTTGGTCGATTTTCTTGCAACAACGTACTTTGCGTCCTTGTGCTGACGTGCCATTTCGTGAGCAAGGGGAATACCCTTGGACTCTGCGGAAAGGATATAATCATATTCGGGAGCTTTTTCAAGAAGTGCTCCTGCAGCTTTTTCGGTAAGCTCGGGGTCGCCGATGATGACGAACGCACCAATATAAAGCTTTTCGTTAAGAGGGCAGAGTTTCAGCTCTCTTTTAACACCTGCGATGGTAATGGGATAAAATTCTTTCATTGTATTTTCTCCTTGCTACAATTTTGTAGATATATTAAATTATATCACCTGAAGTAAAAAAAGTCAACAGAAAAAAGAGAAGAGAAAATAAAATTCCAAAAATTATGACTGTTTGAAAAAATACACAAAAAAATATTTCAAAAAACGCTCTACTTTGTGTAAAAGGGTATTGACAAATCGAAAACGTTGTGGTATTATAATGGAGCAGTTCGAAATGCGGGTGTAGCTCAGTGGTAGAGCTCCAGCCTTCCAAGCTGGCTATGTGGGTTCGATTCCCATCACCCGCTTAATAAAAGATGAGCCGCACTCTTGTGCGGCTAAAATTTTGAATATGTACCCTTAGCTCAGCCGGATAGAGCAACTGCCTTCTAAGCAGTAGGTCGAGGGTTCGAATCCCCCAGGGTACGTAAAAAATTCGACAAGTTTCGACTTGTCGAATTTTTTTATCCATTGCGAAAGCATTAGGATTTTACCGTTCACTCTTCACACCCCATACTTCACCTTTATCCTCTCAAGCTTTTCGCCAAAGGGCTTTGAAAGTATCAAAAGGAAGATGAAATTCGATACGCAGTATAAAACCGTGTGAGGAATAGCGGTAATAAATGATGCGGCAAAGAGGGAAATATTTATAGTATTGCTGTAAGAAAGTATGAACCAGACGTCCATGACAACAGAGAATATTATTCCCGAAACTACGCCGAAAATAAGGAGTAATATCTTGTTTGCTTTGAGAGGCTTTGCGAGAGATCCTGCAACAAGTCCGAGCAGTCCCCACGCAAGCATCTGAAAAGGAGTCCAAGGTCCTTGTCCGAAATAAAAATTCGATAAAAGCGCGGAGAGTGAGCCCACCATAAACGCCGACTCACCGCCGAGATACATAGCCGAAATTATCGTAAGCGCGGTAACAGGCTTGAAAAATGGGATGAAGCGCCCGACAATAGAGAGTGCTATCATTATAGACACGATTATGAGCCTGCGCGTACCCGTTTTTTTCTTTTCAAAGCCTGTGATAAACAGGCAAACTGTAAGAAGCGCGATAAAAAATGAGATAAAAATGTACTTTTTGTTGTCAAAGAGAAAGATCCCGAGTAAGATCACACATGGAATGAGTACAAACGGAATAATAAATCTAAGTAGCTTTCGCAGTGCTTCGTTTTTTATTATCATAGCGCGCTCTCCTCGGATTTCTTTTCGTTCAGAGTACAAAGCTCTGCAATATCCTCGACAGTTACGGCAGATTCAAAATACCCCTTGCTCATTCGCGAGGCTGCGGTGGTGTAAAATTTGTTTTCCGAGAAGAACTCTCTCGGCGTTCCGACAGACACTATATCACCTCTGAAAAAGAGGGCACAGCGGTCTGCACACAGAGCGGCAAACTCGACGTCGTGCGTTACGATCAGAACACTTATTCCTTTCGCTTTAAGACCTTTTATTACCGCAGTTAAAGCCTGTTTTTTGTGCGCGTCAAGGCCCTTTGTAGGCTCGTCCATAAGAATAATACGGGGACTCGCCGCTAGCACCTTTGCAAGAGCCACAAGCTGCTGCTCACCGCCCGAAATGTCGTAAGGATGCTTGTCGAGAATGTGCGAGAGGTCGAAGGGAAGAGCAGAAATATCGGCTTTGGAGTCCTCAAGCTCCTCGCGCACAGTATTTCGCAGAAACACGCTCTGAACGTCCTGCGGGAGAAGAGTCAGACAGTTTTGGTAAAGACTTTGACCGCGATAGTCCTTTAACTTTTTGCCAAAGACCTTTATTTCGCCGCTGTAGATCTTACGAAGACCCGAGGCACACGAAAGCGCGGTCGTTTTTCCCGAGCCGTTTCCGCCGAGAATGCAGAATATCTCGTTTTCATAGACGGTAAAGGTCAGCCCCTTCAGAATGTCGGGGAGATCTCTCCCATAGCGGAAATAGACGTTTTTAAATTCAAGCGCCTTTTTACCGCTGTGCGAGTACTTCTTTTCGGGGAGTGCGCGCACGCTGTTTTTATAAGTGCCTTCGATAAATGCCCTGCCTTCCTTTACAGTAAGGGGACAAGCACCCCTTTGACCGAGCATATGATAAAGTCTGACGGCGGTCGGCATAGACAAAACGAGTCTGCTATCTTTATCAAGATTTGCCGTAACCTCGGCAGGATCTCCGTTTTCTATAAGAGTGCCGTTTTCCATAATCATAAGCCTGTCGCACATCGGGATAAGCTCTTCAAGACGGTGCTCGGCAATTATGACTGTGAGAGAAAAATCGCGGCTGAGCTTTTTGAGCGTTGCGAGAAAATCAGAGGTCGCGATCGGGTCGAGCTGTGAGGTAGGCTCGTCGAGAATGAGAATATCGGGGTCGCTTATCATCACCGAAGCAAGATTTAAAAGCTGCTTCTGACCGCCCGAAAGGGTAGAAACGTCGCGGTCATACCAGTCCTCAATGCCGAAATAGGATGCCATTTCGGCAACACGGCGTGCGATCACGTTTTGCTCAAGTCCAAAGCTTTCAAGAGAGAATGCAAGCTCGGAATATACCTTGTCGGTAACTATCTGCTCATCGGGATACTGCGTTACAAATCCGATGCGCCTTGACTCTGCCTCTGTTATAGGAGTGTTTTCAAGCAGAATTTCGCCGCTTTCCTCGCCATTTGGGGTCAACTCGCGCTTTAAAAGGCGGAGAAAGGTTGATTTACCGCTTCCCGTTGCACCGCAAAGCACGGTAAAATCACCCGAATTTATGGTGCAGGAGAGATTTGCGACAGCGCTTTTTTTGCAGTTTGGATATGTGAAAGTCAGATTTTTGACTGTAAGTAGCTCCATCTTAGTTTTTCTCCAATCTCGTTAAATGTGGGAAGAAATGATAAAATTCCGTAGGAAATATATGCCGAAATACTGAAAATATTTAGAGGCGCAAGCTTCACGGCAGGGTAGAATACGAAATCAAGCCTGCCGAGAAAAAGGGCGGTCAGTGTAAATGCAGAGCATAGGAGAGTAAGTGATAAAATTATAATATCTGCTAACGTGAATTTAAAAAGTAAGTAGTGAGTGCGCCTCGCTTTGCCGTATCCGCGAGCTTCCATACTGTTTGCCGTTATAATGCCGTTTTCAAGCGCCCAGGTGATGAGTATCGAAAAGACGCGCAGATCGCATTTTATCCTGTCGAGAACGTTGTCGTCCTTGTATAGTCCGAGAGCCCTTTGGCTGTCGGTTATTTTTTTTGCGCGTTCTTTAAACAGAGCTATATATCTTATTCCCATCGATAAAATAAGCGCTACCTTGGGAGAAAGCTTGCCGAATACGTACAACAGCCTGTCCCTTGTCATAATCGAGCTGAATATTTTAAATAGGTAGAGCACAGTAACTATCATTCCCGCGCTGACAGCACCGAAAATTATCGCTTCAAGGGTTATTGGTGAGTCGCTTACAAAAAACAGTATCGTTTTTCCTTTGTGCGATGTAAGCGGATTTATAAGCGTAAGTACGAGAAAAATAATAAAGTAAAACAGGTGTGTTTTCAGAGTGTTTTCTTTGTTTCTCACTAAAAAATAAGACATAGCGCCGAAAAATCCGATAAGGAGAAGAATAGGATTTTGCGAAAACATAATGACAGAGCTCATCAGCAAAAAATATAGCGCTAATGCTATCGGATTGTAATTTTCAAACGATCTCATTTTCTTCTCCTTTCATAATTTTTGATAGTAGATATTATCCGAAATAATCCTCGAGAGTCAGGGCATATTTCCACTCGATAACGTCGCCGTCCTTCAGCACGTACTCGCTCGCTCCGACCATTGCGACCTCACCGTTTACAGTATAGGTCCAACCCGAAACGTCGCCGAAATCCATTTCGCCGATGTTGTTTATACCCGAAACGTACGTCATACTGCCGCTTGTGTTTTGATCGATTTGGAGCTTATATTTCTTTGCGGCTTCGATCAAAATTGAATATACGGTGTCGCCTTCCTCAATGTCAAACTCGGCGGCGTCTAAAATAATGCCATCGCTCGGCACGTGATCAGCCATTCCGATGACCCTGTCACAGCGTATAGATATAGTTACGCTTCCGAGAGTGTTTTCTTTTTCCTTTTCGCCGTCGCCGTAATACTCATCGGGAGTCTTTACATCTAAAAGGGTTACGGTGGCAAAGATAGCCGCGCCCAGTAATATAAGGGCGCATACTGTGATGATGATTTTTTTCTTCATTTTTTGACCTCTTTCATTTTTTATTTATATAATTTAAAATTGTATATCTTATTTACTGCCGTCCTTGCTCTTGTTTTCTTTCATAGCGGCAATTTTAGCGCGCTTGGCGCGTATTCTTTTTTCTTTGTTCTTTTCTGCGCGGTCGTCGCTTCGAGCCTCTTTTATACCTGCTGCTTCAAGTGCGCGCGGCCAAGGACCTAAAAAGGATTTTATCGCCACCACCTCGGCGTCTGAAAAATCCGAGCGCTGAGGGTATCTTGTCAGTCCCTCGGAGAGTAGCTCGTCGTATTTGCTTCTCAAAATAACTATGCAATCTTCCTTGTTTAATTTCCTGTTTTCCATAATCCACCTGATTTTACAAAATAAAAAAACGCCTTTTTACTCTTTTAAGTAAAAAAGCGCAGCGATCTACGTGGGTAAAAAGGGTATAACTATCCCCCTTTTTTGTACTCACTAAAACGGCTGCACTTTTCATATCCAAAAATGCTGATTAAAACACCAAAACGCTGTCTGGGGAGTATTCCGACTATTACGGTAATGATCGTTGCGACGGATTTTCACCGAACTTCCCTCTGATCTGCACGCGGCAGACCCAAACGGCTAAGATATTCAGTTGTTTAAAACACTTTACGGGAGAAGTATAGCACTTTTTTCGTTTTTTGTCAATATAACAATAAAAAATCAAGTAATCGTATTGAAATTTTCGGGCGGATATGCTACAATCGTTAAAGTGGTCATTTAAGTTAACGGAGGATAAAATTTATGACGTTAAAAATTTCAGTTATTATTATAGCTCTGCTCGGAAGTCTGTATAGTCTAATACTAAATATCGCAGAGCGCCGCTCGGCAAACAATCCGACTCCCGAAAACCTTTCGGACGTTTACGACGCTGAAACCTATCAGAGATGGAAGAGATACAGCGCGGAAAGATGCCGCCTCAGTATTATTTTCACAGTAATTGGCGCGGTGATTACGGTAGCACTTCTTTGTACAGATGCTTATGCGCTTTTTGCCCGTCTTTTCGGAGAAGATCTATTCGCGCAGATATTCGGTGTCGTGCTTCTTGAAGCGATCGTAGGTACTGTCATCGGCACTGTCGAAAGCTATATAAGCAATATGATAATAGAGCAGAAGTACGGCTTTAACCGCACGAATATGAAGACCTTTATTTTCGACAGAATAAGATCTACCGCGCTCGGACTTGCGCTTTCCTGCGGACTCGCATATCTTCTCGCTTGGGTACATATATCTCTCGGCGTTTGGATGATACTCATTTTCGCCGCAGTAGTCTTTGCTTTTACACTTATCATCAGCTTCCTTTACCCGATACTCAGCCGTGTCGGAAATAAGTTTGTGCCTCTTGAAGAGGGCGAGCTGAAGGACAGACTTATGGAGCTCCTCACAAAGCACGGATATAAGGTAAAAGCGATAGAGGTAATGGATGCTTCGCGCCGTACAACAAAGCTCAACGCTTATTTTACAGGCTTTGGTAAGCTCAAAACTATCGTGCTTTACGATAATCTTGTAAACGCTATGACAACAGATGAAATATGTGCCGTATTTGCTCACGAGCTCGGACACGGACTCCACAAGGACGTTCTCAAGGGACAGATCGAGAATTTCGGAAATCTTCTCCTTATGGCAGTTGTTGCTTGGCTGACCGTAAGTATTCCTGCACTTCACGAGGTCTTCGGGTTTGAAGGGGTAAACTACGGATTTGCATACGTTCTTGTAGGTACTTTCCTCGGACTTGTTCAGCCTATCACCTCTATGATAATGAGCGTGCGTAGCCGCGCTGCAGAATACCGCGCAGACAGACAGGCGGTAAAAGAGGGCTACGGAGAGGCTATGATAACAGCGCTCAAAAAGCTTGGTAAAGAGAATTTTGCGAACCTTGCACCCTCAAAGCTCAACGTGGTGCTGGAGTACAGCCACCCGCCGCTCAGCAGCAGAATAGGAGCGATCGAGCGCGAGATGAACAAACAGAAATAAGAAATACAAATAAACTGCGGCAGACCTGCTTTTTTTGCGAGTCTGCCGCGTTTTTTTATTATCTGTTCAGTAAGAATATACCGAAATTCAGGTATCCCGCGAAGGCCACCCAAAGTAAATAGGGAATTTGCAAATATGCGGAAAGTTTGTTTATCTTGTAGAAAGAAATTATCATTTTGACGATAGTGATAAGCAGAGCTATAAGACAAATAAGAGCCGCTAAAAAGGCGCGGAAACGGAAGAATATAATGCTCCACGAGAAGTTTAGTATAAGATTCAGCGCATAGATCACAAGCGCTTTGTCGGCAGCCTTTGGGTTTATATCTCTGTTTGTATAGACGAGCGCGGCACTAATGCCCATAAGCACGTAAAGCACCGTCCAGACGATAGGAAACAAAATCGAGGGCGGCGCAAGAGGAGGGACCTTTATTTCGCTATATATCTGCATACTGTCCCGAGTAAGAATGGCCGCAAGAAAGCCGAATGCAAGCGCTATTCCGACAGATATTATATAGGGTTTGATTTTAGACCATAAAGAAGTCATAATGAGTACCGCCTTTTTGATGTTTTTTTAGTGTGATATATTATATGTGCAGCGATCTGAAAAAATTATAAAAAGAGGTACACACGGAAACTTTTGGATTGACAATTTAATATGTTTGTGATAAAATCAAATACGTAAAAATTCAGAAAGGCAGATAATATTATGAAGCTTTCAAACAAATCAATAATGCCGCTCGTTCGCGGCGCTTATCAGATGAAGGAGGAAGACGGATATCTTACCTTTTATCACTACAACGACGATCAGATCGAGTTTCTTAAGCCGAGAGAGTGGCTCTATGACCGCGCAAAGGCATCGTCCTCTGTAAGACTTGAATTTGAAACAGATGCAACAGAGATAGGATTTGATTATAAGCTCTTTTGGGTATGTTCGCGCGATACGATAGATATTTTGTCTGACAATACGCCCGTGGTTATTAAACATATCGACGATCTTCCCACAAAGGGCAAGCTTTCCTTTGAGCTCCCTGCTGGAAAGAAGAGGCTAACCGTATATTTCCCGATAGATGCTACGATTGGTATCAAAAATCTCCGTATAGAAGGAAAGTGGCGTAATCTCAAGAAAAAAGCAACAAGCGTTCTCTGGATGGGCGACTCGATCACACAGGGCTACGGAACCTTCCTTACAAGCGGAATATATGTAAACGTTGCTGCCCGTCAGCTCGGATATGACGTACTTAACCAGGGTATAGGCGGATATTATTTCGATGCGGGTATTTTAACACCTATGGAGGGTTATACTCCCGAGAAAATAATTATTGCTATGGGTACAAATCAGTATCGTGAGGCAAACAGAGAAGCTGAAACGGTGAAATACTTCGAGCAGCTTGACAAGATTTATAAGGGAATACCCACTCTCGTTTTAACTCCCATATGGCGCTGCGACCAGGGAACAGATATAGAAATGCTCCGTGAAATGGGCGAAATAATTAAAAAGGAGTGCGCAAAGTACCCGAATATAACGGTTATTGACGGCTTTGAGCTTGTTCCTAATTTCCCCGATTATTTCCTTGATGACCTTCATCCCAACGCGCTCGGCGGTGAGGTTTACGGAAATAATCTCGTACGCAAAATAAAAGAGCTTAAATTTTAAAAACACACCGTTCATACGAAATACGAAAAAAGAAAGGCAGATAATATTATGAAGCTTTCAAACAAATCAATAATGCCCCTTGTTCACGGCGCTTATCAGATCAAAGAAAATGAAGGATATCTTACCTTCAGCCATTATGACGATAATCAGATAGAATATCTCAAATTCAATCAGTTTTTCTGCGATCGCGCTACCTTTTCTTCTTCGGTAACGCTCGAATTCGAAACGGATGCAACAGAGATCGGACTTGATTATAAAATATTCGTTGTCGGCTCGCTCGATACGATAGATGTATATGCAAATAACATAGCCGTATGTATTACTCACCTTGAAGGACTTCCCGAAAAGGGCAAGCTTACCTTTAAGCTTCCCGAGGGAAAAAAGAAGGTAAGCGTATATCTTCCGATAGACGTTAATCTCGGTATCAAAAATCTTCGTATAGAGGGAAAATGGCGTAATATCAAGAAAAAAGTGCCTAAGGTTCTTTGGATGGGCGACTCTATCACACAGGGCTACGGAACTTTTATTACAAGCGAAACCTACGTAAATATTGCATCGCGTCTACTCGGATACGAGGTGCTTAATCAGGGTATAGGCGGATATTATTTTGACGCAGGTGTTATTACACCTATGGAAGGTTATACACCCGATAAAATCATTATCGCGATGGGTACAAATCAGCACCGCGCAGACGACAGAGAAAAAATGACTGCAAAATATTTCGAAGCGCTTGATAAGGTTTATAATGGAATTCCCACCCTTGTTCTGACTCCTATTTGGCGCTGGGGAGCCGGCACAGATATGAAGATGCTTCTCGAGATGGCAGACATCATAAGAAGAGAGTGCGCGAAATACCCGAATATAACGGTTATCGACGGCTTTGAGCTTATGCCGAACGTTTCCGATTACTGTCCCGACGAAGTTCACCCGAACGCACTCGGTGCAGAGCATTATGCCCATAACCTCGCACGTAAGATAAAAGAGCTTAAGTTTTAATTTAAATAAAGGTATAGCTGTGGCTTATTTTAAGTTACAGCTATATTTTTTGAAATTTGAAAAATAATTTCGCTTTCCTACTTGACAAGCACTGTTTTTTGTGTTATAATCGCAACGTTGACTCGAGTTGACGACAATATGGAGGGCGTAGCTCACTTGGTTAGAGCGCCAGGTTGTGGCCCTGGAGGTAGTGGGTTCGATTCCCATCGCTCTCCTTCAAAAAGACTGGTTTAGACTTTAAATCAGTCTTTTTTCTTTTCTTCCTGCTGTCGCTATGGTTGTAAAGACATAATTTCAGCAAAAAAACACTTTTTTCTGCATAAAAGTGTAACAAAAAAGTTAATTTGAGAGAAATGCTATTGTAATTGTAAAAATTATAAGCTATAATATATAAGTTATAATATATTGTTAGATTTTACTTTCTGACAGCAGACGTATAATTATTTTATTACCGAAAGGATTATGAGTGCCATGGAAGTTAACGAAAGAATAAGTAAGCCCAACTATTATCTTGATATTGCTCGTACGGTAGCAAGCAGATCTACCTGTCTGCGTAAGAAATTCGGTGCTGTAATAGTTAAGGACGATACCATTGTGTCGACAGGATATAACGGCGCACCGAGAGGAAGAAAGAACTGCGACGAGATCGGAAGCTGTATGAGAGATAAGCTCGGTATTCCGAGAGGAGAGCGCTATGAGCTTTGCCGTTCGGTTCACGCAGAGCAGAATGCAATAATCGCGGCTTCAAGAGAGCGTATGATAGGCTCTACTCTTTACCTCGTTTGTCTTGACAGTAAGACGGGTGAGCTTGTGGGCGACGTTATGTGCTGTATGATGTGTAAGCGTACCGTAATAAATGCAGGTATAGAAAACGTCGTCATAAAGACGGGCGAAAAGGATTATACCACCGTTCGCGTACGCGACTGGATAATAAACGACGACAGTCTTTCGGGCGTTTTCGGATACTAAGCTACATATTTTTCTGATTTGAGAGAATATAATGAGTAAAAGTAAAAAGACAAAGAAGAATATACAGCCGGCGGATAATACAAATGCGAAGGAAAAATTTAATTTTACCCCTTGGCTCATAATACTCGGCGCGATAGTCCTTATCCTGCTTGTTTTTGTTGTGTCGGATTTTATTGACAACTATCACCACGTGCGTAAATTTTCTTTTGACTATTCTACGGGCGAGCTTTACGATAAGAAAAACGATATAACCTATGTAGAAGCACCGAGGGGATACGAGGCTGTGCGTATATCAAATCTGCCGTACGCAACCGATGGGGACAGAGAGTATTTTCAGATAGGATTTATGACTGAGTCGGGCAAGGAAGAGCTTGTGCCGACCTCTATCGCACTTGCGACCTCAGCGGATATAGGTGCGTATATATACTACAATCCTAAAGCGCATATTCTTCCGACTATCGAAACCTTTGAAGCAAGTGAGATACTTGTCTGTGATATGAATAATCATACCTTGCAGTCGCTTGATGAAAGCGAAACGAAGATATTTCTCGATGCAGTCAAGAGCGAGGAAACTACCCGTTTTGAAGGCTATGACTATATATTCACACTCAGACTCCGCTCGAAAAAGATCCCGTGGATGTCATACTGCGTATATCTCTATATAGTAGATGACGTTTTCTATGCGGTTGATGATATTACGGGCAAAAAGGTAGAGCTCCCTTCAAACGTTTGTAAGCTTTTTGACGAAGAGCTCTTAAAGCTGATCGGTAACTGATAAGTATTTGTGGAGCTGAGTGATTATGGAACTGCAGATAAGATTGTTTGACAAATCCTTTTTGGACGAGGTCTGTGCGATAGAAAATATATCCTTTTCTGTTCCTTGGTCGAGAAATTCCTTCGAGGACTGTCTTAAAAACAGATTTATGGATTTTTTCGTTGCCACAGCAGAAAAAGATATGGGCCAAACAGACCTGCTCGGATATATCGTTACCCTTACTCTGCCGCCCGAATGTGAGATACTGAATATTGCCGTATCTCCGAGCTTCAGACGAAAGGGAATAGCCGAAAAGCTACTCTCCTATGTTACAGAAAGAGCCTCTGAAAAGGACTGCGATACTCTTATGCTCGAAGTGAGGGAGTCTAATCTCGCGGCAAGGACTTTGTATGAAAAGCAGGGATTTTACTCTGTCGGACGTCGCAAGGGTTATTACACAAACCCTGTTGAAGACGCAATACTTATGGATAAAAGTCTGAGATAAATATTTAAATATCTCCGAAAGGAACTTGATTGAAATGATAATTTTGGCGTTTGAGTCTTCGTGTGATGAAACATCGGTTGCTGTCGCCGAAATTGAAGACGGTATATATAAAATACGCTCAAACATAGTTGCCTCACAAATAACAATGCACACTCTCTACGGTGGAGTAGTACCCGAAATCGCAAGCCGTGCTCATACCGAGGCAATATCAAAGCTTACCTATGACGCTTTGTCCGAGGCGGGAGTAACACCCGACGATATTGATTTCGTTGCGGTAACCTCAAATCCCGGACTTATAGGCGCACTTCTAGTGGGCGTGGGCTATGCAAAAGCGTGGGCATATGCAAATAATAAACCGCTCGTGGCGGTCAATCATATAAAAGGACACACAGCCGCCGCGTACTACTCACACGAGGGGCTGAAGGCTCCATTCTTTGCGCTTGTCGCATCGGGCGGACATACCTCTATGATAGACGTAAAGAGTCCGACAGAATATATAACGGTCGGAAGAACGCGCGACGATGCCGCAGGCGAGGCCTTTGATAAGGTCGCAAGACTTCTCGGCATAGGCTATCCGGGCGGCGCGATGATGGATAAGCTTGCCTGTGAGGGTAACGAAAAGGCTATAAAGCTTCCGTGCCCCGCACTTGCTGACAGTATAGATTTCTCATTCAGCGGACTCAAAACGGCTGTAATAAACTATGTAAACAATGAAAAACAGCGCGGAAATGAAGTATCGCACGCAGATATTGCCGCATCCTTTTCGGCGGCAGTCGTAAAGGCGATAATCACAAATCTTGAAAAGGCACATAACATATACGGCTATAAAACACTCGTTATAGCAGGCGGAGTTGCCGCAAACTCGCATATACGAAGTGCGGCTGAAAGGTTTGCAAATGAGCGCGGTATAAGACTGTGCATTCCCGAAAAATCACTCTGCGGAGATAACGCCGCGATGATTGCCGCGCAGGGTTATCACGAATATCTTGCGGGTAATATCGCCGACTCCTCGCTGAACGCTTTTTCATATCAGGTAACATAAAATTTTTTTGGTGATTTGCACAAACTTTATCTTCGTTTTGGCTTAGAGTATGCGATGTAAAGTGTATAAAATAACGTATATACATCACTTGAAAAACATATTCACCTGTGGAAAACTTTCCGAAAAAAGCGAAAATTTGACAAAAAAAGCGCCAAATACGGCAGTAATTGTGGAAAACCCTGTGGGTTTTGTGGATTACTTGCGGTAAATATTTAATCTGTTTATACAATATCGCAAATTGCACAATACAAAATTTTACAGGTACTTGACAAATAAATCTTTTTGTGCATAGCAACAATTTGACAATAAATTTTAGAAATAAATATAAAAGAAAGGTCTATAAAAATGGCAGATAAGGTAATCGTAAAAGAAAAATACGCAAATGAAATTGACAGCGCAGTAGAGAAGTACAGAAAGCTTCTCGAATCTCAGCTTGAAAGAGTTGAGCGTATAAATGCGTCCCGCGAAACAGTTGACTATAAAGCTCTTGACAAAATAATAATCGGTGTTTGCGGAGGCGACGGAATCGGCCCCGTTATCACAGGCGCGGCTATGAAGGTGCTTGAGTATCTTCTTGACAAGGAGGTTAAGAAGGGTAAGGTCGAATTCAAGGTTATCGACGGACTTACAATTGAAAACAGAGCGGCACAGAATAAGGCTATCCCCGAGGACGTTCTCGAGGAGCTTAAAAAGTGCACAGTTATACTTAAAGGCCCGACAACAACACCCCGCGCAGGCGATCCTTGGCCGAACATAGAAAGCGCAAACGTTGCAATGCGTAAGGAGCTCGACCTCTTTGCAAACGTGCGTCCCGTTAAGGTTCCCGAAAAGGGAATCGACTGGACCTTCTTCCGTGAAAATACAGAGGGAAGCTACGCTGTCGGAAGTCAGGGCGTGAACGTAACAGACGACCTTGCGCTCGATTTCTGCGTTACAACAACAGAGGGTACAGAGAGAATCGCCCGTCTTGCATTTGAATTTGCACGTGCAAACGGAAAGAAGAGAGTTTCTATCGTAACCAAGGCAAACGTAATCAAGACAACGGACGGTAAGTTCCTGCGTATCTGCGAAGAAATTGCAAAGGAATATCCCGAGATCACCACAGACGAGTGGTTTATCGACATTATGACAGCAAAGCTTGTTGACGAAAAGCGCCGTACAGATTTTCAGGTATTTATTCTTCCCAACCTTTACGGAGATATTATCACAGACGAAGCGGCTGAATTCCAGGGCGGCGTAGGTACTGCAGGCAGCGCAAATATCGGTAAGAAGTACGCTATGTTCGAGGCAATTCACGGAAGTGCTCCGAGAATGGTCAAGGAAGGACGCGCACAGTATGCAGATCCTTGCTCGACACTCCGCGCGGCAGCCCTTCTTCTCTCTCATATAGGCTATCAGGCAGAGTCCGATAAGCTTTCTGCGGCACTTGACAAGTGTATGTTCACAGAAAAGAAGCTGACAGTTACAGGAAGAGATACAGGCGCGACCTGCGAACAGTTTGCAGACTACGTAACGGAAACCTTAAAATCGCTTTAATTTCCTATTAAATTAACAGAAAGAAGAGTTTTATGCGGGATCTTCGCATAAAACTCGATTTCTGCAGAAAGGTACGGTTATTCTAATGCCAAAACCATTTAAAGATATAGATATTAAAAAAAGAGCTGACATTCCGCAGGCGGTTATAACAAGACTTCCGCGTTACTACCGCTATTTAAGACAGCTTGTCGATAAGGGCGAATACAGAATAAGCTCGCTCGCACTTTCGCGTCTTATGGGAACGACCGCATCGCAGATACGTCAGGACCTCAACTATTTCGGCGGATTCGGACAGCAGGGATACGGATATAATACCAAAAACCTTTGCGAGTGCATAGCTGATATTCTCGGTAATAATAACTGCTATAATACCGTCATAATCGGGGCGGGAAATCTCGGCAGAGCTATCGCTACCTCGTCGTCCTTCTCACATACCGGACTTTTTCTCAAATGTCTTTTCGACGTAAAGCCCGAGCTTATAGGTCAGACGGTAAACGGCTGTGAGATTAGGCACCTTGACGAGATGGATGAATTTTGGGCAAGTAACCGCGTTGACGTGGCTATTCTGACCTTGCCGTCAGACGCGGCAGTTAAGGTTGCTCATAAGCTTGCCGATCTCGGAATAATGGGAATATGGAATTTCTCCGAGGTAGAGCTTGGACTTGATCCCGAAAAGGTCGCGGTAAGGGACGTTCACCTTGTCGATTCCTTTATGACGCTTTGCTTTGACATTAAGACGATAGAGAATAACATTTAAGTGTGTAATACTTTAAGGAAATATTTGATAATGAATCTAAATATTGAATTTGGCGGCGGCGTAATTGCTTTGCCCGAAAGGACTCTGAATATTCTTCAGAGTGCATCTCCTACCGAAATAAAGTTACTCATATATATTGCATCTGACAAAGCAGTCCGCGAGAATTTCTCACACGAGGATGCTGCTATTATGCTCGGTGTAAATACCGATGATATTGCAAATGCGCTTAAATTTCTCATCGATTTCGGTCTTGTATCGGGAGATGCTTCACCCGAAAGGGCTGATATTTCGGTAAGAGTAAAGAAGGCAGGCGAGCGCTCTGTTACCGTTGTAAAAGCGGGAAACGATATTCCTACTTACACAGGCGCAGAGATCGAAGCGATATTTTCACAGAAATCGGAGATCAGACTTCTTGTCGATGAGTGTCAGAGGATATTTGGTAAGATGTTTACGCTGATGGAAATAAACAGGATAATATCTCTTGCCGACTATTACCGACTTGACAGTGAATACATAGTAACTCTTTTCCAGTACGTAGCGAAGATAGGAAAGCCGACCGTTCCGTATGCCGATAAAATGGCAAGGGAGCTGTATAATCAGGGGATAGTTACCCTTGACTCGCTCGAAAAAAAGATAAAACAGCTTGAAGATTTCTCCACAGTAGAGGGATTTGTGCGCCGTTTGTTCGGTCTTGGAGAAAGAAAGCTTACTGCAAGGGAAACAAAGTTTGTAGATCAGTGGGCACAGGAGGGCTATATGCACTCTATGATAGAACTCGCCTATGAAATATCGGTAAATAACACGGGAGCTCCGTCTATGCCGTATATAAATAAGACTCTCACAAACTGGAGAGAGGCAGGCTACCGCACGACCGAGGAGGTTGTGAAATCGATAGATAAATACAGACAGGAAAAACAGGATAAGAGAGGGCAGAGCGACAGAAGGATAGACGATCCGATAGAGGAGGCTATCCTGTCAAGCTCTAAGAACAGACTTCAGAGGAAGTTAAAGGAAAATAACAACTAACCTATTATTTGTGATTTAAGAAAGGAAGGGTATAATATGGCGTATAACAGAGAAGCGTTCAAAAAGGTTATGGACGATTACAGCGCCAAGCGTGCTGCGGCGATAGATGCGGCAGAAAAACGACTCCGCGATATTGGAGAAAGGTGCCCTGAAATAAAGATGATAGATGCCGTTCTTGCGGGAACAGGACTCGAAATAATGGAAGCCATTTCGCAGGGACACGAAGGCATAGAAGAGCGAATGAAGCTTATTCGCAAGAAAAACGAGGAGCTTCAGCAGCAGAGAACAGACTGCCTTGCGCTTCTCGGGTACGGCCCCGACTATACTCAGCCGAAGTTCGAATGTGCGAGGTGCAAGGATACGGGCTATGACGGTGCACACCTTTGCGAGTGCTTCAAAAAGGAGCTTGTCCTTGAAAGCTGCAGAAGATCGGGACTCGGCAGACTTGTAGATATGCAGACCTTCGAGAGCTTCTCGCTTGATTATTATAAATATGACAGCAAGGTCTATGAGGATATGAAGCTTGTGTACGAGGGCTGTGTAAACTACGCAGAAGAGTTTTCCGCAGGCAGTGAAAATCTTATGCTCATAGGCGATACAGGACTCGGAAAAACACATCTTTCTACCGCTATTGCGGGAAAAGTTATTGAAAGAGGCTTCGACGTATGCTATGATACGGCGACCAATATTTTCGGAGCCTTTGAAGCTGAGCGCTTTGGTAAGCAGCTTTCAAAATTTGCTACCCCTACGGAAAGATATTTTGAATGTGATCTGCTCATAATCGACGATCTCGGAACAGAGCCGATAACACAGTACACGATATCCTTCCTCTATAATCTTATAAATACAAGATCGATGAACGCACGTCCCGTCCTTTTAAATACCAATCTTTCTCTTGCGGATATGCAGAAAAAGTACGGCGATAGAATAGCGTCAAGGCTCTTCGGAGAGTCAATAATACTTAAATTCACAGGCAAGGACATCAGACTTCAGAAAATAGGTATAACCTGATATGAATTTTTCAGATAAATTTTATTTTACCGATGTTTGCGGAGTCGGAATATTCAAATCGGAAAACATAATATCCCCGCACGCCTTTTCAACAAGACTCGGCGGTGTAAGCACAGAAAAAATATACAAAGGTCTTAACCTCGGCTACCATCGCGGCGACAGGGAAGAAAACGTCAGGGAAAATCTGTCGAGATTTTGTAAAACGCTCGGTAGCAGTGCGGAAAATCTTGTTACCGCGTCGCAGATACATTCATCAAATGTCTATACGGTAAGTGCCTCGGACGCAGGAAAAACAGTACCTGATACGGACGGCTTTGTAACGTGCGAAAAAAAGATACCGATATCGGTTTCGATAGCTGACTGCGCTCCGATACTGCTTGAGGACAGAGTGCGCGGTGTTGTGGCATCGCTTCACGCAGGTTGGCGCGGAACGGTCGCGGGAATTGCAGCCGAGGGTGTACGTAAAATGTGTGAGCTCGGTTCGCAGGCAAGGGATATTCAAGCCGCGGTAGGTCCGTGCATACACGCTTGCTGCTACGAGGTCGGCGAGGATTTTTTTGAAGCGGTAAGACAGGCGCGCGGCACAGATTTTGCGACACGGCATATAAAACCGAGCGAAAACGGCAAATATTTTGCCGATATAACGTCGATGAACGGCGAGATACTTCTCGACGCGGGTGTGCCTTTTGAAAATATAAGCATTTCTCAGAAATGCACCTCTTGCGAAAGCGCTCTCTTTTTCTCGCATAGAGCGTCAAAGGGTCAGAGAGGCGCGCTCAAGGCGGCAATAATGCTTGACTAAAGCTGAAAATATTAAAAATGTTCACGTATATTCGTTTTGTAGAAAGGAACGGTTATATAATAATATGATACAAATTGAAAATCTTGTAAAAAAATACGGTGATAAAACAGCCGTAGGCGGAATTACATTCTCTGTTGAAGAGGGTGAGATCGTCGGTTTTCTCGGACCGAACGGTGCAGGAAAAACTACAACAATGAGCATTATCACGGGCTGTCTGTCGGCAACCTCGGGTAAGGCTCTTATAAACGGTATAGATATTCTCGAAAATCCTATTGAAGCAAAGAGAAATATAGGTTATCTTCCCGAGCTTCCGCCTCTTTATCTTGAAATGACCGTAAAGGAATACCTTAACTTTGTTTACGATATGCGCGCTTGTAAGCTCGACAGGGAAAAGCACCTTAAAGAGATATGCGATACGGTAAAGATCACAGACGTTGTAAACCGCGTGATCCGTAACCTCTCTAAAGGATACCGCCAGAGAGTAGGAATTGCTCAGGCGCTTATAAATAACCCTAAGGTAATAATTTTCGACGAGCCAACCGTCGGTCTTGACCCGAAACAGATAATCGAGATAAGAAATCTTATAAAAACGCTCGGAAAGAACCACACGGTTATCCTTTCCACGCACATTCTTCCCGAGGTACAAGCTGTCTGCGACAGAATCGTAATAATAAATAAAGGTAAGATAGTTGCAAACGAAAAGACAGAAAATATTTCGAAGATAGTTGACGGAAACCGCAGACTAAACGTTAAGGTGTGCGGACCGCAGAAGGAAGTTACCGCGCTTATAAAGTCGCTTCCCGGTGTTTCTTACGTGGATATACTCGGCTCACACGACCTTGACAGTACGTCATATCTCGTTGAAAGCGAACCGGGTATCGACATCAGAAAAACACTCTTTAACGCTCTTGCCTCGCGCGGCTGGGCTATAATTGGAATTGAGGCGCTCGGAATAAATCTTGAAGATATATTCATCGCCGTCGTTGACAGTCCCGAAACTGACAAAAAACAGAAAAAATCAAAGAAAAATAAGCTTACTGTCGGTAAAGGTAAAAAGATTGAGATAAATCTCTCTTCCGAAAACAGCGACAATAAATAATAATAAAATCATAACCAAAACGAAAGGAATTCTTCAAGCGATTTGAAGAATTAACGGTAGAATAAATGCTTGCGATTTATAAAAGAGAACTGCGCTCTTACTTTATTTCTCCGATAGGATATATCTTTATTGCCGCATTTCTTTGTGTCAGTGGAATACTTTTTGCGTCCACTACCATTCAGGCGGGAGAGGCAAGTAACGTAGGTTCGTATTTCTCGATGCTTCTTATAATTTTTATTATAGTTCTTCCACTGCTTACCATGAAGCTTTTTTCAGACGAAAGACGTCTTCGCACAGAAGCTCTGCTTCTTTCTGCGCCTGTAAGTCTTATGGGAATGGTAATGGCTAAGTTTCTTGCCGCTTATACTGTATTTGCGGGGACTTTCCTCATTTCCTGCCTTGATTTTCTGGCACTTTATACTCACGGCGAACCCAACACCGCTATAATTCTCGGTAATATTATAGCTATTTTGCTTGTAGGCGGAGCGTGCATCGCAATCGGTGTGTTTGTTTCCTCGCTCACAGAAAATCAGCTTATCGCCGCAATAGGAACTATGCTTATTATCGCGTTTTTCGTCTTTACGACAGTGCTTAACAGCTATATAGACAGCTATGCGGTAAGAGCAGTGCTCAGCTGGATCTCAATTCTCGACAGATTCTATAACTTCTCATACGGATATTTTGATTTCAATGCAATACTTTACTATATATCGCTCTCGTTCGTATTTCTTTTTCTGACGGTGCGTATATACGAAAAACGCCGGTGGAGCTGATTCTTTAAAAGCTTCAAGCAAGGTTATAAAAAAGAAAAAAGGAAATTATACAATGAGATATGAAAAATTAAAGAAGAGATCGCTTGCCGCGCTGATAACAACATCGGTGATAGCAGCCGTTCTTCTCATAAATATTCTTGTGTCATATATTGCATCGACAAATATTCTGTATCTTGACCTTACAAAGACAAATTATACCGAGATTACCGAAAAATCGGAAAAGTATCTTTCTACGCTCAAGTCTTCGGAAAATGATATAACGATATATTTTCTCGCAGATAAGGACGAGCTTCAGAACGCGAGCTTTGGATATAAAATAGAAAAAACGGGCGACACTTCAAGCTTGTGGGGTATGAAATATATCTATGAGCTTGCACTTGTATATGCAGAAAAATATGACTTTATAAAAGTAGAGCATCTTGACATAGAAGGCGATGCCAAAACGCTTGAAAAATACAAATCGAGCATTTCTACAAAATTCAATAAGCAAAAAATAATAATTGATAACCGTATTGCCGAAAAGGACGAAGATGGAAATCCCGTTCTTGATGCCGAGGGTAATCAGGTGATGCACCACAATTTCCGTGTATGTAACAGAGATTATTTCTATTACTTTGACTCTCAGACGAACTATGCCTACGGCTTTAACGGCGAGCTTCGCTTTACCTCGATGATAATGAGTATAGCAGGAGAGAGCCCTGTTGCCTATTTTGCATACGGACACGGCGAGGAGATCGGCGACTATACAGTCGGAAATAATACTGCAACTTCGGAAGAGGACTACGGAAAAGCGCAGGCTCTTCGTGATTATATTTACGATTCGGGCTTTACGGTTAAGAAAATAGATATTTCAAAGGAATATCAGCAGCTTCTTACAGATAAAAACGCAAGACTGCTTATTATCTTTGATCCCAAGAGCGATTTTACGGGGGCAGATGCCGAATCGGATAACGATGCTTCGACAATAAATGAAATTGCGGTAATAAGAAAATTCGCAAACAGAGAAAACTGTCATCTTATGGTCTTCTCCGATCCTTCGGACAATGAACTTCCGAACCTTTCCGAATATCTTTACGATTATTGGGGACTTTCCTTTGATAATTCTAAGGTAAAGGACAGCGGAACAAATAGCCTCGTGCCCGACGGAAGTATATTTATGGCAGACTATGAAACAAGTCAGTTAAGTCCTGGTACAAGCCTTACGGCAGGACTGAGAAGCCTCGATTCACTTCCGAGAATTTACTTCGGAAATGCAGGAACTATATCTATAAACAGCACATATTCAAACGAAATAGGATACTATGAAGGCAACTCGACAAAGTTTGCGGGTAGCGTATTTCTTACACCCGATTCGTCGAAGGTTACCTTTAAGGACGGCACTACTCTTGACACGAAGGAGTCGGACCCGCTGTCGCTTATGGCTATAACCTATGAAATATGGACTAACGATAAAGATAATGAAATTCCAACCTACGTGCTTGCGTGCGCGTCAACCGACTACGTATCTGAAACCGCGCTTTCAAATGAATACGGAAACAGCGACGTTATAGGCTATCTTCTCAGGGTTATGGGAAAAGATACCTTCACATTTGACGTAGAAATGAAGGTCATAGAAACAGAAAAAGTAGAATTTATTTCTCAAAATCTTATGACCATATGGATCATTTTCCTGTGTGTGATCCCGCCTGTTGTTTCACTTGTGCTCGGTACGGTAGTCTTCATTAAGAGAAGAAACGCCTGAGTTTGATTGCAGAAAGGAACGTTTAAGCTATTATGAATTCAGTTAAAAGAAAAAAGTTTAAATACGGTTCGCTTGCAGTAGGACTTACCGCCGCGGTTGTAGCTTTTATAATAATACTCAACGCAGTATTCTCGGCACTTGCCAATCATTATTTTTGGTATTTTGATATGACCTCGGGGCAGATATATCAGCTTTCCGGGAATACTACGAAATATCTTGATAAGATAAATGAGAAAGAAAACGATATAGTTATCTATTTTCTTACAGATAAAGATAATCTTGGTATGCCGGTAAGCTCATCAAACAGTATAAGCGATACGTCGCTCTGGGGTATGAAGCCGATACACGAGCTTGCGCTTCAGCTTGATGACAAATATGATTTTATCTCTGTTGATTATATAAATATTACCTCAGAACCCGATAGGATTATGAATATCGTAGGCGAGGATACCTACGTAACCACCAAATTTGCTTCGAGTCATATACTTATCGTAAATAATACGTATGAGCGTAACAGCGATGGAAGTATAATCGAAGGAGCAGACGGAGAGCCTGTAAAATACACTGATTATAAGCTCTGTCACAGAAGCTCGTTTTATCTGTATGACTATTATACAGGCAACGTAAACGCCTTCAGAGGAGATTATTACTTCGCGGCATCTATTATGTCTATTACGAAGGTAGATAAGCCTAACGTCTATTTTCTCACGGGACACGGAGAGCCGGTAGGCGACGCGAGTGATGAAACACTCACCTCTTACGGTAACGCACTTGCGCTTTACTATCTTTTTGAGGAAGCAGGCTGTAATATAAGAAAAATAGACCTTCAGTACGATAATTTTGAAGTAAACGATAAAAATGCGATAGTAGTCGTTTACGGACCTAAACGCGATATTACCTCGTCTTCAACTACTGTCGGTGTCAACGAAACAGACAAACTTGCCGCCTTTCTTGAGGGTGAGGGCAACTCGATGATGTTTTTTATGGACTCTAAATCGGTTCAGCTTACCAATTTTGAAGCTTTCCTCAAGGAGCACTGCGGAGTTACTCTTGCAGACACCGTTGCAAAGGACTCGGGAGAGTCCTCGGTATCTCACGATGGATATTCGATAGTAGGAAAATATCAGACAGATAAAAACTCCAAGGCTTATAAAATATCTGAAAGACTTTCCGCGGAGAATATGGCAAATAAGGTCATATTTACAGATGCGCTTCCGATAACGATAAACGACAGTTCTAAAACAGATGCGGTTATGTTGCTGCCCAAATCGGCTTCGGGCGAAGATCAGGATAAAGAGGCTTCGCTTATCACAATGACCGCGGCAACAAGCGGCGGCAAGATATTCGTTTGCGGCTCTACCGATTTTGCAAACAGCTTTATTCTCGAAAGCGACGTTTACAGTAATAAAAACTTTATTTTTTCTATGCTTTGCGAAACGAACATAGGAGAAGTTCCTATGAATATCGCGCTTAAGATAATCAGAAGCGAGGGTCTTGACAGAACAGAGCAGGAGGCTCGCATTTGGACGCTTGCAATTTCTGTGGTTATGCCGCTTACCGTGGCAATTATCGGAACAGTAGTATATGTAAGGAGAAAGCACTCTTAATGGATAATAATGTGAAGAAAATAAAAAGAAGTGTTTTTGTAAAACAGAAAAATACAATAATAGCACTTGCAGTAATATTTGCAGTTCTTCTTGCGGCATATCTGTTTATAATAATGCCTCTTATGAAAGACGATGCAGAAACAAAAATAACACCTGTTTCTCTTATATGGGAAAACGAGGTAAAGGGTGTAAACAACAGAGTAATGATGTTCGAGCATATAGAGAGAGCCGATATTGCTGAAATAAAGGTTCATAACCCGAGTCTTGCTACGACACACGGCTCGCAGTACGTTGATTGGTCTATCTACAGAGCCGAAAAGGGAAGCGAAATAGACGGATATACTATAAAAGAAGATACCCTCTATTTCAGAGGTTATGAATTTGCTCCAATACTCGAGGACGAAACTACAATGACCTCACTTTTTGCCTCCATTATCAACGATGCGGGATATACTCTTACTCTTTCGCGCGTTACCGACCACGCAACCGACTTTTC
Organism: Eubacteriales bacterium; assembly: GCA_045580325.1. Taxonomy (GTDB): domain Bacteria; phylum Bacillota; class Clostridia; order Oscillospirales; family CAG-272; genus SIG672. The sequence goes on from JAZNNR010000022.1 coordinate 120,157, forward strand.
AAAATACGGCCTTGACTATGAAAATGAAGAGGATGCTGTGTACTGCGAAATTACATCGACAAAGGGTGTAAGCTATAAGTTCTATATAGGTGATAAGATTCCTTCGGGTACGGCATACTATGTCAGAGTTGCAGGAACAGATGTCTGTATGGATAAAAACAGTCAGTTTTACGGTCAGGAGATTGAAAACGATTCGGTATATATTTATGACTGTTCGGGTGTTTTAGTATCTCCCACAGACGCTGTTTCGCCCATACTGACATATCCTATGGACTCAAATATTCAGCCCTATTTCGACGCATTTGCAATACTCGAATCTTACGGAAAAGAGGAATCAGAGTCTAAAACGGTAATTGAATTTTTTGCGGTAAACGAGGAGTATAAGAAAAAGCCTATATCTGCGTTTGCACCGATGGCAATCTACTATTCTACCGTTCCGAAAGGATATTATTCCTCAAAAGCATTTGAAAATCTTTATAAGAGCTTTAAGGACGGACTTAGCGGAAGCCGTGTTTGTGAGCTTGCTACGCTTATGACGTCAGTAGATGAAAAAACAGGCAAGGAAGAGAAGTATTACGGCTTTACCGATGAGATTTTCAGTAAATATTTTTCAGAAGAGCTTACCTACTGCATATCTTTTGGCTGGAATGGAGTTCCCAATATCGTTTACGTAAGCCCTATGACAGAGAACCGAACGTACTACGCATATTCTCTCATATTTAACACTATATGTGAAGTAAATGCGGATACACTTTCCTTCCTCGAATGGGATAGAACGACCTTTATCGAAAAAGAAATATTCCAGATGAGTATCAAGCAGTGCGACAAGATAGAAATATCGGGAAAATATTTTGACTATGCACTTGAAGCGGGTAAAGAAGCAGGCGAAAAGTTTATTGAAGCCATCTTTAACGTCAAGACAGGCGAGGAAAATGCCCTTAAAGTTACCTGTCCAAACGCAAATATCGGAGATATGACCGAGAAAGAATGGGTATCAAATTTCCGTACACTGTACGAGATACTCCTCACGCTCGGAGTACGCGATCCGGTTGATGCCGAGTACGCCGCCGAAATAATGAAGGGCGAAAGCTTTGCCGAAATAAAGGTTACGTCTGCCGAACAGACTGTATATAAAACGGACGAAGAGGGAAATGAAACTGCCGTTCCCGACTTCACTATCGACAGTATGACAAGAGTGTTCAGATTCTATAAGTACACGTCGGGCAGATGTCTTGTTACCATAGAATCGATCGATAGCGAGGGTAGTTCAGAGGGAGAAAACGGATCTTTCTACCTTATGACTTCGAACGTTGAGTTTGTACTTAAATCCGTGGATAAGCTTATAAACGGAGAAAGTATCAGCAAATATGAAAGAAACTGATATGCAAGGAGTGTGATTTTGATGAAAAAAAGAATTTTTGCCGCATTTCTTTGCGTGCTTATGATTTTTGTATCTTTATTTAATCTGTCTTCTTGCTCTAAAAATAACGAAACGGTTATGACGGTAGGCGATTATAAGGTTTCGTATGCAATGCTCAGATATTTTGTAATGAACTATATGAACGGCTACGAAAATATCACGCCCGAAGATTTTGCATCGGACGAGCATCTTCAGGAGCAGCTTTTTAGTAACGTTATCAGCTCTATATCAGAGCTTGCGACATACTCGCTTCTTGCCGAAAAGCACGACATAAAGCTTACAAAGGACGAGAAAAAAGAGATAAAAAATTCAATAAAAGAGCTTAAGAACTCTTACGAAAGCAAAGACGCCTATAAGAAAGATCTTGCAGCCAACTATATGACCGAGGATCTTCTTGAGGAAATATATACTTTGAACACAAAGTGTGATAAGCTTTACGATAAGCTTGCCGATGAATATACGGGTATTTTCAAATCTGACGTCGAAACGATAGATGCAGATATAGAAGCGGGAAATTTCTTCTCTGCTGAGTATATCGTGCTTTATTATACAGATAAGAATAAGGATCAGCGTAAAGACGAGCTGCAAGTGCTTCTTGACAGGATAAAGGCAGGGGAGAATATGCACAATATCTCGGACGAGGCGTATAAGACCTATTCCGAGGAGATAGCTTATGAGCTTTACACGATATTTACCTATAAGGAAAAGACCGAAATATTCGAGGATACGGTAGTTTCGCTTGACATTGGCTCATACAGCGACGTGGTCGATACGGGAAATTCCTTCATTATCGTTCACAGACTTCCTCTTGATATGGATTATATTGATAAAAACTATAATACTGTAATTGCAAAGTATCTTTCACGCGAATTTTTCACCTACGTTGAAGAATTTTCCCAAACTCTCGAAACTAAGTTCAAGGAAAAATATAAGGACATAAAGCTCTGGGAAATGGAGTAAAAACAATAAAAAATAAAGTCAGTACGAACTTTTAAAGTTTGTACTGATTTTTTTATTTTTCTCGGAATACTTTGAGGGCATGTCTAGTATAATGTAGCATAGACAAGTTGTTTGAAAGGACAAAGTGTATGCAAAAGGAGCTTGAAATTTTACTAAACAAGCTGCCATCAGGAATATCCGACTGTATAAGAGGCAGCGGGGCTTATAAGATAGGTAGCGGAATAAATGAAATAAGGATACGTGCCGACCGACATCTATCTTTGACGTATAGAGGAAAAAACATCACACTTGGGTATCTTGTGTCGGGAGAAACTCTTGACGACTGCGTAATGAGTCTGTGCAAAAATTCACTTTACAGCTATATGGAAGCAATTAAAGAAGGATATATTCCGTTTGGGAATTCGATTCGCGTAGGTGTGTGCGGAGAGGCTGTGTGCGAGGGAAATAAAATAGTGAATATACATAGTATAAGGTCCTTGAATATACGTATTCCGTCGTCGGTGTATGGAGTCGGACGCACTCTTTACAATAAGCTTTATGAAGGAAGATTTACCGATAGCGTAGTAATATTTTCGCCGCCCGGTGTGGGGAAAACGACACTGCTTAGGGAGCTTTCTCTCCTGCTTTCAAAAGGCAGTCCGCCCAAAAGAGTCGCCCTCATAGATTCAAGGTACGAGCTTTGCGACAGCCTGCTTATGAAAGAGGAAAATATCGACGTTTACAGCGGATATCCAAAAGCAAAGGGCATAGAGCTTGCAACGAGAACTATGTCGCCCGAGTATATAATCTGCGACGAGATAGGCAGGGAAGAAGCCGAGACTATCCTTTCGGTGCAGAGCGGAGGAGTGCCGCTTGTAGTGGGCGCGCACGCATCATCGGTAGAGAGGCTGATAAACTCGGGAGCCTTTGAAAAGCTCCATAAGGCAGGGATATTTGACCTCTACGTTAAGATAAATATTGCGGCAAACGGGGAAAGAAAGCTCGAAATAATTTCCCGAAGCGACATACTTTCACACTGATATGAATATTAAATATATAGGACTGTTTTTGATATTTATTGTGTGCACCCTTTTCGGAAATGGACTTGCCCTGTCTGAAAAAAAGAGAATAGAGAGAAGTGAGGCGCTGTGCGCTCTTATTGCACACATAAACCGCGAGATAGAGTGCTTCAGAACTCCGCTTGAAAATATATATTCCTCGTTTTCGAGTGAAGTACTTGAGAAAAACGGCTTTCTTCAAAAAGTACGCTTGTCGGGACTTAAAAGCGCACTTGAAAACGAAAGACATATCTTTTGTTTTAGTGAACAATCATTTGGTTCACTTGTTAATTTCTCCGAGTTTTTGGGGAAAAGTGAATATGGGGACCAAACGGCGCGCTGTAAATATATTCTGTCTGTACTTGACGAGGACCTCAAAAAAAGCATAGAAGCTTACCCGAAAAACAGAAAAATGTATTCTTCACTCGGTGTACTTGCAGGAATTATGATAGTTATACTTCTTTTATAATTTTATAAGAAGGTAAGGGATATGAAAGGAAAAATAAAATGGATACGACACTTATTTTTAAAGTAGTAGGTATAGGACTTCTTGTAAGCGTTTCCTGTCAGATACTTAATAAATCGGGACGTGATGAACAAGCTATGCTCGTAACTCTGTCGGGCGTTGTAATCGTGCTTCTTATGATGGTAAACGAGATCTCCGACCTGCTTACAAGGATCCGCGAACTCTTCGGACTATGAGCATGTTTTCTATATGCTGTTTTGCGGTAGCATCTGTTGTTCTTGTGCTCCTTGTGAAACAGCTGAAAAACGAGATTGCGATGCCAATATCGGTTTTTGTAACCGTTTCGCTTTCACTTGTGTGTGTTTCGCTTATTGAACCGATAAGCGATTATATAAATGAAATATCAGACTCGTCAGATTACGGACCGTATGTAAAAGTAATGATGAAATCATTCGGTATAGCCCTCGTTTCATCGGGAAGTGCGGATATATGCAGGGACTGCGGAGAAAATGCGGTGGCATCTAAAGTGGAGCTTGTCGGTAAATGCGCGATAATGCTTACATCGCTCCCCTTAATACGCTCTCTTCTTACGCTTGCAGAGGATATAATGTATGCTTAGATCAAAGAAGAAATATCTCTGTATTCTTATCGCGGTTATCATACTTTGTGTAATACCGCAAAACGCTGTTTTCGCCGAGGAAAATGACACCGAGCTGTATGACAGTAAAGAAGAATTTAAGGATTTTATCGAAAATCTCCCCGACGATATAAAAGATCTGCTTCCCGAGGGTACTTATGAATCTCTTGATTCTCCCGAAAAGCTTGTAGAGCTTTTCAAGGTTGAATACGTAATAAATATCTCAAAAGGGCTGTTGCGAAGCGCGCTCTCCTCTTCGCTTAAAGCGTTTGCGTTTGTAGCGTCGATAACTCTCATAATGGCGGTGCTTTCCGCTGTAGGAAAAGCCTTTTCTGCCGACGGAGCGGGGATAAAGGTGTGGAATCTGGCTGGAACACTTTGCATAGGAGCTTCAGTTTACGCGCTCGTTTGGTCGCATATCGACAGCGTGATGGAATTTAGCGAAAATATAGGAGCTTTTATAAAATCGCTTGGAGTGGTTATAGGAGGATTATATCTCAGCGCGGGTGAGGTTGGAAGTGCAGGGGTACATAGTACGTGGGTATTCTCAATAACTGCTGTTACCGAGGAGCTCTGCCGTAGCGTGCTGCTTCCGATAATGCAAATATCCTTTTCGGCAACACTCTCATCGGGGATAATGTCGGGAGTAAATATAAGCCGCTTTGTTCAGATGATAAGAAATATTTTCACTTCTGTGCTCATCTTTTTTATGACGGTGATCTCGGTGATTTTTTCCTTTCAGACAGTTATAGCGCATTCCTCGGACACCCTCAAAATGAGGGGTGTAAGATATGCCATAACTCACTCTGTACCGATAATAGGAGGACTTGTGGGAGAGAGCGCACGTACACTTGCAACGTCCTTCACTCTTATGAAAAATTCGATAGGACTCTTTGCAGTAGTTATAATAATCATTATATCTCTCTATCCGCTTATAACGCTTACAGCGTCAAAATATGCGCTTCAGCTTGCCTCGGCGTTTTCTTCTCTTATACTTGAAGATAGAGATAATATTTTTCTTGACGAGGCTGTAAGAATGCTGAATTTTCTTATAGCAATAGTGATTATGATAGGCATCACTTTTATGTTTTGTATATCGCTCTTTGCACTTTTACCGACGGGAAATTGACTCAAAAAGGGGGAATCACGCTTTGGAGGCGATAAAGGGATACGTAATGTGTGCGCTTATAGCGTCGGTGATCTCGGGAATACTGAAAAATCTCTCATCTGAAATGCGTAGCTTTGATAAATATATTACCTTTGTGTCTTCGCTCGTAGTTATCATAATGCTTGCAACACCCTTTGTTTCGATAGCTTTTGAGGTGGATAAATCACTTGACGGGAATTATTTTTCGCCAAACGAAGAAGAAAATGATAAAGATACCGAGGATAGTGAGCTTTACGATAAAACACTTACACAATACTATGCAAAAGCGGTGGAAAATTCGGTTTCGTCTATACTTTCGAGCAAATTTTCGCTTGATAACGAGGATTTTAAGGTAAAAGCCACTCTTGAAAAGGATAAGAGCGGAAATCTTACTATAAAAGAAGTCATAATTTTCTTGTATGACGATATAAATATCGACGAAATAGAATATTATACCGAAAAAATACTTTGTCTGAAAACAGAAATTAGGAGGTCGGAAAAACAGTGAAGCTTGAATTTTTTGCAAAGCTTAAAGAAATAAAGGGCTTTTGGCTTCTGCTTGGACTACTTGCGCTCGGCGCAGTTATGATACTTGCGGGAAGCTTTCTTTCAAAAGATAAAAATATCCAAAAGAGCGAAAGTACGGGAAGTTTCTCGTATAGCGAATATGAAAAAGAGGTAGAAGAGAGAATATCAAAAATAGTTTCGGAAATAGGGGGAATATCGGATGTCAGCGTTATGGTAACCCTCGAAAGCACGGTCAGCTATTCTTATGCGGAGAACAGTAATGATAAAAACAGCGAGTACGTTACGATACGCGATAAGGACGGAAACGAAAGCGGTGTGCTTATCTCTGAAAACGCGCCGGGGATAAGAGGAGTGGCGGTCGTGTGTAACGGGGGAGATATTCCCGAAAAGAAGCTTGAAATAATAAAAATGGTAAGTGCACTACTCGGGCTTCCGCAAAACAGAGTGTACGTCGGAGGAAGATTTTAACAGATTTTTATAAAATCTATCTCATATCGGGAATATTTACCGAAGCATTTGAATAAATAATAACAAAACAAAAAATTTCGGGAGGAAATTATGAAAATTATAAAAACAGAAAAGCCGGAAAATACAGAGGTAAGTGAGTACACAGCGTGGAATAAGATAAAGACCGTGCTTACAAAGAATATGAAGCGTAATATCGCAATACTCGGCACGCTCGTTCTTATCGCAGGCGCTGTATATCTTAACTGGATCCTTTTTGCAGGTACAGATGATTATAGTCCGAATGACTACGTATCGGGCGGAGAAGCAGGAAATAACGGCGAAAAACCAAATAACGACGCGTCGGCAGACGGTTCTGACAGCTATTTCGCACTTGCCCTTATCGACAGAAGCGAAGCGCGCGCAGAGGCACTTGAAGTACTTTCAAAGATAACGACAAGTGAAGAAGCAAACGATGAAGCAAAGCAGAACGCATACGCCGAAATGGCGAAGATCGCTGAAGAAATCGAATGTGAATCTAATATCGAAACGCTTATCAAGGCAAAGGGTTTTGAGGAGTGCGTTGTCGTTATCGGAAATGGGAAGGCAAACGTTATAGTTTCGGGCGAAAATCTTCTCGCATCCGAGGTGGCACAGATAAAAGAGATCGTATATACACAGGCAAGTATCACTCCTGAAAATATCACAATAATAGAAAAAGCGGTATAAATTTATACATAAGAAAACAGGATACCCGAGCGGTATCCTGTTTTAATATTATTTGGTTACAACCGTAATAGCCTTGTGTGCAACCGAAATTTCGGCATCTTGGCAGTCAACTATTTCGCCGTCAGCACATAGCTGTATAACGTTTTTTAGCTTCACAGCCTTGCAGCGTTTGTAAATGAGTATGGATTTGTATTTCGGATCGATACTTCCGTCGGGCAGAATATGTAAGCCTTTTTTGTATCCGCCGATAAACTTTGCAAAACGAAGCCTTGATATTTTTCGCACAAGCATTACGTCGAGTATTCCGTCGTCAAGCTCGGCATTCGGCGCACAGCAAAATCCGCCGCCGTAATAACGACCGTTGGCGATAACACAAAGAAGATACTCGCCTTTTTCACATTCAACGCTTCCGTCCTCAAGTGTAAATTCAATATCAAATTTCTTGCCAAGCTTATGAAAAACGGTCGCTAGGACACCGATAGCGTAGGCGATGCTTCCGCGCACGAGCTTTAATTTTTTTAGCTTTTCGGTTACCCTTACAACGTCGCAGTCGAAACCGATGTTTATTATATTTGCGCTGTATTTATCGTTGAATTTTATAAGGTCTATCTTTTTTCGTACTCCCGATTCGGCAGGTAGGGACTTTACAAAATCGTTACCTGTACCGAAGGGAACGACAGTAAGCTCGGCGCTCTCTGACGCGCCCGAGTTCATTATCGCATTGACCGCTTCATATACGCTCCCGTCGCCGCCGTAAACTATAACGCGAGTGTCGGGGTTCTCTTTGCATACCTCTTTGATCTTCGCGATCGCGTCCCCCGCGCCTTTGGAACGGTAGTAATTTCTTTCGTCAATTTCAAACGGAGTCTTTTTGGCAGAATTGATTATCGTAAAATCTTTCATAAGAGCCTCTGTGTCCATAAAATAATTATGAATATTATAGCATATTGATGTTAATTTGTCAAATAAAGCGGGGGTAAAAAAAGTGTTTTTTGTAAAAAAAACAAAATAATTGATTTATTTTGGTTTAGCCTTGACAAAAAGGGTGTTTATGGTTATAATTATACTAATTATTGATGTTGTTCTTATACTGAAAATTACTATGCAGAGAAAGGATTACTTAAATATGACAGATAACAAGTTTGCAAGAGAAGGTATTACATTTGACGACGTACTGCTCGTTCCTCAGAAGAGCGATGTTTTGCCGAACGCAGTAGATCTTACAACCAAGCTTACTAAAAAGATCACCCTTAACATTCCGCTTATGAGCTCGGCTATGGATACGGTAACAGAGTCCAGACTTGCCATTGCAATCGCACGTGAGGGCGGTGTAGGTGTTGTTCATAAGAATATGACTATCGAGCAGCAGGCAGATGAAGTAGAAAAGGTAAAGCGCAGCGAAAACGGCGTTATTACCAATCCTTTCTACCTCAGTCCCGATAATTACGTATATGAAGCAGAAAATCTTATGCACAAGTATAAGATCTCGGGTGTACCGATCTGTGATGAAAATCTCCGCCTTGTCGGAATAATCACGAACAGAGATATTCGTTTCCTTCAGAGCCACGATATGAAAATAAGCGAGGTTATGACAAAGGAAAATCTTATTACAGCTCCCGTTGGTACAAGCCACGAAGAAGCAAAAGAGCTTCTTTTCAACAATAAGATCGAAAAGCTTCCTCTTGTAAACGATAAGTTTGAGCTTAAAGGACTTATTACTATAAAGGATATTGAAAAGGCAACAAAATATCCGAACTCCGCAAAAGACTCTCGCGGCAGACTTCTTTGCGGCGGTGCTATCGGCGTAACGAAGGATATTCTTGACAGAGCAGGCGCGCTCGTTGACGTTGGTGTTGACTTCCTCGTTCTCGACTCTGCACACGGTCATTCTATGAATATTCTCAATATGCTTGATAAAGTAAAGAGTGCGTTCCCCGAATGCGATATTATCGCAGGTAATATAGCAACTGCACAGGCGGCAGAAGACCTTATCAAAGCAGGTGCTGACGCTATTAAGGTTGGTATAGGCCCCGGTTCTATTTGTACTACAAGAATCGTATCGGGTGTAGGTGTTCCTCAGCTTACAGCAATTAACGACGCATACGAAGCAGCAGCAAAGTACGGTGTTCCCGTAATTGCTGACGGCGGTATTAAATACAGCGGCGATATTCCCAAGGCGATCGCAGCAGGCGCTGACGTTGTTATGATCGGTTCGCTTCTCGCAGGATGCGAGGAAAGCCCCGGAGAAATCGAAATCTATCAGGGAAGAAACTTCAAGGTATATCGCGGAATGGGCTCTCTTGCAGCTATGGAAAAGGGAAGCGGCGACAGATACTTCCAGACAGGAACTACCAAGAAGGTTCCCGAAGGTGTTGAAGGACGCGTTCCTTACAAGGGACTGCTCGCTGACACAGTGTTCCAGCTCATCGGCGGACTCCGCTCCTGTATGGGCTACTGCGGCACACGCACTATCGAGCTTCTCAAGACAAACGGTAAGTTTATCAGAATTACAGGTGCGGGACTTCGTGAATCTCATCCTCACGATATCAACATCACCAAGGAAGCTCCCAACTATAGCACACAGAACTAAAATTAACACAAAATCCTCCGTTATTTTCGAAAAACGGAGGATTTTATTTTGCGGTAAAAAATGTATCTATTATCTTGCAAAGATGTTGACAAAATACATCATATTGTGTATAATAATCTTGAAAAATAGCAATTATACAAAAGATAGTGCGCTTTGGGATACCGCCTTTTTGGTAATCCTAAAATCAGGATGTCTTTTTATTTTATGGTTTATTTGATTGTTTTGAAAGGAAGAAAAAGATTTGAAACAGTGGAGAAATTTTAACGAAGGCTTATGGAACAGTGAAATTAACGTAAGCGATTTTATAAAAAGAAACTATACTCCTTATCTTGACGGTGCTGACTTTTTGCAGACGGCTACCGAGCGTACAGCGGCGGTAAGAGAAAAGGTAGAAAAGCTTCTCATTGAAGAAAATAACAAGGGCGGAGTTTTAAATATCGATACCGACCACGTTTCTTCGATACTTTCGCACAGACCGGGATACGTGGATAAGGAAAAGGATATAATCGTCGGACTTCAGACGGACGAGCCTCTTAAAAGAGCGGTAAATCCTTTTGCGGGATATAGAAATGCCGTTCAGGCTTGTCAGGCGTACGGCTATGAAATAGGCGAAAATATCAATAACGAATTTAAGTACCGTACAACACACAATACAGGCGTTTTCAGAGTATATACCGAAACTATGAGAAAGGCAAGACACGCGGGTGTTCTTACAGGACTTCCCGATGCCTATGCGCGCGGAAGAATTATAGGCGACTATCGCCGTATTGCTCTTTACGGTATGGATCATCTTATAAAAGAACGTACACTCGATAAGAAACGCATAAGCGAACGCGATATGGACGCTTCTACCATTCAGCTTCTTGAGGACGTTGAAAGACAGCTTGAATTTATGAAGCAGCTTGTTGAAATGGCAAAAGAGTACGGCTGTGATATTACAAGACCTGCGGATAATGCTTATGAGGCAATTCAGTGGCTCTATTTTGGCTATCTCGGAGCGGTCAAGGAGCAGAACGGCGCGGCTAACAGTATCGGACGTATATCCTCGTTTATAGATATTTATATTCAGCGTGATATTGAAGAGGGAACACTCGATGAGCTTCACGCACAGGAGCTTATCGACGACCTTGTAATAAAGATGCGCCTTGTTCGCCATCTCCGTACACCCGAATATAACAGTCTGTTCGCGGGAGATCCCGTTTGGGTTACCTGCTCGCTTGCGGGAATGTGCGAGGATGGAAGAACTATGGTAACAAAGACCTGTTACAGATTCCTTCAGACGCTTTACAACCTCGGACCGAGCGCAGAGCCGAATATTACGGTGCTCTGGTCACAGGATCTGCCCGAGCCCTTCAAGAAATTCTGCGCGAAGGTGTCAATAGATACAGACTCGATACAGTACGAAAATGACGACGTTATGCGTCGTGATTTCGGCGACGATTATTCTATTGCTTGCTGTGTTTCCGCGATGAAAACGGGAAAACAGATGCAGTTCTTCGGCGCGAGATGTAATCTTGCAAAGGTGCTTCTTATGGCGCTCAACGGCGGAAAGGACGAGATATACGGCGAGCAGATAGCGCCCGAAGGAAAGATTTTCGAAGAAGAAGTACTTGATTACGAAGAGGTGCTTGAAGCATTTAAATACTACGCGGCGTGGATGGCAAAGCTGTACGTAAATACGATGAACGTTATTCACTATATGCACGACAGATATGCTTACGAAAGACTTATGATGTCCCTTCACGACGTAGAGCCCGAGCGCCTTATGGCATTCGGAATAAGCGGTCTGAGCGTTCTTACCGATAGCCTCAGCGCAATTAAATATGCAAAGGTCAAGGCGGTAAAGGACGAACGCGGAATCATCGTTGAATTTGTTACAGAGTAATCTTGTAATATAAAATACATTATATATCAAAAGGAGCGTCACCATGAAAAAGAGAATTCTCGCGTTTGTCCTGTGCGTAGCAATGTGCATGGGAATGGCTTCCGTCCTGACGGGCTGTGGCGGCGGCGCGGCTAAGGCCGATGCCTTCGTTATCATGACCGAGCAGCTCGATGGCCTGTTCAACC